>NZ_BAAASB010000004.1:0-547334 GCF_039532665.1 Streptomyces amakusaensis | reverse complement strand
TTGAGGGGTTAAGGCTCCCAGTAGACGACTGGGTTGATAGGCCGGATCTGGAAGCACCGTGAGGTGTGGAGGTGACCGGTACTAATAGGCCGAGGGCTTGTCCTCAGTTGCTCGCGTCCACTGTGTTAGTTCTGAAGCAACGAACAGTTGCTGGTTTCAGTAGAACCACTTAATTGAAGAGTGTGCTTGTTCGCTCGAAACCAATAGGGTTTCGGTGGTCATAGCGTTAGGGAAACGCCCGGTTACATTCCGAACCCGGAAGCTAAGCCTTTCAGCGCCGATGGTACTGCAGGGGGGACCCTGTGGGAGAGTAGGACGCCGCCGAACAATATTTAGGGACCCTTGGTCCAGCGTTCACGCGCTGGACCAAGGGTCCTTTTTTGTTTTGTTGTGCAGATAGATCGAAGCGCGGCCGGTCGCCGGCTGCGCGAGAATGACGTAGTACCCGAAGACAGGAGTCACACCGATGCCCACCAACTCTCCCGACGACCGTTCCGAGCGCGAGCCGCGCCGTAGGGACGGCGGCGGCGACCGGGGCGGATTCCGCGGTGGCCGTGACGACCGTGGGCCTCGTCGTGACGACGACCGTGGTGGATATCGCGGTTCGCGTGATGACCGTGGTGGTCGTCCCAGCAGTGGTGGTGGCGGTGGCTACGGCCGGCGTGACGACCGGCCGTCTTCCGGCGGTGGCGGTTTCCGTCGCGATGACCGCCCCTCCGGTGGGGCTCCTCGTCGTGATGACCGGCCGTCCGGTGGTGGCTATGGTCGCCGCGATGACCGTCCGTCTTCCGGCGGTGGCTTCCGCCGTGACGACCGTCCCTCCAGTGGCGGTGGCGGTTTCCGTCGCGATGACCGTCCCTCCGGTGGTGGTGGCGGTGGGTTCCGTCGCGATGACCGCCCGTCTGGTGGGGGCGGTGGGTTCCGTCGTGACGACCGGCCTTCGGGTGGGTTCCGTCGGGATGATCGTCCGTCCGGTGGTGGGCGTGATGACCGTCGTGACGACCGTCCGTCGTTCCGTCGTGATGATGACCGTGGTGGTCGTCCCAGCAGTGGTGGTGGCGGTGGCTACGGCCGGCGTGACGACCGGCCGTCTTCCGGCGGCGGCGGTTTCCGCCGCGACGACCGGCCCTCCGGTGGCGGTGGCGGTTTCCGCCGTGATGACCGTCCCTCGGGTGGGGACTTCCGTCGTGATGACCGGCCGTCTGGTGGTGGCTATGGTCGCCGTGATGACCGGCCGTCTTCCGGCGGTGGGTTCCGTCGTGACGACCGCCCGTCCGGTGGTGGCGGTGGGTTCCGTCGCGATGACCGGCCTTCGGGTGGGTTCCGTCGGGATGATCGTCCGTCCGGTGGTGGGCGTGATGACCGTCGTGACGACCGTCCGTCGTTCCGTCGTGATGATGACCGTGGTGGTCGTCCCAGCAGTGGTGGTGGCGGTGGCTACGGCCGGCGTGACGACCGGCCGTCTTCCGGCGGTGGCGGTTTCCGCCGCGACGACCGGCCCTCCGGTGGCGGTGGCGGCTTCCGTCGCGATGACCGCCCGTCCGGTGGTGGCGGCGGTTTCCGTCGTGACGACCGGCCCTCGGGTGGGGACTTCCGTCGTGATGACCGGCCGTCTGGTGGTGGCTATGGTCGCCGCGATGACCGGCCGTCTTCCGGCGGTGGCTTCCGCCGTGACGACCGCCCCTCCGGTGGCGGTGGCGGTTTCCGTCGTGATGACCGGCCGTCCGGTGGTGGCGGTGGCTACGGCCGTCGTGACGACGACCGTGACCGCGGTGGATACCGGGGCTCCCGTGATGACCGTGGTGGCCGTCCCTCCGGTGGTGGTGGCGGTGGCTATGGCCGGCGTGACGATCGTGGCCGTGATGACCGTGGTGGTTATGGCCGGCGTGACGACCGGGACCGTCCGGACCGTGAGCCGATCAAGCGGCTGCCGATTCCGGATGACGTCACCGGTGACGAGATCGATCAGGATGTGCGCCAGGAGCTTCTGAGCCTGCCGAAGGGGCTGGCCGAGGATGTCTCCAGGAACCTGGTCATGGTCGCCAAGCTGATCGACGAGGACCCGGAGGAGGCCTATGGCTACTCCAGGGTCGCGCTTCGGCTCGCCTCCAGGGTGGCCGCGGTTCGTGAGGCGGCTGGTTTTGCCGCGTATGCCACGCAGCGGTACACCGAGGCGCTGGCGGAGTTCCGTGCTTCGCGCCGGATGACCGGCAGTGTGGAGCTGTGGCCCGTCATGGCGGACTGCGAGCGGGGACTGGGACGCCCCGAGCGCGCGCTCGCCATGGCCGGGGAGCCCGAGGTGCAGAAGCTCGACAAGGCCGGTCAGGTGGAGATGCGCCTGGTCGCGGCCGGTGCGCGCCGGGACATGGACCAGCTGGACGCCGCCATTGTGACGCTTCAGAGCCCGGAGCTGGCTTCCAACTCGGTGCAGCCCTGGACCCCGCGGCTGCGGTACGCCTACGCGGACGCGCTGCTCGCGGCCGGCCGTGAGGACGACGCGCGTGAGTGGTTCGCCAAGACGCTGGAGTCCGACAAGGACGGCGTGACCGACGCGTCCGACCGCCTCGCCGAGCTGGACGGGGTCGAGTTCGTCGACGCCGTGAGCGAGGACGAGGCGATCGAGGCGGACGAGGACGACCGCTCCGAGTTCGACGACGAGGCCGAGGACGAGGTCGTTGCTGAGGCTGAGGCCGAGGTCGACATCGAGGACGGCGACGACCGCCGCGACGACAAGTAGTCGGTGAGACATGAAGGGCGGCACCTCGCGGTGCCGCCCTTCTGTCATTCCAGGGTCAGACTTCTGAGCACCAGACCGGTCGCCGGTTTGGGGCCGAAGGAGGTGGACTTGCGGGGCATGGTCACGCCCTCGCGGGCCAGCTCCCGTACGACTTCCTCCCGTACCGGATGCATCAGCACCGCCGTACCGCCGTGGCGTTCCGCCTGGGTGACGGCCGCCTCTGTGTCGTGGATGTAGGCGATGTGCTCCGGGGCGTCCGGGATCCGCCAGAGGTGGTCGAGGAGTGTGGCGTGGAGGACGGTCGCGTCCAGGGTGCGCCAGGCCTCGGGGCGGTCGGTTCGCACGGTGCGGGAGAGGAGTGCCGGGTCGGGGCGGTCCAGCAGGTGGAAGGTGCCGTCGCCGGCGAGGAGGAAGGCGTTGCCTCCGGCGGAGGTCTCGGCGAGGGTCTCCATGGCCCGGTCGAGCGGTACGTCGAGACGCCGGACGCGGAAGGAGTCGCCGAGGGCGGCCAGGGCGTCGGCGACCGGGAGTCGGTGCAGCAGCCGGTGGATCGCGCGGACGCGGAGCGGGTGGTGGGCCGAGTCGATCAGCAGGACCAGTCCGTACCCCCAGGGGCCGGTGGCGTCCGGGTGCTCGGCGCGCAGCCGGAGATAGGTGGCCCAGCGGTGGTGGCCGTCGGCGATCAGTGCCTGGCGGCCCGCCAGATCGGTCTGGATCTCGGCGAGTTCGGCGGGGTCGGTGACGGCCCACAGCCGGTGGCTGAAGCCGTCCTCCGTGGTCGTGGCGAGCAGCGGTGTCCGCAGCGCGGTGCGTTCGACGACGGCGGTGGTGCCGGTGGTGCCGGTGGTGGAGCCGCCGGTGCTGCGGTAGGTGAGCAGCAGCGGTTCGAGATTGGCTCCGGTGGTGCGCATCAGCTCCGCGCGGTCGGCCACGATGTCCGGCATCACGTCCTCGTGGGGGAGGACGACTCCTTCGGACGGTTCGGAGAGGGCGAGCGCGCCGATGACCCCGCGCTGGAGGAGGTCGCCGCGGCGCTGCTCGTACACATAGAGGGCGGGTTGGGGGTCGGGGGCGAGGACGCCTTCGTCCAGCCAGCGGGTGAGGGTGTCGGCGGCCCGGCGGTGGCGGGCGCCGGGGGTGGGCGCCTGCGGGAGGATCAGCCGGACGATGTTGTACGGATCAGCCGATTCCAGATGGTGGAGTCCATCGGGCCGTACGACGACGTCGTACGGCGGGGAGGTCACGGCTGCGAGAGAACCGACCCGCTCGGGGACGTACCGGAGTCCACGGAAGGGGATCAGGCGCAGACCGTCATTGGCCGCGGGACCTTCGCAGTTCATCCGTGCATCGTATGTGGGGCGGGCGATGAGCGATGATCGGGGGGAGTGGACGTTCGATCGAGGAGCAGAGACGGATGAGTCAGCTGAGCAGGACCCGGCCGGGGGCGAGCGCGAAGGCGCTGAGCGAGGCGTACGACACCGCGCTGTTGGACCTGGACGGCGTGGTGTACGCGGGTGGTGAGGCGATCGCGTACGCCGTTGACTCGCTGTTGGCGGCGCGGGCGGGCGGGATGCGGCTGGCGTATGTGACGAACAACGCGCTGCGTACGCCGGAGGCGGTGGCGGAGCACATCACCGAGCTGGGGGTGGAGACGGCGGCGGCGGATGTCATCAACTCGGCGCAGGCGGTGGCCCGGTTGATCTCCGAGGAGGTGCCGGCCGGGTCCCGGGTGCTGGTGATCGGCGGGGAGGGGCTGAGGGTCGCGCTGCGTGAGCGCGGGCTGGTGCCGGTGGAGTCGGCGGACGACGATCCGGCGGCCGTGGTGCAGGGGTACGGCGGTCCCGAGCTGCCGTGGGGGCGGTTCGCGGAGGCCTGTTACGCCATCGCGCGGGGGGTTCCGTGGTTCGCCTCGAATACGGATCTGACGATTCCGAGTGCTCGGGGGATCGCGCCGGGCAATGGCGCGGCCGTGGAGGTGGTGCGGATCGCGACCGGCGCGGAGCCGAGGGTGGCGGGGAAGCCGCTGCCGCCGATGCACCGGGAGACGGTGCTGCGGACGGGGGCGCGTCGGCCGCTGGTGGTGGGGGACCGGCTGGACACGGACATCGAGGGCGCGTTCAACGGGGGTGTGGACTCGCTGCTGGTGCTGACCGGGGTCACGGACGGGGCGCTGCTGCTGGCCGCGCCGCCGGAGCACCGGCCGACGTATGTGGACGCGGATCTGCGCGGGATGCTGACCGGTCAGCCGGAGGTCGGGGCCGTACCGGGGGGCGGCGGTTTCCGGTGCGGCGGGTGGACGGCCGTGGCGCGCGCCGGGGCGCTGGTGCTGGAGGGCGAGGGGGACGCGATGGACGGGCTGCGGGCGCTGTGCGCGGCGGCCTGGTCGGACGCGGGGGACGGTGTCTGCGGGCTGGACGCGGGCGAGGCGCTGTCCAGGCTGGGCCTGTAGCCCGGGAAGCGAGTGCCGGTGGTCTCTCCTCGGGGAGGGACCACCGGCGCTCGGGTCAGGCTTCTTCTTCGCCGGCGGCGGTGGTGTCGGCAGCCATGAGATCATCCTCGGATGCTCCCGCGCGCCAGTAGCCGGTGAACTTCACCCTGCGCCGGTCGAAGCCGCGTTCGCCGACGAGTTGGCGGCGTACCGCCCGTACAGTGGCGGCCTCGCCCGCGATCCAGGCGTACGGGAGACCTGTCGGCAGCTCGGCCGAGGCGATCGCCTCGGGGGTGGCGCCCCGGCCGGTGAGCCAGACGATGTCGGCGTCGGCCCTGGTGGGGAGCGTCTGGCGGTCGGCCGGGTCGTTGAGTTCCAGCCAGACCCGGACCGGGGTGTCCGGGGGCAGTGTCTCCAGGATGTTCGCGACGGCGGGGAGCGCGGACTCGTCGCCGGTGAGCAGGATCCAGTCGGTGTCCTCGGGCGGCCGGAAGTCGTATCCGGCGTTCTCCTCGCCGAGCGGGGCGAGGAGGCCGAGCACGGAGCCGGGGACGGCGGTGCGGACCCAGCGGGAGGCCGGGCCCAGATCGCCGTGGGTGGCGAAGTCGATCACGATTTCGCAGGGGTCGCGGCGGAGTGAGCGCACGGTGTAGGTGCGCATGATGCCGCGTGTGTCGGGGTCGAGGGCGCGCCACGCCGCGTACCAGTCGTCCCGGTCGGTGTCGGGCATGACCGGTTCGTCCTGGCCGGGGTGGGGCAGGAAGAGCTTCACGCGCTGGTCCAGGCCGGCGGTGGCCGCGCGGGCGAGGTCGTCGCCGCCGAAGGTCACTCTGATCATCGACGGGGTGAGCTGCTCGGTGGAGAGGACATGGATGCTGAAGAACGCGTACAGGGCGTCGCTCACGGCTTGAGCTTCTTCGAGCGGGCGACGGCGGCGGCGAGCTGCTCCAGGACGGGGGCGAAGCCGGCGTAGCTGTAGCGCTCCTCCACGGACCAGGGGACGGTCTGGCCCGCCTTGACGGCGGGGAGCCGGTTCCAGGTGGGCTTCTTGGCGAGGCCCTTGGCGGACAGGGCGTTGGAGCGGTTGTCGATCATGATCAGATCGGCGTGGTACTTGTCCGCGTTCTCCCAGCTGAGGAACTCCCAGAAGCCCCAGTCGTCGCTCTTCTTGCCCTCGACGAACTCGATGCCGAGGTCCTTGAAGTAGTTGAGGTCGCAGTTGGAGTCGGGGACGGCGACGTACATGTTCTCGGGGTCGCCGGCCATGGCGAGCACCTTGAGGCCGCCATTGCGCTCGGCGGCCTCGCGGAGGGCGGCCTCGGCGCGGTCGAAGCGGGCCTTCGCCTCGGTGACCTTGGCGGCCTTGAGGTCGGCTCCGAGCGATTCGGCGAGTTCGGTGTACCGCTTCAGCGGTTCGAGAAGGGACTTGTGCGCTCCGTCGATCCCGACGGTGGGAGCCAGCTTCTCGATCTTCTTGACGCTCTCCTCCGGGACGTACCAGAGGGCGGGCGGCGGGAACATGTTGCTGATCAGCAGATCGGGGTCGAGTGCCGCGTACTTCTCGACGCTGAACTCGCCCCAGGCCTTGCCGAGGCTGGTGAGCTTGCTGATGTCCAGGTCGCCGGCCTGCGGGTTCGGCTTTCCGTTCACCGGGTCGGTGGGGCCGAAGACTCCGGTGCAGGTGACGCCGTAGTCGTGGAGGGCGGCCGCGGTGCTGACGAAGGCCACGATGTTCTTGGGCCTGGTGCTCGCCCTGGCGGTCTTGCCCCGGTCGTCGGTGAAGGTCCATGAGCCGCCCTCTGACGCGCTCTTCTTCTCGTCGTTTCCGCAGGCGGTGAGCAGCGCGCCGATGCCGAGCGCCCCGGTGGCGGTCAGCAGGCGTCGGCGGGAGAGGGCAGGGGTGTTCATGGGAGAACTTCCGTCAGACAGAATTGATGAGAGGGTAGGCTAACCTAACCTTGTGTTGGTCGACAGTACACAAGTCCGCGCGGCGTCCGGATCGGGGCCCGTGCCCGACGGCGTGCCCGCGCAGCCCCCCGTCTCCCGAAGTCGCCATGTGGTGCGGATCGCCGGACTGTTGGCTTCCGTCGTTCTGCTGGTGCTGGTCTGCGTGGCGAGCATCGCGTTCGGCGCGAAGTCGATGCCGCTCTCCGACGTGTGGCACGGCCTCTTCGACAGCGACGGGGTCGGCAACGATGTGATCGTCCGTGAGGTGCGGGTGCCGCGTACCCTGCTCGGGCTGCTCGCCGGCGCGGCCCTCGGGCTCGCCGGGGCGGTGATGCAGGCGCTGACCCGCAATCCGCTCGCGGAGCCCGGACTGCTCGGGGTGAACGCGGGGGCGTCCGCCGCCGTCGTCTCCGCGATCAGCTTCCTCGGGGTCACCTCGCTCACGGGCTATGTCTGGTTCGCCTTCCTCGGCGCGGCCGTCGTCTCCGCCCTCGTCTATGTGCTCGGCGGGAGCCGCGCCGCGAACCCGGTACGGCTGGCGCTCGCCGGAACCGCCGCCACCGCCGCGCTCTACGGCTATATCAACGCCGTGCAGCTGCTGGACTCGGCCGCGCTGGACAAGCTGCGCTTCTGGACGGTGGGTTCGCTGGCCTCGGCGGACATGGAGACGATCGCCAAGGTCGCGCCGTTCATCGGCGTCGGCGTGGTGCTCGCGCTGCTGCTGGGACGGCCGCTCAACGCCCTGGAGATGGGCGACGACACCGCCCGCGCGCTCGGCGCGAACCTGGGCCGGACCCGTGTTCTGTCCATGGTGTGCGTGACCCTGCTCTGCGGGGCCGCTACCGCCGCCTGCGGGCCGATCGTCTTCGTCGGTCTGATGATTCCGCATCTCGTCCGCGCCATCACCGGGCCCGACATGCGGTGGATCATGCCGTACGCCGCCGTGCTCGCGCCGGTGCTGCTGCTGGGCGCGGATGTCATCGGCCGGCTGGTGACCCGCCCGTCGGAGCTTCAGGTCGGCATCGTCACCGCGCTGATCGGCGGGCCCGTCTTCATCCAGCTCGTACGCCGCAAGAGGATGGCCAAGCTGTGAAGACCTCGACCAAGACCCCCACCAAGACTTTGACCGAGACCTCGCCGAAGTCCTCGACCGGGTCCGTTCGGGCCGTGCGCACCGGCGGCGGTCTCTCGGTACGGGTCGACCCGCGCGCGGCCGTCGTCTTCCTGCTGCTGACGGGCGTCGCGTTCGCCGCCTCGGTCGTGCTGATCGGCAGCGGAGACTTCCGGATCGCCCCCGGCGATGTCGTCGCCACCCTGCTCGGCAACGGCACGGCGGCCCACGAGTTCGTCGTCCAGGAGCTGCGGCTGCCCAGGATCCTCGTCGGGCTGCTCGTCGGCGCGTCGCTCGCGATCAGCGGCGCGATCTTCCAGTCGCTCTCCCGCAACCCCCTGGGCAGCCCCGATGTGATCGGCTTCGGCCAGGGCGCGGCCGTCGGCGCGCTCGGCGCGATCGTGCTCTTCCAGGGCACCGCACTCGCCGTCGCGGGCGGGGCGCTCGTCGGCGGGCTGGTGACCGGTGTCGCGGTCTATCTGCTCGCCTGGAAACGCGGGGTCCACGGCTACCGCCTGGTCCTTGTCGGCATCGGCGTCGCCGCCGTCCTCACCGCCGTCAACCACTATCTGCTCACCAAGGCCAGCCTGGTGGACGCCACCCGGGCCGTTCTCTGGATGACCGGCTCGCTCGACGGCCGGGACTGGACCCAGGTCTGGCCGCTGCTGGCGGCCTTCGCCCTGCTGGTGCCGGTCGTCGCCTGGTACGCCCGGCCGCTGCGGGTGCTGGAGATGGGCGACGACGCGGCCCACGCCCTCGGGGTGCCGGTGGAGCGCGCGCGGCTGGTGATGATGGCCGCGGGCGTGCTGCTGATGGCCGCCGCGACCGCCGCCGCCGGCCCGATCGCCTTCGTCGCGCTCAGCGCGCCCCAGCTGGCCCGCCGGCTGACCCGCTCGCCGGGGCCCGGCCTCGCCGCCTCGGCCGCGATGGGCGCGGCCCTGCTGCTCGTCGCGGACTGGGTGGCCGCGGTCGCCTTCG
This sequence comes from Streptomyces amakusaensis, assembly GCF_039532665.1. NCBI lineage: Bacteria > Bacillati > Actinomycetota > Actinomycetes > Kitasatosporales > Streptomycetaceae > Streptomyces > Streptomyces amakusaensis. The sequence goes on along the minus strand of NZ_BAAASB010000004.1, from coordinate 538,133 downwards.
GCGACCGTCAGCTGCCGGTCGGCGTGGTGACGGCGGTGCTCGGCGGCTGCTATCTGCTGTGGCTGCTGGTCACCGAACGGAGAGCGGGACGCATATGACACCGTCGGCACTCCCCGTCGAACCCGCCGGACTTCCTGTCGGCCGCCTTGTGAACCCTCGATCCAGGAGCACCACCACCATGCAGCGTCTCACCGCGGAATCGGTCACCCTCGGCTACGACCAGCGGGTCATCGCCGAGAACCTGTCGGTGGAGATACCCGACAACTCCTTCACGGTCATCGTCGGCCCCAACGCCTGCGGCAAGTCCACCCTGCTGCGCGCCCTCTCGCGCATGCTGAAGCCCTCCGAGGGCCGGGTGCTGCTGGACGGGCAGACGATCCACTCGATGCCCGCGAAGAAGGTCGCGAAGACGCTCGGGCTGCTGCCCCAGTCGTCCATCGCCCCCGACGGGATCACCGTCGCCGACCTGGTGGCCCGGGGCCGCTACCCGCACCAGGGGCTGCTGCGGCAGTGGTCGCCGGAGGACGAGCGGATCGTCCAGGAGTCGATGGCGGCGACCGGCGTCGGCACACTGGCGGACCGATATGTCGACGAACTCTCCGGCGGGCAGCGCCAGCGGGTGTGGATCGCCATGGCCCTGGCCCAGCAGACGCCGCTGCTGCTGCTGGACGAGCCGACCACCTTCCTCGACATCCAGCACCAGCTGGAAGTGCTCGACCTCTGCGCGGAGCTGCACGAGACCCAGGGCCGGACCCTGGTCGCCGTGCTCCACGACCTCAATCAGGCCGCCCGGTACGCCACCCATCTCATCGCCCTGCACGAGGGCAAGGTCGTCGCCGAGGGCGCGCCGTCCGAGGTGGTGACGGCGGAGCTGGTGGAGCGGGTCTTCGGGGTGCGGAGCCAGGTCATCGAGGACCCCGAGTCCGGCACTCCGCTGGTGGTGCCGGTGGCGCGCAAGCGGGTGGCAGCGGCGACGGCGTCCGCCGCTGCCACCGCCGTGAAGACCCTCTGAGGGGGCCCTTCGGGAGTCCGGGCCCGGTCCGCCGCCGGGCCCGGACTACAGAAGGGACTTGAGGCGCAGCAGATCGCGGAATCCGGCCTCCAGCCGGACCCGGCCCGAGGCCCACGCCCTGGCGAACTCCAGCTCGCCGTCGACCATCGCCACCAGATCGTCCCCCGTCATCGCGAGGCGGATCTGCGCCTTGTCGCGCGGCGGCCCGGGGAGGGTGTCGAGCACCGTGATCAGGCCATCCTGAAGACGGCCGACAAAGGTGACATCCAGGTCCTTGATGTGGCAGCTGAGGGACCTGTCGAACGAAGTGATACCGCCTGTGCCGCTCTCCGGGCGCGTGAGTCTGTCGCTGAGTCTTTTGAGCGCGCTGCGGCACTCTTCCGTCGTCGCCATCATGATCGACGGTACCTCAGTGCTTCGCGGTAGCGTCTGGGTCATGAGCGACTCGACGCCGGGCCCGCCCGCCCCCGGCCCTGGATCCCCGCCCGCGGCCCCGCCCCCGGCCGGCGAACCCTCCGTGCCCGCGCCGCTCGGCGTCCCCCGCCCGCCCACCGGCGACGCCGGGGTGGACGCCCTGCTCGCGCGGCTGGCCGATGCGGACCACCTCCCGGCGGACGGACATCTGGAGGTGTACGAGGATGTACACCGGGGGCTGCGTGCCACGCTGGCCTCGCTCGACGCAAACCCGCCGGCCGCGCCCGCACCTCGGACGCCGTCGCCGTCACCCTCGTAACGACAACAGGAGCTGAACCGAACGTGGCAGGAGTCGCCCGCCGCCGTCTCGACGCCGAACTGGTACGCCGCAGCCTGGCGCGCTCGCGCGAGCACGCCAGCCAGCTGATCGCCGCCGGGCGGGTGACCGTCGGCGGCAATGTCGCCACCAAACCGGCCACCCAGGTCGAGACGAGTGCCGCAGTCGTCGTCGCCACCGGCGGCGACGAGCCCGAGTACGTCTCGCGCGGCGGGCACAAGCTCGCCGGGGCGCTGGCGGCCTTCGCCCCCCTCGGGCTGACGGTCGAGGGCCGCCGGGCGCTCGACGCCGGAGCGTCCACCGGCGGCTTCACCGATGTGCTGCTGCGCGCGGGCGTCGCGCACGTCCTCGCCGTCGACGTCGGCTACGGCCAGCTCGCCTGGTCGCTCCAGAGCGACGACCGGGTGACGGTCAAGGACCGCACCAATGTGCGCGAGCTGACGCTGGAGGCGATCGACGGCGAGCCGGTCGGCCTGGTCGTCGGAGACCTCTCCTTCATCCCGCTCGGGCTGGTGCTCCCGGCGCTGGTGCGGTGCGCCGCCCCCGACGCCGATCTGGTGCTGATGGTCAAGCCCCAGTTCGAGGTGGGCAAGGAGCGTCTCGGCAGCGGCGGCGTGGTGCGCAGCACCGAGCTGCGCAAGGAGGCCGTGCGGACGGTGGCCGCGCAGGCCGCCGCGCTCGGCCTGGGTGTGCTGGGCGTCACCGCCAGCCCGCTCCCCGGTCCCTCCGGGAACGTCGAGTACTTTCTGTGGCTCCGGGCCGGGGCGCCCGAGCTGGATCCGGCGGATGTCGACCGGGCAGTGGCGGAGGGACCTCGGTGACCAGACCAGACACATCAGAGACACCAGACACATCAGTGGCACCGGTGGCGGAGTGCGCCTTCGACACCGGGGAGGGCGCCGAGCGCAGGGTGTTCCTGCTCGCGCACACCGGCCGCCCGGCCGCGATCCGCAGCGCCGAACTCGTCGTCCAGGGACTGCTCCGCTGCGGTCTTCGCGTACGCGTCCTGGAGGCGGAGGCCGTCGATCTGCCGCTGCCGCCGTCCGTCGAGACCGTCCCCGAGGCCACGCCCGAGGCGCTCGACGGCTGTGAACTCCTGATCGTGCTCGGCGGCGACGGCACCCTGCTGCGCGGTGCCGCGTTCGCCCGCGCCTCCGGGGTGCCGATGCTCGGCGTCAACCTGGGCCGCGTCGGCTTCCTCGCGGAGGCGGAGCGCGACGACCTCGACAAGGTCGTCGACCGGGTCGTCACCCGGGAGTACGAGGTCGAGGAGCGGATGACCATCGATGTGGTGGTCCGCAGCAACGGGGACATCGTCCATCGTGACTGGGCGCTGAACGAGGCCGCCGTCCAGAAGGTCTCGCCCGAGCGGATGCTGGAGGCGGTCCTGGAGATCGACGGCCGTCCCGTCACCGCGTTCGGCTGCGACGGCATCGTCTGCGCCACCCCGACCGGCTCGACCGCCTACGCCTTCTCGGCGGGCGGCCCGGTGGTCTGGCCGGAGGTCGAGGCGCTGCTGATGGTCCCGATCAGCGCCCACGCGCTGTTCGCGAAGCCGCTGGTCACCGCACCGACCTCGGTCCTCGCGGTGGAGGTGCAGCCGCACACCCCGCACGGCGTCCTGTGGTGCGACGGCCGCCGTACCGTCGAACTGCCGCCCGGCGCGCGGGTGGAGGTCCGCCGGGGCGCGGTGCCGGTCCGGCTGGCCCGGCTGCACCACGCCTCCTTCACCGACCGGCTGGTGGCCAAGTTCGCGCTGCCCGTCTCCGGATGGCGGGGAGCCCCGGGCTGAGCGGGCCGGCCGCGCCCCGCCGTGATCATCAGTTCGGGTGACGGGCCGGGGCGCCGCCCGGCCCCGAGGGGCTCTCGCGCCGGGCGCGACCCGTGTCCCGGGAGGGACTGGGGTGGGGTCGGCGTCGCGCCGTGCCGGCGAAACCTCGTATGGTCGTGTCCGTGTTGGAGGAGATGAGGATACGGTCGCTCGGGGTCATCGACGACGCTGTCGTCGAGCTGTCGCCCGGTTTCACCGCGGTGACCGGCGAGACGGGCGCCGGCAAGACCATGGTCGTCACCAGCCTGGGGCTGCTGCTCGGCGGACGGGCCGATCCGGCGCTGGTGCGGATCGGCGCGAAAGCGGCAGTGGTGGAGGGCCGGATCGGCGTGCCCGCCGGCGCCCCGGCCGCGCTGCGCGCGGAGGAGGCGGGGGCCGAACTCGACGACGGCACACTCCTGATCAGCCGGACCGTCTCCGCCGAGGGCCGCTCCAGGGCGCACCTCGGCGGGCGCTCGGTGCCGGTGGGGGTGCTGGCCGAACTCGCCGACGATCTCGTCGCCGTCCACGGCCAGACCGATCAGCAGGGACTGCTGCGCCCGGCCCGGCAGCGCGAGGCGCTCGACCGGTACGCGGGGGACGCGGTCACCGGTCCGCACACCGCGTACACCGCCGCCTACCGGGGCCTGCGGGCCGTCACCGCCGAACTCGCCGAGCTGACCACCCGGGCCCGTGAGCGGGTCCAGGAGGCGGATCTGCTGAGGTTCGGACTCGACGAGATCGCCGGGGTCGCCCCCCGGGCCGGCGAGGACACGGAACTCGCCGCCGAGGCCGAGCGCCTCGGGCACGCCGAAGCCCTCGCCTCCGCCGCCGCCCTCGCCCACACCGCGCTGGTGGGGAACCCGGAGGACCCGGAGGGGGTGGACGCGGCGACCCTGGTCTCGGGCGCTGGCCGGGCGCTGGACGCCGTACGCTCGCACGATCCCGCGCTCGCGGCCCTCGCCGAGCGGACGGGCGAGATCTCCATCCTGCTCGCCGACGTCGCGGGCGAACTCGCCGGATACGCGGACCGGCTGGACGCCGACCCGCGACGGCTCTCCGCCGTCGAGGAGCGCCGTGCCGCGCTCTCCTCGCTGACCCGCAAGTACGGCGACACCGTCGACTCCGTGCTGGCCTGGTCGGACCGGAGCGCCGCCCGTCTCACCGAGCTGGACGGCGACGACGGCCGGATCGAGGAGCTGACCGCCGAACGGGACGCGCTGCGCGCCGAACTCTCCGTCCTCGCGCGCACGCTGACCGAGGTCCGCACGGAGGCCGCCGCGCGCTTCGCCGAAGCCGTCACCGAGGAGCTGGCCTCGCTGGCGATGCCGCACGCGCGGGTGTCGTTCGCCCTGAGCCGGACCGAGTGCGACGAGGACGCCGGGGTGGAGATCGACGGCCGGACGGTGGCGTACGGACCGCACGGGGTGGACGAGGTCGAGCTGCTGCTCGCCCCGCACCCGGGCGCACCGCCGCGACCGATCGCCAAGGGCGCGTCCGGCGGCGAGCTGTCGCGGGTGATGCTGGCGGTCGAGGTGGTCTTCGCCGGGACCGACCCCGTACCCACCTATCTCTTCGACGAGGTCGACGCGGGCGTCGGCGGCAGGGCGGCGGTCGAGATCGGCCGCCGGCTGGCGAAGCTCGCGAGGACCGCGCAGGTCGTCGTGGTGACCCATCTGCCGCAGGTGGCCGCGTTCGCGGACCGTCAGCTGCTGGTGGAGAAGACCCACGACGGTTCGGTGACCAGCAGCGGGGTCACCGTCCTGGAGGGCGAGGACCGGGTGCGCGAGCTGTCGCGGATGCTGGCCGGCCAGGAGGACTCCCGGGCGGCGCGCGCCCACGCGGAAGAACTGCTGGCGGCGGCCCGGACCGAGGTCTAGAGCCGTCGCCGCCCCACAGGTTCACCCGAGTGGGTGAACCGGGGGCGGGGTGTGGCCAGCGCGCGCACAGGGACGGTGCCGGAACGCGCGTACGGGCTGGCATTCTTGGCGGGTGACACAGCTGCGTACGGTGCAAGTGCTGGGCGGCGGCGGTGCGGGCAGCGGTGCGCACGTCCGGTCGTTGGCCGCCGGGCTGGTGGCGCGGGGGGTGCGGGTGACCGTGTGCGCTCCGGCCGAGCTGGAGGACCTCTACGACTTCCCGGCCGCCGGGGCCGGTTTCGCGCCGGTGCCCGGACGCGGTGATCCGGCGGCGCTGGGGGCGCTCAGATCGGTCTGCGCGGCGGCCGACGTGGTGCACGCGCACGGGCCGCACGCGGGGGTGCGGGCCGCGCTGGCGCTCAGCGGGCTGCGGATACCGCTCGTCGTCACCTGGCACACCCGGGGGCAGGACGGCGGGGCCCGGGGGCGGGTGCTGCGGCTGCTGGAGCGGCGGGCGGCGCGGGCGGCCGCGGTGGCGCTCGGCAGCTGTTCCGAGCTGGTCGACCGGGCCCGGCTGCGCGGCGCCCGGGACGCGAGGCTGGCCCCGCTCGCGATGCCCGCGCCCTCGGGGCGTCCGGCCGGCCGGGCCGCGCTGACCAGGGCCGGGCTCGGGGCGGGTGATCGTCCCCTGGTGCTGGCGGTGGGCGGTCTGACGCCGGAGCGGGGGTATCGGACGCTGCTCGACGCGGCCGGCTGGTGGCGGCGGCTGGATCCGGTGCCGCTGGTGCTGATCGCGGGGGAGGGCCGGGGGCGGGCGGCGCTGGAGCGCCGGATCGCCTCGGAGGAGCTGCCGGTGCGGCTGCTGGGCCGCCGTGACGACATCGCCGAACTCCTCGTGGCCTCGGACGTCGCGGTGCTGCCGAGTCGCTGGGAGGCGCGCTCCCCGCTCGCGCAGGAGGCCCTGCGGCTGGGGGTGCCGCTGGTCGCGACCGCCGTCGGCGGGGTGCCCGAGCTGGTGGGGGACGCGGCCGAGCTGGTGCCGTACGGGGATGTGGGGGCGCTCGCCGGAGCGGTCGCCGGGCTGCTGGGGGACCGGGTTCGCCGGGCCGAGCTGGTGCGGGCCGGTCCGGCGCAGGCGGCCGGGTGGCCCACGGAGGACGAGACCGTGGCCCAGGTGCTGAGCGTCTACGACGAGCTGGTCGCCCGCTGACCCGCGTTTCCGTCTCCGCTTCCGGGCCGGTCTCGGGCCCGGAAGCGGAAACAGCGGGGTCCTATCCTCCGTACGCCCCCGACGCGGTGAGCCGCAGCGCCGTGTCGATCAGCGGAACATGGCTGAAAGCCTGCGGGAAGTTGCCGACCTGGCGCTGGAGCCGGGAGTCCCACTCCTCCGCGAGCAGTCCCAGATCGTTACGGAGGGCGAGCAGCCGTTCGAAGAGCTTGCGGGCCTCGTCGACCCGCCCGATCATCGCCAGGTCGTCCGCCATCCAGAACGAGCAGGCGAGGAACGCGCCCTCGTCGCCCGCCAGGCCGTCGAGGCCCGCCTCCCCGCCGGCGGTGGGGTAGCGCAGGATGAAGCCGTCCTCCGTGGACAGCTCGCGCTGGATCGCCTCGATGGTGCCGATGACGCGCTTGTCGTCCGGCGGGAGGAAGCCCATCTGCGGGATGAGCAGGAGTGAGGCGTCCAGCTCCTGGGAGCCGTAGGACTGGGTGAAGGTGTTGCGCTCGGGGTCGTACCCCTTCTCGCAGACATCGCGGTGGATGTCGTCGCGCAGCCGCCGCCACCGCTCCAGCGGTCCGTCGGCGTCGCCGGACTCGATGAGTTTGATGGTCCGGTCGACGGCGACCCAGGCCATCACCTTGGAGTGGACGAAGTGGCGGCGCGGGCCGCGCACCTCCCAGATGCCCTCGTCCGGTTCGTTCCAGTGCTTCTCCAGATACTGGATCAGCCGGAGCTGGAGCAGCGCGGCGTAGTCGTTGCGCGCCAGGCCCGTCATATGGGCCAGGTGCAGGGCCTCGGTGACCTCGCCGTAGACATCGAGCTGGAGCTGATGGGCCGCGCCGTTGCCCACGCGTACCGGTCCCGAGTTCTCGTAGCCGGGCAGCCAGTCCAGTTCGGCCTCGCCCAGTTCCCGTTCGCCGGCGATGCCGTACATGATCTGGAGGTTCTCCGGGTCGCCCGCGACGGCCCGCAGCAGCCACTCGCGCCAGGCGAGCGCCTCTTCCCGGTAGCCGGTGCGCAGCAGCGAGGAGAGGGTGATCGCGGCGTCCCGCAGCCAGGTGTAGCGGTAGTCCCAGTTCCGTACGCCGCCGATCTCCTCCGGGAGGGAGGTGGTGGGCGCGGCGACGATTCCGCCGGTCGGCGCGTAGGTGAGGGCCTTGAGGGTGATCAGTGAGCGGATCACGGCCTCGCGGTAGGGCCCGTGGTACGTACAGTGCTCGACCCACTCCCGCCAGAACTCCCCGGTCGCCTCCAGCGCGGCCTCCGGTTCGGGGAGCGCCGGCGGCCGGTGGTGCGAGGGCTGCCAGCTGATGGTGAAGGCGATCCGCTCACCGGGGGAGACGGTGAAGTCGGAGTAGGTGGTGAGGTCCTTGCCGTAGGTCTCGGTGTCGGTGTCCAGCCAGACCGAGTCGGGTCCGGCGACGGCCACCGTGCGGCCGTCGACCTTGTGGACCCAGGGGGTGATCCGTCCGTAGCTGAAGCGCATCCGCAGCGCGGAGCGCATCGGCACCCGCCCGGAGACGCCCTCCACGATCCTGATCACTTGCGGAGCCCCGTCGCGCGGCGGCATGAAGTCGGTCACTCGGACCGTGCCGCGCGGTGTGTCCCACTCCGACTCCAGAATCAGGGAGTCGCCGCGATAGCGTCGCCGGTCGGCCGCGGGCGGCTCGGCGTGTGCGGGATGGGCGGGGCCCATTCTCCAGAATCCGTGCTCCTCGGTACCGAGCAGCCCGGCAAAGACGGCATGCGAGTCGAAGCGCGGGAGGCACAGCCAGTCGACTGTGCCGTCCCGGCAGACCAGTGCGGCGGTCTGCATGTCTCCGATGAGTGCGTAATCCTCGATGCGCCCGGCCACGTGCATCTCCAGTCGAACGGCCATGTCCGCCCCTTGGGGCGCTTACTTGGCGTCAAGGGTCGCCGACGAGCCAGGGGGCACGGGTTGAAGTCGGGGATGTCGCTTTTGGCCTGTGTCACCCGTCGCCCACCACCACCCCGCTCAATTGAGCGCACCCCTGCGCGTTGCTCCGTAAAGCGAGTGTCCGAGCAGGATACGACGCACCGGGGAGTTACGCGTGGCGGTCTCGACAACCCGAGTGAGCCGAACGAGTGAGCCAAGAGTGAATGGCTGGTGAAGGAGGTACGGGAGGGACTACGCGTGGCCGGAAGCGGTCCATCGGAGTCGCTGATACCCTGGTATCCCGTGGACCGGTGGCCCGCCTGTACTCAGTCAGGAGCCCCGCAACCGCAGCGACGGCCCCTCCCTGAACAGCCGGGAGGACGCCGGCACGCACCTCACCCTCGCGACCACGGGAGCCCCCTCTTGGCGATGCCGCCCAAATCCATGACGACCAAGCACATCTTCGTCACCGGGGGTGTCGCTTCCTCCCTCGGCAAGGGCCTGACGGCCTCCAGCCTGGGTGCGCTGCTGAAGGCGCGGGGCCTGCGGGTCACGATGCAGAAGCTCGACCCCTATCTGAACGTCGACCCGGGCACGATGAACCCCTTCCAGCACGGCGAGGTGTTCGTCACCAACGACGGCGCCGAGACCGACCTGGACATCGGCCACTACGAGCGCTTCCTCGACGTCGACCTCGACGGCTCCGCGAACGTCACCACCGGGCAGGTCTATTCCCAGGTGATCGCCAAGGAGCGGCGCGGCGAGTACCTGGGCGACACCGTCCAGGTCATCCCGCACATCACCAACGAGATCAAGCACCGCATCCGCCGGATGGCGACCGACGACGTCGACGTCGTCATCACCGAGGTCGGCGGCACGGTCGGCGACATCGAGTCGCTGCCGTTCCTGGAGACCGTCCGCCAGGTCCGCCACGAGGTCGGCCGGGACAATGTCTTCGTCGTCCACATCTCGCTGCTGCCCTACATCGGCCCCTCCGGCGAGCTGAAGACCAAGCCCACCCAGCACTCGGTCGCCGCCCTGCGGAACATCGGCATCCAGCCCGACGCCATCGTGCTGCGCGCCGACCGCGAGGTCCCGGTCGCCATCAAGCGCAAGATCTCGCTGATGTGCGACGTGGACGAGGCCGCCGTGGTCGCCGCCATCGACGCCAAGTCGATCTACGACATCCCCAAGGTGCTCCACACCGAGGGCCTGGACGCCTATGTCGTGCGCAAGCTCGACCTGCCCTTCCGCGATGTCGACTGGACGGTCTGGGAGGACCTGCTGGACCGGGTCCACAACCCCGACCACGAGGTCACCGTCGCCCTGGTCGGCAAGTACATCGACCTGCCCGACGCCTATCTCTCGGTCACCGAGGCGCTGCGCGCCGGCGGCTTCGCCAACCGCGCCCGCGTCAAGGTGAAGTGGGTCACCTCCGACGATTGCAAGACCCCCGCCGAGGCGGCCCGCCACCTCGGCGACGTCGACGCGATCTGCATCCCCGGCGGCTTCGGCGACCGGGGCGTCAGCGGCAAGGTCGGCGCGATCCAGTACGCCCGCGAGAACCGGGTGCCGCTGCTCGGCCTCTGCCTGGGCCTCCAGTGCATCGTGATCGAGGCGGCCCGCAACCTCGCCGGCATCCCCGACGCCAACTCCACCGAGTTCGACGCCGCCACCGCCCACCCGGTGATCTCCACCATGGAGGAGCAGCTGGCGTACGTCGAGGGCGCGGGCGACCTCGGCGGCACCATGCGCCTCGGGCTCTACCCGGCCAAGCTGGCCGAGGGCTCGGTCGTCCGCGAGACCTACGGCGACCAGCCGTACGTGGAGGAGCGCCACCGCCACCGCTACGAGGTGAACAACGCCTACCGCGCGGAGCTGGAGAAGAAGGCGGGCATCGTCTTCTCCGGGACCAGCCCGGACAACAAGCTGGTCGAGTACGTCGAGTACCCGCGTGAGACGCACCCCTACCTGGTCGCCACCCAGGCGCACCCGGAGCTCACCTCGCGTCCCACCCGCCCCCACCCGCTCTTCGCCGGACTGGTGAAGGCCGCCGTGGAGCGCAAGACCGGCGAGTGACCGGCAGGCATTACCGTTGACCGGGGTACGCATCCGTTCACTGATGCGTACCCCGGTCTATTTTTTTGCGGTTTCTGCGTGAGGACGACAGACATGGCGATTGAGGACACCCCCGAACAGTGGCGGGTCACCGCGACCGCGACCCCGTTCCGGGGCAATAAGACGAGCGTCCGCACGGACGACGTGGTCATGCCCGACGGCACGGTCGTCCGCCGTGACTACCAGGTCCACCCCGGCTCGGTCGCCATCCTCGCCCTCGACGGCGAGGGCCGCGCGGTCGTGCTGCGCCAGTACCGCCACCCGGTCAGGCAGCGGCTCTGGGAGATCCCCGCCGGACTGCTCGACATCCCCGGCGAGAACCCGCTGCACGCCGCCCAGCGCGAGCTGTACGAGGAGGCCCACGTCAAGGCCGAGGACTGGCGGGTGCTGGCCGACGTCTACACCACCCCCGGCGGCTGCGACGAAGCCGTACGGATCTTCCTCGCCCGGGAGCTGTCGGCGGCGGACGGCGAGCGGTACGAGGTCTCCCACGAGGAGGCCGACATGGAGCTGGCCCGGGTGCCGCTGCCCGAGCTGGTGCGCGGCGCGCTCGCCGGAGAGCTGCACAACAACTCGCTGGTGGTGGCGGTCATGGCGGCCACCGCCGCGCTCGCGGGGGAGGGGTTCGACGCGCTGCGCCCGGCCGAGGCGCCCTGGCCCGCGCGCCCCTTCGAGGCCTGATCGCCCCACCCGGCCCCTCCGCACCCCTCGACCGAGGGTCGCGGAGGGGCCGGGCGGGGTGCGGCCACATGCCCCAACAGTCCGATGATCTTTCGATCTGATTAATCCGATCAGGCGATATATCGGACACGCTCCCCCCGGTTCGTCGCAGAGAGTGAACTACGCTCGGAACGCCCGTGCGGACCCCCTGCGGGCTCGGCAGGTGCGCGGAGACGACGGGAGCGTGGCCCGTGACGGATCAGGCGATGGACTCGGGCGGACGCCCCGGCGCGTCCGGGGGCCGGTTCTTCGGCCGGCAACGGGAGCTGAAGTCGCTCCGGAGCGACATCGAACGAGCCGGCCTGGACACCATCGCGGGCCGGAAGGCCCCCCGCGCCCGGGTCCTCCTGATCGCCGGACGCCCCGGCTCCGGACGGAGCGCGCTCGCCCGGCGGCTCGTCGAGGAGATCGCCCCCGACTACCCCGACGGGGTGCTGACCGCGCGGCTCACCGAGCCCGGCGGCCGTCGCGTCCCCACCGAGGAGACCGCCAGACAGCTCCTGGAGGCCCTCGGCGTCCAGGGCCCGCCCGGCGCGGACGAGGACGAGCTCTCCCAGCTGCTGCGCGAGGCGCTGGCCGGCCGGCGCGCCGTGCTGCTGCTCGACGACGCGGCCGACGCCGAGCAGGTCGACCCGCTGCTGCCCGACGACTGCGGCTGCCTGGTCGTCGCGGTCTCGGGGGGCCCGCTGACCGGCATCCCCGACGTCCGGCCGTGCACCCTCGGCGGCCTGGACGCCAAGGCGGCCATCGAACTCCTCGCCACCTTCACCGGATCCGTGCGCATCACCGTGGACCCGCAGGCCGCCGAGTCCGTCGCCGAGGAGTGCGGCGGACTCCCCGCCGCCCTGGTCCTGGTCGGCGGCTGGCTCGCCGCCCGCCCCAAACTCTCCGTCGCCGACGCCACCCGGCAGCTGCGCGCCCTGCCCGACGACGGCGAGCAGCCCTCGCAGGCCGCCCGCCCGCTCGCCCGCGCCTTCCGGCTGGTGTACGAGTCCCTGCCGCCCCCGGCCGCCCGGCTGCTGCGGCTGCTGGCGCTGGCCCCCGCCGGGATCGCCGACGGGCACATCGCCTCCTCCCTCGCGGGCTCCTCGGTGCCCGACGCCCTCGACGCGCTGGAGGGCTTCGCCGCTCTCGGGCTGCTGCACCGCGAGGACGGGGAGTACCGGGTGCCGGGCGCGCTGCGGCCGCTGCTGGGCGCGCTGACCGAATCCCTCGACAAACCCGCCGATCTGCGGACGGCCCGGGCCCGGATGCTGGAGCGGGCGGTGCGCCAGCTGCACTCCTGCCGGGCGGTGACCGAGCCGGACAGCGTCCCCGCCCGCAAGGCGCTCGCCGCCATGCCCCGCGCCCTGCGCTTCGAGCACCCGGCCGCCGCCGAGCGCTGGCTGCGCGACCGACAGCATGTCCTCCTCGCCGCCGCCCGGGTCGCGGTGGCCGACGGGGAACTGGACACCCTCGCCAGACGGCTGGTCTCGGCCCTGGTGCGGGCGCTGGCCGCGCACCGGGGCACCGACGCCGCCGCCCCCGAGCTGTACGGTCTGCACCGGCTGGTCCTCGGGGTCGCCGAGCGCCGGGAGCTGCACCGGGAGCGGGCCGCCGCCCTGCTCAACCTCGCCGACCTCGACGCCCGCAGCGGCCGTACGAAGGACGCGCTCGCCCGCTACCGGGCCGCCCTGGACGCGGGCCGGGCCGCGAACGACCCGTACGCGACCGGCCGCGCGATGGAATCCGTCGGCGGCGCGTACCAGGAGCTGGGGGACTGGCACCGGGCCGCCGACTGGTACGGCAGGGCGCTCGTCCAGCGCCAGGCCCGGGGGGAGCGCGCGGACGAGGCGCGGCTGTACGGGCGGCTCGGCACCGTGCACACCTACGCGGGCCGCTACGGCGAGGCGCTGCGCGGCTGGCGGGCCGCCGTCGCGGGCTACCGCCGGGTGGGCGACCTCCCCTCCCAGGCCCGCGCGCTGAGCGAGGCGGCCCGGGTGCAGGAGTACGCGGGCCGGCCCCAGGAGTCGCTGCACACCTGCCACGAGGCGGTCGAGTGGGCCCGGCGGGCCGGGGACCGCAGACTCCAGGCCGCGCTCCAGCTCAGACTGGCCGACACCCTGGAGAGGCTCGGCGACCCGGCGGCGGCGGGCCTGCACCGCACCACCGCCGAGAGATTGCTGGAAGCCGAAGGCGAGCAGTCAGGGTCAACCTACGAAATCCGTAGCGTCATGGCGGGAGATTAGTTGTTTGTAAGGCTAGACAGGGAGAATTCCTTCATTAAACTGGCTCCACCGCGTCTTTCCCGTGGTGTCTTCCGGTGTACCCCTCGTGTACCGGTATGTATGGAAGTACCCCTGTATCCGCCACATCCCCAGAGTCAAGGACCGTGATCGACGTGAAGGTCGGCATCCCCCGCGAGGTCAAGAACAACGAGTTCCGGGTGGCGATCACCCCCGCAGGCGTCCACGAGCTGGTGCGCCACGGCCACGAGGTCGTCATCGAGCGGAACGCCGGCGTCGGCTCCTCGATCACGGACGACGAGTACATCGCCGCGGGCGCCCGGATCCTGCCGACCGCCGACGAGGTCTGGGCCACCGCCGACCTGCTGCTGAAGGTCAAGGAGCCGATCGCCGAGGAGTACCACCGCCTCCGCAAGGACCAGACCCTCTTCACCTACCTCCACCTCGCGGCCTCCCGCGACTGCACGGACGCCCTGCTGGAGTCCGGCACCACCGCCATCGCGTACGAGACGGTCGAGACCGCCAACCGCGCACTGCCGCTGCTCGCCCCGATGTCCGAGGTCGCGGGCCGGCTCGCCCCCCAGGTCGGCGCCTACCACCTGATGCGCTCGGCCGGCGGCCGGGGCGTGCTGCCGGGCGGCGTCCCGGGCACCCACGCGGGCCGCGCCGTCGTCATCGGCGGCGGCGTCTCCGGCTGGAACGCGACCCAGATCGCCGTCGGCATGGGCTTCCACGTCACCCTGCTCGACCGCGACATCAACAAGCTCCGCGAGGCCGACAAGATCTTCGGCACCGCCGTGCAGACGATCGTCTCCAACGCCTACGAGCTGGAGAAGGCCGTCGTCGAGGCCGACCTCGTCATCGGCGCCGTGCTCATCCCCGGAGCCAAGGCACCGAAGCTGGTCACCAACGAGCTGGTCGCCAAGATGAAGCCCGGAAGTGTCCTTGTCGACATCGCGATCGACCAGGGCGGCTGCTTCGAGGACTCCCACCCGACCACGCACGCCGAGCCGACCTTCACGGTCCACGACTCCGTCTTCTACTGCGTCGCCAACATGCCGGGTGCCGTTCCCCACACCTCCACCTACGCGCTGACCAACGCGACGCTGCCCTACATAGTCGAACTGGCCAACCTCGGCTGGACCGAGGCGCTGCGCCGCGACCCGGCGCTCGCCCTGGGCCTCAACACCCACGACGGCCAGGTCGTTTACGGTCCCGTCGCCGAGGCCCACGGGCTGCCCCACACCGAGCTGACCACGCTCATCGGCTGAGAGGCGGCCCGCGGTCAACGGCCGCCGTCAACATCGTGCCCCCGGCCGGACCTTGCTGCGCGAGGTCCGGCCGGAGCCGTACCCGGCCCAGGGCGCACCCGTTCAACTCGCCTTGTACGTAACCCTTCAACCGATTCGCGCACCCCCGAAACCGTCCCGCGGGACCCCGGCCGGACGGCCGCGCACCCTTGACAGCGGGGTGTTCCCTTGCCGACACATACGGCCGGGTCCGGTGGATTGTGTTGCTGCGGAGCGGTGACACGCCATAGAGTCGCCAACCGTCGGCATGGTGCCACGCTGACCTATCGATAAAGTCCTGGTCACGTCCAAGGAGGTAAGACGACTTGTGAATGAGTCGACATTTACTCCCGGGGGTGGTCACGCGGTAGCGCCTGTACGGGGAGTGAGCCCGTCGTCCGGGCAGGGTGCTGTCGGCTCCGTAGCTGTCCGGACCTTCGCGACGCGCCAGGACACCACGCACATGACGACAGCCCACACGATGAAGATGACGGACGGCC
Source organism: Streptomyces amakusaensis (assembly GCF_039532665.1). Classification (NCBI taxonomy): domain Bacteria; kingdom Bacillati; phylum Actinomycetota; class Actinomycetes; order Kitasatosporales; family Streptomycetaceae; genus Streptomyces; species Streptomyces amakusaensis. Next base: position 522,733 of record NZ_BAAASB010000004.1, on the reverse strand, counting down.
AACACGTGAACGCCACGGCCGGCAACGAGAGTGGCCGAGAGTCCACCCACTTCGCCGCCTACGAGGAAGTCCCCGAAGGGCACTTCTACGACCCCGACGCCGAGTACGAGCCCGATCCCGAGTACGCGGCCACCCTCGCCCCCGACGCCGCGCGTCAGCGCCGCGAGCGGATCGGCCCCACCGGGCGGCCCCTGCCGTACTTCCCGATCCCGGGCCCGCTGACCGACCACGGCCCCGCGACGATCATCGCGATGTGCAACCAGAAGGGCGGCGTGGGCAAGACCACGTCCACCATCAATCTGGGCGCCGCGCTCGCGGAGTACGGACGGCGCGTCCTGCTCGTCGACTTCGACCCGCAGGGAGCCCTGTCGGTCGGCCTCGGCGTGAACCCGATGGAGCTGGACCTCACCGTCTACAACCTGCTCATGGAGCGGGGCCTGTCGGCGGACGAGGTGCTGCTGAAGACCGCGGTCCCCAACATGGACCTGCTGCCGAGCAACATCGACCTGTCGGCGGCGGAAGTCCAGCTGGTGAGCGAGGTCGCGCGCGAGTCCACCCTCCAGCGGGCGCTGAAGCCGCTCCTGCCGGACTACGACTACATCGTGATCGACTGTCAGCCCTCGCTGGGCCTCCTCACGGTCAACGCGCTCACCGCGGCGCACAAGGTGATCGTCCCGCTGGAGTGCGAGTTCTTCGCGCTGCGCGGCGTCGCCCTGCTGACCGAGACGATCGAGAAGGTCCGGGAGCGGCTCAACCCCGACCTGGAGCTGGACGGCATCCTCGCCACCATGTACGACTCGCGCACCGTGCACAGCCGCGAGGTGCTGGCGCGCGTGGTGGAGGCGTTCGACGACCACGTCTACCACACGGTCATCGGACGGACCGTCCGCTTCCCGGAGACCACCGTGGCCGGTGAGCCGATCACCACCTACGCGTCGAACTCGGTCGGCGCGGCCGCCTACCGCCAGCTCGCCAGGGAGGTGCTCGCCCGGTGTCACGCCGAGTGAGTCTGCCGGGGGCCGACGAACTGTTCCGCACCACCGGGGGGATGTCGCTCCAGTCGTCCTCGCCCCGGCGGCAGCCGAACGCGGAGCCCAGGGTGCCCGCCCCCGGTGGCGAGAGCGACCCGCTGGAGGCCGCCGAGCAGCCGTCCGCCCCCCAGGAGCACTCGGCGGCCGGCGCGGACACCGACGCCGAGGGCCGCAGCCGGGGCCAGGAGCCCGCGGCGCAGCCCGGACCGCCCGGAACCAAGCCCCGCCGCCCGCAGGCCGCCCAGGAGGCCGCTGGGGCCCCCGCGCGCCGGGGCAGGGGCCGGGGGGCGAACCGCCGCCCCAGCGGTCGCGAGCGGCACGACGAGAAGATCACGGTCTATGTCTCCGCCGAGGAGCTGATGGACCTCGAACACGCGCGGCTGGTGCTGCGCGGGGAGCACGGGCTCGCGGTGGACCGCGGCCGGATAGTGCGTGAGGCGGTCGCCGTGGTGCTGGCCGATCTGGAACAGCGCGGCGACGCGAGCATTCTCGTACGGCGTCTGCGGGGCCGCTGAGGGTAGCCTGCGCGCTGCCCCCGACCGTCCCGCCAGGACCGTGTCCCCGGTCCGCGCCGCCCCTGTTTGGACCGCGATGCCCCCGACCGATCCGCCCCGCCCGCCGCGCCGCGCCCTGGGCCGGGGCCCCGGCGCGGACGCGGACGGCGGGCCGGAGCGGCGGCCGGACGGGCAGGCCCCGGCCCCGGAGCCCGTTCCGGAGCCCCCGCGCGCGCCGGATCCCTCCGGGGACGGCGAAGGCGGCGCGGGCGACGAGCGCCGGTTCACCGTGCGCCTGGCCAATTTCGAGGGCCCCTTCGACCTGCTGCTCCAGCTCATCGCCAAGCACAAGCTCGATGTGACCGAGGTCGCACTCTCCCGGGTCACGGACGACTTCATGGCCCACATCCGCGCCATGGGCGACGACTGGGACCTCGACCAGACCACCGAGTTCCTGGTGGTCGCCGCCACCCTCCTCGATCTCAAGACGGCCCGGCTGCTGCCCGCCGCCGAGATCGAGGACGAGGAGGATCTCGCCCTCCTGGAGGCGCGCGACCTGCTCTTCGCCCGGCTGCTCCAGTACCGCGCGTACAAGAGCCTCGCCGCCCTGCTGGGCGAGCGGCTCGACGCCGAGGGCCGCCGGTACCCCCGGACGGTGGGGCTCGAACCCCACCACGCCGCACTCCTGCCCGAGGTCGTCCTCGGCATCGGGCCCGACGGCCTCGCCCGGCTCGCCGCCCTCGCCGCGCGGCCCCGACCCCGGCCCCGGGTGGAGGTGGACCACATCCACGCGCCGCTGGTCAGCGTCCGGGAGCAGGCCGGGATCGTGGCCGCCCTGCTGCGGGGGCGCGGCCGGGCCACCTTCCGGGAGCTGGCGGAGGGGGCGGCGGACACGCTCACCGTCGTCGCCCGGTTCCTCGCCCTGCTGGAGCTGTACCGGGACCGGGCCGTCGCCCTCGACCAGGAGGAGGCCCTCGGTGAACTCCTGGTCGTCTGGACCGGCGGCGACGGCCCCCTCGCGGTCACCGACGAGTTCGACCGGACACCCACCGGGGTCAGAGAAGTGGAGGAATCGGTTTGAGCGATCTCAAGCCCGCCCTCGAAGCCGTGCTGATGGTCGTCGACGAGCCGGCCGCCGAGGAGCACCTCGCCAGGATCCTCGAGGTGCCCCGCCGGGCCGTCGCCGACGCCCTGCGCGAGCTGGCCGACGAGTACACCGCCACCGGCCGCGGCTTCGAGCTGCGGCAGGTCGCCGGAGGCTGGCGCTTCTACTCCCGCCCGGAGCACGCCGGGGCCGTGGAGCGCTTCGTGCTCGACGGCCGGCAGGCCCGGCTCACCCAGGCCGCCCTGGAGACGCTCGCGGTCGTCGCGTACCGCCAGCCGGTCGGCCGCTCCCGCGTCTCCGCCGTGCGCGGAGTCAACTGCGACGGCGTGATGCGGACGCTGCTCCAGCGCGGTCTGGTGGAGGAGGCGGGCGCGGAACCCGAAACAGGTGCGATCCTGTACAGGACGACGAACTACTTTCTGGAGCGGATGGGCCTGCGCGGCCTGGACGAGCTGCCGGAGCCGGCGCCCTTCCTCCCCGAGGCGGACGCGATCGAGGCCGAGACGCAGGAAGGCGTACTGTCGTTCGATCCGGACGCTCCGGAAACTGATGCAGACAGCCATCCAGACAATCCAACGACGGAACTTTGATGCGAAGCAGCGGCAGGAACAGCAGCGGGAACAGCGGCGGCGGCAAGAGCGGCGGTCGCGGTAACCCCCGGGGCGCCGGCGGGGGCGCCTCCCGGCCGAAGGCCGGGGGTCAGCGCGACGACCGTCAGCAGCGCGCGGGCAAGCCCCGTCCCGAGGAGCGCCGCTACGACGTGGGCGGTTCCTCCGAGGCCCCCCGCAAGGGCCGCGGCGAGTCGGCGCGCGGCGGCGCCAAGGGCGGCCCCCGGCAGTCCCCCCAGAGGGCAGGGAAGGGCGGCTACGCCCCGGGCCGCTCGCGGGAGTACGACGCCAGGACCGAGGAGCGCAACCGCGAGCGTTACGCGGACAAGCCCCTGGTCAAGACCCCGAAGACCTTCGGTGAGCAGGAGGGCGAGCGGCTTCAGAAGGTGCTCGCCAGGGCCGGTATGGGCTCCCGCCGCACCTGTGAGGACCTGATCGACGCCGGCCGGGTCGAGGTCAACGGCAGCGTGGTGATCGAGCAGGGCGTCCGCGTCGACCCCGACCGCGACGAGATCAAGGTCGACGGTCTGACCGTCGCCACCCAGTCGCACCTGTTCTTCGCGCTGAACAAGCCCGCTGGCGTCGTCTCCACCATGGAGGACCCCGACGGCCGCCAGTGCCTCGGCGACTACGTCACCAACCGCGAGACCCGCCTCTTCCACGTGGGCCGTCTCGACACGGAGACCGAGGGCATCATCCTGCTCACCAACCACGGCGAGCTGGCCCACCGTCTCACCCACCCGAAGTACGGCGTGAAGAAGACCTACCTCGCCGCCATCCAGGGGCCGCTGCCGCGCGAGATCGGCAAGCGCCTCAAGGACGGCATCCAGTTGGAGGACGGCCTCGCCCGCGCCGACCACTTCCGCGTGGTGGAGAACACCGGCAAGAACTACCTGGTCGAGGTCACCCTCCACGAGGGCCGCAAGCACATCGTGCGCCGGATGCTCTCCGAGGCCGGATTCCCGGTCGAGAAGCTGGTGCGCACCGCCTTCGGCCCGATCTCCCTGGGCGACCAGAAGTCCGGCTGGCTGCGCCGTATGACCAACACCGAGGTCGGCATGCTGATGAAGGAAGTCGGCCTCTGAGCCGTTTTGTCGACACGGCTTTGTCGACACGGCACATCTCGCGCCGGGAGCCCGCGACCGAAGCAGGTCGCGGGCTTCCGCGTTCCCGCGCGCATCCTGGGCCCGCGCCTCTTGCGTCCGCTCCGGACCCCCATTTATAGTCAGGGTGACTATTAAGGAGGCGGGGTTGAATCTCGCGGACCTGCTGGACCCCCTGCGACAGCCGCTGTTCACCGTGCTCGACACCCCGGTGAGCTGGACCGAGGTGCTCGGATTCGGCAGCGGCGCGCTCTGCGTCTGGCTCGTCGCCCGCCAGCACCTCGCCAACTGGCCCGTCGGCATCGCCAACAACCTCCTCTTCATCCTGCTCTTCGGCCAGGCCGGGCTGTACGCCGACGCGGGCCTGCAGATCGTCTTCATCGCCCTCGCCGCCTACGGCTGGTGGACCTGGACCCACGGGGGTGGCCCGGGCTCCGACGCAGGTCTCCCGGTGCGGCGCACCTCGCGCACCGAGTGGATCGGGCTCTTCGCGGCGGGGGCGATGGGGACCGCGGCCATCACCCTCCTGCTCGACCGGGCCACCGACTCCACCGTCCCCTTCTGGGACGCGCTCACCACCGCCCTCTCGCTCATGGCGACCTACGGGCAGTGCCGCAAGCGGCTGGAGTCCTGGTGGCTGTGGATCGCCGCCGACCTGATCTACATCCCGCTCTACGCGCACAAGCAGCTCTACCTCACCTCGCTGCTGTACACCGGCTTCCTCGCGCTCTGCGTGCTCGGACTCCGCAACTGGTCCCGCTCGGCGGCCGAACACCGGGCCCGTGCCGACGCCGCGACCACCACCCCGGCCACGGCCACGGCCGGGACCGGGACCGCCGGGGCGACCCCATGAAGGCCCACCGGCACGGACTGGTCCTCGGGAAGTTCTATCCGCCGCACGCCGGGCACCACCACCTCGTCGACACCGCCGCCGCCCGCTGCGACCGGCTGACCGTCCTGGTCTGCGCCGCCTCCGTGGAGTCCATCCCGCTCGGCGACCGGGTCGCCTGGATGCGCGAGCTGCACCCGGACGCCCATGTCGTGGGCACGGTCGACGACATCCCCATGGACACCGGCGACCCGGCCGTCTGGGACGCGCACATGGCCGTCTTCCGCGCCGCCGTCCCCGAGCCCGTCGACGCCGTCTTCACCTCCGAGGCGTACGGGGCCGAGCTGGGCCGCCGCTTCGGCGCGCACGCCGTCTCCGTCGACCCCGGACGTACGCGCTTCCCCGTCTCCGGCACCGCCGTCCGCGAGGACCCCGCCCGCTGCTGGGAGTACCTCAGAGCCCCCGTACGCGCCGCCCTGACCCGCCGTGTGGTGGTGCTCGGCGCGGAGTCGACCGGCACCACCACCATGGTCCGCGCGCTCACCGACCACTACCGCCGGCGCGGCGGGGTCTGGGCCGGGACCCTCGGCGTCCCGGAGTGCGGACGGCGGTTCAGCGAGGACGCGCTGGCCCGGCTGCGCGCCGAGCGGCCCGGGGCGCTCTGGAGCGACGTCGCCCTCACGGCCGACGACTTCCCCCGCATCGCCCGCCGCCAGAGCGAGCTGGAGGAGGAGGCCGCCCGAGCCGGCTCGCCGGTCCTCTTCTGCGACACCGACGCGTTCGCCACCACCGTCTGGCACGAGCGCTATGTGGGCGGCCGTCACGAGGAGGTCGCCCGGATCGCCGCGCGCGGACGGCAGCACCTGTGGCTGCTCACCGACGACGAGTCGGTCCCCTTCGAGGACGACGGGCTGCGCGACGGGGCCGAGCTGCGGCCCTGGATGACCGCCCGCTTCGCGGCCGAGCTGGCCCGCACCGGCCGCCGGACCGTACGGCTGACCGGACCGCACGAGCGGCGGCTGGCCACCGCGGTCGCCGCCGTGGACGCGCTGCTCGCCGAAGGACTCCGCCTCGCCGACCCGCTCCCCGACCTCACCGCCCGCCCGGACTCCCCGCACTCCCAGGAGCCCCCGCGCCCCTCGTACCGCCCCCGCTGACGCCCGCCCCCGCCCGGGGCCGACCGAACGGAGCGCCGTTGACCCACCAGCCGTCCGAGCACACCGGCGCGCCGCCGGGGTACGACCCCCGGGCCTTCCCGCCCTTCGCGGTCACCGTCGACCTCGCCGTCCTCACCGTCCGCGCGGCCCGGCTCCAGGTGCTGCTCGTCCGCCGGGGGGAGGACCCCCACCGAGGCGCGTGGGCGCTCCCCGGCGGCTTCGTCCGCCCCGACGAGTCCGCCGGGGCCGCCGCCCGCCGCGAACTCGCCGAGGAGACCGGACTCTCCGACTCCACCGTCCGCCATCTCCACCTCGAACAGCTGCGCACCTACAGCGAACCGGACCGCGACCCGAGGATGCGGGTCGTCTCCGTCGCCTACGCGGCCCTCCTGCCCGATCTGCCCGAACCCCGGGGCGGCGGGGACGCGGCCCACGCCCGGTGGACACCGCGCGAACACGCCGCGCCGCTCGCCTTCGACCACGAGCGGATCCTCGCCGACGCCCATGAACGGGTCAGCGCCAAGCTGGAGTACACCTGCCTCGCCACCGGCTTCTGCCCGGCCGAGTTCACCCTCGGCGAGCTGCGGCAGGTGTACGAGACGGTCTGGGGCGTCCCGCTCGACCCGCCCAACTTCCGCCGGAAGGTCCTCGCCACCCCCGGCTTCGTGGAAGCCGTCGAGGGCCCGCCGCGCCGCACCGGCGGCCGGGGCAAACCCGCCGCGCTCTACCGCGCGGGCCCCGCGTCCGTGCTCCACCCACCCCTCCTGCGACCGGAAGGACGCCGGCCATGACCACACTCCGGACCCCGAGGACCGCGACCAAGCAGGCCGCCACCGGCTCCCTGATCGGACTCGCGCTCGGGGACGCCCTGGGATTCCCCACCGAGTTCGACGACGTGCCGCGGATCCTCGCCACGTGCGGCCCCTGGCGCGAGATGCCGCTGCCCCGGCCCGCGTACGTCACCGACGACACCCAGATGACCATCGCCGTCGCCAACGGCATCCGCACCGCCATGGACCGCGGACTGCTCGTCGCCTCCCGCCTCGTCCGCCCGCTGCGCGAGGAGTTCACCTCCTGGTACCACTCCCCGGAGAACAACCGTGCCCCCGGCAACACCTGCCTCACCGCCTGTCGGCTTCTCGACGACGAACGGCGGCCCTGGACGGAGGCGAGCCAGATCGGCTCCAAGGGCTGCGGCGCGAACATGCGCGTCGCCCCCGTCGGACTCGTCCCCGGACTGAGCGACGAACAGCGCGCCGGGGCGGCCCAGCTCCAGTCCGCGCTCACCCACGGCCACCCCACCGCGCTGGCCGCCAGCGACCTCACCGCCCGCGCCGTCCATCTGCTGGCCCGGGGCGCGGACCCGGCCGGCCTGGTGGTGCGGCTGCGCACCTACGCGTACGAGAGCCGCTCCCGCTACTACGAGCGCTGGCTCGGCGATCTGTGGACGAAGTCCTCCGACGCCTCGCCCCTGGCCTTCGTCGCGCGCGGCTGGGACGAGTGCCTCACCGCCCTGGACCGGGTGGCGACCGCCCTGCGCGACCCCGACCCGGAGACCGACCCCTGCCTCGCCACCGGCGACGGCTGGATCGCCGAGGAAGCCCTCGCCACCGCCCTGCACTGCTTCCTGCTCTTCCCCCGGGAACCGGTCACCGCGCTGCGCAGGGCCGCCTGCACCCGGGGCGACTCGGACTCGATAGCCGCCCTGACGGGCGCGTTCGCCGGAGCGCACCTCGGCGCGGACGCCTGGCCCAAGGAGTGGTCCGAGCGGATCGAGTACCGCAGCGACCTGCTCTCCCTGGGCGCGCTCTGGGACTCCTGACCCCGGCCGGCCCCGGCCCGGCCCCCGCCCCGGGGGCCGGTCGCCGCGGCGCGCGCCCGGACGGCTGACTAGGCTGATCGGGAACACCCGCCCGGACGCCGCCTCGCGCAAGGACATCACCCAGTGGGAAGCCACCAGTGAGAACCGCCCTCGTCATCGGAACCGGACTGATCGGCACCTCCGCCGCGCTCGCTCTCGCGGGCCGGGGGGTGACCGTCCATCTGGTCGACCACGACCCCGAGCGGGCCCAGACCGCCGCCGCCCTCGGCGCGGGCACCGACGCCCCGCCGCCGGGCCCGGTCGACCTCGCGATCGTCGCCGTGCCCCCGGCGTACACCGCCACCGCGCTCGCCGCCGCCATGCGCGACGGCGTCGCCCGGGGCTATCTCGACGTCGCCAGCGTCAAGGGCGCCCCCCGGCGCGAGCTGGAGGCCCTCTCCCTGGACCTCTCCGCCTACATCGGGTCCCACCCGATGTCCGGCAAGGAGCGCTCCGGCCCCCTCGCGGCCACCGCCGACCTCTTCGAGGGGCGGCCCTGGGTGCTCACCCCCACCGCCGCCACGGACACCGAGGTGCTCAACCTCGCCCTCGAACTGGTCGCCCTCTGCCGGGCCGTCCCGGTGGTCATGGACGCCGACGCCCACGACCGCGCGGTCGCCCTCGTCTCGCACACCCCGCAGCTGGTCTCCTCGATGGTCGCCGCCCGGCTGGAGGAGGCCGACGAGACCGCCGTGCGCCTGTGCGGACAGGGCATCCGCGACGTCACCCGGATCGCCGCTTCCGACCCCGCCATGTGGGTCGACATCCTCACCGCGAACCCCGGCCCGGTGGCCGACGTGCTCACCGGGATCGCCGCCGACCTGGACGAGACCGTCCGGGCGCTGCGCTCGCTCCAGTCCCCGGACGAGGAGCGCCGCCGGGACGGCGCGACGGACATCGGCGCCGTGCTGCGCCGGGGCAACGCCGGACGGGCCCGGGTCCCCGGCAAGCACGGCACGGCCCCCGCCGCGTACGAGATCGTCGGAGTGCTCATCAGCGACCAGCCGGGCGAGCTGGCCCGGATCTTCTCCGACGCCGGACGCGAGGGCGTCAACATCGAGGACGTCCGCATCGAGCACGCCACCGGGCAGCAGGCCGGTCTGGTGCAGCTGATGGTCGAACCCTCCGCCGCGGCCTCCCTCGCGGCCTCGCTGCGCGAGCGGGGATGGGCGATCCGGCAGTGACCGAAACGGCCGCTTCCGGACACTCGGCGTCACGGTGACGGCCGCCGGGGCCGCCCGGCCGTACGCGTGTCCGTGACGGGTCCCGGCACTCGGTAACCTTGGGCCGGGGCCCACCGCATTTCCGCGCGGCCCCGTCCCCGCCTCAGGAAAGGTGTCCGACACCGTGGAATCCGTGATCGTCGCCATCGACGGCCCCGCCGGCACGGGCAAGTCGAGCACGTCCAAGGCCGTGGCCGCCGCCCTGGGGCTGAGCTATCTGGACACCGGTGCGCAGTACCGGGCGATCACCTGGTGGATGGTCAGCAAGGGGATCGACCTCTCCGACCCGGCCCGGATCGCCGCCGTCGCGGACCGGCCGGCCATCGTCTCCGGCACCGACCCCGCCGCCCCGACCATCACCGTCGACGGCGTGGACGCCTCCGGCCCGATCCGCACCCAGGAGGTCAGCTCCAAGGTCAGCGCGGTCAGCGCCGTCCCCGAGGTGCGGACCCGGATCACCGAGCTCCAGCGCGAGATCGCCGCCGCGGCCGTCGCGGGCATCGTCGTCGAGGGCCGCGACATCGGTACCACCGTGCTGCCGGACGCCGATCTGAAGATCTTCCTGACCGCCTCCGCCGAGGCCCGCGCCGCGCGCCGCAGCGGAGAGCTGAAGGGCGCCGACCTGGCGGCCACCCGCGAGGCCCTGATCAAGCGGGACGCGGCGGACTCCAGCCGTAAGACCTCCCCGCTCGCCAAGGCCGACGACGCGATCGAGGTGGACACCACCGAGCTGACCCTTCAGCAGGTGATCGACCGGGTGGTCGCCCTGGTCCGGTCCCGGCAGGCCGAGGGCGTCACCGGCACCCGGGCGGTGCGGTGACCGATTCGGCCGTGAGGAATTCGGCCGGCGCCGCCCCCGCCGGGGACGCGGCGCCCTCCGCACGCGGTGCGGTGATCGGCCGGCGCATCGGCATCGGCCTGATGTACGGGCTGTGGAAGCCCCGGGTGCTCGGCGACTGGCGGGTTCCGTCCGCCGGCCCCGTGATCCTCGCCGTGAACCACTCGCACATGGTGGACGGACCCATGCTGATGGGCACCGCACCCCGCCCGGTGCACTTTCTGATCAAGAAAGAGGCGTTCGTCGGCCCGCTGGACCCCTTCCTGCTGGCGATCGGACAGCTGAAGGTGGACCGCTCCGGCACCGACCGCGCGGCGGTCACCGGCGCGCTCGGCGTACTGGCGAACGGCGGAGTCCTCGGCATATTTCCCGAGGGCACCCGGGGTGAGGGAGACTTCGCCTCACTGCGCGCCGGGCTCGCCTACTTCGCGGTACGCTCCGGCGCGCCGATCGTCCCGGTGGCCGTTCTCGGCGGCGACGAACGGCCCGGCAGGCTGATCAGGGCGCTCCCCGCGCTGCGCGGCCGGGTGGACATCGTCTTCGGCGACGCCTTCCGGGCGGGGGACGGCAGCGGCCGCCGTACGCGCACGGCGCTGGACGACGCCACCGTACACATCCAGCAGCGGCTGACCGGCCATCTGGAAAACGCCAGGCGCCTCACCGGGCGCTCCGGGTAAGACTTTGAGCAGGGGGTCACCGCGAGGTGGCCCGGTTGACGATCGAGGAACGGACTTCATGAACGACCAGCACGACCACGGAGCACTCGGCGACGCCGAGTACGCGGAGTTCATGGAGCTCGCCGCGGTAGAGGGCTTCGACGTCGAGGAGGTCGAGGACGCGATCGGCGAGGCCGGTCACGGCCCGCTGCCCGTCCTCGCCGTCGTCGGCCGCCCCAATGTCGGAAAGTCGACCCTGGTGAACCGCATCATCGGCCGCCGTGAGGCCGTGGTGGAGGACAAGCCGGGCGTCACCCGGGACCGGGTCACCTACGAGGCCGAGTGGGCCGGCCGCCGCTTCAAGGTGGTGGACACCGGAGGCTGGGAGCAGGACGTCCTCGGCATCGACGCCTCCGTCGCCGCCCAGGCCGAGTACGCGATCGAGGCCGCCGACGCGGTCGTCTTCGTCGTGGACTCCACGGTCGGCGCGACCGACACCGACGAGGCCGTCGTCCGGCTGCTGCGCCGGGCCGGCAAGCCCGTGGTGCTCTGCGCCAACAAGGTCGACGGCCCCAGCGGCGAGGCGGACGCCACCGCCCTGTGGTCGCTCGGCCTCGGCGAGCCCCACCCGGTCTCCTCGCTGCACGGCCGCGGCACGGGCGACATGCTCGACGCCGTCCTGGAGGCGCTGCCGGAGGCCCCGGCCCAGACCTTCGGCACGGTCCTCGGCGGTCCCCGTCGCATCGCCCTGATCGGCCGCCCGAACGTCGGCAAGTCCTCGCTGCTCAACAAGGTGGCCAACGAGGAGCGGGTGGTCGTCAACGAGATCGCCGGCACCACCCGTGACCCGGTCGACGAGCTGATCGAGCTGGGCGGTGTCACCTGGAAGTTCGTGGACACGGCCGGCATCCGCCGCCGGGTCCACCTCCAGGAGGGCGCGGACTACTACGCCTCGCTGCGTACCGCCGCCGCCGTGGAGAAGGCGGAGGTCGCCGTCGTGCTGATCGACGCCAGTGAGTCCATCAGCGTCCAGGACCAGCGGATCATCACCATGGCGGTCGAGGCCGGCCGTGCGATGGTCGTCGCGTTCAACAAGTGGGACACCCTCGACGAGGAGCGCCGCTACTACCTGGAGCGCGAGATCGACACGGAGCTGGCCCAGATCTCCTGGGCCCCCCGGGTCAATGTCTCGGCCCTCACCGGCCGCCACATGGAGAAGCTGGTCCCGGCGATCACCACCGCCCTGGCGGGCTGGGAGACCCGGGTCCCCACCGGCCGGCTGAACGCCTTCCTCGGTGAGATCGTCGCCGCGCACCCGCACCCGGTCCGGGGCGGAAAGCAGCCCCGTATCCTCTTCGGCACCCAGGCGGGCACCAAGCCGCCGAGGTTCGTCCTCTTCGCCTCCGGCTTCCTGGAGCACGGCTACCGCCGCTTCGTGGAGCGCAGGCTCCGCGAGGAGTTCGGCTTCGAGGGCACCCCGATCCACATCTCGGTGCGGGTCCGGGAGAAGCGCGGCCGCAACAAGTAGGGCTCCGTACGCGTACGGGTGAGGGCGCTGTCCCGGACCGGATGATCCTCCGGCCCGGGACAGCGCCCTCACCCGTACGGCGGGCGGGAACTCAGAAGCCCCGGCGGGGGGCCGGGGGCAGGGCGACCGGATGGTGGCCCACATAGGCCCGGGGGGCCGGGTAGGGCTGCCAGCCCGCGCCGGGATACGGCGGATGGCCGATGCTCCCGAAGCCCCGGCTGCTGGTCAGCCCCATGCCGAAGTCCTTGAATCCGAGATCTTCCTCACCGCTCCGGTCGCCGGGCAGTGCCCGGAACGCCCTGCGGTACTCGGCGCACAGTGTGTCGTAGATGGGCGTGGGGGAGGGGGCCGGGGGCACCTCGTAGGCGGGGCGCATCGCCGGGATCTGGGGCGGGTACTGATGGCGGGTCGGGTCGTATGAGTGCACGTACCTGCAACGAGGCACGCCCCCGGCCCGTCACTGCCCGGCCCGCCGCAGAAATGTCCCGGGATCAGGTGTTCCGGCGGGCGGGCCGGGCAGGGGGCAGGGGGGAGCCGCCGGGGGCGGCGCGGTGGGTGGGGCCGGGCCCTCAGGTCCCGGCGAGCGGCATCGCGGCGGCCACCAGCCGGCCGCCCGCCGCCGCCTTCTCCAGGGCGTCCCGCAGCAGATCCTCCCGGGGCTGCTGGCCGATCGAGCCGACCGGGGCCGCGTAGACCAGCACCGTGCGGGACTTGTTGGCGGCGGTCCGCCAGCCGTCGGTGACCTGGAGCGGCTGATGCGCCTGCCACCAGGCGACCTGATTGCCGCCGCCGGTGCCGGGCTGGAGCACGGCGTGCAGCTGGCCCATGGCGAGCAGCACGGACCAGCCGGGGAGCTGGCCGGGCGGCCGGGCGACGTCGTGGACGGGTCCGAAGCCCTGCTCGATGAGGAGGGTGAGGAAGTCGTCGCCGCCCTCGCCCGTGGTGCCGGGGCGGGCGATCGGCGCGGTCGGCTCCACCACCAGCGCCGGGCGCAGCTCCCCCTGGATCAGCAGCAGCCCGCTGGTGATGCCGAGGACCGCCTGCCCGGGGGCGGGGCCGGCCTCGGCGGCCAGGGGCGCCGGGGCGGGCACGGGCGCGGGTGCGAAGCCGCCCGCCTGGTCGCCGGTGATGGAGCGCACCGCGCCCTGGAGCTCGGACTCGGCGACCTGGACGACCTGCGAGGGGATGCAGGTGGCGTGGGCGAAGGCGAGGACGGCGGTCTCCTCGCCGACGAACAGCACCGTGCTGGTGCGCTCCTGCTCGGTGTCGCCCGGGGTGCGGCAGGAGGTGCAGTCGTAGCTGCCCGGGGCGTTCTCGCCGGCGAGCAGCCGGTCGGCTTCCTGGTCACCGATCTCGGCGCGTACGTCCTCGCTGACGTCGAGCATGCGCGGCACGGGTGGCTCCTCGGGCTTGTTCTTGTGAGCCGGGCCGATCCCCGCTCATAAAGGGTTCAACGGGTGTCTGTGTCCGGAGTCACGCCTGGAGGGGAACGGAAACGAACCATCCGGGACGGGAGCGGCGACCTCGGCCGGAATCGGCTGGTCCGGGCCAAGGAGCGCTGGTGCGGGGGGTGTCGACGCGGTGCGCGGGCGGGCCGGACCAGCCCTGGAAGAGTCCATAAATCATGAAATAAGCGAACCAAAAGGGTGGCCTGATGTGATCCTTACCGAAGGTAATCGCCGAGGGCGTGGGGCCGGGTTCGGAGCCGCCCCCGGAAGGGTCCGAACGCGCGCGACCAGTAGGGTCCGTTCCTGACCGCTTTTTTGTTGTTCCCGGGGGAACGGACGCCACCGCGCATGCGCATCTCTTTTCTGCTCCACAACGCCTACGGCATCGGGGGCACGATCCGCACGACCTTCAACCTCGCCCAGACCCTCGCCGAACGGCACGAGGTCGAGATCGTCTCCGTCTTCCGCCACCGCGACAGCCCGCTCATGGGCGCGCCCGACGGCGTCGTCCTGAGGCATCTGGTGGATCTGCGGAAGAAGAGCCCCGGATACGACGGGGACCACCCCGACTACGCCAGGCCGGCGAAGGTCTTCCCGCGCGGCGACGGCCGGCACAAGCAGTACAGCCGGCTCACCGACGCCCGGATCGGGGCCCATCTGGGGTCGGTCGAGGCCGATGTCGTCATCGGCACCCGCCCCGGCCTCATCGTGCACGTGGCCCGCCAGACCCGGCCAGGACCGCTCAAGGTCGGCCAGGAGCACCTCACCCTGGACGGACACGGCTTCCGGATGCGCCGCGAGATCGGCTACCGCTATCCGCTGCTCGACGCGCTCACCACCGTCACCGAGGCCGACGCCCGCGCCTACCGGGGGCTGGGCCTGACCGGACCGCGCATCGAGGCCGTCCCCAACAGCGTGCCCGCGCCCTCGGTCGAGCCCGCCGACTCCACCGCCAAGTACGTCGTCGCGGCGGGCCGGCTCACCAGGGTCAAGCGGTACGACGTCCTCGTGGAGGCCTTCGCCCTGGTCGCCGCCGAGCGCCCGGACTGGAAGCTGCGCATCTACGGCAGCGGCGACCAGACCGGCAACGAGCGCGACACCCTCAAGGCGCTGATCGCGGAGCGCGGGCTGAGCGACAGCGTCGCGCTGATGGGCAACGCCGACCCGCTGGAGAAGGAGTGGGTCAAGGGCTCCGTCGCGGCCGTCACCTCGGTCCGGGAGTCCTTCGGGATGACCATCGTCGAGGCGATGCGCTGCGGACTGCCCGTCGTCTCCACCGACTGCCCGCACGGCCCCCGCGAGATCATCGAGGACGGGGTGGACGGCCGGCTGGTGCCGGTCGGCGATGTGAAGGCGGTCGCCGCCGCCCTCCTTGAGCTGATCAACGACGACGAGCTGCGCCGGCGCACCGGCGCGGCGGCCCTCGCCGCGTCCGAACGCTTCGACCCGGCCCGGATCGCCGCCCGCCACGAGGCCCTCTTCACCGAGCTGGCCGACGCCCGGGCGGCCGGCGGCGGCCCGCGCGGCGCTCTGCGGGACCGGGTCTTCCGCGCCCGGGGAGCCGTGCTCGACGCCTTCTACTCGGCCCGCCATCTCGCCGGACGGGTGATCCGCCGGAAGGGCTGACCACCCGGACCCGCCGCCGACCCGCCGCTGCCCGGCGGCCGTGGCCGCGGTCGTGGCCGCGCACGGCGGTCGCGGACACAGGCTGTCCGCGACCGCTGGCAGACTTCCTCCCATGCTGGAGACCTCCGCACGGCTGCTGCGCCTGCTCTCACTGCTTCAGGCCCACCGGGAATGGCCGGGGGCCGAACTGGCCCGACGGCTCGGCGTCACCCCGCGCACGGTGCGCCGCGACGTCGACCGGCTGCGCGAGCTGGGCTATCCCGTCAACGCCAGCCCCGGCACCGGCGGCGGCTACCGGCTGGGCGCGGGCGCGGAGCTGCCCCCGCTGCTCCTCGACGACGAGGAGGCGGTGGCCGTCGCGGTCGGGCTGCGCACCGCGGCGGGCCAGGGCATCGAGGGCATCGGCGAGACCTCCGTACGCGCCCTCGCCAAGCTGGAGCAGGTGCTTCCGCACCGGCTGCGGCGGCGGGTGAGCGCGCTCACCGACTTCACCGTGCCGATGCTGCGGCCCGCCAGGGCCCAGGTCGACGCCTCCCTCCTCACCGAACTGGCCAACGCCTGCCGCGATAACGAGCGGCTCCGCTTCGACTACCGCGACCACGGGGGCACCGTCACGAGCCGGAGCGCCGAGCCGCACCGGCTGGTGTGCGCGGAGGGCCGCTGGTATCTGGTCGCCTGGGACCTGGACCGCGCCGACTGGCGCACCTACCGGGCCGACCGGATCACCCCCACCCCGCCCCACGGCCCCCGGTTCGCCCCGCGCACCCCGCCCGCCGACGATCTGGCCCGCTATGTCTCCCAGGGAGTCTCCACCCGGGCCTACCCGGCGCGCGCGGTCGTCCGCCTCCACACCTCCGCCGAGGAGGCGGCCCGGGTCGTCGGACCGTCCGACGGAGTGGTCGAACCGATCGACGCGCACAGCTGTCTGCTGACCACGGGCGCGACGAGCGTGGAGGTGATGGTGATTCATGTGATGCTCATGGGAGTGGATTTCGACGTCGTCGAGCCGCCGGAGCTGAAGGACAGCCTCAGGGTGGTCCGGGATCGCTTTTCCCGTGCCCTGGCGGAGCCCGGGACGGTTGATTCCCGTTCCCCGGCCGTTCCGGATCAATAGCGGGACGCTCGGAGCGGATCCGGGGCGGTGCGCGGAAGCCGCCGCCCTCCTCCTGTACGGCGTGAGTGGTGTGCCGTACGAGGCGGGGGAGGCGGGTACGAGCGCCTGTCCGAAGAACGGGCCGTCGGGGGCGGTGCCGCCCGCCCGGCCGCCGTCGCGCGCCCCGTCGGCTGCGGAACGTGCGCTCCGGCCCCGGCGGAACACACAAGGGGATCCTGTAAGGAAGAGGTGAATTCTTGACGCCCCGGCGAACGATTCGCCGAACGGTCCGTCAATTCACTCCCGGATGTGCTGACTCATTAATTGACCAGGGAATTGCACGACTCCGGCGGGCTATCGGGAATTTCCGTACACCGGTCCCAGAAGTGCTCGTTCGGGTGACGCGCATTGAGCCGTACGCGTGTTGAGGAGCTGTGACAGAAGCGTGACCGCTGGGGTACCTGAGGTGGGTGAAGGGTGTACGGCCGTCCGCTTCCGTCACCGTCCGCTGCCGCCTACCGTGGGGTCATGGCACCCACACCGAACCCCTCGGCCCATCCCGAAGACGACCCCGCCGCCTATGTCGGCCTCTTGGCCGAGAGCGCGGAGCGGCTGGCCCGGCAGCGCGGCTGGAGCACCGTGCGCTCGCTGCCGCCGGGCGCGATCGTCACCCTGGAGTATCTGGCGGGGCGGTTGAACTTCGAGGTGAGGGGCGGCGAGGTGGTCCGCTCCTGGACGGGGTGAGCCGCCGCGGGCCGCGCGAGGCGAAGGCCCCGACCGCAGTGGTCGGGGCCTTCGCCCGTGGGTGTCGCGGATCCGCCGAGCGAGCCGCCGTCCGCCGTCAGCCGCCGGACGAGGGCCGTGAGGCCGAGGCGTGGTGGCCCGCCGGCGGGGCGGCCGGTGACCGCTCGGCCCGTACGGTGCGGGCACGCGGCCGGTCCCGCTGGGCGGTCGACCGCCCGCTCTGGCCCGCCCGCTGGCCGCCCGCCGCCACCGGCTCGTACAGCCTGCCGTCCGGCACGGGCTCCCGCTCCGGGGTTCCGGCCGCCGCCGGGGAGGGCGATCGGCGCTGGGAGACCAGCACCGGCCGGGGTCCGCCCGCCGCCACCGGCAGCGAGGGCACGAGCCTGCGGCGTGCCCGCCACCGCTCGCGCTGCGCGAAGATCAGGGCCTCGGTCCTGGCGATCAGCGGTTCGCACCACGGCAGTCCCAGCAGGATCAGCAGCCCGGCCGCCCAGCCGAGGAGCACATCGCTCAGCCAGTGCGTACCGAGATAGGTGGTGGTCAGACCGACCCCGAGCGAGACCGTCGCGGAGAGCGCCGACAGATAGCGCCGGGTCTTGGGGGTGGTGGCCAGATACGCCAGGATTCCCCAGGTCACCACCGCGTTGGCGGTGTGCCCGGAGGGAAATATATCGCCGCCGGCGAACAGCTCGGGAGAGCCGATCCGGGTGGCGTAGTGAGGGCCGAGCCGGCCGAGGCCGATCTTGACCGCGCCGACGGTCGCGTTGAGCAGCAACAGCGACACGCCGAGCACCAGCAGGGGCCGCAGGGTGTGCTGGCGCCAGGAGCGCCAGCCCAGCCAGGCGGCGACCATCACGGCCGTGGGGCCGCGTTGGCCGAGCACCACGAAGTAATCGAGATAGGGGTGCAGCTCCGGCCACTGCTGATAGGGCCGGAACAGCATGACCTTCCAGTCGATGAGCACCAGCCAGGTCGAGGCCAGTACGGCGACGACGATGGCGAGATAGAACGCAGACGTCCCGCCGAAGAGGGCGAGGCGAGTGCGGCTCATCCGCGGGATCTCTATCTTCGGCGGTTCCGGCTCTCGGTCCAAGCGGGCGAAGATGTCGGTACGCACCCTATCGACGTTACAGCGAGTGAGTGCGGGGCTAGGCCGATCCAGCGTCTTTGTGATGACGATGTGATGTGGAGTATGTCTCAGGCGTGATGGTTTATTTGGTGCCAACTCGGAAATCCCGGAGGTCACCCGGCCTATTGCTCATCCGCTCTGTTGAAGGGGCCTTTCGGCGGCGCGAATTGACGTTCACCACTCTGCCGTATGAATTCTTTCTCATCTCCGCCGCCGTCCCGGGCCCGGGCGGCAGTGCACCGGCGGCGACCCGGCGTGGCGCACGCCACACGCGACCGCCGCTCGGAACTCGCGTACGCTGACGGCTCACTCGCCCGTCGATGCCGGACCGCCCTGAGGGACCGTCCCCGTCCCCGGCTGGCCCGCCGAGCGCGAGGAGAGATCACTGGAGGTGTGCATGTCAGGGGCGACCACGGCCGCGGCACGATTGCGTGCGGCGGGCGGCGGCGGCAATCGCTGGGTCGTCCTTCTCGTCCTCTGTGTGAGTCTGCTGCTGGTCGCGCTGGACGCCACCGTGCTGCACATCGCGGTGCCGGCGGTCACCGAGGACCTGCGCCCCACCGGTGTCGAGCTGCTGTGGATGGTGGACGCCTATCCGCTGATCTGCGCCGCGCTGCTGATCCTCTTCGGAACGCTCGGCGACCGCGTCGGCCGCCGGCGGGTGCTGCTGCTCGGCTTCGGGATCTTCGGTGTCGCCTCGGCCCTCGCCGCGTTCGCCACCACCCCCGAGGTGCTGATCGCGGCCCGTGCCCTGCTCGGCCTCGGCGGCGCGATGATCATGCCGGCGACCCTCTCGATACTCCGCTCGGTCTTCCCCGACCGGCGGGAGCGGGCGATGGCCATCGGCATCTGGACCGCCGTCGCCGCCATCGGCGCGGCCACCGGGCCGGTCCTCGGCGGCTTCCTCATCGAGCACTTCTGGTGGGGTTCGGTCTTCCTCATCAACATCCCGCTGATGATGATCCTCCTCCCGGCCGGCCGCTGGCTGCTGCCCGAGTCGAAGGGCGGCTTCGACGGCCCCTGGGACGTGCTCGGCGCGCTGATGGCGGCGGGCGGAATCCTCGGCATCGTCCTCTGGGTGAAGCGGATCGGCGCCGGACACCAGCTGCTCGACCCGGCCACCGCCCTCCCGCTGCTGGCCGGCGCGGCGCTGCTGACCCTCTTCGTCCGCAGGCAGAGGCGCCGCAGGCACCCGCTGATCGACATCCGGATGTTCGCCGCGCCCGCCTTCTCCACCTCCGTCGGCTGCATCGTGCTCGCCATGCTCGCGCTGGTCGGACTCCAGCTGATCGCCGTCCAGTACCTTCAGCTGATCCTGGGGCTGGGCCCGCTGGAGACCGGGCTGAGACTGCTGCCGCTGACCTTCGCCGCGATGGCCGCCGGGGCGAGCGGCTCGTACATCCTGCGCCGTGTCGGCACCCGCCGCATGGTCGGCTGGGGCTTCGTGCTGACCGCCGGGGCGGTGCTGCTGCTGACGCTGATGGGCCAGCAGGACCGGCCGGTGCTGCTCACCACCGGATTCGTCCTGCTCGGATTCGGTCTCCAGACCACCCTGTTCGCGGCGTACGAGTCGATGCTCAGCGAGGCTCCGCCGGAGCACGCGGGCGGGGCCGCGGCGATCGGCGAGACCTCGTACCAGCTGGGCGCGGGCATGGGCACCGCGCTGCTCGGCAGTGTCATGAACGCGGCCTACGCCCCCGCGTTCCACTCGCTCGCCGGGGTGCCCCAGGGGGCCGCGTCCGCCGCCTCCCACTCGCTGGGCGAGGCCTATCAGGTCTCGGAGCGCCTGGGCGGCGCGGCCGGTGAGGCGCTGCGCGCCACCGCGCGCCACTCCTTCGTCGACGGTCTGCACATCACCCTGACGGTCAGCGCCGGACTGCTGCTGCTCGGCTCGCTCGCCGCGCTGAAACTGCCCACGATCATGGACTGCGGGCCCCGGGAGCGGGGTGCCAAGGCGGCCGGGACGGTCTGCCCGCCGCCCCGGCGGGGCGAACCGGCGGACCCCGAGGACCCGTGCGACGGCCCCCTCGCCGCGCTCCCCGGCACCGCCCTGACCGCCGGCCGCGAACCCGCCCCCTGTGTCGCCGACGCCTCCGGCCCCCCGCGCTGAACAGCCCCTCGTCCCCCGTCCGCTGAGACGCCCGGGGCGGGCGGGTCTGGACGGGTGGCACGGCGAACCGTAACGTCGGAGCCCGTGATCGACTGAAGCTGCCGAGCCGTCTGTCCAGCGGAGGCCCCCATGCCCGAGAGCCCGAAGCCCGCCCGCTTCGACGCCGCCGACCCGCTCGGCATCGACGAGCTGCTCACCCCCGAGGATCTGGCGGTCCGCGACACCGTGCGCGCCTGGGCCGCCGAGCGCGTCCTGCCGTACATCGCCGACTGGTACGAGCGCGGCGAGCTGCCCGGCATCCATGAGCTGGCCCGGGAGCTGGGCGCGATGGGCGCGCTCGGGATGTCGCTGAAGGGGTACGGCTGCGCGGGCGCGACGGCGGTCCAGTACGGACTGGCCTGTCTGGAGCTGGAGGCTGCCGACTCCGGCATCCGCTCCCTGGTCTCCGTGCAGGGTTCCCTCGCGATGTACGCGATCCACCGCTACGGCTCCGAGGAGCAGAAGCTGCGCTGGCTGCCCGGCATGGCGGCGGGGGAGACCATCGGCTGCTTCGCGCTCACCGAGCCCGACCACGGCTCGGACCCGGCCGGCATGCGCACCCACGCCCGGCGGGACGGCCCGGACTGGGTGCTGACGGGCCGCAAGACGTGGATCACCAATGGCTCGGTGGCCGGGGTCGCCGTGGTCTGGGCCCAGACGGACGAGGGCATCCGGGGCTTCGCCGTCCCGACCTCGCTGCCGGGCTTCACGGCGTCCGAGATCCGCCACAAGTGGTCCCTGCGGGCGAGCGTCACCAGCGAACTGGTCCTGGACGGGGTCCGGCTGCCCGCCGACGCGCTCCTCCCCGGGGCCGCCGGCCTCGGCGGCCCGCTCCGCTGTCTCACCCACGCGCGGTACGGGATCGTCTGGGGGGCCATGGGCGCGGCGCGCGCCAGCTTCGAGTCGGCGCTCGACTACGCCCGTACCCGTGAGCAGTTCGGCAGGCCCATCGGCGGTTTCCAGCTCACCCAGGCCAAGCTCGCCGACATGGCGGTGGAGCTGCACAAGGGGATCCTGCTCGCCCACCATCTGGGGGTGCGGATGGACGCGGGCCGCCTCCGCCCGGAGCAGGTGAGCTTCGGGAAGCTGAACAACGTCCGCGAGGCGATCGACATCTGCCGGACCGCGCGGACGGTGCTGGGGGCCAACGGGATCTCGCTGGAGTATCCCGTGATGCGGCACGCGACCAATCTGGAGTCGGTGCTCACCTACGAGGGCACCGTCGAGATGCACCAGCTCGTGCTGGGCAAGGCGCTCACCGGGCTGGACGCGTTCCGGTGAGCGGCCCCGCTCAGCTCTGGTTGTAGAAGCCGTCCTGGGGACGGCCCTGCGGCTCGCCGTTGACGACCTGGGTGTGCGCGGGGCTCAGCAGGAAGACCCGGGTGGCCACCCGCTCGATGGAGCCGCGCAGTCCGAAGGTGAGCCCGGCCGCGAAGTCGACCACGCGCTTGGCGTCGCCGGACTCCAGCGAGGTGAGGTTGACGATCACCGGGACGCCCTCGCGGAACAGTTCGCCGATGTTGCGGGCGTCCCGGAAGCAGGTGGGCGAGACAGTGGCGATCCGGCGGCTCTGGGCCTGGGCGGACTCGGAGGCGACGCGCACCCGGGGGTCGGTGACCCAGGCGTCGGCCGTCTCGGCACCCTCTGAGTACTCGGCGTACTCGTCGGCGTAGTAGCGCTCGTCGTTGTCCTCGACGAGTCCCAGCCAGGCGCTCGCCTTGCGCACAGATCCCATGGACGCCTCCTTCCACTGCGGTCCGCTCACTAGCGGTCTTTCGTCTTTCCTGTCCCTATCGTGGTCCATCATGCGGATCGCGCGCCAAGTGGATAGCCGCAGCGCAGGGGTTTCGTGACGGGACTGGTGCAGATGATGTGGTGGTTCGTCAGCTTTCTTCCCGTATGCGGGTGGTGATCCGCACAAAATATGAAAGTCAGTCCGGATGGGTGACGTCCAGGGCGTACGGGTGATCGATCCCTCGATACGATGCGGCCCGCACAATTGAACGACGCACGGGGGAAAACCATGTTCGGGATCGTCCGGCCCTGCGGCCATCGCCTCACCGACGGCCTCAGGGCGGAGTGGATGGCGCACCTCTGCGGCCTCTGTCTGGCACTCCGCTCGGACCACGGTCAATTCGCACGAGTGGTCACCAATTACGACGGCCTGATCATCTCCGTCCTGACGGAGGCTCAGTCCGAATGGACCCCCGCGGCCCGCCGCACCGCGGGCCCCTGCCCGCTGCGCGCCCTGCGCACCGCACCCGTCGCCCGGGGCGAGGGGGCCCGGCTCGCGGCCGCCGTCTCGCTGGTGCTGGCCTCCGCCAAGGTGCGCGACCATGTCGCCGACCGGGACGGGCTGCTGGCCCGCAAGCCGGTCGCCGCCGCCGCCCGCAAGGTCGCCGCGGGCTGGGACCGGGCGGGTTCGCGGGCGGGCGCGCGCGTCGGCTTCGACACCGCCGTACTCCTCGACGCGGTCGACCGGCAGACCGGGATCGAGGCCCTCGCCGGCCCCGGCACCCCGCTGCTGACGGTCACCGAGCCCACCGAGACGGCCACGGCCGCCGCCTTCGCGCACACCGCCGTGCTCGCCGGACGCCCCGAGAACGCCCTCCCGCTCGCCGAGGCGGGTCGTCTCTTCGGCCGCCTCGCCCATCTGCTGGACGCGGTCGAGGACCAGGGGGCCGACGCCGCCGCCGGGGCCTGGAACCCGCTCACCGCCACCGGGACCCCGCTCGCCGAGGCCCGCCGGCTCGCCGACGACGCCGTCCGCGGAGTCCGCCTCGCGCTGCGCGACGCGCGCTTCACCGACGGCCGGCTCGTCCACATCCTGCTCGCCCACGAGCTGGCCGCGGCGGTGGACCGGGCATTCGGTACGACAAGCTGCTCCCACCAGGGGCAGGTCTCGACGCCCGGTTCGCACCGAAGCGGACCGAACCACTCGTACGGGGGAGGCGGTCAGTACGGCGGGGCACACCCCGGTGACCCCAGTGGCCCCAGGACTCCCGGCGGGCCGGGCGGCCCCGGCGGGAGCGGCCGACCGCCCGCCGACGGACCCCGGCCCCCCTCGCCCCGGGGCTTCCTCGCGGGCTGCGCCGCGTTCACCCGGCTGCTGTGCACCTGCCGGCTCTGCTGCGCCAAGGAGTACGAGGGCCCCTGGTCGCGCAAGAAGCGCAAGGGCTGCTGCCGCGACGGCGACTGCGTCGAGTGCTCCTGCTGCTCCTGCGAGGGCTGCTGCTGCGCCTGCGACTGACGGCCCGCCGGGGCGTCAGGGCCTCGAAGCGCCCGTCTCCGTCTCCCCGGGCAGCTCCTTCTCGAACGACAGCAGACCGAGCGACTCCGGATCGGCGCGGACATCGAAGAGCGGGCGATAGCCGGTGGCCAGATACAGCCCCCTGGCCTCCGGCTGGCGCGGCCCGGTCGTCAGATGGATCCGGGTGTAGCCGTGCCCGGCAGCCTCCGCCTCCAGCACCCGCAGCACCTCACGGGCGAGCCCCCGGCGGCGGTGGGCGGAGTGCGTCCAGATCCGCTTCAGCTCGGCGGTGACGCCGTCGTACCGCCGGTACGCGCCGCCGGCCACCGGCCGCCCCCGCTCCAGCAGCAGCAGGAACGCCCCGTCGGGCGGGGCGAATTCGACGGCCGGATAGCGCGTCATGTCGGAGCTGTCCCCGTACCGGACGAGGTACTCGTGGGACAGCTCCTCCAGCAGGGGCCGCGCCAGCGGGTCGGCGGGCGTCGTACGGAGGACCGTCGTACGGGGTGCCGTCGTACGGAGAACCGTCGGGACGGAATCGACGGAATCGACGGAGTCGACGGGATCACGGTGCGGGGTGTACGCCATGCGGACCCTTCGAGTTCGAGGGAGTGCGGTCGGGGCGACGGTGCGGCGAGGGGAGTGGAGCGTGGTGCGCATCGCGGAGCAGGGTGACGACAGTGCCGTGACGGGGGTCGCGCGGCCCGCCGGACGCCGACGGCCGGTCCGGGAGGACCGGCGGCGGTACGTCAGGGGCGGGGCCGGGCGGGGAGGGGGGGCCGAAGGGCCCACGAGGCAGCGCGGTCGGCTCAACAGGAAGCGGACCACACGCGACCGAAGTCGATGTGGGAGCGCCTGACCAGCGGCTGCTGTGAAGACATGGCCCAAGTGGAACAGGCATCCGTTTTGGCGTCAACTGCCGTGAGATCAACGGCTCACAGTGTGGACACCCTTGACAGTGGACCCCGCCGAGCGCCTAGCCTCGGTCGGGGGTCGTGCTGAGGGGCGCGCTCCCCATCGCCTCGGCGCGCGCAGCGCGGACGCTTCCGGTGAAGACAGGCCCGTGTTCGATACACGCATCCACGGAGCCCTTCTATGGCCGCCCCTGCCGACGCCTTCTCCGCCTGCCCCCCGGCCCCGCCCGGTCCCACCGATGAGATCCGGCCACCCACAACCCCACCCCGCCGCGCCCGCAGGCCCGCCCCGCCCGCCCCGCCGTCCATCGCCGTCATAGGCGCGGGCCCGCGCGGGGCCGGCTTCCTGGAGCGGCTCGCGGCCAACGCGTCCGAGCTGTACGGGGACCTCCCGCTGGAGGTCCATCTCATCGACCCCCACCCGCCGGGCCCCGGCCGCATCTGGCGCGCCGACCAGTCCCCGCTGCTGTGGATGAACTCCATGGCCGAGGACGTCACCATGTTCACCGACGACACCGTCCGCCAGGAAGGACCCGTCAGACCCGGCCCCACCCTCGCCGAATGGGCCGGGGTCGACGGCCGCACCTTCTCCGCCCGCACCAGCCAGGGCTCCTATCTGCGCTGGTTCTACGAGCGGGCCGTGGCCGCCCTCCCGCCCTCCGTCACCGTCCACGAGCACCGGGCCACCGCGCTGCGCGTCACCGGACCGCGCGACGGCCCGCAGCGGATCTCGCTCGCGGGCGGGAGCCGGCCGCTCACCGCCGATCTGGTACTGCTCACTCTCGGCCATCTCGACGCCGAACCCGACGCCGAACAGCGCGCCCTCGCCGACTTCGCCGACCGCCACGGACTGCTCCACCTGCCGCCCGACTTCACCGCCGACAGCGACCTCGACCGCATACCCGCCGGTGAGCCCGTCATCGTCCGGGGCCTCGGACTCGCCTTCATCGACCTCATGGTGCTGCTCACCGAGGGCCGCGGCGGACGGTACGAGAACGGCGAGTACCTCCCCTCCGGCCGGGAGCCCGTCCTGTACGCCGGATCGCGGCGCGGAGTCCCGTATCGTACGAAGATCGGATACGACCTCGGGGGCGAACCCCCGCCGCTGCCACGCCACTTCGGCCCCGAACAGACCGCGGAGCTGCTGCGCCGGGGGCCGCTCGACTTCCGGCGGGACATCTGGCCGCTCATCGACAAGGAACTCGGCCACGCCCACTACCACCGGCTCTTCCACGCCCACCCCGAGCGCACCTCCGGCGGCGGCTGGGCCGCCTTCGACGAGAGGTACACCGCCGTCGAACCCGGCTCCCCCCGGCTGCGCGAACTGATCGCCGGAGCCGTGCCCGACCCCGCCGACCGGCTCGACCTCCTCGGTCTGGACCGGCCCCTGGCGGGACGGAGCTTCGCCTCGCACGAGGCGGTCCAGGACACGCTGCGCGCCCATGTCGAAGCCGATCTGATCCGCGCCCACGACCCCGCCCGCAGCCCCGACCTGGCCGTCTTCATCGGACTGCTCTCCGTCTACGGACAGCTGGTCCGGCTCGGCGACGTCGGCAACTGGTGGCACGGCTACTTCAGCTATCTCGCCTCCGGCCCGCCGGGACCCCGGCTGCGCCAGCTGCTCGCGCTCTCCCGCGCCGGGGTCGTCCGCTTCCTCGGGCCCGACACGGCCGTCGGCACGGACGAGCGGCGCGGGGTCTTCCACGCGGCCGGCGCCGGAGTGTCCGGCCCACCGGTGACGGCCCGGACACTCGTCGAGGCACGGCTGCCCGAACCCTCGCTGGCGCGCAGCGCGAGCCCCCTGCTGCGCGCGCTCCACGAGGGCGGGGCCGCGGGCACCCCCACCGGGCTGCTCGCCGTCGACCCGGCGGACGGCCGGATCCTGGACCGTACGGGAGCGTCCCACCCGCGCCGGTTCGCGCTCGGGCCGCACACCGACGGCCGCAACAGCGGGGCGTTCACCCGGCCCCGGACCGGCGGGGCGGCCTTCGGACAGAACGACGCCACGGCGCGCGCGGCGCTCACCCTGCTGCGCGAGCTGTCCGCCCGAGCCCACCCCTCCGCCTGACCCGCCCCGCCCGCTCCACCCCGACCGCCCGCACCACCTCGTACCGCCCGTGACCGGACACCCCTCCGGCCGCGGCGCTTCGACCGACCTCTTGCGCACCCACCGGTGAACCGACCATTCACCGGACCACCGCCCGTCGCGGGACCGACCGCCCGCGACGGCTCCGACCCCCCGGAGAGGCCTCCCATGTCCGCCACCCGCTCCCCTCATCTGGCCGTCGCCCTCGACGGCCCGGCGCACTGCGGCGCCGAGCACTACGCCGAACTCGCCGGGCTCGCCGAGCGCGGCGCCCTCGACTTCGTCACTCTCGGGGACTCCTTCGCCCGGCCCGGGCTCGACGCGCTCGCCGTGCTGGCCCGGCTCGCCCCCGGTACCCGACGGATCGGTCTGGTGCCGACCGTGACCACCACCCACACCGAGCCGTTCCACGTCTCCACCTCGGTGGCCACCCTCGACTGGGTCAGCCGGGGCCGGGCCGGCTGGTCCGTCGGGGTCTCCGCCACCGAGGCCGAGGCCAGGCTCTTCGGCCGCCGCCCCGCCGCCCCCCTGGACGCGCTCTGGCGGGAGGCGGGCGAGGTCGCCGACGTCGTCGCCCGGCTCTGGGACAGCTGGGAGGACGACGCCGAGATCCGCTCCACCGCGACCGGCCGCTTCATCGACCGCAAGAAACTCCACCACGTCGACTTCCAGGGCTCCTCCTTCCGGGTCCGGGGCCCGTCGACCGTGCCCCGGCCGCCCCAGGGCCGCCCGGTCACCGTCGTGGACCTCACCGGCACCGGGGAGCAGGGCCACCGGGTCGCCGCCGCCCACGCCGATGTCGTCCTGGTCCGGGCCGCCACCCCGGAGCGGGCGGCCCGGCTCCGCGCCGATCTGCACCGCGCGGCCGGGGCCCGCGGCCGGGACCCCCGGCAGCTGCGGGTGCTCGTCTCGATCGCCGTCGACCTCGGCGGGAGCGAGTCCGTCCCCCAGCCGGGGCTGGAGGCCAGACCCCGTACCGCCGCCCCCGTCGCGCACTTCAGCGGCGGCCCCGTCGAACTGGCCGAGCTGATCGCCCGCTGGCACCGGGCCGGGGCCGCCGACGGCTTCCATCTCGCCCCCATCGCCCCCCACCGGGACCTGGAGCGGATCGTCAACGGCACGGTCGCCCTCCTCCAGCACCGCAGCCTCTTCCGCACCTTCCACCCCGGCGGCACCCTCCGCGAACACCTGGGGCTCGCCCGGCCCGCCAACCAGTACGCCACCGCGCCCGGGGGAGGGGCCGCATGACCGCCTTAACCCGCGAACTCCACCTCGCCGCCCACTTCCCGGGCGTCAACAACACCACCGTCTGGTCCGACGAACGCTCCGGCAGCCAGATCGACTTCACCTCCTTCGAGCATCTCGCCCGCACCGCCGAACGCGGACTCTTCGACTTCTTCTTCCTCGCCGAAGGGCTGCGGCTGCGCGAGCACAAGGGCCGGGTGCACGATCTCGACGTGGTCGGCCGCCCCGAGTCGATCACCGTGCTGAACGCGCTCGCGGCCGTCACCGACCGGCTCGGACTCGCCGCCACCGTCAGCGCCACCTTCAACGAGCCCTATGAACTCGCCCGCCGGCTGGCCTCCCTGGACCATCTCAGCGGCGGCCGGGCCGGCTGGAACGTGGTCACCACCTCCGACGCCTTCACCGGCGAGAACTTCCGGCGCGGCGGCTATCTGGACCGGGCCGACCGCTACCGCAGGGCGGAGGAGTTCCTCCACGCCGCCCGGAAGCTCTGGGACTCCTGGACCCCCGACGGCGCGGCGCGCCCCGTCGAGCACACCGGCGCCCACTTCACCATCGAGGGGGAGTTCACCGTACCCAGGTCCCCCCAGGGGCATCCGGTCGTCATCCAGGCCGGGGACTCCGCCGAGGGGCGCGACTTCGCCGCCGCCTCGGCGGACGTGATCTTCAGCAGGCACGGCACGCTGGAGGCGGGCCGCGCCTTCTACGCCGACGTCAAGGCGCGCCTCGCCGCACACGGCCGGCACCACGACGACCTGAAGATCATGCCGGGGGTCACCTTCGTCCTCGGCGACACCGACGCCGAGGCCCGGGAGCGGGCCGCCGAGATCCGCCGGCAGCAGATCTCCCCGCAGAACGCGATCCTCGCCCTGGAGCAGATCTGGGGCCGGGACCTCTCCTCGTACGACCCCGACGGCCCGCTCCCGGAGACCGACCCGGAACCGGACTCCGCCCTCGCCCAGGGCCGGGTGAGAGCGGGCGACCCCTTCGAGGTCGCGGCCCGGTGGCGGGCCCTGTCGGAGGCGAAGGGCCTCTCGATCCGGCAGACCGTCATCGAGGCCACCGGGAGGCAGTCCTTCGTCGGAACCCCGCGGGCGGTCGCCGAGGAGATGCGGCGCTTCGTCGACCTGGGGGCGGCCGACGGATTCATCCTCGTACCGCACATCACCCCCGGCGGACTCGACGAATTCGTCGACCGCGTGGTGCCCCTGCTCCAGGAGCGCGGAGCCTTCCGGACGGGCTACTCCGGCACGACCCTCCGCTCCCATCTGGGGCTCGCCGAGCCGATATGGAAAGGTTGAGAGCATGACCACCCAGGCACAGAGACCGGCCGAGGACGGCAGCGACGAGCCGCAGGAGTGGCGGAAGTGGCACCGGCGGCGGGTGGAGACCATCACCGCGCCGTACGGGCCGCTCTCGCTCACCGGCACACACTGGCTGGAGGACCACCCGGACGGGCGGATCCCGCCGGTCCCGGGCACCTGGACGGCCGACGGCGACGAGGTGGTGCTCACCGCCGGGCCCGCCGACGGGCTCACCCTCGACGGCAAGCCGTTCACCGGGACCGCCCGGCTCACCGCCCACCACGGACCCATCCCCGAGGCGCCGGTCGCCCACGGGGACCGGCGGCTCGTGGTGCTGCGCCGCGAAGGGCTCTGGGCGGTACGCGACTTCGACCCGGGCTCCCCGGCGCGCGCCGCGTTCACGGGCATCGAGGCCACCGGGTACGACCCCCGCTGGACGCTGCCGGGGCGTTTCCTTCCCTACCCGGAGCACCGCAGCGTCCGGGTGGCCAACGCCGACGGGCGCGAGCGCGGGCTCGGCCTCGCGGGCGAGATCGTCTTCGTGCTCGACGGGGAGGAGCACCGGCTGCACGCGGCCGTCGAGGACGACGGCTCGCTCTGGGCGGTCTTCTCCGACACCACCGGCGGGGACACCAGCTACCGGTTCCGCTTCCTGCGCCCGGCGGCCCCTGCCGAGGACGGCTCGGTGACCGTCGACTTCAACCGGGCGCTGCTGCCGCCCTGCGCCTTCGCCGACCACTTCATCTGCCCGTTCCCGCCGCCCGGGAACACCCTCCCGGTCGCCGTGGCGGCGGGGGAGCGCGTCCCGCTGGGCGGCTGACCCGGCCGCCGCGCCCTCTTCGCTCCCCCTTCCGCCCCCGGCCGCCTGCGCGCCGCCGGGGGCGGTGCTCCGTCCCCGATGCCCCGAACGACCCCGGAACGGGGGAGTACGCGCCCCCGGCGCAGGGAAGGCCGTCTGCGGGCCGCGGCGACGGGGCCCGGCGTCACGGAGCGCCCCGGGGACGAGGCCCAGGGGCCCAGAGACGGGGGCGGGGACATGAGGCGGATCGGGATCACCGGCCACCGGTTCATCCCCGAAGGGGCCGGCGGACACATCAGGGCCCGGCTGCGCGAGGCGCTCCACGGCCACGAGGGGACGCTGGAGGCGTACTCCAGCCTCGCCGTCGGCGCGGACCAGATCTTCGCGGACGTCGCGCTCTCCTGCGGGGCCGAGCTGACGGCCGTGATCCCCAGCGGCGACTACGCGGACGGCTTCACCGAACCGGCCGAACTCGCCCGCTTCCAGGAGCTGAGGGGGCGCGCGACCAGGGAGGTCCGGCTGGCCTTCCCGCACTCCACGGACGAGGCGTACTACGCGGCGGGGGCGTACATCGCGGACCACTGCGACCGGCTGTTCGCCGTCTGGGACGGCTGCCCGGCGCGCGGGCTCGGCGGCACGGCCGACATCGTCCGTTACGCCAGGGGCCGGGGCACCCCGGTGACCGTCATCTGGCGCGAGGGCCTGAAGCGCCCCTGACCCCCGGTCTCCCGCCCCTCCCTCAGCTCCGGTGCCGGACCAGCCAGTCCGTGTGCTGCGGGGACACGATCCGCTCCGTCTCATAGACGGCGGACGGCCACTGCGCCTCGGTGACCGTGGTCTCCATCGCCGTGTGCATCGCCGCCAGATCCTCCTCCACCAGCGAGTGCGCGGCGATCAGCGGCTGGTGCCGGCGGATCTCGGACCAGGCCAGAGCCGCCGCCGCAGCCGCCGAGAGCACCCCCGCCGCGCCCGCCGGGCCGGTGAGCGAGAAGGCGCGCAGCAGGGAGACGAAGAGCGCCCCCAGGGTGAGCAGGCCGATCGAGAGCGACCACAGCAGCGTCGCCCGGCGGGAGTTCTCCGCGCTGCGGTGGTACCAGTTGCGCTGTTCGATCAGCCGGTCCCGGACGAAGGTCTCCCGGCGGGCGGGGTACGGCTCCGCGCGCAGCCGCCGCATGGCCGGGGTGACCAGCTCGGCGGCGGCCAGCTCGGGCAGGGTGTTCCGGGGGTCCCGCCAGCCCACTTTGGCGAGTTCCCCGAGTCCGTCCCCGAGCCGTTCGGCGAAGGCCGCGTCGGGATCGCCCGATCGGGCATCGAAAGGTGCTCCATGCACGGAATAGCGCCAGCACAGTGATTTGATGAACTCGGCCGCCGAGCGATTCAGTTGCCATTGCGACTTCGCGCCGCGCTTGGAAGCGCGGTAGCCCAGCAGGAGCACTCCGGCGTACGCCAACGCCCCCAGCACGCCCGGGAGTTGGACGGAGCCGCCCACCGTGAGCGACGACGGCAGCGCCGCCGCAGCGGCCCCCGCCACCAGCAGCAGCAGGGAAATTCGGGTGGATCCGACGGATTCCCGCTGACGGGCGATGGCTAGGGAGTCGGTGTGGTGGAAGAGGGCGGGGAGATCGCTGTTGCGGAATACGATGCTCCCCGTTGCACCAGGAAACCCGCTCATGTGTCCCCCTGACTGCTGCATGCCTTCACTCTTTAGGTGGAATGACCCGTTCTGGAGCCGCCTGTGAGAATGTGACGAACTCTTTCGCGCCCTGTCCCCGAGCTGAGTTGCCGACAGTGGCCATGAGAGTAAAGTCGTGCCGCCACCACCGCAATGGTGCGTGGTGAACAGCGTTGGGACACAAGATCAAAGGACGGCCCCCCATGACGATTCAGACCATCCCGGCCTTCGCCGCCGCGAAGAAGAACAGAGTTCCCCTGGCGCAGATCGACGTTCGCGGGGCGGAGGCGGCAAAGAGGCTCGCGCGGGTTCTCCCCACGACGGGCGAGCACACCGTACGCTCCGCCACGTTCAACTCGGCTCTCTAGCCCGGTCTTCCGCCGCTCTGCCCCTAGACTGGCGGAATGAAAGGACCGCTGGTCCCGTTCCGCGAGATCGTCCTGAAGGTTCACAGCAGGTGTGATCTCGCGTGTGACCACTGCTATATCTACGAACACGCCGACCACAGCTGGCGTAACCGTCCCAAGGCAATCTCCGACGAAGCGATTTCCTGGACAGCTCTGCGACTGGCCGAGCATGCCAAGAGCCATGCCCTGCCCTCCGTGTCAGTGATCCTGCACGGAGGGGAGCCTCTGCTCGCCGGTCCCGGCCGGCTCCGCCGGGTGTGCGAGGAGCTGACCGCCGCTCTCGACGGCGTCGCGGAGCTGGATCTCCGGATCCACACCAATGGGCTCCAGCTCAGCCCCCGCTATCTCGATCTGTTCGACGAGTTCGGCGTCAAGGTGGGCATCTCCCTCGACGGCGACCGCGCCGCCAACGACCGGCACCGCCGCTTCGCCGACGGACGCACCAGCCACCCCCTGGTCCTGCGCGCCGTCGAACTGCTGCGCCAGGAGCGCTACCGCCATCTCTACCTCGGTCTGCTCTGCACGGTCGACATCGCCAACGACCCCGTCGCCGTGTACGACGCCCTCGCCGAACTCGCCCCGCCGCGCGTCGACTTCCTGCTCCCGCACGCCACCTGGGAGAGCCCGCCGCCCCGGCCCGACGGCTCGCCCACCGCGTACGCCGACTGGCTGCTGACCGTCTTCGACCGCTGGGACGAACGCGGCAGGACCATCCCCGTACGCCTCTTCGAATCCGTCCTCTCCACCCTCACCGGCGGCCCGGGGCTGACCGAATCGCTCGGTCTGGCCCCCACCGACCTGGTCGTCGTCGAGACCGACGGCGCGCTGGAGCAGGTCGACTCGCTCAAGAGCGCCTACGACGGGGCCGCCGCCACCGGCTTCGACGTCTTCACCCACCCCTTCGACCTGGTGGCCGGCCACCCCGGGGTCAGAGCCCGCCAGCTCGAACTGGCGGGCGTCGGCGAGACCTGCCGCACCTGTCCCGTCGTGCGCTCCTGCGGCGGCGGTCTCTACGCCCACCGCTACAGCGCCCACCGGGAATTCGACAACACCTCCGTCTACTGCGGAGACCTCGAAGCCCTCGTCCGGGGCATCGAGGCGCGCGACGCCGAGGCCCTCACCCCCGCCGCCGTGACCGATCCGGCCGCCCTCGCCGCCGAACACCAGAACCTCACCCTCACCCTTCTCGCCTCCCTCCACCGCGAACTGGACGGGCGGGGCGGCGAGGAGTGGGACCGGGCCTGGCGGCTCGCGCTCGCCCTCGACCCCGGCGGCCCGGCGCTCGACGCCCTGCTGAGCCACCCCTACACCCACACCTGGCTGCGCCGCACCCTCACCGGGCTCGCCGCCGGACACCCGGGGGCCACCGCCGAGGCCCTGCGGCTCCCCGCCCATCTCGCCGCCGCCCTCATCACCGCCGGCGACCCGGCCGACCCGGCCGACCCGGCCGTCCCCGTCCCGGTCCCCGTCCCGTACGAGGACGGACTCCTCGAACTGCCCGCGCTCGGCACACTGCGCCTCTTCCCGCCCGGCCCCCGCTCCCGGGGCGAAGCCCTCGTCACGGCCGAGGCGGACGGATTCACCGTGACCGCCGAGGGCCGGGGCCCGCTGCGGGTGGCCCCGGGCGTCGAGACCGCCGACTGGCGGCCCGTACGCGTCATCGGCGGCGGCGGCGGCGGAGACGGAGACGGCGGCGGAGTGCCCCCGCTCCGTCTCGACGACCTCGACCCCTGCCGGGACTGCTTCGACGCCCCCGCGCTGCCCCGGCTGGATCCGGCCGAGGCCGACCGCTGGGACCGCCGGCTGACCGGGGCCTGGGCGCTGCTGCGGACGGCCGCCCCCGCCCGGGCGGCGGA
The DNA here is from genome assembly GCF_039532665.1 of Streptomyces amakusaensis. Taxonomy (NCBI): domain Bacteria; kingdom Bacillati; phylum Actinomycetota; class Actinomycetes; order Kitasatosporales; family Streptomycetaceae; genus Streptomyces; species Streptomyces amakusaensis. Next base: position 488,578 of record NZ_BAAASB010000004.1, on the reverse strand, counting down.
ACTGGCCGGCGCTCTGACCACCCTGACCCCGCTGGCACCTGGGGGAACACCGGTTTTTGGCCGGCCGGCCACGCGTGAGCCGGGCGTACGCGGGCACGGTTATGGAGCGCTGGGAATCGCCCTGCCCGCCACCGACCGGGAGCTGGCGATCGCGCTGCTGGGCGCTTTCGGGCGGGCCAGGCTGAACGCGCTGCTCGAAGTGGCGGATCTCTACGCACAGGACGGCTGGTGGCGTCATCCGGCGCCCTGGCAGGAGGGGGAGGTCCCGGTGTCGGAACTGCTGGCGGGAGTCTGCGAGAGAGTGGCTCTCGCGCCCTTCGACCCCGAGGGCGCGCACCAGGCCGCGCAGGGGCTGAAGATCCTGGAGGGCGCGCCCGAACCGACCGTCGCCGGGCGGCGGCTGCTGGCCGAGCTGAGGCGGGAGCTGGACGCCACCGTCGGTCCGTATGGCTCGGACGGTGCGAGCGCCTCGGGCGGTCCGGACGGCCCCGGCGGGGAGCCGGGCCATGCCTGAGCCGGGGCGCGCGAGCCCCCGGGAGCAGGAGCGCCTCACCCGCTCCCTGCGGGCCCTGGGCGTGGCCGAGGGCACGACCCTGCTGGTGCACGCCGCCCTGCGAACCACCGGACTCCACTCCGACACCCTCAGGGACGCGCTCCTCGACGCCCTCGGCCCGGACGGCACCCTGGTCGCCCCGGCCTTCACCGAGGCCAACTCCGACACCTCCGACGCCTACCGCGCCCTGGTGGCCGGTCTGACGCCCGAGGAGACCGAGACCTTCCGCCGGAACATGCCCGCCTTCGACCCGGCCACTACCCCGAGCCAGGGCATGGGCCGGCTCGCCGAGTCCGTCCGCACCGCCCCCGGGGCCGTCCGCAGCACCCATCCGCAGACCTCGTTCGCGGCCGTCGGCCGGCGCGCCGGGGAATTGCTCTCCGGTCACATCCTCTCCTCCCACCTCGGTGAGAACTCCCCTCTCGGCGCTCTCTACCGGACCGATGCACGCGTATTGATGATCAATGTGGATTTCGACGTCTGCACCGCCTTTCATCTCGCCGAGTACCGGACCAATGCGCCCCTTCGGTCGTATCGTTGTGTAGTTCTGTGCCCCGACGGGGGTAAGAAATGGACGGAGTACGACGACGTCCGTCTGGACGAGAGCGATTTTGGTGCGATCGGCGCCGCGTTCACGTGGGGCATGGAACAGAAGGGGCTGCTGAGAGGCAGGCCCACCAGACTGTTCTCGGTCCGGGCCGCCGTCGATCACGCCGTGGCCTGGATGACGGAGAAACGGCGCTGATTGACCGAACAGCGGGGAGACGGGATGTGTCGGGCTCCGAAATGATTAATTCGTTGTTGTCCCGCGTCGAAACCGGATGCGGAGGCGGGTGTTCCCACAGGACGGGGGTCGTGTGTCGGAAACAGCGCAGCGTGCGCCGGACCATCGGCCGTACTTCTTCTTGAGCTACGCGCACACACCGAGGTACGGGGTGGGCGGACCGGACCCCGACATGTGGGTGGAGCGGCTGTTCAGGGATCTGTGCGGCCATGTGCTGGCGCTGACCGATCTGCCCGCCGGATCCCCGGCCGGCTTCATGGACCGGGAGATACGCTCCGGCGAGGGCTGGTCCGAGCGGCTCGGCGAGGTGCTGTCCACCTGCCGGGTCTTCGTCCCGCTCTTCTCCCCCCGCTACTTCGCCAGCGAGATGTGCGGCAAGGAGTGGTACGCCTTCGCCCAGCGAGCCATCTACCACCAGGCCAAGAGCAACCGCTCGGCGGAGGCCATCGTCCCCGCGCTCTGGGTGCCACTGCCCCCCGAGCAGCTCCCCGGCCCCGCCGAACGGCTCCAGTTCAACCACCGCGCCTTCGGTGACCGCTATGTCACCGACGGCCTCTACGGCCTCATCAAGCTGCGCCGGTTCGCCGAGGAGTACGAAGCCGCCGTCTATGAACTGGCCAAACGTATCGTCAGCGTCGCCGACACCACCCGGGTCGCCTCCGGCAGCCCGGTCGACTACCGGCACGCCCCCAGCGCCTTCGGGAAACCCAGCGGCGGCCCCCGCCCCATGCACCTCACCATCGCCGCGCCCACCCGGCACGACCTCCCCGAGGGCCGCGCCCCCGACTACTACGGAAAGCAGTCCCAGGACTGGAACCCCTACCACCCCGACTCGGCGCGCCCCCTCGCCTATGTCGCCCAGGACCTGGTCCGCTCCCTCAACTACCAGGCCACCGTCTCCTCCTTCGACCACGAGGCCCCGCCCGAGCCCGACCAGCCGCCGGCCCGCCCCGAGATACTCCTCGTGGACCGCTGGGCCCTGGAGGACGACGAGCGCTGCGCCCGGCTCGCCGCCTTCGACGCCGAGCCCCGCCCCTGGGTCAGCCTCGTCGTCGCCTGGAACCGCGACGATCCGCAGAGCAGACTCTCCGAAGCCCAGCTGGTCAGGAAATTGGAACGGACCATGCCACGCCAGATGAGCCAGGGCCGCCCCGCCTGCCGCCTCGCGGCCCGGGGGGTCTTCAGCATGGAGGCCTTCGGCCAGATCCTCCCCCAGGTCGTGGAGTCCGCGGCCCAGGAGTATCTGCGGCACGCCGAGGTCTTCCCGCCCGCCCCACCGCCCGGTTCCGCCCGGCCCACCAGATTCCGGCTCAGCGGCCCCATGGGAGCCCCCGCCCCGGCTCCCGCCCCCGACCACCCCGACACCCACTCGCGTGGCACAGCCCCCGATGCGGAGGACACGGATGACGGCCGGTCGTGACGGACGCATCGTCACCTTCTACTCGTACAAAGGCGGCACGGGCCGCACCATGGCCCTGGCCAACACCGCCTGGATCCTCGCCTCCAACGGCAAACGGGTCCTCGCGGTCGACTGGGACCTGGAAGCACCCGGACTGCACCGCTTCTTCCACCCCTTCCTCGACCCCTCCACCCTCGGCGCGACCACCGGTGTCATCGACCTGATCACCGACTACGCCTGGGCCGCCATCACCCCCGACACCGCCCGGCGCGACGACTGGCACGTCGACTACGCCCGTATCCAGCCGCACGCCGTCTCCCTCTCCCCGGAGAACCTCGGCTGGGAGTTCCCCGGCAAGGGCACCCTCGACTTCGTCTCGGCCGGCCGGCAGAACCGCGAGTACTCGGCGACCGTCTCCACCTTCGACTGGGACAACTTCTACGACCGGCTCGGCGGCGGCCTCTTCTTCGACGCCCTGCGCGACGACATGAAGGCCACCTACGACTACGTCCTCATCGACAGCCGCACCGGGCTCAGCGACATCGCCGACATCTGCACCGTCCACCTCCCCGACATCCTGGTCGACTGCTTCACCCTCAGCGACCAGTCCATCGACGGCGCGGCCTCCGTCGCCCGGCAGATCGACGAGCGCTACGGCGGCCGGGGCATCAAGATCTACCCGGTGCCGATGCGGATCGACGAGGGCGAGAAGGAGAAGGCCGACGCGGGCCGGGCCCTGGCCCGGGTCAAGTTCGACCGCTTCCCCACCGGGCTCTCCGGGGACGACCTCACCTCCTACTGGGGCGCGGTGGAGATCCCCTACCGGCCCTACTACGCCTACGAGGAGACCCTCGCCACCTTCGGCGACGAGACCGGGCTGACCAACTCCCTCCTCTCCGCCTTCGAGCGGCTCACCGCCGTCATCACCGAACAGCAGATCACCTCCATGGCCACGGTCGGCGACGAGACCAGGCTCCGCATCAAGGACGCCTTCACCCGGCGCAGGCCCGCCCTCCCCGCCGACCTCTTCCTCAGCTACGTCGCCGAGAACCGGATGTGGGCCGACTGGATCGAAGCCGTGCTCACCCACGCCGGCTTCCGCGTCGTGCCCCGCGACGTCTCCGTCGAGCGCGAGGGCTCCGACGACCACACCATCGCCGAGAACGCGGCCCGCACCGTGGTCCTGCTCTCCAGCGCCTACCTCAAGTCCCCCCGAGCGGTCCATCTGTGGCAGCGCTCCTTCGGCGAGGACGGCGGCGGAGCCCGCCACCATCTGCTGCCCGTCCGGGTCGGCGACGTCCGCCTCACCACCCCCTACATCGACCGCAACCCCATCGACCTCTTCCGGCTCGACGAGGTCCAGGCCACCAGCGCCCTGCTGCGCGCCCTGGAACGGCCCGTACAACTGCCCGACGGCGGATCGCCCGGACCGCGCTTCCCCGGCACCGTGCCCAAGATCTGGAACGCGCCGCCCCGCAACCCCGGCTTCACCGGCCGCTCGATCGCGCTGGAGCAGATGCGCGACCGGCTCGGCGGCGGCATGTCGGTGGCCGCCGTGCTGCCCCAGCCGCAGACCCTCTACGGACTCGGCGGCGTCGGCAAGACCCAGGTCGCCATCGAGTACGTCCACCGCTTCATGGCCGACTACGACCTGGTGTGGTGGATCTCGGCGGAACAGCCCGACGATGTCATCGAAGGCCTCGCCGAGCTGGCCACCCGCCTCGGCGCACAGGGCGGCGAGGACATGACGGCCGCCTCCAGCGAAGCCATCGACCTGCTCCGCCGGGGGGTGCCGCACGCCCGCTGGCTGCTGGTCTTCGACAACGCCGACGACCCCGAGCAGCTCAAGCGGTTCTTCCCGCCCCAGGGCCCCGGCCACATCCTCGTCACCTCCCGCAACCAGACCTGGTCCCAGTACGGCGACGCGCTCCCCATCGACGTCTTCACCCGCGAGGAGTCCGTCGAGCACCTCCAGCGGCGCGCCCGCGGACTGACGGTCGCCGACGCCGACCAGGTCGCCACCGCCGTCGGCGATCTGCCGCTCGCCGTCGAACAGGCCGCCGCCTGGATCGCGGAGACCGCGACCCCGGTCTCCGACTATCTGGAACGGCTCCGGGAACAGGCCACCAGCGTCCTCGGGCTCAACCAGCCCGCCGGCTACCCCCAGCCCGTCGCCGCGACCTGGAACGTCTCCATCGAGAAGCTCAAGGAGCGCTCACCGGCCGCCGTGCGCCTGCTCCAGCTCTGCGCCTTCTTCGCCCCCGAGCCGATCTCCGCCAATCTCCTCTACAGCAAGGAGATGATCGACGCCCTCAAGCCCTACGACGCCTCGCTCCAGGAGAAACTGGTGCTCGGCCGGGTCATCCGGGAGATCGGCCGGTTCGCGCTCGCCAAGGTCGACCAGGTCAACAACAGCATCCAGGTGCACCGCCTCGTCCAGGCCGTCATCCGGGCCCAGCTGACCGAACAGGAACAGCGCGACGCCCGGCACGCCGTCCACCGGGTACTCGCCGGGGCCAGGCCCGACGACGACGAGCCGATCGACAACCCCGCCACCTGGGAGCGGTTCGCCACCATCTGGCCCCATCTGGCCACCTCGGAGGCGCGCAACTGCTCCGAGCCCGAGACCAGACGACTCCTCATCGACCGGGTGCGCTACCTCTGGAAGCGCGGCGACTGGGTCACCGCCCGCTCGGTCGCCGACGAGGCCCGGGAGACCTGGCGCACCATGCTCGGCACCGACGACCTCCAGTACCTCTACCTCTGCTTCCACATCTCCAACCTCTACCGCTCCCAGGGCCGCTACAAGGAGGCCAGGGCGCTCGACGAGGAGACCCTGGAGCGCCAGCGGGCCGTCCTCGGCGCGACCCACCCGCACACCTACATGACCACCAGCGGACTCGCGATGGACCTCGGCACCCTCGGCCAGTACGCCAAGGCGATGGAACTCGCCCGCGAGGCCCACGACGGATTCAGCCAGATCTTCCACGAGTCGCACCCCAGGACCCTGGCCGCCGCCAACAACCTCGCCCTCAACCTGCGGATGGTCGGCCAGTACTCCAGAGCCCGCGAGATCGACCAGGAGGTCTTCGACCGCCGCACCGAGGTGCACGGCGCCGGCCATCCGTACACCCTCTCCTCCGCCACCTCGCTCGCCCGCGACCTGCGGGAGACGGGCCGCTACGAGGAGTCCGTCATCCTCCTCGGCCGCACCTACGAGCTGTACAAGGAACACCTCGGACGGACCTTCCCCGGCACCCTCGCGGCCGGCAAGAGCCTGGCCGTCTCGCTGCGCAGGGCGGGCCGGCTGGAGGACGCCCGGCGGCTCACCACGGCCACCCGCAACCGCTACCGGTCCCGCTCCTCCAACCCCGACTCCCTCGCCTGCGACCTCAACCTCGCCGCCGACCTCTTCGCGGGCGGCGAGCCGGTCGCGGCGCGCGATCTGGCGCAGGAGGTGGTGGACCAGTACATGCTGGTGCCGGGCGAGCGCCACCCGTACACCCTCGCGGCCATCAACAACCTGGGCATCTTCCAGTGGGGCTGCGGCGACCCGGAGTCCGCGGAACGGCTGCTGGCCGATGTGAGCACCAAGATGCGCGAGGTGCTCGGCGAGAGCCATCCCCACTTCCTCTACAGCACGATCAACCTCGCCAACGCGCTCGCCGACCTGGGCGCCACGGCCGAGGCGCTGGAGATCGAGCAGCGCTCGGCGGCCAGGCTCCGCGATGTGCTGGGCCCCCACCACCCCGAGGTGCTCGGCGTCGTCTCCAACCTCGCCGTCACCCTCGGCGCGCTCGGACGCGAGAGCGAATCCTCCCGGCTGCGGGCGGAGACGGTCGCCGAACTGACCCGCCAGCTCGGCGAGGACCACGCGCTGACGAGAATCGCCCGGGACGAACGCAGGGTCCACCGGGACCTGGAACCGCTGGCCGTCTGAGCCCGACCGGCCGGCCCGTGCCGCCCATGGGGGCACGGGCCGGTCCCGTCAGTCCGCCAGCAGCCAGGTCAGCACCCGGGGCAGCGCGTGCAGCGCGTCGAAGTGCGCGGCGGCCGGCTCCAGCACCGCCGTCGCCCCGGGGATGCGCTGGGCCAGCCACCGCGAATGCCCCACCGGCGAGAAGACGTCCTTCTCGCCGTGCCAGAGCATCACCGGCCCCTTGATGTCCGCGGGATCGAATCCCCAGGGGCTGCAGAAGGCGAGCGCGTCGTCGATCCAGCCGTACGCCGATGTCCGCAGCGCCTCCTGGTAATTGCGCAGCAGCATCGAGCGGACGCCCGCGTCGGCGACCACCATCCGGTCCGATTCCGTCAGTTCGCGGCGCAGATCGTTGAGAAGCTTGAAGGGGTCCTTCCGGATCTCCGCCGAGCGGAGGATGAACCGCTCGGTGAGCACCGCGGGATCGTCCGAGGCGAAGGTGAACTCCATGACATTGGAGGCCGCCATCCCCTCGAACCAGTCCAGCCCGTCCGCGTCCCGGGGCGCGAGCGTCACCAGCGCGGCGGTACGGGTCACCCGCTCCGGCATCAGCGCGGCGCAGGCCAGCGCGTGCGGCGCACCGCCCGACCGGCCGACCACGGCGAACCGGTCGAGCCCCAGCTCATCGGCGATGGCCCGGACATCCTGGGCCACATCGACGACGCTGCGCCCGGCCAGCCGGTCCGAGCCCCCGTACCCGGGGCGGTCGTAGGCGATCAGCTGGGTGTGCCGCTGATACAGCACCATGCCGCGCGGCGCGGGCCCCAGCCGGCTGCCCGGGGTGCCGTGCAGCAGGAAGACCGGCCTGCCGCGCGGGTCCCCCAGCCGCTCGACCATCAGATGCCGCCCGTCCCCCGCGTGCACCCGACGTCGCACGCCCGCCCCCTTCGTCGTCAGTGACCTCTGCATGCGTGTGTGTGCCTTCGGCATTCCCACCCCCTGACGTCTACCCAGCGCGGTCCCCGACCGGGCCTGCTTTCACCGTCTTTCCGGAATTACCGCCAAAGTGCCGTACGTATGCGGCGAAGAGCCCCTGAAGGCCCGCGCGCCCTCGTCCGCCCGTTCTGGAACCGGCCTGATGTGCCCGCGCGGGTGCCGCGCGCCCCTCATCCGCCGGAGCCGGGCGGGTCCGCCGGGGCGCGGGCGGGCCGCCGCAGCGCGCAGACCGTGGTGATCAGCGCGCCCGCCACCGCCCACGCCGCCAGGATCAGCATCGGACCGGCCGCGCCGTTGCCCCGGAAGTACGCGATCGAGCGCGCCGCGAAGGTGCCCGCGCCCGGGGGCAGCGCCGGGCCGATCTCCCGCCAGAACGGCGGCAGCAGCGGATACGGATAGGCCCCGCCCGCGCTCGGATTGCCGAGGACCACCACCAGCAGGATCGCCAGACCGATGCCGACGATGCCCGCGAGCCCCTGGAGGGCCAGGGTGATCGCCCCCACCGTGAAGACCAGCAGCGCGCCGAGCCCCCAGAGCGCGGGCACACTGCCGGGCAGCGCGTCCAGCACCGGGCCGGCGATCACCGTGCCCAGCAGCCCCGCCGCGATCGAGTACAGCAGCAGCGCGCCCAGCCGGATCAGCGCGCGATGGCCGTTGGCGGGCCGCGCGCCCGCGCTGATCGCCAGGATCGCCGCGCAGAGATAGCCGCCCACGCACCAGCCCACGACCAGATAGAAGGAGGAGAGGCCCCGGGCGTCGCCGGGGGAGTCCGGGACCACGTCCACCACCTCGACGGAGCGCCCCTGCTCGCGCTCGGCCCCGGCGACGACCTCGGTCAGGGCGTCCGCGAGCGAGGCCCCCGAGGCACTGGCGACCAGCAGCCGGTCCGGCCCGCCGCCGGGGCGGACGATCAGCGCCCCGTCGACCTCCCGGGTCTCGATCCGCTGTCGCGCGCTCGCCTCGTCCGGCGCGGCGCGGGGGTCGAGCGGATCTCCCGCCAGCCCGGCGAGCCGGTTCACGGTCCGCTCGGTCAGCTCCGGGGCGGGCGCGGCGACCGCGATCGGGATCCGGTGCGGCTCGGGCCGGTGGAAGGCCCCGATGTACGAGGTGATGAAGGCGATCTGGAGCGCCAGCACCCCGATGACCAGCACCGCTGCCCGCACGCTGACCGCGTCCTTGACCTCGGCGACAAAGCCCTGGGAGCCGCTTCGGTCCGCCGGGGGAGGGCCTTCGGGAGGGCCTTCGGAAGTACCTCCGGGCGCGCCGCTGGGTGTCCGCTTCATGGCCCCACGCTCCGCGCCGGGCGCGGTTCACGCAGTCGCTGGGCGGCCGAATGGCGCAACGGCGGCCACCACGAGCAGCGCGCCCGCCGGGGAACGGCGGGCGCGCTGGATCGTCACCGGTTCGGTTCGATCAGAAGATGATCACCAAGGTCAGTGACCGGCCCGGGCACCGGCCGTGGCGCGGCGGCGGGCGGTGCCGAACATCGCGGCGGCACCGAGGGCCAGCGCGGCCGCGCCGCCGATCGCGATGTACGGGGTGGTGCTGTCGCCACCGGTCGCGGCGAGGTTCTCCTCGGCCGCGACCTCGGCGGCCGAGCCCTGGGCCTCGGGGGCGTTGCCGGCCGGCTTGGCGGCGGTCTGCTGGGCGACGTGCTCGGCGTTCGCCGCCTTCTCCGCGGAGGTGTCACCGCCGTGTCCGCCGTGGTCGACGGTGGAGTTCTCGGTGCCCTGCTTGATCTCGCCCTCGGTGGGGGCCTGGGCGACCGGGGCGGCACCGGCGCCCGTACCGGTGCCGATCACCACGTCGGAGCAGGTGTAGAACGCCTCGGGGGAGTCCGAGCGCTGGAGGATCGAGTAGATCAGGTGACGGCCGGAGCGCTGCGGGATGGTGCCGTCGAAGACGTACGAGCCGTTCACCAGCGTCGGGTTCTTGATGCTGGCGAAGGGCTGGGCCTCCAGGTCCGACCACTTCAGCGGCTTGGTCGCGTCGTAGCCCTGCTTGGTGATGAACAGCTCCATCGTGCCCACGTGGGGGGCGGTGGCACGCCAGCGGAAGGTGTGGTTGCCGGAGGCCAGCTTGGTGGTGGGCCAGTCGGTGCGGGGGAGGTCGAGGCCCTTGTACTTGGCGCGGCCCACGCTGCACAGCTGGCCGTCGGGGATGATCTGACGGTGGCGGCCGGCCGCGTCACCGATGTTGACCTCGTTCCAGTCGTACAGCGGCTGGGTGCCGCCCGCGGCGACCAGCGCCTTGCAGGCGGCCGAGTCGGGGCTCTCGGGGCCCTCGGCGAAACACGCCGAGATCCGGCTGACCGGGTCCTGCATCGAACCGTGCGCGGCGGCGGGCGTGGCGGTCAGGGTGGTCAGCGCGATCGGCGCGACGGCCAGGGCGGCGACCATGGCCACCTTGCTACGAGTGGTCATTCTGGCGTTCTCCTCGGTGGGCGTCGTGGGGGGTTCCGGGGCCGGTCCAACACAGGCGGTGCGGCTCTTGACCGCCTGTGGTGCTGTCGTTCGAACCGGCCCCGGCGATCAGAAAGTTAGCTGTTCGAATCGTCGAAATCGCCCCTGAGGACGGCTGCCCGGTGATCCTTATCCTTGCTTTAAGGAAGTGCTAAGAGGGGGCTGAGGAACACCACTCGGCCGCGAACATTCGTGACTCTCGGTGAGATTCCTGCTGGTGAAACGTTCGCGAAGGTAACTGGCCGCGTTTACCGGGACCCGTTCGGGGCGGCGCGGTTGACGCCCGCGCGATCGCGGCCCCCGAGCCGGCGCCCGTGCCCGGGGCGGGAGCGCAGGGGCCGCCGGGGGTGCCGGGAGGGGCTGGGCGTCAGTCCGCGCACGGATGGCCCTCACTCGATCGAAGGAACCTGTCCCGGCCATGTCTTGACGGTTCGTCACCTCAGGGGCGGGAGTGCCCGCGAGTCTTCCCCGGCCGCCGTCGGCCCCGCCCCCGGCGCGCGCGGGCTGAGCGGGTGCGCGCCGGCCCGGCCGGGTGGCCGCCCGCCGCGCCGGGGGGCGGGCGGGAGGCCGGACGGTATCGCGGGGGCCGGAGGGTTCCGGCAGCTCAGCGAGGGTGCCTGGGGCCTGATTCGCCGGACGGGGGACCCGGCCGCCGGTCCGCTCGCGGCGGCGGACCGCCCCGGCCGGGGCGAGTGCGCCCCGGAGCCGCCCTCGCGCCCCGGCGGCGGGCCCGGACGCCCAGCGCGGCCGGGCCCGCCCGCCCTCGGCCGCCGTCCTCGCCCGGCCCGTCGGCCCGCCGTCGGGGCACCGCCCTCCCGGAAGGGACAAAAGCGGTCAACTGGCGGGCGGTGTACCGCTCAAGTGGGAGGTGCCGCCCGCCCGGAACCTGTAACTTCGTCCCGTCGGCCGGCCACTTTCCGGCCGTCCGTCACACCCGGGCCCGGGCCGGCACAACCGGCGGACCGAGCGGAGGAGTCATCCGTGACCCTGACCCCTGAAGAGCGTCAGCAGTTCCTGGCCGAACCGCATATCGCGGCCCTGGCGGTGAGCGCGGAGGAAGAGGACCGGGCGCCGCTGACGGTGCCGGTCTGGTATCAGTACGCACCGGGCCGGGACATCTGGATCCTCACCGGTCTCGGCTCCCGCAAGGAGCGGCTCATCGCCCGCGCGGGCCGGTTCTCCCTGCTGGTCGACCGGCTGGAGCCCAGCGTGCGGTACGTGTCCGTGGAGGGGCCCGTCGTGGCCACGGTCCCGGCCACCCGCAAGGAACTGGTGGAGATCACCGCACGCTATCTGCCCGCCCGCAAGGTCGCCTCCTACGTCGAGTTCGCGGAGAAGGAGCTGGGCGAGCAGGTGATCATCCATATGCGCCCGCAGCGCTGGAACAGCGCGGACCTGGGCCGGGTCTGACCGTACCGCCGGACGGTCACCCCTCGTGTGCGGGTGCGAATCCGGTGGCGGGCGCGAGAGCCCGCGCCGGTAACGCCCCGCCCGGCGCGGGGCCGCCTTCCGCCAGGGCCTCAGCCCCCTCGTCTGCCATGGCCCGCGGCACCCCCGCCCACCAGGCGATACCGCCGCTCCGGGCGTCCCGTGCCGCCGTACCGCAGGGTCACCTCGACCCGGCCGGTCTCCACGAAGTACTCCAGATACCGCCGGGCGCTCACCCGCGACAGCGAACCGGCCTCCGCGCACTCGGTCGCCGACAGATCGCCGCCGCGCTCCCGCAGCACCCGCTCCACCAGCTCGGCCGTGTGCGCCGCAAGCCCTTTCGGCAATCCGCGCGCGCCCGGCGGCCGGGCCCCGAATATCTGATCCACATCCTCCTGACGTGCCTCCCCGAGCCTCTCGAACCGCGACCGCAGGGCCGCCATGTGCCTCAACTGCTCTTGCAGGGAAGCCTGGTTGAACGGCTTGATCAGATAGTGCAGCGCGCCCGCCCGCAGCGCCGCCCGCACCAGCCCCGCGTCCCGGGCCGCCGTGATGAACAGAGCGTCCACCCTCGCCCGTGACTCGTCCCGCTCCTCCGCCGCCCGCAGCTCGCGCAACACCGTCAACCCGTCCATATCGGGCAGATAGATGTCGAGCAAGACCACATCGGGCCGCAACCGTTCAGCCGCACGCAGCGCCTCGGCACCGGTGTGCGCGACTCCCGCGACCCGGAACCCCTCCGCCATGGACACATAGCGGCTGTGCAGCTTGGCGACCATGAAGTCGTCATCGACTACCAGCACTTTCATCACGCGCACACGCTAAGCGGTGACCACAATGACCACAACGTCCGTTGATTCCGGAAGAGAGACACTTTCTTAACGCCCCGGCAACATGTGGGCCACTTCACACATTCCCCCTACCGAAAGGCGGCTCACGTGCGATTGCGCACTCCCCTCGCCCTGCTCGGGGCTGCGTTGCTGGTGTTCGTGGGGCCGCCACTGCTCAGCGAGGGCAAGGGCTCCGACACCGGAACACAGATCCCCGGACTGCGGTTCATGGTTCCGAACACTCCCGGCGGCGGCTACGACATCACCGCGCGGACGGCGGCGAAGAACGCCGAGGACGCCGGTCTGACCCACAACGTCGAGGTCTTCAACCTCCCCGGGGCCGGCGGCACCGTCGGACTGACCCGGCTGGTCGGCGAGCACGGCAACGGCAAGCTCGCCATGTCGATGGGCCTCGGCGTCGTCGGAGCCGTCCACACCAACAAGACGCCCAAGACGCTCGCCGACACCACCCCGATCGCCCGCCTCACCGAGGAGCAGGGCATCGTGGTCGTCGGCAAGGACTCCCCGTACAAGAACATCGACGATCTCGTCGCCGCGTGGAAGAAGGACCCGGGCAAGCTCCCGGTCGGCGGCGGCTCCTCCCCGGGCGGCCCCGACCACCTCGCGCCCATGCTGATGGCGCAGGCCGCGGGGATCGCGCCCAAGACCGTCAACTACATCCCCTTCGACGGCGGCGGCGAGCTTCTCGCCTCCATCCTCGGCAACAAGGTCGGCTTCGGAGTCTCCGGCGTCGGCGAGTACCTCGACCAGATCAAGTCCGGCGAACTCCGCCTGCTCGCCGTCACCGGCGCGGAGCGGGTCCCCGGCCTCGACGCCCCCACCCTGCGTGAGGCGGGCATCGACACCGAGTTCACCAACTGGCGCGGGATCGTCGCCCCGCCCGGCATCTCCAAGAGCGAGCGGGAGAAGCTCACCAACCTGATCGAGGAGCTGCACGCCTCCGACGAGTGGAAGGAGTCGCTCAAGAAGAACGGCTGGAACGACGCCTTCCTCGTCGGCGACAAGTTCGGTGACTTCCTGGACGAACAGGACAAGCGCGTGGACTCGGTGCTGAAGGAGCTCGGACTGTGAACTCACAGGAATCCCCCGCGACTCAGTCGACGGACGCCTCCGCCCGCCCGGCCGGCCCCCGGTCCTGGCTGCGCGAACACTCCGAGATCGGCGTCAGCGTCCTTCTCTTCCTGATCGGTGTGCTCGTCCTCGCGGACGCCCTCACCATGGACGTCGACATCTCCCAGCGCGGCCCCGTCGGCCCCAAGACCGTCCCGATAGCCGTCGGCATCGGCCTCCTGGTGATCGCCGTACTCCTCGCCGTCGACGTCATCCGCGGCGGCCACGGAGAGGCGGAGGGAGGCGAGGACGTCGACCTCAGCGAGCCCAGCGACTGGCGTACGGTCCTGCTGCTCGCCGGAGTCTTCCTCGGCTTCGCCGTCCTCATCGGCCCGCTCGGCTTCCCCATCGCCGGAGCGCTGCTCTTCTGGGGCGCCGCGTTCGCCCTCGGCAGCCGGCAGTTCCACCGCGACCCGCTGATCGCCGCGTCCCTCGCGCTGGTCACGTACTACATCTTCAACAATCTGCTCGGCGTTCCGCTCCCCGGTGGCCCGCTGATGGGGGTGCTCTAGCCGATGGACTCTCTCAATTCGCTGATCGACGGATTCGGCACCGCGCTGACCCCGATCAACCTGCTCTGGGCGGTGATCGGCGTACTGCTGGGCACCGCGATCGGAGTGCTGCCCGGCATCGGACCCGCGATGGCCGTGGCGCTCCTCCTGCCCGTCACCTACGGCCTCGAACCGACCGGCGCGTTCATCATGTTCGCCGGCATCTACTACGGCGCGATGTTCGGCGGCTCCACCACCTCGATCCTGCTGAACACACCGGGTGAGAGCGCGGCGGTCGTCGCCGCCATAGAAGGCAACCCGATGGCCAAGTCGGGGCGGGGCTCACAAGCCCTCGCCGCCGCCGCGGTCGGTCACTTCGCGGGCGGTCTGATAGGCACCATCCTGCTGGTCGCCCTCGCCCCCACCGTCGCGGAACTGGCCGTCGACATCGGCGCGCCGGACTACTTCGCCATCATGGTGCTCGCCTTCATCGCGGTCACCTCGGTCCTCGGCTCCTCCCGCATCCGCGGTCTCGCCTCCCTGCTGATCGGCCTCACCATCGGCCTCGTCGGCCTGGACCAGATGACCGGCCAGCAGCGCCTCACCTTCGGCTCGCTCCACCTCGCGGACGGCATCGAGGTCGTCATCGTCGCGGTCGGCCTCTTCGCCATCGGCGAGGCCCTCTGGGTCGCGGCCCACCTCCGCCGCAACTCGGACCCGCCCATCCCGGTCGGCCGCCCCTGGCTCGGCAAGGACGACCTGAAGCGCACCTGGAAGCCCTGGCTGCGCGGCCCCTTCATCGGTTTCCCGTTCGGCGCGATCCCCGCGGGCGGCGCGGAGATCCCGACCTTCCTCTCCTACGTCACCGAGAAGCGGCTCTCCAAGAACAAGAAGGAGTTCGGCAAGGGCGCCATCGAGGGCGTCGCCGGTCCCGAGTCGGCGGCCTCCGCCTCCGCGGCGGGCACCCTGGTCTCCATGCTGACCCTCGGACTGCCGACCACCGCGGTCGCGGCCGTCATGCTGGCCGCCTTCCAGCAGTACGGCATCCAGCCCGGACCGCTGCTCTTCGAGCGCGAGCCGGACCTGGTCTGGGGCCTCATCGCCTCGCTGTTCGTCGGCATGGTCCTGCTGCTCGCCCTCAACCTGCCGCTCGCGCCGGTCTGGGCGAGGCTGCTGAAGATCCCGCGCCCCTACCTCTACGCGGGCATCCTCTTCTTCGCCGGAGTCGGCGCGTACGCGGTCGGCGGCGAGGCCCTCGACCTGGTCATCCTGCTGCTCATCGGTCTGCTGGGCTTCGGGATGCGGCGGTACGGCCTGCCCGTGCTGCCGGCCGTCATCGGTGTCATCCTCGGCCCGGCCGCCGAGCAGCAGCTGCGCCGTGCCCTCCAGATCAGCGACGGCAGCGTCAGCGGCCTGTTCAACACGCCGTTCTCGGTGACGATCTACGTGATCATCGCCATCCTGCTCTCCTGGCCGCTGATCAAGAAGGCGATCGTCCGCCGTCGCGGCGCCGACGCCTGATTCTCAGCACCTGCCCCGCAGCTCCCGCCGATGCGCCGGCGGGGCGGGCCGTGATCCGAACGGTCCGCCCCGCCCGCATCGAACGGATCGGCGTCGTGCCCGCCTCTCTCCCCCATGGAGGCGGGCACGACGCCGTTCACGGGACCGGTCAGCGCCCCCGCCGGAGCAGCTCCCCCAGCCCGCCGCCGCGCGCCACGGCCTCCAGCTCGTCGAGGGCGTCCATCGCCCGCCCGGCCGCCTCCGGGTCGGTCCCGGCGAGCCCGCTCGCGGCGAACTCGTCCTCGTCCAGCCGCAGCACCTCACGGCCGTCCGCCGAGACCCACAGATCGAGGTCCAGGTCCTCCACGCTCAGCTCACCGCCCGCCACCCGGGCGGGGCGGGTGATGTCGCAGTACCAGCCCTTGAGCACGCCCCCGCCGGTACGCACCTCCTTCACCGCGTACCACCGGTCCCGCCAGTAGTGCTCGGTGAACACATCGCCCGGCTCGAAGCGGACGAACCCGAAATCCCGCACCCCCGCGCCCGCCCACTCCGCGCGGACCACCGTGTGGACACCGTCGTCGGCCACCAGCTCCGCCGGATAGCGGATCTTCGTCGCGCCCGCTTTGATCAGCCGTACCTCAACCGAAACCGTCATGGGCCGGACCGTACGCGGACGTCCGGCCGTGTCGCCTCCGGGTTTCCCCCGGGGCCCGCCGGGCGATGGGGGAGAATCGGGGGGTGACCCTCAAGATCGTCATCGACGCGGCATCGCCCGACGCGCCCTTCGAACAGCTCCGTGCGCAGATCTCCGGACAGGCCCGCTCCGGCGCGCTCCCGGTGGGCCACCGGCTGCCGACCGTCCGCGGCCTCGCGGAGGAACTCGGCCTCGCCGCCAACACCGTGGCCAAGGCCTATCGAGCCCTGGAGGCGGACGGGGTGATCGAGACCCGGGGCCGCAACGGCACCTTCGTCGCACCGGCCGCCGACGCGGCGGCCAGGGAGCTGGCCTCGGCCGCGCGGGCGTTCGCGGAGCGGGCGCACCGCCTCGGGGCGACCCGCGAGGAGGCGCTGTCCGCCGCCCGGGACGCGACCCGGGCGGCGTACGAGAGCTGATGTCCTCTCAGAGGTAGAGGCCCGCGTCCGAACCGCCGTGCTGCTCGGGGATGGCGGCCGGGCCGACGCCCCGGCGCAGCGCGAACAGCTCCGCGAGCGTCGAGCCGCCCCGGCCCACGCCCTCCTCCGAGCCCAGCCAGCCCACCGCCTCCGCCCGGGTGAGCGCGCCGACCTCGATCCGGGCCAGACAGCGGCCCGGACGGACCACCGCCGGGTGGAGCCGCTCCAGATCCTCGTTGGTCGTCACCCCGACCAGCACATTGCGGCCCTGGCCGAGCAGCCCGTCGGTGAGGTTCAGCAGCCGGGAGAGCGCCTGGCCCGCCGTGTGCTTGGCCTCGCCCCGGATCAGCTCGTCGCAGTCCTCCAGCAGCAGCAGCCGCCAGCGGCCCTTCGCGGCCCCCTCGTCCTCGCCGATCGCGATGTCCATCAGATACCCGACGTCGTTGAAGAGCCGCTCCGGGTCGAGGACGCAGTCCACCTGGCACCACTCCCGCCAGGAACGCGCCAGAGTGCGCAGCGCCGAGGTCTTGCCGGTGCCCGGCGGGCCGTGGAGCAGCAGCAGCCGGCCCGAGATGTCGTCCGGGGTCACCTTCATCAGCCGGTCCATGGCGCTCGCCACCGGAGCGGTGTAATTGGGCCGGATCTCCTCCCAGGTGCCGGCCGAGATCTGGCGGGTGGTGCGGTGCGGGCCGCGCCGGGGGGAGACGTACCAGAACCCCATCGTCACATTCTCCGGCTGCGGCTCCGGATCGTCGGCCGCCCCGGCCGTCGACTCCTTGACGATCCGCTCGGCCAGCTCGGCGCTGACCGCCGTCACCGTGACGTCCGCGCCGCGATTCCAGTGCGAGACGAGCACGGTGTAGCCCTCGCCCTCGGCGAGCACCGCGCGGCGGTCGTCGTCCCGCGCGGAGCGCAGCACCTTCGAGCCCGTGGGCAGCAGCTCGAACCCGGGTTTGACGCGATCGATCTGATGGGCGTGTGCGTAGGGCTGCTCCCCGGTCGCGAAACGTCCGAGGAAGAGCGCGTCGATGACGTCCGACGGAGAGTCGCTGTCATCGACATTGAGCCGGATCGGCAGAGTGTCCTGTGGCTGTGCGGCTGCGGCAGACATGCGCTCCATCTGAGGCTGTACGGCTGACATGGGGCCCATGATCCGGCACCCGCCCCCCGGACGCACGGAGTTTTGCCCGGTGGCGCGCCCCGCCCCGCGGCACACCACCGGACTGCCCGCCCGGACCGCCCTACCCCCGTCCCCGGAGCACCGTCAGCGCCCTCCGGGTCCGGCGCACCATCGCGTACCCCTTGGTGAGCGCGCGGTCCCGGGCGAAGTTCCGGGCGAGGGACCGCCCCTCCACCAGCCGTTCGAACTCCTCCGCGCCGGTGGAGCGCCGGACGGTCACCCGCTGGACGGCGTACGGCCCCTGGGCGGGCCGGGCGAGCGCGTTGCCGACCGCGAGGGCCTGGGCGAAGCCCGCTTCCCGGACCGTCTCCCGGACCCGGCGGCTGGAGTAGCCGTAGGGATAGGCGAAGGAGAGCGGGGCCACGCCCACCTCGTCGGCGATGATGTCGCGGCAGCGGGCCGTCTCGTCCCACAGCCGTTCGCCGTCCAGCTGGTCCAGCTGCGGATGGCTGTGGGTGTGGCCGCCGATCTCGGTGCCCGAGTGGGCCAGCTCCCGCACCTGGTCCCAGTCGAGCATGGTGTCAAGCGCGCCGCCCTCGTCGTGCGCGCCGCGCAGCCAGCCGGTGGAGACGAAGAGGGTGGCGGCGAATCCGTGCTTGGCGAGCACGGGCAGGGCGTGCCGGTGGACGCCCTCGTACCCGTCGTCGAAGGTGATCAGCACGGGCCGGCGCGGCAGCGGCACCCGGCCGCCGGAGCGCCAGGACTCGCCCAGCCGGGCGGTGGTGACCGGGGTGAAACCGCGCTCCTCCAGCACCGCCATCTGCTCGGTGAACGCGGCGGGGGAGACGGAGAGGCCGTGGGTCGCCCTGGCCGGCTGATGAGCGACGGCGTGGTACATCAGCACGGGTACGGGTTCGCTCATCGGGTCTCACTCCCCGAAGCCGAAGCCGAAGCCGAAGCCGAAGCCGCCGCTTCCGGGCCGGTCTCCGGCAGGGGGACGATCGGACCGGAGGAGAAGCTCACCGCGCCCCGCCGGGCCCGGGCGGTCCCGATCGCGTATCCGCCGGCCGCCGCGGCGACCCCGGTGAGGATCGCGCCCGCCCGGCCCGCGCCGCCGCGCCGCCCCAGCGCCGCGTCCCGCAGCCCGCGCAGCACCCCGGCCGGCAGCACCCGGGTGGTGTAGCGGCGTTCGGACTCCAGGCCCTTGCCCGCCCCGACGCTCCGGGCCACCAGCGCCTTGGACAGCCCCTCGGCGTAGGCGCGGGTACGGAAGTAGGCGAACCGCTCGCGGGCGGCCGGGACCTTGTGGTGGATCACCGCGCGGTCGTCGATCAGCAGCACCGCCCCGGGGAGCGCCTTGGAGAGCCGGATGCACAGCTCGGTCTCCTCGCACCCCAGCGGCCGTTTGTCGCCGTCGCGCCCGATGCCGGTGGCGAATCCGCCGGAGGCGTCGAAGGCGGTGCGCCGGAAGGAGGCGTTCCCGCCGAGCACATTGCGGACCCGCACCCGGCCCGGGGGCAGCCCCCGGTAGGTCGCGCCGACGACCCAGTCGAACTCCTCGGGGAACCAGTCGGGCCGCCGGCCCGACTCCCAGGCGGCGGCGGTCCGCCCGCCGACGGCCATCACCCTCGGGTCGTCGTACCCTTCGGCGAACCAGCGCAGCCACTCCTCCTCGGCCACGGCGTCGTCGTCGAGGAAGGCGACGAACTCGCCCTTGGAAGCGGCGATTCCGGTGTTGCGGCCCGCGGAGAGACCCCGGGGTCCGGCGTTGGCGAGCACACGTACCGCCGCGCCCGGCGCGTCGGAGGTCTCCCGGTACCGGAGGGCGAGCCGGTCGAGCAGCGCCGGGTTGTGGTCGACCACGAGAAGGATCTCCAGCGCCGGCAGTGACTGATTCCGCACCGAGGCGACGGCCGCGAGGATGTCGTCCCAGCGGTCTTCGGTGTAGACGCAGATCACCACCGAGAAGCGGTGGTCGCTCAAGACATCTCTCCCCGGGGTATGCGCACGCCGGCCGAGGCCCCGACGCGCCGGCGCTCGGCGAGGCCGACGCCCTTCTCCTGAAGGATCACCTTGAGCACACGGATGCCGTCGCGGACGGCGCTCAGATTGCTGACGCCGTGGATGCGGTTGTACTCGTGGCTGGGGACCTCCTGGACCCGGAGCCCGGCCTTGACGACGCGGATGTTCATCAGGGTCTCGATCTCGAAGCCCGTGCAGTCCAGGGTGATCTTGTCGAGGCAGTGCTTCCAGAAGGCGTTGTATCCGTAGCAGAGATCGGTGTAGCGGGCCCCGAACTTGGTGTTGACGATGGAGCACAGGACCGAGTTGCCCAGCCTGCGGATGAAGGTCATGTCGTCGGTGCCGCCGCCGTTGGCGAAGCGCGAGCCCTTGGCGAAGTCGGCCCCGGAGACGAGGGCCGAGACATAGGAGACGATCTCGCTGCCGTCCGCGGAGCCGTCGGCGTCCACCATGACGATGATGTCGCCGGTGCAGGCCGCGAACCCGCTGATGAGGGCGTCCCCCTTGCCCTTGCCCACCTGTCTGACCACCTTGACGTCGGGGCGCAGCGCGCGGGCCACCTCGACCGTGTCGTCGGTGGAGTTCCCGTCGACCAGCACGACCTCATGGATCCAGTCGGGCAGGGTCCTGAAGACGTGCGGGAGGTTCGCCGCCTCGTTCATGGCGGGGATCACGACGCTGACGGGCGGGGTGATCGCCAGATGGGTGGAGATCGGCCGGTAGCTGCCCGCCGGCCGCCCCGTCCGGTCGGCCGGGGCTCCGGCCGGGGTCGACGGGTCTGGCCCCGGAGCGGCCGGGTGCAGGACTGAACTCATGAGTTTCTCTTCCCTCTCCACCGGTGGACCGCCCGCCCCCGGGCGATCCGGATGAGTGTCCGGTTCGAAAGGGGGGTCCATCGCTCACCGGGCCGTGGCGGAACAACCTCCGGGCCGGCCGGACGGGCGATGGAATCTGGCCGCGCGGTGTGACGGCTCGGGATGAGCACGAAAACCGGCCACGGCACCCCCCTGCCACGCTCCGCTCCCAGTCCATCGCGACGCTGAGCCCTCCCCTTGAGCCGCCGCCTGCGTGATGAACCGTTGCGGGTGGGTGTACGACGTATTGACGACCGAGACTCTAAGGCAAATCTGAGTAACTGCCCTTAGTTTTTGCATATTTGATAACTACTCAGGGCTCACGTGTTAGCCCAACCTGCGGTAGGGGGTCCTCGCGGTTCGCCTCCGCCTTCCCTGCCGCCGGCCCGCCGCCCCGGGGGTACGCCGACGGGGTCGCGTCGCGAGGGCGAACGATGCGCGCGGCGCTGGATCGGCGCCGGTCGGGGTCGATCGGGGCCGGTCGGGGCCGGGGCGGTGGTGGCGACCGATCCCGTGCGCGCCGAGGCCGCGAGGCGGCGGCGGCGATTCCACTCGGACTGCCGGCCGCCGCTTTCCAGTGATTCACATGGCTGGATCTCGCCCCTCGGGGTCTCCGTCCCCGCCCCTCGTGCCGTGCGCCCGGCGCGGCCGGGCCGGGTCGCCGCCGCCAGTTTTGGCATGGACACTTCCAGTGAAGTCTACTGACTGGTAAGAAAGTTGGGGCAGGCACTCTGCTACAGGGAGGTTCCATGAAACTGTCCCGAATCGCGGCCTCGTCCTCCTCTCTCCTCCTCGCCGCCGTGCTCGCCCTCGCCGGGACGGGCCAGGCGAGGGCCGCCGACCGCGCCCTCGCCCTCGACTACGTGGCGCTGGGGGACTCGTACTCCTCGGGTCTCGGCGCCGGCTCCTACGACAGCGCCAGCGGCGACTGCAAGCGCAGCAACCGCGCCTACCCCAAGCTCTGGGCGGCCGCGAACGCCCCCTCGTCGTTCGCCTTCACCGCTTGCGCGGGCGCTCGTACGAGTGATGTCACCGCGAGCCAGCTCGGCCCGCTCAACGCCTCGATCGACCTCGTCTCCCTCTCCGCGGGCGGCAATGACGCGGGATTCGCCGATGTCATGACCACCTGCGTCCTCCAGTCCGAAAACGCCTGCGTCAATCGGGTGAACCAGGCCCGGGGGTACGTCGACACCACCCTCCCGGGCAGGCTCGACTCCCTGTACACGGCCATCGGCTCCCGGGCCCCCGGTGCGGCGGTCGTCGTCCTCGGCTACCCCCGCTTCTACAAGCTGAGCGGCACCTGTGTCGCCGGGCTGACCGAGCGCGAGCGGTCCGCGATCAACGGGGCCGCCGACCATCTCAACGCCGCCCTCGCCAAGCGGGCCGCCGACCACGGGTTCGCCTTCGCGGACGTGGTGCAGGCCTTCACCGGGCACGAGATCTGCTCGGGGGCGTCCTGGCTGCACAGTCTCAATCTGCTCAACGTCAGCGAGTCGTACCACCCCACGGCCTCCGGCCAGTCCGGCGGCTATCTCCCCGTCTTCACCGCGCACGCCTGAGCCGCGCCGTCCGGGTTGCGCCGCCCGGGCCGGGCCGCCCGGGCTGCCGGTGGCGCAGATCACACCCCTGATTCCGGCCGGGAACGGCCGTCGCGGCGGCCGGTGGTGAGCGCGGAGTGCGGACTCGTGAGCAAAGAGTTCGCTGGGGTGCGAGTGGTCCGGCGGGGCGGTGGGAAGAATAGGCGAGTGGAGACTCGAATCTGTCCAACTCGCCCTGGAAAAGACCGGATTCGTAGCGTCAGCGTCAACTCGCGTACGGGTGCGGTGAATCCTGTGGGTGGGATACATGCGTGCCCTGGTGGGGCGATAGGGTTAACCTGCCCGGGCCGGGTGCGTCGTACGGGTGGGGAGTGACATGGAACAGATAACAGTGCGCAGCAGGGCGCGTGTGCCCGCGATCGTCTGCGGGAACAGCGCGACCAGCTCGCGCCTCGACCGACATCTGTCGGTGCTCGGCGGTCCCGCCGTGCCCCAGCGGGAGACGGCCGAGGCGACGTCGCTGATGCGTGAGCTGACTTCGCGCGATGTGGCGCACGACCGCGGCGGCAGGAGCGGAGTCTCGCTCTTCGCACCGCTGCGGAGGCTGCGTCGCACGCTCTTCGGCAGCCGCCACTGATCCCTCCGGCCCCGCTCGGGAGTCCCACTCCTCCCGAGCGCGTCCCGCCCCTTCATGTGTCACCGCCTGCGCGGCCCCGCGCCCAGGCGATCGCACCCCCTGGCACGGTCCGGCGAAGACTCGTCGGCCGGCGCCCCCGGTGACCCCGGCGACTTCCGGGCGTCCGCGCGGTCACGACCGCGCGGACGCGGGTCGTGAGGCCCTCATTCCGCCTCGACCGTCACCGAGAACGAGAACCGGTCCCCCCGGTAGCGGATCCGCGCCACATCCACGACCTGGCCGTCCCGGTCGTAGGTCACCCCCGTGTAGTGCAGGATCGGGCTCAGCAGCGGCACCTTCAGCAGCTCCGCCGTGCGCGGGTCCGCCAGCCGCGCCTCCACCGTGTCGGTGATCCGGCTGATCCGTACACCCACCCCGTCCCGCAGCGCCTTCGTCATCGGCCACCGCTCCAGGTCGGCCGGGTCCAGCCGCGCCGCGACGTCCGGGCGGACCGCGTTCTCCGCCCAGTTGCTGGGCTCGCCGCTCTCGCCGTCCCAGCGCAGTCTGCGATAGGCGACGATCTCGGTCAGACCCGGGAAGTACTCGGAGAGCTCCCCCGGCACCGGCTCGGGGCCGTGCCCCAGGACGGTCGTCCGCTCGCCCGACTGCTGCGCCACGATGGCGTCGATCGAGCCCAGCAGCCGTCTGGGCGCGCCTCTGCGCGCCCCCGGCTCGATGAAGGTGCCCCGCCGCCGGTGGCGGCTGATCAGCCCCTCCTCCTCCAGCTCCTTGAGGGCCTGCCGCATGGTCAGCACGCTCACCCGGTAGTGCGCGGCGAGCTGCTCCTCGGTGGGCAGCCGCAGTGACGCGTCGGAGGTGCGGCCGAGTATCGAGGCGCGCAGGGACTGCGAGACCTGGTACCAGAGCGGCAGCTTCCGGTTCAGTACCAGTGAATCAGGGGCGAAGGAGGAGGTCACGGGGGCTCCGTCTCTCCGGATCAGGGCGTATCACGACGTGAAATGACGTTCAAGACCCTGCCATACGCCGTCGTAGCCCTTCTGCAGATGGTCCGCGTTCGCCGCCTGCCCGGTCGCCGTCACCGGCCAGCGCGTCTCGAACATGAAGGCGAGACCGTCGTCGATCTTCTGCGGCCTCAGCTCGGCTGCGCTCGCCCGGTCGAAGGTGTCCCGGTCCGGGCCGTGCGCCGACATCATGTTGTGCAGCGAGCCGCCGCCGGGCACGAAGCCCTCGGCCTTGGCGTCGTACGCGCCCTCGATCAGGCCCATGTACTCGCTCATCACATTGCGGTGGAAGTAGGGCGGACGGAAGGTGTCCTCGCCGACCAGCCAGCGCGGCGCGAAGACCACGAAGTCGACGCCCGCGAGCCCGGGGGTGTCGGACGGCGAGGTCAGCACGGTGAAGACCGAAGGGTCCGGGTGGTCGTAGGAGATGGACCCCATGACATTGAAGCGGCGCAGGTCGTAGACGTAGGGGACATGGTTGCCGTGCCAGGCGACCACATCGAGGGGGGAGTGGTCGTAGGAGGCGGCCCAGAGGTTCCCGCAGAACTTGTTGACCACCTCCACCGGTCCGGCGGCCTCCTCGTACGCGGCTTTCGGCGCGAGGAAGTCCCGCGCGTTGGCCAGGCCGTTCGCGCCGATCGGGCCGAGGTCGGGCAGTTCGAAGGGCTGTCCGTAGTTCTCGCAGACATAGCCCCGGGCCCGCTCGTCCAGCAGCTCCACCCGGAAGCGGACGCCGCGCGGGATCAGCGCGACCTCGCCGGGCCGGGCGGCGAGCATCCCCAGCTCCGTGACGAGCAGCAGCCCGCCCAGCTCCGGGACGATCAGCAGCTCGCCGTCCGCGTCGCCGAACACCCGGTCCCGCATCGGAGCGTTGGCGTGGTACAGGTGCACGGCCATGCCGGTGCGCTGTGCCGCGTCCCCGTTGCCGCCCAGCGTCCACAGACCGGCGAGCCAGTCGGTGCCCGGGGCCGGCTCCGGCAGCGGGTTCCACCGCAGCCGGTTGGGGTCGGGGACGGTCTCGGTGAACGGCGCGGTGCGCAGCCGGCCGTTGTCGGCACGGCGGTACGGCGGATGGGCGGCCGAGGGCTTGATCCGGTACAGCCAGGAGCGGCGGTTGCGGGCCCGGGGCTCGGTGAACGCCGAGCCGCTCAGCTGCTCGGCGTACAGCCCCAGGGGGGCGCGCTGCGGGGTGTTGCGGCCGACGGGAAGCGCGCCGGGCACCGCCTCCGAGCTGTGCTCGTTGCCGAAGCCGGGGGAGTGCCCCAGCGCTCCGGCCGTCTTCCGTGCCCGCTCCATGGCCTGCTCGATGCCGCTCATCGCCGCTCCCGGTACTGAAAAGCCGAAGGGAATCCTATGGGTCACCGTAGGATTGGGTGAGCGCCCCGTCAACGCCAAACGCCCCCGCGTACGGGGGCGTGTCCGGGGGCCGTCCGGCGGGCCGCGCGCGGGCGCTGCGGCCCGGAAACCACCAGTAAGACGTTGACCTGGGGTTTTGCTCGTATTGCTCACACGTCAACATCTTGTTAACAGCTTTTGACGCGACCTAACGTCATCCGGACCGCCGCCTCCGGTGGGAGTTCAAGGATGAACGTTAGGTAGCCCATGCTGACAATCCTCGGCTTCGCCATGATCGCGACCTTCCTGGTCCTGATCATGATGAAGAAGATGTCGCCCATCGCGGCGCTCGTCCTCGTCCCCGCGCTCTTCTGTGTCCTTGTCGGCAAGGGTGCGCACCTCGGGGACTACGTCATCGAAGGCGTCGGCAACCTTGCCCCCACCGCCGCGATGCTCATGTTCGCGATCGTCTACTTCGGTGTGATGATCGATGTCGGTCTCTTCGACCCGATCGTCCGGGCCATCCTGCGCTTCTGCAAGGCCGACCCGATGCGGGTCGTGGTCGGCACGGCGCTGCTCGCCGCGATCGTCTCGCTGGACGGCGACGGCTCCACCACCTTCATGATCACCGTCTCGGCGATGTATCCGCTCTACAAGCGGCTCGGGATGAGCCTGGTCGTGATGACCGGTATCGCCGCCACCGCCAACGGCGTCATGAACACCCTGCCCTGGGGCGGCCCCACCGCCCGTGCGGCCACCGCGCTGAAGCTCGACGCGGGCGACATCTTCGTCCCGATGATCCCGGCGCTCGCCGTCGGACTGCTCTTCGTCTTCATCCTCGCCTACGTCCTCGGCATGCGGGAGCGCAAGCGCCTCGGCTACCTCTCCCTGGACCAGGCGCTGGCGACCGACAGCGAGACGGTGCTGGTCAAGGCGGGCGGCTCCGGCGCGCAGGCCGGCAAGGGCTCCGCCAAGGGCAAGGGCAAGGGCAAGAACAAGGGCGAGGGTTCCGCCGCCGGCTCCGGTGACAGCGCGGCCGACTCCCCGGCCCCGGCCCCCGGACAGGGCGGCGACGAGGGCTTCCAGGGCCTCGACCCCAACCGCGAGACCCTGCGCCCCAAGCTCTACTGGTTCAACGCCGGCCTCACCATCGCCCTCCTCACCGCGATGATCATGGAGCTGCTGCCCATCCCGGTCCTCTTCATCCTCGGCGCGGCGCTCGCCCTCACGGTCAACTACCCGAACATGGCCGACCAGCGGGCCCGGATCGGCGCGCACGCCGAGAACGTCCTCAACGTCGCGGGCATGGTCTTCGCCGCCGCCGTCTTCACCGGAGTCCTCACCGGCACCGGCATGGTCAAGCACATGGCGGACTGGCTCGTCGGGGCCATCCCCGAGGGCATGGGCCCGCACATGGCCATCGTCACCGGTCTGCTGAGCCTCCCGCTCACCTACTTCATGTCGAACGACGGCTTCTATTTTGGTGTGCTGCCCGTCCTCGCCGAGGCCGGCGCCGCCCACGGCGTCTCCCCGCTGGAGATCGCCCGCGCCTCCCTCGTCGGCCAGGCCCTCCACATGTCCAGCCCGCTGGTCCCCGCCGTCTACGTCCTCGTCGGCATGGCCAAGGTCGAGTTCGGCGACCACACCCGCTTCACGGTCAAGTGGGCCGCGCTCACCTCGCTCGTGGTGCTCGCCGCCGGAGTCGTCTTCGGCATCATCTGACGGACGTCCGAAGGCCTCACCCCCGGTGAGCCCCCGGACGATCCCCCGGGCGGTCTCCCCACCGCCCCCCGCCGCCCCCGGTGTCACACCGGGGGCGGCGCATTCATCCCGTTTGCTGTGTTTCAGGTGCGGTGGCCGCGCCCGCCCCCGCGGAAAAGCTCCCCCAGGGAATTGGAAGGCGTTCATCATCGCGAGGGCCAGAACCGCACTTTGGCCGACGAAATAGGAAAAGGCCAGGTTAAACATCCGTCGGGATGATTCCCCGGCCGGGGTTAGTCAGCTATTTTCAAGCGTCTCAGCCGATCCCCATCTGACCCGGCGGGACCCCCACATGACTCGCGCTATTTCCCTTCATAACGTCAGCAAACGATACGGACGGGCACCGCGCGCCGTCGACCGATTGACCCTGGACATCGAAGCCGGAGAATTCCTGGTACTCCTCGGGCCCTCCGGCTGCGGAAAGTCCACCGTGCTGCGCATGATCGCGGGACTTGAGGCGATCACTGATGGTGAACTGCGGCTCGACGGCCAACTCGCCAACGACATGCCGCCCGGCGACCGCGATATGGCCATGGTCTTCCAGAACTTCGCGCTCTATCCGAACATGACCAACCGCGACAACATCGGCTTTCCCCTGCTGGTGGAGAACCCCCGGGAGGACCGGGGTCCGCGCGTCGACGCCACCGCCCGGAAGCTCGGTATCGAGGACGTCCTCGACCGCTACCCGAGCCAGCTCTCCGGAGGCGAGCGCCAACGCGTCGCCATGGGCCGTGCGATCTCCCGGCGGCCCTCCGTCTTTCTCATGGACGAGCCGCTCTCCAACATCGACGCCAAGTTACGCATTCAGCTCCGCTCCGAAATCGCCCAGCTCACGCGCGAGATGGGTGTCACCACCGTCTATGTCACCCACGACCAGGCCGAGGCGATGTCACTCGGCGACCGGGTGGCGGTGATACGCGGCGGAGTGCTTCAGCAGGTCGGAGCCCCGCGCGACATCTACGCCCTGCCCGACAACGTCTTCGTCGCCGCGTTCATCGGCACCCCCCGGATCAATCTCGTCCAGGGCTTCGTCCACGCGCCGCCGCGCGAAGGGATGACGCTGGACCTGGGCAGCCAGCGGCTCCCCCTGCCCGAGCCGCTCAGCGTCGACCATCAGCTGCTCCGTATCCAGCAGGGCCGGCCGGTCATCGTCGGACTGCGCTCCGAGGCCACCAGGATCGGCCTCCCCAGCCAGGCCAGACCCGGCGAGGTGCCGCTGACCGGAACCGTCGCGAACACCGACTACCAGGGCCACGAGGCACTCGTCTACGTCGACATCGGCTCCGAGCCCGCCGTCGTCGCCGATCTGGAGTCCCCCCGCCCGGACGGCTCGCCGCGCCGCAGAAGAGCCCGGCCGCGTCCGGGAGTCCTGGGCCGGCTGAAGGGGCGTACGGTCGCGCGAACGCCGGGTCCGCCACTGGCGCTCGGCGGATCACCGCGCCTCCCCTACAACCCGTACGCCTCCTACGACCCCGCCGCCCAGCGCGTCGGCGCGGGCGAGCTGGTCGTACGCACCCCTCCCAGCCTCTGGCTCCAGAAGGGCGCGCAGGTGCCCCTGCTGGTCGACCTGGCGCATCTCTACGTCTTCGACCGCCACGGCCGCAGGGTCTCCCCGGCCCCCGCCGAAATGCTCGGCGAGGATGTGTGAAGGACGGGTGAATCCCGGCCGGCGGCCGTCGGCGGGCCGTCATCGTGTGGGCGGGCGCACGAGCGGGGCGTCCCCGGAGGAGCGCGATGAAGGCCCATGACGCGATGTACATCGACGGCCGGTGGCGGCCCGCCGCCACCGCGGACACCATCGCCGTGGTGAACCCGGCCGACGAACGGACCGTCGCCCGTGTCCCGGCCGGCGCCGCCGAGGACGTCGACGCCGCCGTGCGCGCCGCCCGCGCCGCGTTCCCCGGCTGGGCCGCGACCCCGCCCGCCGGGCGCGCGGCCCGGATCGCGGCGCTCCGCGACGCCCTGGCGGCCCGCGCCGACGCGTTCACCGAGACGATCACCGCCGAACTGGGCGCGCCGCCCGACCTCGCCCGGACGGTCCACGCCGGGCTGCCGGTGGTGATCGCGGACTCCTTCGCGCGGCTGGCCGCCACGCACTCCTTCGAGGAGACCGTCGGAAACTCCACCGTGCTGCTGGAGCCCGTCGGCGTGGTCGGCGCGATCACCCCCTGGAACTATCCGCTCCACCAGATCGTCGCCAAGGCCGCCGCCGCCCTCGCGGCGGGCTGCGCCGTCGTGGTCAAGCCCTCCGAGGAGACCCCGCTGACCGCCCAGCTCTTCGCGGAGGCCGTCCACGAGGCGGACCTGCCCGCCGGGACGGTCAATGTGGTCACCGGCCTCGGCCCGGTCGCCGGGGCCGCCCTCGCCGCGCACGACGGCGTCGACCTGGTCTCCTTCACCGGCTCCACGGCGGTCGGCCGGCGGATCGGCGCGGTCGCCGGAGCGGCCGTCAAACGCGTCGCGCTGGAGCTGGGCGGCAAATCGGCCAGCGTCATCCTGCCCGGGGCCGACCTCCGGACGGCGGTCCGCGCGAGCGTCGCCCAGGTGATGTTCAACTCCGGCCAGACCTGCAGCGCCTGGTCCCGGCTGCTGATCCACCGCGATCAGTACGAGGAGGCCGTGGCCCTCGCGGCCGAGGAGGCCGCCGGACACACCCCGGGGGAGCGGATCGGCCCGCTCGTCAGCGAGCGGCAGCTGCGGAGCGTCCTCGGCCACATCGACAGGGCCGTCGCCGAGGGGGCCCGGCTGGTCACGGGCGGCCCGGCCGCGCCCCGCGACCTCGGCCACTACGTCAGCCCCACCGTCTTCGCCGATGTCACCCCCGGGATGGCCGTCGCGCAGGAGGAGATCTTCGGCCCGGTCGTGGCACTGCTGCGGTACGAGGACGAGGAGGACGCCCTCCGGATCGCCAACGGCACGGTGTACGGCCTGGGCGGCGCGGTCTGGGCGGCGGACGACGCGACGGCCGCCGCCTTCGCCCGCCGCATGGACGCCGGGCAGATCGACGTCAACGGCGGCCGGTTCAACCCGCTCGCCCCCTTCGGCGGATACAAGCGCTCGGGCTTCGGCCGGGAGCTGGGCGCGCACGGGCTGGCGGAGTACCTCCAGACCAAGTCCCTCCAGTTCTGACCGCCGGTCAAGCCCGCACCGGCGGTCAGCGCAGCGCCTCGGGGGCGATGCCGAGCAGCTCGGCCAGGGCCCGCTCCCCCTCGGCGGTCACCCGCACCGCCCGCTCCGAGCCGATCCGTACGCACCAGCCCGAGTCCAGCGCGTACCGGCACAGCTCGGCCCCCGCGGCCCCCGCGAGATGCGGTCTGCGCTCGGTCCAGTCCAGACACGCCCGTACGACCGGCCGCCGCCCCCGCGCCCGCAGCGGCTCCAGACCCAGCGCGGCGAACCACTCCGTACCCCGGGCGGTCAGCGCGAAGCCGGACTCCTGGAGCAGCAGTCCGCGTACGGTCATCGCCTCGGTGATCGCGATCCCGAGCCGGCCCGCGAGATGGTCGTAACAGGTGCGCCCCCGGGCCATCGCGCTGCGCGCGCCCGCCGCCCGCAGCGATGCGGGCGCGGCCGGGGGCCCCGGCTCGGTGTGGGCGGCCAGCTCCTCCACCAGATACGCCGTACGGGCGTCGGCCAGCCGTACGTACCGGTGCCGTCCCTGCCGCTCCTCGGCCAGCAGCCCGCCCGCGACGAGCCTGCCCAGATGCTCGCTGGCGGTGGACGGCGCGACCCGGACATGCCGGGCCAGCTCACCGGCGGTCCAGGCGCGGCCGTCCAGCAGGGCGAGACAGAAACGGGCCCGGGTCTCGTCGGCGAGCAGCGCGGCGAAAGCGGCGAGAGCGGATGCGGTCATGCCTCCAGGGTCGCGCATCCACCTTTCGGCGCGGGCCGAACTATGCTGGTGCGACCCGGTCCCGGCCGGTCCAGGCCGTCGTACGGCACACAGCCGCCCGAAGCTAAGCGCTTGCTCAGCTTCGGGGTATGGTGTTCCCCTGCCGGTGAGAGAAGAGGCGAGCCATGGCCGCGGCCGAGGAGACCGACTGCGAGAACGTGCCGTGGGGCGAGGTCACCCCCGAAGCGGCGCGCAAGCTGCTCGTGGCCGCCGTCGAGGCGTTCGCCGAGCGCGGCTATCACGCGACGACCACCCGTGACATCGCGGGCCGCGCCGGAATGAGCCCCGCCGCCCTCTACATCCACTACAAGACCAAGGAAGAGCTGCTCCACCGGATCAGCCGGATCGGGCACGAGCGGGCGCTCGAAGTGCTGGAGACCGCCTCCGGGCGCGCCGGCACCCCCGGCGAGCGGCTCGCCGAAGCCGTCGGCTCCTTCGTCCGCTGGCACGCCGGACGGCACGACACCGCCCGTGTGGTGCAGTACGAACTGGACGCGCTCTCCGAGGAGCACCGCGCCGAGATCGTGGCGCTGCGCCGCCGCAGCGACGCCGTGGTGCGCGGCATCCTGCGCGAGGGTGTCGAGAGCGGGGAGTTCGACGTCCCCGACGTTCCGGGGACCACCCTCGCCGTGCTCTCGCTCTGCATCGACGTGGCGCGCTGGTTCAATGTCCAGGGCCGCCGCACGCCCGAAGAGGTCGGCGCGCTCTACGCCGATCTCGTGCTGCGGATGGTCTCGGCACGCCGGTAGACGGGAGTCCGGCGGCAGCCGGAGCCCCGGGCCGGCGGCGGAGGCGGAAGCTTCAGAAGTAGTAGCGGGAGAGCGACTCGGCCACGCACACCGGCTTCTCGCCGCCCTCGCGCTCGACCGTGACCAGGGCCGTCACCTGCACCCCGCCGGCCGCCGCCGCCGTGACCTCCCGCAGCTCCGCCGTGGCCCGCAGCCGGGAGCCCACCGGCACCGGAGCGGGGAAGCGCACCTTGCCGGTGCCGTAGTTGAGGCCCATGCGCGCGCCCTCGACCCGCATCACCTGGGGGACCAGGGCCGGCAGCAGCGAGAGCGTGAGATATCCGTGGGCGATGGTCGCCCCGAAGGGCCCGTCCGCCGCCCGCGCGGGATCCACATGGATCCACTGGTGGTCGCCGGTCGCCTCGGCGAAGAGGTCGATCCGCCGCTGGTCGATCTCCAGCCAGTCGCTGTGCCCCAGCGGCTCGCCCACCCCGGCGCGCAGCTCCTCGGCGGAGGCGAAGATCCTCGGCTCGGCCATCCCTGGTCCCTGCCTCTCGGTGGCGTCCTTCCGCTCACCGGCGCCGGCTCCCGGGGCCACGCCTGAGCGCTCGCTCAGCATGGTCGGCGGGTGTGCTTCTGTCAACGGAGGCGCACCGGCCCCCGCCGGGCAGGGACTACGCTTGGAGGGGTGTCCCAGTTTTCGGATAAGACTCACGAGTTGACGGTCGGTCAGCTCTCCGAGCGCAGCGGCGCCGCCGTGTCCGCCCTCCACTTCTACGAGTCCAAAGGGCTCATCAGCAGCCGCCGGACCACCGGCAATCAGCGCCGCTACCCCCGGGACGCCCTGCGCCGGGTGGCCTTCGTCCGCGCGGCGCAGCGGGTCGGCATCCCGCTCGCCACGATCCGGGAGGCGCTGGCGGAGCTGCCCGAGGAGCGCACCCCCGACCGGGACGACTGGGCCCGGCTCTCCCATGTGTGGCGCAAGGAGCTGGACGAGCGGATCAAGCAGCTCGGGCGGCTGCGGGACCATCTCACCGACTGCATCGGCTGCGGCTGTCTCTCGCTGGAGACCTGTGTGCTGTCCAACCCCGAGGACGCGTTCGGCCGCCAGATGGCCGGTTCACGGCTGATGCCCGTCCGCTACAAGGACGCCGACTGAGCCGCGGCCGGAGTGGGGTGTCCCGCCGCCCGGGGCGTGGACGGCGGGTTCGCGCTTCCTGCCGGGTGTCCGGGCCCCGGAGCGCTTCTGACGGCTCAGGCCACCGGGGCGAGGCAGCCGCGTCCCGCCTCCTTGGCGCTCGCCACGGCCTGTGACGTCAGCACGGGCCGCGGCACGACTATGCCGCAGCCCGTGCAGACCGGCCCGGTCCACGGCTCGCTGGTCAGATCCGCCCGCCACACGATCCCCGTGGCCTCGCAGACGGGACAGGAGTCACCCGGTTCGTTCTCCAGCGCGGCGATCAGCCGCCGCAGCACCTCGTCCAGCGGGGCCGCCGGATGGCAGGACGGGTGGTCGCAGCGCGCCACCCCGTGCCCGCCCCAGGTCCGCCGGTGCCAGTCGTCGACGGAGCCCGGCCTGCGCAGCCCGTCGTGCTTCTCCCGCCTGCGGCGGTCCGCGAAGCTCTCCTCGTAGGCGAGCCACACGGCCCGCGCCCGCTCCAGCTCCTCCAGCGCGGCCACCAGCCGCACCGGATCGGGCGCGCGGTCCTCGGACTCGATCCCGTGCCGCACACACAGGTGGTCCCATGTCGCCCGATGTCCATAAGGGGCGAACCTCTCCAGGCACTTGCGCAGTGAGTAGCGCCTCAGCGCCAGATCACACCGCGTGTCACGCACCTGTCTCGCAAGACTCCGGAAACCGGCCATCGCACTGCCACCTCCGTCGCTCGTCCATCGAGCGTCGATGTTTGGACGTACGCCTGCCCGATCCGGCTCCATCGAAAATGAGAAGCTCCGGACTACGGCATGTCCAGCACAAAGCAGCAGGTCAGAAGTGTGTGATCTTCCTCGCGGCAGCTGTTCGGAATATTTTTCGCCCCTCTCTCCAGCCGTCCGCCCGGCGGTCCGTTCAGCGCCCGATGCGCCCCGCGGCGACCACCACCCGGGCCAGCTCCCGATGGCAGATGTCACTGTGCGCACCGGCCGGCGGCCCGCCGCGCCGCACCACCGAGGCGGTGTCCACGCTCACACACCCCGTGCGGGGAACGCCCCGCGTCAGCGCCTCCTCCAGGGTCAGCCGCACCGGCGGCGGGGCCGAGCCCTGGAGACCGCTGTGCCCGGCGGCCCACCAACGGGGGTCGGGCCCGCCCGCGTTCCTGTCGTCCCCGGCGAGCCGGGAGGCCAGCGGGTAGATCACCCCGAGCGCGCTGTCGTGCCGCGAGTAGCAGGCCACCACCGGACCGTCGACCCGGTGCTCCATCGCCCGCAGCGCGCCCGAGTTCTGGGCCGCGTGCGGCAGGCTCGGCGCGAACGCGTAGTGCGAGAAGGCCCCCTGGAGCAGCGTCACCGACTTCACGCTGCGCACCCCGTCGGGCAGTCCGCGCAGCGCGAAGGCGACCAGCCGGGCCCCCTGGCTGTGACCGACCAGATGTACGCGCATCCCGGGCCGGCCGCGGGCGAGCCGCCCCAGCAGCGGACCGAGCCCCAGCTCCCCGACGGCCCCCGCGCGGCGCTTCATCGCGTAGTACGTGGTCTGCCGCAGCAACTCCTTCGCCCCGCGCCAGGCCGTCCGCGTCCCGCCCCCGACGACCGGCGGAGCGCCTGGCTCCGCCCCTTCCAGCGCCCGTGCGAAGCTCTGGCACAGCGTCAGGGCGTCCTCGTACAGCAGCGCGGGCGGCCCCTGCTCGTCCTGCGGCAGATCGTCTGTGAAGCAGTCCTCAAGCCCGCCCGCCGGGGCCTGGGCCAGCCGCCGCACCAGCCTGCCGAACTCGGCGAACGCCTCCGGGGCCGCCGGCCGCTCCTCCAGGAGTCCGGTGAGCCGGGCCACCGCGGCCGTGTGCCCGGGGAAGAGTTCCCGCAGGGCGGCGAGGGTCGCGGGGTCCAGCCCCGGACCGGCCGGTCCGGCCGGCCGGCCGAAGCCGGGCACCGGCTCGTCGGCGAACCGCATCGACGGCCAGCCGATCCCCGCGTACCCCAGCCGCACCCGGGGTGACACCAGCGAGGGGAAGGGCGCGAAGAAGGCGGAGTGCAGCCGGGCGGCCGTCGCGGGGGAGTTGTTCCAGCCATGCGCGAACATCACCAGATCGGTGACGTCCAGCTTCAGCAGCCGGTCCGGACCCGCCCCGTCGAGGTCGCCGTCCTGGCCGAAGGAGATGTCCTGATACGGCTCCACGCTCATGTCCGGCATGACTGTCCTTCCCCCGGTACATCCTCTTCCGACACCAGGATCCGGCGTCGGAGGAGGGACGGCCAGACCCGGGACCACCGAATCCGGCCATGTACGGGTTCGGGGCGGAGGTTTCCGCATACTCGCGGGCCGGCCGGGGAAGGCGCGCGTGCTCAGTAGCGCAGATACGCCTTCCGTACGGAGCGGAAGGCGGCCAGCTCCTCCTGCCACGCGCCGACCACCTCGTCGGGACCGGCCCCCGCGTCGATCGAGGTGCGGACCTTCACCGAGCCGGTGAGCTTGTCGATCCAGTGGTCGGGCCGCCAGGCGAAGCCGCTCCAGGACCGTTTGGCCGTCACCAGCAGCGCGACGGCGGTGCGCACCGGGTCGAAGACCTCCCGGTCGTGGACGTGGAGCTGCACCCCGCCGACGGTCTTCCCCTGGAACTTGGAGAACGTCGGAGTGAAGTACGCCTCCCGGAACCGCACCCCCGGCAGCTCCAGGGCGTTCGCCGCCTCGGCCCAGCGGCGGTCCACGCCCTCCGCGCCCAGCAGTTCGAAGGGGCGGGTCGTGCCCCGGCCCTCGGAGAGGTTGGTGCCTTCGAAGAGACAGGTGCCCGCGTAGACCAGCGCGGTCTCGGGCGTCGGCATATTGGGGCTCGGCGGCACCCACGGCAGCCCCGTCTCGTCGAAGAAGTCCGAGCGCCGCCACCCCGACATCCGTACGGTCTCCAGCTCCACCGGCCTCTCGCCCAGGAACTCGCCGTTGAAGAGCCGCGCCAGCTCGGTCACCGTCATCCCGTGCGCCTGCGGGATCGGCTCCCGTCCCACGAAGGTCGCGAAGGGGCGCTCCAGCACCGGGCCGAGGGCGGCCCGCCCGGTCACCGGGTTGGGCCGGTCCAGCACGACGAACCGTTTCCCCGCGAGCGCCGCCGCCTTCATGCAGTCGTACAGCGTCCAGATGTAGGTGTAGAAGCGCGCGCCGACGTCCTGGATGTCAAAGACGACCGTGTCCACCCCGGAGGCGGTGAAGATGTCGGCGAGCGGCTGACCGCTCTTCAGATAGGTGTCGTACACCGGCAGTCCGGTCGCCGGATCGTCGTACCGCCCCTCCGAGCCGCCCGCCTGGGCGGTGCCCCGGAAGCCGTGCTCCGGGCCGAAGACGGCGATCAGGTCGACGCGTTCGTCGGCGTGCATCACATCCACGACATGGCGTACGCCGGAGGTGACCCCGGTCGGATTGGTGACCACCCCGACCCGCTGCCCGGCCAGCCGGTCGTAGCCGTCGGCGGCGAGCCGGTCGAATCCGGTACGCACCCGCACCCGCCCGCGCCGCCCGGCCCCGGCTGCGGCCTCGGCCCCGGCCCCGGTCCGGACTCCGGTCTGGGCCGCGGCGCTCGGTCCGGCGGTCGCGGCCAGCGCCCCGGCCGCTCCGGCACCGGCCAGCAGCCCCCTTCTGGACAGGCTCATCGGACTCCCCCCGTACGGACTGTCTGTCATGGCCACGCACGCTAGCGCGCCCCGCCGCCGCGCGGAACGACCCCGGCGGAACGTTCCTCCCGGGTCCGCCGCCCGGCGCACCGCTCAGACCACGACCGCCACCGCGAACCCCGCGAGACCCACCGTGCACACCACCGCCGTCAGGGCCATCCGTCCGGGCAGCGCCGAAGGCACCGGCCCGGCCCCCAGCGTCCGTACCCGCCGGTGCGCCAGCAGCAGAAACCCCAGCCACACCAGCACACTGAGCGCCACCGCGACCGTCCCCACCGGGCCGGTCCCGCCGGTCACCGCCTGACGGCCCGCGAACACGGCCGCCACGGTGAACGCCAGCGTCGTACGGCGCCACGCCAGCCGGGTCCGCTCCGGCTGAAGCCCCGGATCCCGCTCGGGCACCGGTTCCGGTTCTTGTTCCGGTTCCGGATCCCGGTCCGGCGGCGGCGTCGTCACCGGCCGCCCTCCCAGCCGAAGAGCACCACGGCCACCATGGCCACCGCCAGGGCCGCGATCACCAGGCTCAGCACCGTCGGGAAGCGCGACACCGGAAGATCCTCGCCGCGCCGCATCGCCCGCTCGCACCGCACCCAGTGGTTGACCGCCCGCAGCGCGCACAGCACCCCCGCGCCCAGCAGCGCCAGCGCCAGCCCGGCCCGTACGCCCCAGCGCAGATCCGGCAGGAACTGGTCCACGGCGAATCCGCCGCCGATCAGCGCCAGCGCCGTCCGCAGCCAGGCCAGGAAGGTCCGCTCATTGGCGAGCGAGAACCGGTAGTCGGGCGTCCGGCCCTCCTCGCGCACCCGCTGGGGGGCGAACCACAGCCGCAGGCTCCGCGCGATGTCCTTCACCTTTCGCACACTACCCGCGAAACGATCATAGGATCAGGGGCGAAGGGCCCGGAGACGGCGGTAGGCGGCCAGCCCGTCCGGTGCCCACTCCCACACGTCCAGCAGCGATTCCAGCTCGGCCTCCGGCAGAAAAGCGTGCCAGTCGACCTCCTCCTTCTGAGGATTCACCGGCGTCTCACAGCGCACCTCGTACACCGCCGACCACCAGCTCCGCCCCGCCCCGCCCTCGTACAGAAACCTGAACAGCGGCACGGGCCGGGGGAGTCCCGTGACCCCCAGCTCCTCCTCGGCCTCCCGCAGCGCCGCCGTGTCGTAGCTCTCGCCCGCCCCCACGACACCGCCCACGAACATGTCGTACAGCGCGGGGAAGATCACCTTGTCCGCCGCCCTGCGATGGACGAAGACCCGGCCCAGGCCGTCCCTGGCCAGCACGAACACACAACGGTGGCGCAGCCCGCGGGCATAGACATCGGCCCGCCGGGCCTGCCCCGTCACCCGGTCGGACTCGTCCACCACATCAAGGATCTCGTCAGCGCTCATTCCGCGCCCACCCGTCCGTCCGCTCGATTCCCCATCCCGCCGAAACCGTTGACGGGCCCTCACACCGTACGGAAGATCGGACCGGCCGGACCGGCCGGGGCGTTCCCACCGCGCGTCCGGCCGGACCCGTACCGACCCCGCCGGACAAGGATGGAACAAGCGATGGCGTACGACGCTGATGTGATCGTGATCGGGGCAGGCCTGGCGGGGCTGGTCGCCACCGCGGAGCTGGCCGCCGCCGGGCGCAGGGTCATCCTGCTCGACCAGGAGCCGGAGCAGTCCCTCGGCGGGCAGGCCCACTGGTCCCTCGGCGGGCTCTTCCTGGTCGACTCGCCCGAGCAGCGCCGGCTGCGCGTCCGCGACAGCCGCGACCTCGCGCTCCAGGACTGGCTGGGCACGGCCGGCTTCGACCGCGAGGAGGACGGCTGGCCCCGCCGCTGGGCCGAGGCGTACGTCGACTTCGCGGCCGGCGAGAAGCGGGCCTGGCTGCACGCCCGGGGCGTACGGTTCTTCCCGGTCGTCGGCTGGGCCGAACGAGGCGGCCACGACGCCACGGGCCAGGGGAACTCCGTACCCCGCTTCCATCTCACCTGGGGCACCGGACCGGGTGTCGTCGCCCCCTTCGCCCGGCGGGTCGCCGACGGGGTCGCCCGAGGCCTGGTCCAGCTGCGCTTCCGGCACCGGGTCACCGGCCTCGGCCGCAGCGCGGGAGTGGTCGACACCGTCAGCGGCGAGGTGCTCGAACCCTCCGCCGCCCCGCGCGGCACCGCCAGCGGACGGGAGGTCGCCGGGGCCTTCGAACTGCGCGCCCAAGCCGTGATCATCACCTCCGGGGGCATCGGCGGCAACCACGATCTCGTCCGCGCCAACTGGCCCGATCGCCTGGGCACCCCGCCCGCGAAGCTGCTCTCCGGCGTCCCCGCCCATGTCGACGGGCTGATGCTGGGCGTCGCCGAGCGCGTGGGCGCGAGCCACATCAACCGCGACCGGATGTGGCACTACACCGAGGGCATCGAGAACTGGAACCCCGTCTGGGCCCGGCACGGCATCCGGATCCTCCCCGGCCCCTCCTCGCTCTGGCTCGACGCGCGCGGCCGGCGGCTCCCGGTGCCGCTCTTCCCCGGCTTCGACACCCTGGGCACCCTCGAACACATCATGCGCTCCGGCTACGACCACACCTGGTTCGTCCTGAACCGGCGGATCATCGCCAAGGAGTTCGCCCTCTCCGGCTCCGAGCAGAACCCCGACCTCACGGGGAAGTCCGTGCGCCAGGTGCTCGGGCGGGCGCGCGCCGGGGTGCCGGGGCCGGTGCGGGCCTTCATGGAAAGCGGCGCGGACTTCGTCGTCGAGCGGGATCTCGCCGCGCTGGTGCGCGGCATGAACGCGATCGGCGGGGAGCCGCTGATCGAGGAGTCGGAGCTGCGCCGCGAGATCGTCGCCCGCGACCGGGAGATCCGGCACCCCTTCACCAAGGACCTCCAGGTCATGGCGGTCCGAGGGGCCCGCAACTACCTCGGCGACCGGCTCGTCCGCACCGTCGCCCCGCACCGGATCCTGGACCCGGCCGCCGGCCCGCTGATCGCCGTACGGCTGAACATCCTCACCCGGAAATCGCTCGGCGGACTGGAGACCGACCTCTCCTCACGGGTGCTGGACGTGGACGGCGAGCCGCTGGAGGGGCTGTACGCGGCGGGGGAGGCCGCCGGCTTCGGCGGCGGCGGAATGCACGGGTACCGCTCGCTGGAGGGCACCTTCCTCGGCGGCTGCCTCTTCTCCGGCCGCGCCGCCGGCCGGGCAGCTGCGCGCGCGGTGTGAGCCGCCCGCGGGCGGGGTCGCCGGGGCGACCGGGGGCACTCACGCCAGAAGGCGTCGGGCGGACTCCTCAAGAGTCCGCCCGACGCCCCGGGTCACCGCGTGAAGCGCCGCACCGCGCTACAGCACCAGCGACAGCAGCAGCACGAAGACGATGCCGACCACCGAGATGATGGTCTCCATCACCGACCAGGTCTTGATCGTCTGGCCGACGCTCATCCCGAAGTACTCCTTCACCAGCCAGAACCCGGCGTCATTGACATGGCTGAAGAAGAGCGAACCGGCACCGATCGCCAGCACCAGCAGCGCCGACTCGGTGGTGGTCATGCCCGCCGCCAGCGGCGCGACCAGACCGGCCGCGGAGATCGTCGCGACGGTCGCCGAACCCGTCGCCAGCCGGATCGCGACCGCGATCAGCCAGGCGAGCAGCAGGGTGGGGATGGCCCAGCTCTCGGAGATGTCCAGGATCATCTGGCCCACGCCGACGTCGATCAGCGTCTGCTTGAAGCCGCCGCCCGCGCCGACGATCATCAGCACGCCCGCGATCGGGGCGAGGGACTTCTCGACGGTGGACGCCAGCCGGTCCTTGGTGAAGCCGGCCGCGGCGCCCAGCGTGAACAGACCCACCAGGACGGCCGCGAGCAGCGCGATCATCGGGGAGCCGATGATGTCGGTGACCTTCTGCACCGGGTTCTCGGGGTCGTCGACGACGATCTCGACCAGCGCGTTCGACAGCATCAGCACGACCGGCAGCATGACCGTGAAGACGGTCGCGCCGAAGCTGGGGCGCTTGTCCAGGTCCTCCGAGGGGCGGGCCGGGATCATCTTCTCCGGCGCGGGGATGTCCACCCAGCGGGCCGCGTACTTCGCGAAGATCGGACCCGCGATGATCACGGTCGGGATGGAGACGAGCACACCGAGGGCGAGCGTCACACCGAGGTTGGCGCCCAGCGCGTCGATCGCGACCAGCGGGCCGGGGTGCGGCGGGATCAGTCCGTGCATCACCGACAGACCGGCGAGGGCGGGGATGCCGATCCGCATCAGGGAGTAGTTGCCGCGCTTGGCGACCATCAGCACCACGGGGATCAGCAGCACGATGCCGACCTCGAAGAAGAGCGGCAGACCGATCACCGAGGCGATCAGCACCATCGCCCAGGGCATGGTGCGCCCGTTCGCCTTCGCCAGGATCGTGTCCACGATCTGGTCGCCGCCGCCGGAGTCGGCGAGCAGCTTGCCCAGGATCGCGCCGAGCGCGATCAGCACACCCACACCGGCGACGGTCGAGCCGAGCCCCTTGGAGAAGGACTCGATCGCCTTGCCGAGCGGGGCCCCGGCGAACGCCCCGAGCGCCAGCGACCCGATGGTCAGCGCCAGGAAGGCGTGCAGCTTGAACTTGGTGATGAGCAGGACGATGACGGCGATGCCCGCGAGGACGGCTATGCCGAGCTGGGCGTTGCCGGCCGAGGTGATCGGCTCTGTCGCGCCCGCTGCCAGCATCTCGACATTGAGACTGGTCACGGTGGTTCCTTAGAAGTGAACTCGGTGAGGACGGGAAGGGCGTGAAGGGGGTACGGGACTACTGGCCGAGCGCGCGCAGCGCGGCGGCGGCCCGTGCGCTGATGTCCTCGGGGGTGCCGGACACATCGACGGCCACGCCCGCCTCGTCGTCCTGAAGCGGCTGGAGCGTGGCGAACTGCGAGTCGAGCAGCCTGGTGGGCATGAAGTGCCCCTTGCGCTCGGACATCCGCCGCTCGATCAGCTCACGGTCGCCGGTGAGATGCAGAAAGACCGCGTCGGGGGCGGCGGCCCGCAGCCGGTCCCGGTAGGACCGCTTGAGGGCGGAGCTGGAGACCACACCGCCGATGCCCGCCCGGCTGTGCGCCCACTGGCCGATCGAGTCGAGCCAGGGCCACCGGTCGGTGTCGTCCAGCGGGGTGCCGGCCGACATCTTGGCGATGTTCGCCGGGGGATGGAAGTCGTCGCCCTCGGCGTAGGGAACGCCCAGTGCGTCGGCGAGCAGGGGGCCGATCGTGGTCTTGCCGGTCCCTGCCACGCCCATCACCACAACGACGTGAGGGGTGCTCATTACATGCCTCGCTGATTCCGTCACACCGGTGCCGACCACGGTGTCGACATCGGTCCGTCGCGCTACTGAAACCTATTAGGTACGACATATTCAAGAGGGTGAGACCTAAACGTCATACTTTTTGTTCCCGGGTCGAGCCCGGGACCCCGCCCCGTACCCTTGATCCATGACGACTGCGGGCGGCCAGGACCTCCACACACTGGTGCTCGACACCCTGGGCCTCGCGATCACCGCGGGCGAGTATCCGCACGGCAGCGTGCTGCGCACCGACGAGATCGCCCAGCGCTTCGACGTCTCGCGCAGCGTCGTCCGCGAGGTGATCCGCGTCATG
Organism: Streptomyces amakusaensis; assembly: GCF_039532665.1. Lineage (NCBI taxonomy): Bacteria > Bacillati > Actinomycetota > Actinomycetes > Kitasatosporales > Streptomycetaceae > Streptomyces > Streptomyces amakusaensis. The sequence continues at coordinate 446,646 of NZ_BAAASB010000004.1, read as the reverse complement.
GAGTCGATGCGCCTGGTCGAGTCCCGCCGCCGGGTCGGGGTGACCGTCCGCGCCATCGAGGAGTGGAACGTCTACGACCCCCGGGTCATCCGCTGGCGTCTCGCCGGCGCGGACCGCCCCCGCCAGCTGCGCTCGCTCACCGTGCTGCGCTCCGCCGTCGAGCCGGTCGCGGCCGGGCTGGCCGCCCGCAACGCCACCCCCGAGCAGTGCGCCGAACTCACCGAGTGCGCCCTCGGCATGGTCGCCACCTCGCGCGGCCATCAGCTGGAGGAGTATCTGCGGCACGACATCGCCTTCCACCGGGTGGTGCTCAACGCCTCCGGCAATGAGATGTTCGCCCGCCTCGGCGACGTGGTCGCCGAGATCCTCACCGGGCGTACCCACCATCAGGTGATGTTCGACGACCCCGACCCGGCGGCCGTGACCCTCCATGTCCAGGTCGCCGAGGCGGTGCGGGAGGGCGACGCCGCCAGGGCCGAGGCGATCACCCGCGAGATCGCGGTCGGCGCACTCGCCGAGCTGGATGTCCTCGCACCCGACCCGGCCCACTGAGGCCTCGGGCCGGGTTGCCTCCGGCCCCTCCCGGAAGGCCTCCCGCCGCCGCCGGTCGGTTTGTCCCCCTCAGCCGTGATTTACTGCCACGGTTTGCTGAGGTCCTTGCTTTGCCTGCTTGAAACCTCAAAACCACCTCAGATCTATGTCTGTGTGACCTTGAGCACTGCCAGAATCGCAGGGCTGCTGACGACCTACGCTCCCTCACGAAGGCGAACCTCCCCGCATGAGCGACCGCACCACCGCGCCCGAGCCGCCCCTCGCGGGGCCTCCGGCGAGCGCCTCCTCCCACGTGGACGCCGGCGACGCCGGGTACAGCAAGGACCTGAAGTCCCGCCACATCAACATGATCGCGATCGGCGGGGCGATCGGCACCGGGCTCTTCCTCGGCGCGGGCGGGCGGCTGGCGGGCGCGGGTCCCTCCCTCGCCATCGCCTACGCGATCTGCGGCCTCTTCGCCTTCTTCGTCGTCCGCGCCCTCGGCGAGCTGGTCCTCTACCGCCCCTCCTCCGGAGCCTTCGTCTCCTACGCCCGTGAGTTCATGGGCGAGAAGGGCGCGTACACGGCGGGCTGGCTCTACTTCCTGAACTGGTCCACCACCTGCGTCGCCGACATCACCGCCGCCGCGACCTACGCCCACTTCTGGGCCATGTTCAGCGACATCCCGCAGTGGATCCTCGCCCTGATCGCCCTCGCCGTCGTGCTGACGGCCAACCTCATCTCGGTGAAGTACTTCGGCGAGATGGAGTTCTGGTTCGCGATCATCAAGGTCGCCGCCCTGGTCGCCTTCATGCTGATCGGCATCTTCCTGCTGGTCACCCAGAAGGAGATCGGCGGCCACACCCCCGGCTTCTCCACCATCTCCGCCAATGACGGGATCTTCCCGCTCGGCATGCTGCCGATGCTGCTGGTGATCCAGGGCGTCGTCTTCGCGTACGCCTCCGTCGAGCTGTGCGGCGTCGCCGCCGGCGAGACCAAGAACCCCGAGAAGGTCATGCCCGGCGCGATCAACTCGATCATGTGGCGGGTCGGCATCTTCTACGTCGGCTCCGTGGCCCTGCTCGCGCTGCTCCTGCCGTACACCGCCTACTCCGGCGACGAGAGCCCCTTCGTCACCGTCATGGACAAGATCGGCATCCCCGGGGCCGCCGGGGTGATGAACCTGGTGGTCCTCACGGCCGCGCTCTCCAGCCTCAACGCCGGCCTCTACTCCACCGCCCGCATCCTGCGCTCCATGGCGCTCGCCGGGTCCGCGCCCCGCTTCACCGGCCGGATGAACAAGGGGCAGGTCCCCTACGGCGGAGTGCTGCTGACCGCCGCCTTCGGCATGGCGGGCGTCGGACTCAACTACGTCATGCCCGGCGAGGCCTTCGAGATCGTCCTCAACCTCGCCTCCCTCGGCATCCTCGGCACCTGGGGCATGATCATGATCTGCTCGCTGCTCTTCTGGCAGCGCGCCCAGGACGGCCGACTCACCCGCCCCTCGTACCGGCTGCCCTGGGCCCCGTACACCCAGATCGTCACCCTGGTCTTCCTCGTCAGCGTGCTCTTCCTGATGTGGTGGGGCGGCGGGATCGGCCGTACGACCGTGATGCTGCTGCCGCTGATCGCCGCGGCGCTGGTGGGCGGCTGGTTCATGGTGCGCGGACGGGTGGACACCCTCGCCGCCGAGCGCCGGGACGCCTGAGCCCGCTTCCTGGACCAGCCCTGGACCGGCTCTGGACCGGCCCTGGACCGGCCTCTCAAACCGGCCGAAAACACCCCCGTACGGCCCGGTGTGTAACGTGCGTACCGGCCGCCGCGGCATGTCCCACCGACAAGCCACCGCGGCGGCCGACCGACGCGTGCAGAAGGGCAGGAATTCGATGTCGCAGCAGGTGCAAGGCGTGATCGCACCCGGCAAGAACGAGCCGGTACGGGTGGAGACGATCATCGTCCCCGACCCCGGGCCCGGCGAGGCCGTGGTCAAGGTGCAGGCCTGCGGGGTCTGCCATACCGATCTGCACTACAAGCAGGGCGGGATCAACGACGACTTCCCCTTCCTCCTCGGCCATGAGGCGGCGGGCGTCGTCGAGTCGGTCGGCCCGGACGTCACCGATGTGGCCCCTGGCGACTTCGTCATCCTCAACTGGCGCGCGGTCTGCGGAAACTGCCGGGCCTGTCTGCGCGGCCGCCCCTGGTACTGCTTCAACACCCACAACGCCCGGCAGAGGATGACGCTGCTCGACGGCACCGAGCTCTCCCCGGCCCTCGGCATCGGAGCCTTCGCCGAGAAGACCCTCGTCGCGGCCGGCCAGTGCACCAAGGTCGACCCCGCCGTCTCCGCCTCCGTCGCCGGTCTGCTCGGCTGCGGAGTGATGGCCGGCATCGGGGCCGCGATCAACACCGGCGAGGTCGGCCGGGGCGACACCGTCGCCGTCATCGGCTGCGGCGGCGTCGGCGACGCCTCCATCGTCGGCGCGCGCCTCGCGGGCGCGGCCAGGATCATCGCGGTCGACATCGACGACCGCAAGCTGGAGACGGCGAAGACGATGGGCGCCACCCACACCGTCAACTCCCGCTCCACCGACCCCGTCGAAGCCGTCCGCGAACTCACCGGCGGCTTCGGCGCGGACGTCGTCATCGAGGCGGTCGGCCACCCCGAGACCTACCGCCAGGCCTTCTACGCCCGCGACCTCGCGGGCACGGTCGTCCTCGTCGGCGTCCCGACCCCCGAGATGAAGCTGGAACTCCCCCTCCTCGACGTCTTCGGCCGCGGCGGCTCGCTCAAGTCCTCCTGGTACGGGGACTGCCTGCCCTCCCGCGACTTCCCCATGCTGATCGACCTCCACCAGCAGGGCCGGATCGACCTCGGCGCGTTCGTCACCGAGACCATCGGACTCGGCGACGTCGAGCAGGCCTTCGCCCGTATGCACGAGGGCGACGTCCTCCGCTCGGTGGTGCGATTCTGATGAGCGTACGCATCGAACACCTCGTCACGGCCGGCACCTTCGCCCTCGACGGCGGCGTCTGGGACGTGGAGAACAACGTCTGGATCATCGGCGACGACACCGAGGCCATCGTCATCGACGCCGCCCACGACGCCGCCGCCATCGAAGCCGCGCTGGCCGGCCGCACCCTCCGGGCGATCGTCTGCACCCACGCCCACAACGACCACATCGACGCGGCCCCCGCGCTCGCCGAAGCCACCGGCGCGCCCGTCCTGCTCCACCCCGACGATCTTCCCCTGTGGCGGCAGACCCACCCCGACCGCGCCCCCGACGGCGAGCTGGCCGACGGCCAGACCCTCACCGTCGGCGGGACCGAGCTGACCGTGCTCCACACCCCCGGCCACGCGCCGGGCGCGGTCTGCCTCCACGCCCCCGCGCTCTCCACCGTCTTCACCGGGGACACCCTCTTCCACGGCGGCCCCGGAGCCACCGGACGCTCCTTCTCCGACTTCCCGACGATCATCGACTCGATCCGCGACCGGCTGCTCACCCTCCCTCCGGAGACCCAGGTCCGCACCGGCCACGGCGACGGCACCACCGTCGGCGACGAGGCCCCCCAGCTCGCCGAGTGGATCCGGCGCGGCCACTAGATCTTCTCGGCCCACCGGGCCAGCCGCAGCCGGCTCTCGAAGCGGTACGGCTCTCCCGTCACCGGATCGGTGAACTCCAGCACCCTCGCCAACAGCTGAAGCGGCCGGGAGAAGTCGTCCGGCGCGGGCCCCGGCTCCTGGACGACCGGATACAGCGGGTCGTCCAGGAGCGGCAGCCCCAGCGCGCTCATGTGCACCCGCAGCTGATGGGTACGGCCGGTGGCCGGCAGCAGCCGGTACCGGCCCACCCCGCCCCGGTGCTCCACCAGCTCGATCCCGCTCTCGCTGTTCGGCTCACCGGCCACCTCCCGCGCCGCCGGCACCCCGCGCTCCTTCTCGATCCGGCTGCGCACGGTACGGGGGAGCGCCACCCCGCTGTCGTACGGCGCGATCCCCTCGTACTCCTTGCGCACCCTCCGGTCCCGGAACAGCGTCTGATACGCCCCCGGTCCTCCGGCCGCACCACACACAGCAGCAGCCCCGCCGTCAGCCGGTCCAGCCGGTGCGCCGGCTGGAGCCCGGGCAGCCCCAGCTCCCGGCGCAGCCGCGCCACCGCCGTCTCCGTGATGTGCCGGCCGCGCGGCGTCGTCGCGAGAAAGTGCGGTTTGTCCGCGATCAGCAGCCGCTCGTCCCGGTACACGATCCCGATCTCCGCCGGCACCCGCTCCTCAGCCGCGAACTCCCGGTGGAACCAGAGATACCGCCCCACCTCGTACGGCTCGTCCACCCCCACCGCCCCCTCCTCGGAGACGACCCTCCCCTCCCGGAACATCTCCCCGACCCGCTCCGGCCCGATGGCGCCTCCGTACCGCGCCACCAGATGCTCGTACACCGTCCCCCACGCCCCACCCGGATCCTCCGGCAACCTGACCCGCACCGGATCGATCCCGTCCCGCTGCTCCAGCGGCGACGGCGGGGCCTTGCGTCTGCGTCTCACCCCACCGAGCCTATGCCCGGCCCGGGCGTCGCCCGCTCGGCGAAAGGGGCGGAAAAAGCAAAAGACCCCAGATCAACTGGGGTCTTGCGCTGGTGTCCGAGGGGGGACTTGAACCCCCACGCCCGATAAAGGGCACTAGCACCTCAAGCTAGCGCGTCTGCCATTCCGCCACCCGGACAAGGTGTCTGCCGCCTGGCCCGTGGCCTTGGCGACGTGGAAAACAATAGCAAACATTCGGGGGTGCGGATCACGCCCCCGTCCCGGCCCCGGGAGGCGGGGCGGTCGGCCTTGGGGCCGGGGGGCGGGCGCGGGAGGATGGGTGGGGACCACCAGCAGCGACAGTGGGAGGAATCAGCGTGAGCGAGTCGAATGCGGCCCGTACCGTCTCGGGCGAGGACGAGGTCGTCGACCTCTGCCGTGAGCTGATCCGGATCGACACCAGCAATTACGGGGACCACTCGGGACCGGGGGAGCGCGGGGCGGCGGAGTACATCGCCGAGAAGCTCGCGGAGGTCGGTCTGGAGCCGAAGATCATCGAGTCCCACAAGGGGCGCGCCTCCACCGTCGCCCGGATCGAGGGGGAGGACCCGAGCAGGCCTGCGCTGCTCATCCACGGCCACACCGACGTCGTGCCGGCCAACGCCGAGGACTGGACGCACCACCCCTTCTCGGGCGAGATCGCCGACGGCTGCGTCTGGGGCCGGGGCGCGGTGGACATGAAGGACATGGACGCGATGACGCTCGCCGTCGTCCGGGACCGGCTGCGCAGCGGCCGCAAGCCCCCGCGCGACATCGTCCTCGCCTTCCTCGCCGACGAGGAGGCGGGCGGCACCTACGGGGCGCGCCATCTGGTCGACAAGCACCCGGATCTCTTCGAGGGCGTCACCGAGGCCATCGGCGAGGTCGGCGGATTCTCCTTCACCGTCAACGAGAACCTGCGGCTCTATCTGGTGGAGACCGCGCAGAAGGGCATGCACTGGATGCGGCTCACCGTGGACGGCACCGCCGGGCACGGCTCGATGACCAACAACGACAACGCCATCACCGAGCTGTGCGAGGCCGTCGGCCGGCTCGGCCGCCACACCTGGCCGGTGCGGATGACCAAGACCGTACGGTCCTTCCTGGACGAGCTGTCCGACGCGCTGGGCACCCCGCTCGACCCGGAGGACATGGAGGCCACCCTCGCCAAGCTCGGCGGGATCGCCAAGATGATCGGCGCGACCCTGCGCAACTCCGCCGCGCCCACCATGCTCGGGGCCGGGTACAAGGTCAATGTCATCCCGGGCCAGGCCACCGCCCATGTCGACGGGCGTTTTCTGCCCGGGTACGAGGACGAGTTCCTCACCGATCTCGACCGGCTGCTCGGCCCCCGGGTGCGGCGCGAGGACGTCCACGGCGACAAGGCGCTGGAGACCAGCTTCGACGGCGACCTGGTGGACGCCATGCAGACCGCGCTGCGGGCCGAGGACCCCATCGCACGGGCCGTCCCGTACATGCTCTCCGGCGGCACCGACGCCAAGTCCTTCGACGACCTCGGCATCCGCTGCTTCGGCTTCGCCCCGCTGAAGCTCCCCCCGGAGCTGGACTTCGCCGGGATGTTCCACGGCGTGGACGAGCGGGTGCCCGTCGACGGCCTGAAGTTCGGGGTGCGGGTGCTCGACCGGTTCATCGACCAGGCCTGAACCGGACCGGAGGCACCGGACCGGAAGTAATCGATGATCCGTACGCCCCTGACTGGAAAGAGTGAAAGGTGGATCGGGCTCGTAGCCCCGCTCCGGCCTCCTCGTTACAGGTGATGCGGTCCGCGGCTGGGATCGCTTTGCCAACAAGGAGGAACAATGATCAAGAAGGTCGTCGCCGCTGCGGCTGCCACGGGTGGTCTGCTGCTCGCCGGTGCGGGTGTGGCCATGGCTGACGCCGGCGCCCAGGGTGCCGCTGTCGGCTCCCCCGGCGTGATCTCCGGCAACGCCGTCCAGGTGCCCGTTCACATCCCGGTGAACGTGTGCGGAAACACGATCGACGTGGTCGGGCTGCTGAACCCTGCCTTCGGCAACACTTGCGTCAACTCTTGATGTGGTGACTCAACCCATCGGGGTTTGGGTTTGAACCCGGGCGGTCCCGTGAGCGCGTGCACACGCACTCACGGGACCGCCCGGCTTTCCGCTCCCGGGCACCGCGCCCGGAGGTATTCCTGAAAGAAAAAAGGCAGGGAAGCTACCTATGCGACAGGTCACTCGCAAGGGCCTGATCACCATGGCGGCGGCGGGCGGCGCGCTCGCGCTGGGCGGCGGTTACGCCCACGCCGGCGCCGAGGCGTACGGAGGTGCGTCCAACTCGCCGGGCGTCGCGTCCGGGAACTCGGTCCAGGTGCCCGTCAGCGTGCCCGTCAACGCGTGCGGCAACTCCGTCAACGCGATCGCGCTGCTGAACCCCTCGTTCGGCAATAATTGCGCCAATGTCGACAACAGCCCCGGGCCGGTCCAGCCGGTCAAGCCGGGCGGCGGCGACACCGCGGGCCCGCAGCCCGGCGGATCCACCTCCGGGGGCGTCCAGGCCGGCGGCGGCGCGCACGCGGGCGGCGGCGCCCACAACTCTCCCGGCGTCGCCTCCGGCAACAATGTCCAGGCCCCGATCGACGTCCCGGTGAACGCCTGCGGGAACAGCGTCAACCTCGGCGGACTGCTGAACCCCACCTTCGGCAACGACTGCGCCAATGTCTCCGAGGCGAACCCGCCCGGAAAGCCCGCGCAGCCGGGCAAGCCCACTCCGCCCGTCAAGCCCGTCACCCCGGGCAACCCGCCCCCGGTCACCCCGCCGGGGCTTCCGGGCGAGCCGCCCACCACCCGCCCGAGCACCCCCGGCGACCCCGGGGTGCACGGGCGTACCACCACCAACGCCCACAAGGCGAACAGCTCCCGGATCGTGGAGCAGCCCAGGGACGTGCAGCTCGCGCAGACCGGAGCCGACTCGCTCGGCCTGATCATCCCGGTCGGCGCGGGCATGATGCTGGCCGGAGCGGTGCTCTACCGCCGCGCCCGCGTCCGCGCCTGAAGCACGCACAGCGTTCCGGCGGAGTGGGCCCCGCGATCCCGCGGGGCCCACTCCGTGCTGTTCACCAGGTGGCGCGCACCTGGCGGATGATCCGCCGGCGCAACCGCACCCTGCGGCTGCCGTCCCGGCGCAGGCTCAGTCGGTCCAACTCCCAGTGTCCGTACTCGGCATGATCGGTCAAAAGACGCGTTGCTTCCTTGCGGGAGACCCCGCGCGGCACATACACATCGACAAATTCGTATTCCGGCATCGCATCTATTGTGCGGGCACCTGCCCGGTACGGATAGCGTCTGCACTATGTCTGATGTCGCGCCGCCCACCGCTGACGAGGTACGTGCCGCCGCCGAGGCGGTCAAAGCCGCACTGGACCGCCACCTCGTGGCGGTCGAGAACCGCACTGGAGAGGACGACCCGGCCGTCTACGACGCCTTCAACGCCCTGGCCGTCGCGGCGGAGGCGTACGACGAGCGCCTCTACGACCGCTATGACGAGGTCACTCCCTTCGAGATCCCGGGGGCCGACGAACCTCTGCCGGCCTACGCGGGCCCCGACGAGCCGAACGCCCTCAGCGTGCTGATCCGGCGTGATTACGCGGTGGTCGAACCGGCCCGGCTGCTCTCGCAGGCGCGGCGCATCGCCGACCTCGACCCCGAGGAGGACGCACCCGGGCGCTCCCGGGCCGCGGGCACCGGCGTCCACGCGGCGCTCGGCCTGGTCTTCGGCGAGTACGAACCCGACGAGATCGCCTCCCGCCACAAGGAGTTCGGCCTGGAGGAGGGCGACTCCACCCTCTGGGTGTCGGCCCTGGACGAACTCGCCGAGCCGGGCGAGTGGCTGAGCACCCCCTTCGAGGCGGCCGACCCGCAGGGGATCGTGATCCGCTTCGACGTCAGCTCCGTCTTCGACGAGGACGAGCACGACGAGCTGGGCGAGGACATCGAGGACCTCGACGAGGCGGAGCGCTGACACCCGTCCGCGCCGCCCGTACGCCGGGGCCGCCGCCTCCCGGACCGCGACCGGTCCGGGAGACGGCGCTTCCCGGCGCTCTCCGTCACTCGGCGGTGGCGAGCAGCCCTTCCAGGAGGGGCCGCAGCCTGGTCGTGCGCTCCTGGGGGCCGATCTCCGCCACGGCGCGCGGCAGCGCCTGATCCACTCCGTGCACCACGGACAGATGGCGCTCGCCGCGGCTGAACGCGGTGTACACCCAGGGGCGGCTGAGCCCCCGCGCCGCGTCCCCCGGCAGCACCACGACCGCCGCCGGCCAGCGCATCCCCGCCGCCTGGTGCGCCGTCAGCGCCCAGCCGTGCCGCAGCGCCGACTCCACCCGCGCCTTCGGCACCGTCACCGGCTCGCCCTCGCAGTCCAGCCGCAGCCCCTCGGCGTCCGCCGAGACGACCGTGCCGGGGCGGGTGCGTCCCGGTGCCGCCGTGTAGGCCACGCGGTCGCCCGGGTCGAAGCCGCCGAACCGGCCGGGGCCGGGGTTCAGCCGCTGCTTGAGCGCCGCGTTGAGCGCGCGGGTGCCGGCGGAGCCGCCGTGGCCCACGGTGATCACCTGGGTCTGCTCGGCGGGCACTCCGATCGCCCGGGGCACCGAGTCGGCGACGAGCTGCACCGTACGGTGGACGGCCTCGCCCGCGTCGCGCACGGGCACGATGACGATCTCCTTGCCGGGGGCCGCCACCCGGTTCAGCTCGCCGACGCCGATCCCCGACACCAGCTCGCCGATCGGGCCGGGGTCCGGGACCCGGGAGACGATCCCGGGGCAGACCCGGGCCGCCAGCAGATCGCCGAAGACCCGGCCGGCCCCCGCCGAGCCCAGCTGGCCGGGATCGCCGCTGAGCACCAGCCGGCTGCCGTCCGGCAGCGACTCCACCAGCATCGCGGCGCTCTCCACATCGAGCAGCGGCGCGTCCAGCACCACCAGCAGATCCAGCGCGAGCGCGCCGTCGCCGTCCCGGCCGGGGCCCTCGCCGCCGGAGAGCAGCCCGGCCACGGTGACCGCCGCCGGTCCGGCGGCCCGTCGGCCGCGCTCGCTGTGGACCGCGACCACCGCGCGCAGCCCGAGCGCCTCGGCGGCCCCGGCCAGCGCCACGGGCTCGGCCCGCGCCGCCTCGCCGCCGCTGTGGGTCACCAGACCGCTCGCCGCGACCGCGCGGACCAGCTCGCCGGGCTCGGCCGCCTCCCAGCGGGCGTCCGCCCCGGACCTGGCGAGCCTGGCCAGGCCGTCCGCGAGGCTCTCCTCGGCCAGCGCGTACCGGTCGAGCCCCAGCAGCACCGGGCCCGGCGCGGCGGCCTCCACGGCCGCCTCCGCGCCCTCGTCCGGAGCCTGAGAAGCCTCCTCCGGGCCGTCCGGGGTGCCCGGGTCCTCCTCGGCGTCCTCCTGGAACACCAGCACGGCCCCGTCGGCGATCGCCCGCTCCAGGGCCGGCCCGGGGTCGGGCACCGACCGCTCGGCCAGCCCCTCGCGCACGGCGGCCGAGTCCAGCGCCGTGTGTCCGAGCAGGGCCGCGCCCTCCAGCTGCCAGACGACCAGGGCCGCCGCCCGCCGCTCGTCGTCCGGCCCGCACGCGCCGCCGAGCAGGGCCCGGGCGAACCCGTCGGCCTGCTCGGGCCGGACGCCGGGCACGGACAGCAGCCGCCAGGGGTCCTCGCGCAGCGCTTCCGCGGCCTGCTCGCCGAGCGCCTCGGCCGCCCGGGCGGCGAAGGCCTCGGGCGCGCCGCCCTCGGCGAGCACCCGCCGGACGGCCGCGACGGTCTCCGGCGCGCCGCCCGGCGCGGACGCCCGCCCGGGGGGCCTGGGTGCGGTCTCCCGGGCGGGTGGCTCGGCGACCGCCGCCGAGGGCCTCGGGGCGGGCGCGGGGGAGTCGTAGAAGGCGCTGCCGGGCTTCGCGCCGCTCTCCACGGCCCGTACCGCCGCGAGCAGATCGGCGGCCCGGCCGCTCAGCTTGGTCCCGCTCTCGATGGGACCTTCCTTCTCGGCCTTCCGCCGCTCGATCCGCTCCCGCAGCTCCCGCTGCGCGGCGATCTCCGCCTCCGCCTCGGTCGGCTTCCCGGCCTCCGCCTCCGCCTCCGCCTCCGCCTCCGCCTCAGCCGCCTCGCCGTCGGAGGCCGCCGCGTCGGAGACCTCCTCACCGCTCCCGGCCTCGGTGCTCTCCAGGCCCTCGGCCTCCTCGGCCTCCTCGGCCTCACGGTCGACAGCGGCCGGGGGTTCGGGGTTCGGCCCCCGGGAAGACGCGGTCACAGCGTGCTCCAGTCCTGATCGGGATAGCGGTGCACGGGCGCGGACACATCGTCCAGCGCCCGGCAGATCTCGTCTGGAAGCGTAAGCGCCTCCACTGACAGCGCGGCCATCAGCTGCTGCGCGTTGCGCGCGCCGACGATCGGCGCGACCACTCCGGGCCGGTCCCGCACCCAGGCCAGCGCCACATGGAGCGCGGTCGTCGCCAGCCCGTCCGCCGCCGTCAGCACCGCGTCCACGATGCCGTCCGCCATCTCGTCGAGATACGGCTCCACGAACGGCCCCAGCAGCTCGGACGCGCCCCGCGAGCCGGAGGGCGTCCCGCGCCGGTACTTGCCGGTGAGCACCCCCCGGCCCAGCGGGGAGGACGGCAGCAGCCCGATGCCCAGATCGAGGGCGGCCGGCAGCACCTCCCGCTCCACGCCCCGCTGAAGCAGCGAGTACTCCATCTGGGTGCTGGCCAGCCGGGTCCGCACCCCGGGGACCGCCAGCTGCCAGGTCGCCGCCTTGGCCAGCTGCCAGCCGCAGAAGTTCGACACCCCCGCGTACCGGGCCCGCCCGCTGCTCACCGCGATGTCGAGCGCCTGGAGCGTCTCGTCCAGCGGGGTGAGCGGGTCGAAGGCGTGCACCTGCCACAGATCCACGTAGTCCGTCCCCAGCCGGGCCAGCGAGTGGTCCAGCGAGGCGAGCAGATGGCCGCGCGAGCCGTCGAAGCGTCTCTCGGGATCGGGCACGCTGCCCGCCTTGGTCGCTATCACCAGATCCCGCCGGGGGACCAGCCGTTCCACCAGCCGGCCCAGCAGATATTCCGCGTCCCCGCCCCCGTACACATCCGCGGTGTCGACGAGCGTCCCGCCCGCCTCCCAGAACGCCTTGAGCTGATCCGCCGCGTCGTGTTCGTCGGTGTCCCGGCCCCAGGTCAGGGTGCCGAGTCCGATGCGGGACACGCGCAGGCCGGTGCGGCCGAGATGCCTCTGCTCCATGACCGGTGAGATTACTGGCCGGGGCCCCGGGCCGAGAGGGCCTGTGGACAACCCCGCGCGGCACGGGGCCCCTGACGGATCGCCGCCCCGCGCGCTAGAGTCCCCCGAACACGGACGTTACTGATCAGTAAGAGGGAGCGTTTATGCGGCTCGGCATCAACCTCGGCTACTGGGGCGCGGGCATGGACGGCGACAATCTCGCGGTCGCCCAGGAGGCCGACAGGCTCGGCTACGACGTCTGCTGGGCGGCGGAGGCGTACGGCTCCGACGCCCCCACCGTGCTGAGCTGGGTCGCCGCCCAGACCGAGCGGATCGACGTCGGCTCCGCGATCCTCCAGATCCCGGCCCGTCAGCCCGCGATGACCGCGATGACCGCCGCGACCCTCGACTCCCTCTCCGGCGGTCGCTTCCGCCTCGGCCTCGGCGTCTCGGGCCCCCAGGTCTCCGAGGGCTGGTACGGGGTCAAGTTCGACAAGCCGCTCGCCCGCACCCGGGAGTACGTCGAGATCGTCCGCCGGGCCATGAGCCGCGAGCGCCTCTCCCACCAGGGCGAGCACTGGACTCTCCCGCTGCCCGACGGCCCCGGCAAGCCGCTGCGGCTCACCGTCCACCCCACCCGGGAGCACATCCCCCTCTACATCGCCGCGATCGGCCCCAAGAACCTGGAGCAGACCGGCGAGATCGCGGACGGCGCGCTGCTGATCTTCTCCGCCGCCGAACACCTGGAGTCCACCGCGATCAGCCATCTCCGCGCGGGCCGCGAGAAGGCCGGGAAGACGATGGAGGGCTTCGACGTCTGTCCCACCCTGCCGCTGGCGGTCGGCGAGGACATCGACGCGCTGGCCGACGCCTTCCGCCCGTACACCGCCCTCTACGTCGGCGGCATGGGCAGCCGGAAGCAGAACTTCTACAACCGGCTCGCCCGGCGCATGGGATACGAGAAGGAGGCCGCCGAGATCCAGGACAAGTACCTGGCCGGCGACAAGGCGGGCGCGGCGGCGGCGATCCCCGCCCGGCTGATCGACTCCACCACGCTCCTCGGTCCCGTGGAGCGGATCGCCGACCGGATGCAGGCCTACGCGGCGGCCGGGGTCACCACCCTCACCCTCGCCCCCGCCGGTCTCACCCTCCAGGACCGGATCGCCGCCCTGCGCGCCGGCGTCGAGGCCCTGGACCGCGCCCAGCTGGCCTGAACCCTTCGGACGGCCGGGGGATCCCCCGGCCGTCCGGGCCGAAGTCCGCCATTCGGCGGAGTTTGAGGGCCCCAGCTGTTGCCCGCACCCGGCCCTCGCGCTGACGCTTGCCCTGGGAAGTCTCAGGAGGTGGCAGTCATGCTCTCGGCCCGCAGCCTTTTCCAGGAAATCATCGACGACGACAGGGCCTTCCAGCTCTTCTGCTCCATCGCCGCCAGCGGTGAGGCACAGGGCGGCTGGGAGAACGGCCGGATAGCCGCCCTGGTGCCCGAGAGCATGCGTGCCCTCGCGCCCAGGATCACCCGCCACGGCACGGACGAGGACAAACACGGCCGGATCTTCAACGGGCTCCTCAGAAGGCGCGGCCTCGACCCCGTCCCGGTACCGTCGGAGACCGACTACACCATGCTCCTGGAGCGCCGGGGCATCGGCCTCACCCATGCCAAGCTGGGCCGCGACGAACCCCTCACCGAGCGGGACATCCTCGTCTACCTCTCCCACAGCCGGGTCACCGAGCAGCGCGCGGCCGACCAGATGGACATGCTGGTCGGGTTCTTCGGCGAGCACCCCGAGGTCGGCAACGCCATCAGGATCATCAGCCGCGACGAGGAGAACCACCTCGCCTACTGCCACGAGGAACTCCTCGGCCTCGCCGCCGCCGGCCACGGCCGCGCCATCCAGCGGGTGCTGCGCGAGAGCGCGCTCGCCGAGATCGAGGTCTACCGCGATGTGAGCCTCGCCGTGATGGGGCACATGGGGCGGCTGCTGCGCTGGCCCCGGCCCAAGTCCGCCGCCCTCGCGGCGGGCGTCCGGGGGATGTACGCGTACGAGCGCTTCGGCGGCTGGCACCGTATGGTCCGGCTCGCCATGCCGGAGCTGCGCGGGGCCCTCGACGGCCCGCCCACCCCCGCTCCCGCCTTCTGACCCCGCCGTGTCCGCGTCCCCGCCGTCTACATCCAGCCCCGGCGTTTGAAGAGCCGGTACAGGCTGTAGACCGCGACCGCCATCACCAGCAGCACGGCGGGATAGCCGCCCACCCACCCCAGCTCCGGCATGTGTGCGAAATTCATCCCGTAGATCCCCGCGACCAGGGTGGGAACGGCCGCCATCGCCGCCCACGCCGAGATCTTGCGCATGTCGTCGTTCTGCCGGACGCCCTGCTGGGCCAGATGCGCGGCCAGAATGTCCGACAACAGCCGGTCCAACCCCTCCACCTGTTCGTTCGCCCGGGTCAGATGGTCGCTGACATCGCGGAAGAATGGCTGGGAATGCTCGTGGACGAACGGCACTGCCGCGCTCGCCAGCCGGGACATCGGACCCGCCAGCGGCCCGGTCGCCCGCCGGAATTCCAGCACCTGCCGTTTAAACGTGTAAATCCGCGCGGCCGTCCCCGGCCCCGACGCGCCCGCACCGCCGCCGGTGCCGCCGCCCGGGTCAAAGACGGCGGCCTCCATCTCCTCCAGGTCCACCTGAAGCTCCCCGGCGACCTCGATGTAGTGGTCCACCACCGCGTCGCTGACCGCGTACAGCACCGCCGTCGGCCCGTGCGCCAGCACATCGGGCTCGGACTCCAGCCGCTTGCGCACGTCCGACAGGGCCGCGCCCTCGCCGTGCCGGACCGTCACCACGAACGAGTCTCCGATGAAAAGCATCAGCTCACCGGTGGTGACGGTGTCGCCCCGGGGCTCGTACACCACCGGCTTCAGGACCACGAAGAGCGAGTCGTCGTACACCTCCAGCTTGGGCCGCTGATGGGCCCGCAGCGCGTCCTCCACCGCCAGCGGATGGAGCCCGAACTCCGTTCTGACGAGGCCGAACTCCTCCTCGGTCGGCTCATGCATCCCGATCCACAGAAAAGTGTCACCGCTCGCCCTGGCCAGGCCGAGCGCGTCGGAGAGGTCGCCGGGCCCCTCGGTGCGACGCCCGTCGCGATAGATGGCGCAGTCCACGATCACAGCGCGCATTCTCCCGTGCCCGCCACCCCGCCGCACCCCGGCACGATCCCGCTCACCCCGGCGTACTCCCGCGCACCCGCAGGGCCGGACCGACCTAGCAAGATCCAAAGGGGAGGCCCTAGGCTTGCGGTCATGGCCACGCTGATTCTCGTACGCCACGGACGCTCGACCGCCAACACGGCCGGACTGCTCGCCGGCTGGACCCCGGGAGTCCATCTCGACGAGCGCGGGGCCGCCCAGGCCGCCTCGCTGCCCGCACGGCTCGCCGATGTGCCGATCGCCGCGGTGGTCAGCAGCCCGCTGGAGCGCTGTCTGCAGACCCTGCGACCGCTGCTGGACGCCCGGCCCGGGCTGGAGCCGCAGACCGACGAGCGGATCGGCGAGTGCCACTACGGCGACTGGTCGGGCCGCAAGCTGGCGGAGCTGGCGGGCGAACCGCTGATGGAGGTCGTGCAGCAGCACCCCTCGGCGGCGGTCTTCCCCGGCGGGGAGTCGATGCGGGCGATGCAGGCCCGCGCGGTGGACGCGGTGCGCGAGTGGAACGACCGGGTCGACGCCGAGCACGGCGAGGACGCGGTGTATCTGATGTGCTCGCACGGCGACATCATCAAGTCGCTCGTCGCGGACGCGCTCGGCATGCACCTCGATCTCTTCCAGCGGATCCATGTGGAACCGTGCTCCGTGACCGCGATCCGCTACACCCGCACCCGCCCGTTCCTGCTGCGGCTCGGCGACACCGGCGAGCTGGGCGACCTCGCGCCGCGCGGCGGCGGGGAGCGGGCCGCGGAGGGCGACGCGGTCGTGGGGGGCGGCGCGGGCGCACCGTGATCGCCGGGCGCAGTAGGGTGGACGCGCCGAAAGACCACCGGCCCGATCGGGCCGTCCGTTGAATTTTGAGGGAGAGAGCGTGTCCCGTCAGGTGTTCCTCTACGACCCCCCGGACCGGTTCGTCGCCGGCACGGTCGGGCTCCCTGGACGCCGTACGTTCTTCCTCCAGGCGTCGGCGGGAGGGCGCGTGACCAGCGTGGCCCTGGAGAAGACCCAGGTCGCGGCGCTCGCCGAGCGCATCGACGAGCTGCTGGACGAAGTCGTACGCCGTACCGGGGGCAATGCCCCGGTGCCCGCGGTCGCCCCCGCCGATGTCGCGGACACCGCGCCGCTGGACTCCCCCGTCGAGGAGGAGTTCCGGGTCGGCACGATGGCCCTGGCCTGGGACGGCGAGGAACAGCGCATGATCGTCGAGGCGCAGGCGCTGGTCGAGCTGGACGCCGGCTCGGACGAAGAGCTGGCGGACGCCGAGGAGCGACTGCTCCAGGACGAGGAGAACGGCCCGCCGATGCTCCGCGTCCGGCTGACCGGGGCGCAGGCGAGGTCCTTCGCCAAGCGCGCCCTGGACGTGGTGAACGCCGGCCGGGCGCCCTGCCCGCTGTGCAGCCTGCCGCTCGATCCGGAAGGACACGTATGCCCGCGCCAGAACGGATACCGACGGGGAGCGTGACCTCGCTGGATCTGCTCGCCAATGGCGAGCTGGCCGTGCGCGGCCAGGTCCGCGAGGCCTCCAACGCGGTGTTGTTCTGCTCCGTCTCGTACGAGGGCGCCGAGGCCTCCTGCGTCTACAAGCCGGTCTCCGGGGAGCGCCCCCTGTGGGACTTCCCGGACGGGACGCTGGCCCAGCGCGAGGTCGCGGCGTACGAGGTCTCCGAGGCGCTGGGCTGGCACCTGGTGCCGCCCACCGTCCTGCGGGACGGGCCGTACGGCCGGGGCATGGTCCAGCTCTGGATCGAGGCGGACCCCGCCGCCTCCCTGCTGGCGCTCGTGGACGAGGAGAAGCCGGCGGACGGCTGGAAGGCGGTCGGCCTCGCGCAGGTCGGCGAGGGGCGTACGGCGCTGCTGGTCCACGCCGACGACACCCGGCTGCGCCGGCTCGCGGTGCTCGACGCGGTGATCAACAACGGCGACCGCAAGGGCGGGCATCTGCTGCCCGCGCCGGACGGGACGCTGTACGCGATCGACCACGGCGTCACCTTCAACGTCGACGACAAGCTGCGCACGCTGCTCTGGGGTTGGGCGGGGGAGCCCCTGCCGGCGGAGGCGCTGGAGGCGCTGGAGAGCCTGTCCGGCGCGCTGGCGGACGGAGCGGCGCTGGTCACCCGGCTGGGGGAGCTGCTGACACCGGCGGAGGTGGACGCGGTACGGGCCAGAGTGGCCGCCCTGCGAGCCTCGGGCACCCATCCGTCCCCCTCGGGCCAGTGGCCCGCGATCCCCTGGCCACCTGTCTGATCTTTGACGGGGCCCGGTGCGGAGTATCGCGTTCCGTGGCCCCGAACGGACATGAGTTACCCCCTCAGAGTGTCTATCCGGCCAATTCGGCTTGATCTGGTTAGTGAACGGATCAGTTGTCCGGTTACGCTCAAGGCATGCATGCCTGGCCCGCTTCTGAGGTCCCCGCCCTGCCTGGCAAGGGCCGCGACCTCCGGATCCACGACACAGCGACCGGTGGGTTCCTGACCCTCGATCCCGGTCCCGTCGCCCGAATCTATGTCTGCGGCATCACGCCGTACGACGCGACCCACATCGGTCACGCGGCGACCTACAACGCGTTCGACCTCGTCCAGCGCGTGTGGCTCGACACCAAGCGGCAGGTTCACTACGTCCAAAACGTCACCGACGTCGACGACCCGCTCCTGGAGCGCGCCATCCGCGACGGGCACGACTGGACCCGGCTCGCCGAGCGCGAGACCGCCCTCTTCCGCGAGGACATGACGGCGCTGCGGATGCTGCCGCCGCGCCACTACATCGGTGCCGTCGAAGCGATACCCGGCATCGTGCCGCTCGTCGAGCGGCTGCTGGACGCCGGTGCCGCCTATGAACTCGAAGGCGACATCTACTTCTCCGTCGAGGCGGACCCCCACTTCGGCGAGGTCTCCCACCTCGACGCCGAGGCGATGCGGCTGCTCTCCGCCGAACGCGGCGGGGACCCGGACCGGTCCGGCAAGAAGAACCCGCTCGACCCGATGCTGTGGATGGCCGCCCGCGAGGGCGAGCCGAACTGGGACGGCGGACGCCTCGGCCGGGGCCGCCCCGGCTGGCACATCGAGTGCGTGGCCATCGCCCTGGACCACCTCGGCATGGGCTTCGACATCCAGGGAGGCGGCTCCGACCTCGTCTTCCCGCACCATGAGATGGGCGCTTCGCACGCCCAGGCCCTCACCGGCGAGCACCCCTTCGCGCGGGCCTACGTCCACGCCGGGATGGTCGCCCTCGACGGCGAGAAGATGTCGAAGTCCAAGGGCAATCTGGTCTTCGTCTCCGCGCTGCGCCGCGAGGGCGTGGACCCGGCCGCCATCAGGCTCGCTCTCCTCTCCCACCACTACCGCTCCGACTGGGAGTGGACCGACCAGGTGCTCCGGGACGCCGTGGCCCGGCTGGACCACTGGCGCGCGGCGGTGTCGCGGCCCGACGGGCCGTCCGCCGACGACCTGGTCGAGGAGATCCGGGAAGCCCTCTCGGACGACCTCGACGCCCCCTCCGCACTGGCCGCCGTCGACCGCTGGGCGGCACGCCAGCACGCCGGGGGCGGTACGGACGAGGGCGCGCCCGGACTGGTCTCGCGTACGGTCGACGCCCTGCTCGGGGTCGCGCTGTAGCACCCGGAGCGAGTACGAGAAGGAGGGGCGGGGTCCGCACGGACCCCGCCCCTCCTTCTCGTACCGTCCCTCAGACCTGCGGGGGATCCCCGTCGTCCTCGTCGGCACTCTTGCTCTTGCGTTTGCGTCTGACCGGCTTCGGCCTGGACTCCGCTTCCGCTTCCGCTTCCGGTTCCGGTTTCGCTTCCGGTTTCTGTTCCTGCTTCGACTCCGGTTCGGTCCCCGGGGACTCGGCGGTCTCGGGGGACTGCTCCGGACGCGGCGGCTTCGAGGGCCGGTTCAGCCCGCCGGCGGGATCCCGCAGATACGCCCCGCCCTCCCCGCCGTCGGTCGCGACACCGGGACCGGGCCCGGGGCCGCCGTCCCGCCGCCGCAGATACCGCTCGAACTCCCGGGCGATCGCCTCCCCGGAGGCCTCCGGCAGCTCGGCCGTGTCCCGTGCCTCCTCCAGCGTCTGGACGTACTCCGCCACCTCGCCGTCCTCGGCCGCCAGTTGATCGACGCCCAGCTGCCAGGCCCTGGCGTCCTCGGGCAGTTCGCCCAGCGGGATCCGCAGACCGATCAGATCCTCCAGCCGGTTCAGCAGCGCCAGCGTCGCCTTGGGATTGGGCGGCTGCGACACATAGTGCGGCACCGCCGCCCACAGGCTCACCGCCGGCACCCCCGCGTGCGTGCACGCCTCCTGCAGAATCCCGACGATTCCGGTGGGCCCCTCGTACCGCGTCTCCTCCAGGTCCATCGTCCTGGCCAGATCCGGGTCCGAGGTGATGCCGCTCACCGGCACCGGCCGGGTGTGCGGGGTGTCCCCGAGCAGCGCGCCCAGGATCACCACCATCTCCACCCCCAGTTCATGGGCGAATCCGAGGATCTCGTTGCAGAACGAACGCCAGCGCATGGACGGCTCTATGCCCCGCACCAACACCAGGTCACGCGGTTTCTCGCCGCCGATCCGGACCACGGACAGCCGGGTCGTGGGCCAGGTGATCTTCCGTACTCCGCCGTCCAGCCACACCGTGGGCCGATTGACCTGGAAGTCGTAGTAGTCCTCGGCATCCAGTGCCGCGAACACCTCGCCCTTCCACTCCCGGTCCAGATGCGCGACCGCTGTGGAGGCGGCGTCGCCGGCGTCGTTCCAGCCCTCGAACGCGGCCACCATGACCGGGTCGATCAGCTCGGGTACCCCCTCGAGCTCGATCACCCAGTGCCTCCTTCCGACGTGCCTCTCGTACGGCCCCAACCTTACGGCTTGCGGGGTCTGTCGCCGCAGCCCTCTTGCACGGGCGGGTGAACCTTGGCCAAGACCCGCCAAGACGTGCCCGATCCGCCTCAGCTACCCATCCGCCTGCTGATTCATCCGGGCGGTGACCGGCGAATCTTCCACACGGCCCGTCGCACGGCCCGCCGCGAACGGCGTGCGGGGCGGCCCCCGACCGGGAGCCGCCCCACACCTTCCGTCACTTCGGTCCGGTTCCGGTCCGCCCTACGACCGGTCGCCGAGCAGATCCGTGACCTTGCCCCGGATCTCGTCCGTGGCCAGGCCCCGGATCGTCAGCGTCGTACGCCGGCGCAGCACATCGTCGGCCGTCTCGGCCCACTCGTGGTCACGCGCGTACACCACCTGCGCCCAGATCTCCGGCGCGTCCGGGTGGATCCGCTCGGCCAGCGCCGGGTCGTCGTTGGCCAGCCGCGCGATGTCGAAGGAGAGCGAGCCGTAGTGGGTCGCCAGGTGGCGCGCGGTGTCCGCGGCCATCCGGGGCCCCGGCGTACCGCCGTCTACCAGCAGCCGGTGCGCCACCGCGTTCGGGTTGGCTATGCCGGGCAGCGGAAGCTTCTTCGGCAGCCGCGAGATCGGCTCCATGTCCTCCGCCAGCGGCTGCCCGGGCAGCGCGGCGAGCTTGTTCATCACCGTACGACCGATGTGGCGGAACGTCGTCCACTTGCCGCCGGCCACCGACAGCATTCCGCCGGCGCCCTCCGAGACCACCGTCTCCCGCTTGGCCTTCGAGGTGTCGCCGGGACCGCCCGGCAGCACCCGCAGACCCGCGAAGGAGTACGTGATCAGATCGCGCGACAGCTGCTGGTCGCGGATCGAGAACGCGGCCTCGTCCAGGATCTGGGCGGTGTCCTTCTCATTGACCGAGACATCGGCCGGGTCGCCCTCGAACTCCTCGTCCGTGGTGCCCAGGAGCAGCATGTCCTCCCAGGGCAGGGCGAAGGTGATGCGGTACTTGTCGATCGGGGTCGCCAGCGCGGCCTTCCACGGCGAGGTGCGCTTGAGCACCAGGTGCGCGCCCTTGGAGAGCCGGATCGACGGAGCCGCGTTCGGGTCCTCCATCCGGCGCAGGTGGTCCACCCACGGGCCGGTGGCGTTCAGCACCAGCCGGGCGCTCACCCCGAACTCCGTGCCGTCCAGCCGGTCCTTCAGCTCCGCGCCCGTGACCCGGCCCTTGGTGAACCGCAGCCCGGTCACCTCGGCGTGGTTGAGCACGGTCGCGCCCGCCTCGACGGCCGCGCGGACCGTCATCAGCGCCATGCGCGAGTCGTTCATCTGGTCGTCCCCGTAGACGGCGACGGCCTTCAGACCCTCGGTCCGCAGCTCGGGCACGTCACGCTGCGCCTTGGCGGCGCTGATGACATGGCCGACGCCGTCGCCGAAGGCGGAGAGCGCGGAGTACGCGAAGACTCCCGCGCCCAGCTTCGCCGCGCCGTGCGGTCCGCCCTTGTAGACCGGCAGATAGAAGGTCAGCGGGTTGGCGAGGTGGGGGGCCACCTCGCGGGAGACCGCGCGGCGCTCGAAGTGGTTCTCCGCCACCAGCTTCACCGCGCCGGTCTGCAGATACCGCAGACCGCCGTGGAGCAGCTTGGAGGAGGCGGAGGAGGTGGCGCCGGCGAAGTCGCCGGCGTCCACCAGGGCCACCCGCAGCCCGGACTGGGCCGCATGCCAGGCGGTGGAGATGCCCAGGATGCCGCCGCCGATCACCAGGAGGTCGTACGTCGCCCTGGAGAGCTGCTCCCGTGTCTCGGCACGGCTCGGGAGGGAGCCGGCTGCCGGGTGCGCTCCGAGGGACGGAACGCTCTGCGGGGTGGTCATGTCTTACTCCTCTTCCTCAAGCCAGCCCATGGACCGCTCGACGGCCTTGAGCCAGTTCTTGTACTCGCGTTCGCGCTGCTCGGCGTCCATGCGAGGGGTCCATTCGGCGGCCCTGCGCCAGTTGGCGCGCAGTGCGTCGGTGTCCGGCCAGAAACCGACGGCCAGACCTGCGGCGTACGCCGCGCCGAGGCAGGTCGTCTCGGCGACCATCGGACGCACCACGGGCGCGTCCAGGAAGTCCGAGAGGGTCTGCATCAGCAGATTGTTGGAGGTCATCCCGCCGTCGACCTTGAGCGCGGTCAGCTCGACGCCGGAGTCCTTCGTCATGGCGTCGGTGATCTCGCGGGTCTGCCAGGCGGTGGCCTCGAGCACGGCGCGCGCGATGTGCGCCTTGGTGACATAGCGGGTGAGACCGGCGATCACACCGCGGGCGTCGGAGCGCCAGTACGGGGCGAAGAGGCCGGAGAAGGCGGGGACGAAGTACGCGCCGCCGTTGTCCTCGACCGACAGGGCCAGGGTCTCGATCTCGGCCGCGGAGTTGATCAGGCCCATCTGGTCGCGCATCCACTGCACCAGCGAACCGGTGACCGCGATCGAGCCCTCCAGGGCGTACACGGCCTTCTGGTCGCCGATGCGGTAGCCGACGGTGGTCAGCAGGCCGTTGTACGAGTTGACCGGGGTCTCACCGGTGTTCATCAGCATGAACGTGCCGGTGCCGTACGTCGACTTCGCCTCGCCCTCGGCGAAACAGGTCTGGCCGAAGAGCGCCGCCTGCTGGTCGCCGAGCGCCGAGGCGACCGGGATGCCGTCGAGGATGCCGCCCTTGGCGAGGCCGTACACCTCGGAGGAGGACCGGATCTCGGGCAGCACCGCGGCCGGGATCTCCATCGAAGCGAGGATCTTGTCGTCCCACTTCATGGTGTAGAGGTTCATCAGCATGGTGCGCGAGGCGTTGGTGACGTCGGTGACGTGCACCCCGCCCTCGGTTCCGCCGGTCAGATTCCAGATGACCCAGGAGTCCATGGTGCCGAAGAGGATCTCGCCGCGCTCGGCGCGCTCGCGCAGGCCCTCGACGTTGTCGAGCAGCCAGCGGACCTTGGGGCCGGAGAAGTAGCTGGCCAGCGGCAGCCCGGTCTCACGGCGGAAGCGGTCCTGGCCGACATTGCGGCCCAGCTCCTTGCAGAGCGCGTCGGTGCGGGTGTCCTGCCAGACGATGGCGTTGTGGACGGGCTCACCGGTCTTCTTGTCCCAGAGCAGAGTGGTCTCGCGCTGGTTGGTGATGCCGATCGCCTTGACATCGGCCGCGGTGATGCCCGCCTTGTCGAGCGCACCGGCCACGACTTCCTGGACATTCGTCCAGATCTCGACGGCGTCGTGCTCGACCCAGCCGGGCTTGGGGAAGATCTGCTCGTGCTCCTTCTGGTGGACGGAGACGATCCGGCCGTCCTTGTCGAAGACGATGCAGCGGCTGGAGGTGGTGCCCTGGTCGATGGCCGCGATGAACGGGCCATGTCCGTGGGACGAGGTTCCGGTGGTGTGTGGATCGGTCACGGTGTGCTCCTGCTCAGTACGGTGGGGATACGGCTGTACCTGTACGGCGTACGTATACGGCGTGCGCTCATGGTCAGACGAACGCGAGGTTGTAGATACCCGCGGCGAGTGCTCCGCCGGCCAGCGGACCGGCGATCGGGATCCAGGCGTAGCCCCAGTCGGAGCCGCCCTTGTTGGGCAGCGGCAGCAGGGCGTGAACGATACGGGGGCCCAGGTCACGGGCCGGGTTGATGGCGTAGCCGGTCGGGCCGCCGAGGGAGAGGCCGATACCGACGACCACGAAGGCGGTGATCAGTCCGCCGAGGATGCTCAGGCCCTTGCCCTCGTCGTTGAGGCCCTGGGTGAGCACGGCGAGCACGAGCACCGTGGTGCCCAGGATCTCGGTGGCGAGGTTCTGCCAGACGACGCGGATCTCGGGGCCGGTGGCGAAGATGCCGAGGACCGGGCCGGCCTTGCTGCCGTTGTGCGGGCCCTCGATCGGCTTCTCGGCCTGATCGCCGATGATCTCGGGATCGGTGAGATGCGACCGGAACTGGCCGTAGTAGGCGACCCAGGCCAGTGCGGCGCCGAGCATCGCGCCGAGCAGCTGGCCGGCGAGGTAGACGCCGAAGTTGTCCCAGACCCCGTCCTTGATGGCGATGCCGAGGGTGACGGCGGGGTTGAGATGGGCGCCGGAGAGCGGGCCGCTGATGTAGACGGCGGTCATCACCGCGAAGCCCCACGCCAGGGTGATGGCGAGGAAGCCGGCGCCGCGCGCCTTGGAATTCTTGAGGGTGACGGCGGCTACCACGCCACCGCCGAGCAGGATCAGAACAGCTGTTCCGATGATCTCGCCGATAAAGATGTCGGAGCTGGACACCGCGACTCCTTTGTCCTTCGTCCAGGGGAAGGCGAACCCCGGTCACTCCGGGGGTTCGCGCCCTCAGGTGAGGGCGTTGTCGGCCCTTGGCGCTTGTCACACTCTAACGGGTATCGCCGGTAGTTGTTCGACAATGCCGACCGATGAACGGCAGTTTTGTCCCTGGTCAACTTGACGTCAAGGGTCGTATGCCCCCAAAGCCCGATCGTTATCGATGATGCGCCCGTGCGCGTGGGGCCGCACGGTGCGCGGCACGGGCGGCGCGCGCCGGGCCGCCGGGGCGGGCGGGGGCGGCGCGGCGGGCGCGGGCACGCGGAGGCGTCCGGCTCGCCGGAGGGCGGCCGGAGGGGATGCGCGTCAGGGGCCGGGGTGACCGGCCCGGAGGGCGGGCGGGGGCGTCCGCCGGGTCAGAACCGGCCGGCGCCGAGATCGCGGGAGACCGAGCGGGCGCACTCGCGCACGGCCGCCACCAGCTCGGACCGCAGCTCCCGGCCCTCGCAGACCCGCTCCACGCCACCGGTGATGGCGACCGCCCCCACGGGCATCCGCCGCCGGTCGTGGATGGGCGCGGCGACCGCCGCCACACCCTCCCAGGTCTCCTCCACGTCGGCCGCCCACCCGCGCGCGCGGGTGAGGTCGAGGACCGCCTCGAACTCCGCCGGACCCGTCACCGTCCGGGAGGTGAAGGCCTCCCGCTCGGCCTCCAGGGCCTCCGTGTGCGCCACCGGGTCGTAGGCCGCCAGCACCTTGCCCAGCGCCGTGGAGTGCAGCGGCTGCATGGCCCCCACCTCCAGCACCTGGCGGCTGTCGTCGGGGCGGAAGACGTGGTGGACGATGAGCACGCCGTGCTGGTGGGCCACGCCCACATGGACGCTCTCGCCGCTGGAGCGGGCCAGGTCGTCCGTCCAGACCAGGGCGCGGGCGCGCAGCTCGTGGACGTCCAGATAGCCGGTGCCCAGCCGCAGCAGCTCGGCCCCCAGCTGATAGCGGCCGGAGGCCGGGTCCTGCTCCACGAAGCCCTCGGCCTGGA
This sequence comes from Streptomyces amakusaensis, assembly GCF_039532665.1. Taxonomy (NCBI): domain Bacteria; kingdom Bacillati; phylum Actinomycetota; class Actinomycetes; order Kitasatosporales; family Streptomycetaceae; genus Streptomyces; species Streptomyces amakusaensis. The sequence goes on along the minus strand of NZ_BAAASB010000004.1, from coordinate 420,979 downwards.
GCGTGCGCAGAATGCCGTGGGCCGTCCCCTTGGCCAGTTCCAGCGAGGAGGCGATGTCCGAGAGACCCAGCCGGCGCTCTCCGCCCGCGAGCAGACGCAGCATCGCCGCAGCGCGCTCCAGTGACTGGATGCTCTTCGCCATCGGATCGGCCCTCTCCCACTGCTGTTCGACAATGCTGAACACTATCGGTCGATGTCGACCTAGGTCAGTGTGGAGCGAGTATCTCGTGGCAGACGGGTTCACAGAAGCCCTCCGGCCAACTTGGTCCGCCCCGTGGAACACCCACGACTCCGCAGGCCCCCTGCGGTTACTCTGACTCCGTGCGCCTTCTCACCGGAAGCCGCAAAGCCGACAGCCGTCGCATCCCAGGGAGCTCATTCCATGGCCTCGTTGCCGACCTCTTCCGCCCCTTCCGCTTCCGCAGACAGCCGGACCAGGATCGCAGCCCTCCGTGAGGCTTTCGCCACGCGTGTCGTTGTCGCTGATGGTGCGATGGGGACGATGCTCCAGGAGCAGGATCCGACTCTTGAGGATTTCGAGAATCTCGAGGGCTGCAATGAGGTCCTGAATGTGACCCGCCCGGACATTGTGCGGTCCGTCCATGCCGCGTATTTCGGTGTGGGTGTCGACTGTGTCGAGACGAATACGTTCGGGGCGAATTTCGCGGCGCTGGCGGAGTATGACATTCCTGAGCGGGTGCACGAGCTGTCCGAGGCGGGCGCGCGGATCGCCCGGGAGGTCGCCGACGAGTTCACGGCGTCCACGGGACAGCAGCGCTGGGTGCTGGGGTCGATGGGGCCGGGGACCAAGCTGCCGACGCTGGGCCACGCCCCTTACACGGTGTTGCGGGACGCGTTCCAGGCGAACGCGGAGGGCATGATCGCCGGTGGTGCGGACGCGCTGCTGGTGGAGACGACGCAGGATCTGCTGCAGACGAAGGCGGCGATCCTGGGAGCCCGGCGCGCGCTGGATGTCTCGGGCCTGGATCTGCCGCTGATCTGTTCGGTGACGGTCGAGACGACGGGCACGATGCTGCTGGGCTCGGAGATCGGCGCCGCTCTGACGGCGCTGGAGCCTTTGGGCATCGACATGATCGGTCTGAATTGCGCGACGGGGCCGGCGGAGATGAGTGAGCATCTCCGTTATCTGGCCCGTCATTCGCGGATCCCTCTGTCGTGCATGCCGAACGCCGGTCTGCCGGTGCTGGGGAAGAACGGCGCGCACTATCCGCTGTCGGCGTCCGAGCTGGCGGATGCGCAGGAGACGTTCGTCGGGGAGTACGGGCTGTCGCTGGTGGGCGGGTGCTGCGGGACGACGCCGGAGCATCTGCGGCAGGTGGTGGAGCGGGTGCGGGGGCTGGTTCCGGGAGCGCGGGAGCCGCGTCCGGAGCCGGGGGCGGCGTCGCTGTACCAGACGGTGCCGTTCCGTCAGGACACCTCCTACATGGCGATCGGCGAGCGGACGAACGCGAACGGGTCGAAGAAGTTCCGCGAGGCGATGCTGGAGGCCCGCTGGGACGACTGTGTGGAGATCGCCCGGGACCAGATCCGTGAGGGCGCGCACATGCTCGATCTGTGTGTCGACTATGTCGGCCGGGACGGTGTGGCGGACATGGCGGAGCTGGCGGGCCGCTTCGCCACCGCCTCGACGCTGCCCCTGGTGCTGGACTCGACCGAGGTGGAGGTGATCCGGGCCGGTTTGGAGAAGCTGGGCGGCCGTGCGGTCATCAACTCCGTCAACTACGAGGACGGCGACGGCCCGGAATCACGGTTCGCGCAGGTCACCCGTCTCGCTCAGGAGCATGGCGCGGCGCTGATCGCGCTGACGATCGACGAGGAGGGCCAGGCCCGCACCGTCGAGCACAAGGTCGCGATCGCGGAACGCCTGATCGACGATCTGACGGGGAACTGGGGGATCCTGGAGTCGGACATTCTGATCGACACCCTCACGTTCACGATCTGCACGGGGCAGGAGGAGTCGCGGGGTGACGGGATCGCGACGATCGGCGCGATCCGGGAGCTGAAGCGCCGCCACCCCGACGTCCAGACCACCCTGGGCCTGTCGAACATCTCCTTCGGTCTGAATCCGGCGGCGCGGGTGCTGCTGAACTCGGTGTTCCTGGACGAGTGTGTGAAGGCCGGTCTGGACTCGGCGATCGTGCACGCGTCGAAGATCCTGCCGATCGCCCGCTTCGACGAGGAACAGGTCACCACCGCCCTGGACCTGATCTACGACCGGCGGGCGGAGGGCTACGACCCGCTCCAGAAGCTGATGGCCCTGTTCGAGGGAGTGAACACCAAGTCGCTGAAGGCGGGCCGGGCCGAGGAACTCCTCGCGCTCCCCCTGGAGGAGCGTCTCCAGCGGCGGATCATCGACGGGGAGAAGAACGGCCTGGAGCGCGACCTGGACGAGGCCCTCCAGGAGCGACCGGCGCTGGCGATCGTGAACGACACCCTTCTGGAGGGGATGAAGGTCGTCGGCGAGCTGTTCGGCTCGGGGCAGATGCAGCTGCCGTTCGTGCTCCAGTCCGCCGAGGTGATGAAGAACGCGGTCGCCTACCTCGAACCCCACATGGAGAAGTCCGACGCGGAGGGCAAGGGCACCATCGTCCTCGCCACGGTCCGCGGCGACGTCCACGACATCGGCAAGAACCTCGTCGACATCATTCTCTCCAACAACGGCTACAACGTGGTCAACCTCGGCATCAAACAGCCGGTGTCCGCGATCCTCGAAGCCGCTCAGGAACACCGCGCCGATGTGATCGGCATGTCCGGCCTGCTGGTCAAGTCGACGGTGATCATGAAGGAGAACCTCCAGGAACTCAACCAGCGCAACATGGCCGCCGACTACCCCGTCATCCTCGGCGGCGCCGCCCTCACCCGCGCCTATGTCGAACAGGACCTCCACGAGATCTACGAAGGAGAAGTCCGCTACGCGCGGGACGCGTTCGAGGGCCTGCGGCTGATGGACGCGCTGATCGCCGTCAAACGCGGGGTCCCCGGCGCGGTACTGCCGGAACTCAAGCAGCGCCGGGTCGCCAAACGCGACACCCCCGTCCTGGATGTGGTGGAGCCGGAGATCCCGGCGCGCTCGGATGTCGCGGTGGACAATCCGGTGCCGGTGCCGCCGTTCTGGGGGACACGGGTGATCAAGGGGATCCAGCTGAAGGAGTACGCCTCGTGGCTGGACGAGGGCGCGCTGTTCAAGGGGCAGTGGGGGCTGAAGCAGGCGCGCGCGGGTGACGGGCCCTCCTACGAGGAGCTGGTGGAGAGCGAGGGCCGCCCGCATCTGCGCGGCTGGCTCGACAAGCTCCACACCGAGAACATGCTTGAGGCCGCCGTGGTCTACGGCTATTTCCCCTGCGTGTCCAAGGGCGACGATCTGATCCTTCTCCACGAGGACGGCTCGGAGCGGACCCGGTTCACCTTCCCCCGCCAGCGCCGGGGCCGCTACCTGTGCCTGGCGGACTTCTTCCGCCCCGAGGAGTCGGGCGAGGTGGATGTGGTGGGTCTCCAGGTCGTGACGGTCGGTTCCCGGATCGGGGAGGCGACCGCCGAACTCTTCGCCCAGGACGCCTACCGCGACTACCTCGAACTCCACGGACTCTCCGTCCAGCTCGCCGAAGCCCTCGCCGAGTACTGGCACGCACGGGTCCGCGCGGAACTCGGCTACGCGGGGGAGGACCCGGCCGACGTGGAGGACATGTTCGCGCTCAAGTACCGGGGCGCGCGGTTCTCGCTGGGGTACGGGGCGTGCCCGGACCTCGAGGACCGGGCGAAGATCGCGGAACTCCTCCAGCCGGAACGGATCGGGGTCCATCTCTCGGAAGAGTTCCAGCTCCATCCCGAGCAGTCCACCGACGCCATCGTCATCCACCACCCCCAGGCGAAGTACTTCAACGCGCGGTAACCGCCCCCGTACCACCGTACGAGCCCGCCCCCGGCGCTCCGGGGGCGGGCTCGTACCGTCTCCGGGCCCCGCGCACCACCCCTCGGAGGGATGCCGCCGCTGTCCCCGGGCGCTTTCGCCCCGCCGGACGTACACTTGTCGGTCCCAAGCAGGCCGGTCGACTTGTTTCCGCGGGAGAGCCGTGGAAAAGGGCGACCGGCCTTCTCGTCCCTCCCGGAGGTGTGCCCATGACCAGCACGGTCCCCGCGTCGCTGACCAGCAGGGTCCCCGAGTCGTTCACCCTTCCGGCCGACGGGGCCGGACTTGAGGCGGTCTTCCTCGACATGGACGGCACCCTCGTGGACACCGAGGGCTTCTGGTGGGAGGCGGAGGCGGAGGTCTTTGGCGACCTCGGACACGAGCTGGACGAGGCCTGGCGCGATGTGGTGGTCGGCGGCCCCATGAGCCGCAGCGCGGGCTTCCTCATCGAGATGACCGGGGCGGACATAGCCCTGCCCGAACTCACCGTGCTGCTCAACGACCGCTTCGAGGCCAGGATCGACCGCGGTGTGCCGCTGATGCCCGGCGCCGAACGGCTGCTCGCCGAACTCGCCGCCCACCGGGTGCCCACAGCGCTGGTCTCCGCCTCGCACCGCCGCATCATCGACCGGGTCCTCGCCTCCCTGGGCCCCGCCAACTTCACGCTCTCGGTCGCCGGCGACGAGACCCCCCGCACCAAGCCGTATCCGGACCCCTATCTGCTCGCCGCCAGAGGCCTGGCCGTCGACCCCGCCCGCTGCGCCGTCATCGAGGACACCGCCACCGGGGTCGCCTCCGCCGAAGCGGCCGGCTGCCGGGTGGTCGCCGTCCCCTCCGTCGCCCCCATCGCCCCCGCCGAGGGCCGGACCGTCGTCGGATCCCTCGAAGAAGTGAACCTCAGCTTTCTCCGCGGCCTCATCACACCCATGAACTGAGACGGCACTGTCCGTGTTTCTTGAATTTCGAAGAAACACGGTTCACGCCGGTCGGATATTCCGATTGGCCTGATCTGCGTTTATGCAGGACCCCTCCGATAACTTTCTACGCGTGACGTTCATCACCGAGAATTCCCCGGACGGCCCTGTTCGGGGAGGTTCGGGCGCGCCTTGAGGTGGGTCCGGATGGTCCTTGTGTCCGCATTCATGGAGATGTGTGCGGAACATTCCGTGGCGTGACCATTCACTGATCGATACAAGCGATCACGGAGCGAATGCGCACCGGTTCCGGCCCGGTGAGACCGCGCGGCCTCCGCCGACTAATCTCTTCGCGAGTCTTCGCCGCGACACCGATGCGCCCCGGCGGTCGCACAACCGCCGCGAACACCAGGACCGATCGTCCTGATTTCACGGACCGATCGAACCGCCCCACCGGGCGGCCGCGGCGAAGCCTCCCGTACATGCTGTATCCCAGTGCCGGATGAGGAGAACGTCCAGGATGAACCGTAAGACTCTGGTGCTGCCGGCCATGGTCGGTCTGCTCGCGCCCGTACTCGTCGCCTGCGGCAGTACGGAGAGCGGGGCAGGTGGCGGCGACGCCATTGTCGTGGGCACTACGGACAAGATCATCGAGGGCAAGGACTCTCCCGCGCCCCTCGACCCGGCGTTCGCCTATGACACCGGTTCCTGGAACGTGCTGCGGCAGACCCTCCAGACGCTGATGCACGCCCCTCGCGGCGGCGGTGAGCCCGTGCCGGACGCCGCCCAGTCCTGCGCCTTCACCGACAACGCCTCGCAGAGCTACCGCTGCAAGCTCCGCAGCGGTCTCAAGTTCTCCGACGGCACCGCGGTCACGGCCGAGGACGTCAAGTTCTCCGTCGAGCGCCTGCTCAAGATCAACGACCCCAACGGCGCCGCCGCCCTGCTCTCGAACCTCGACACCATCGAGATCAAGGGCGAGCACGAACTCGTCTTCCACCTCTCCACGCCGGACGCGACGTTCCCGTACAAGCTCTCCACCCCGGCCGCCGCGATCCTGAACAAGAAGGACTACGACGGCGACAAGCTCCGCAAGGGGCTCCAGGTCAACGGCTCGGGTCCGTACACGATGAAGGCCACGGACGAGGGCGGCGCCGTCACCAAGGTCGTCTTCAGCAAGAACGACTCGTACCAGGGCGACCTGGAGCTGCGGAACAGCAAGGTCGAGCTGCGCGTCTTCAAGGACTCCGAGGCCATGACCAAGGCCCTGGAGAAGGGCGACATCGACATCGCCACCCGGGAGATCGATTCCAAGCACATAGCGAAGATGCTGGACAACCCCAGCAAGGACATCCAGCTCACCGAACTGCCCGGCCTCTCCATCCAGTACCTCGCCTTCAACACCGACCACCCCTCGGTGAAGGACAAGGCCGTACGCCAGGCCATGGCCGCCCTGATCGACCGGGGCCAGATCGCCGCCGACGTCCACGCCGCCACCGCCGAGCCGCTGTACTCGCTCATCCCCGCCAGCGTCGGAGGCCATGAGAACGCCTTCTACAACAAGTACGGCGATCCCAGCGTCAAGCGGGCCAAGCAGTATCTCCAGCGGGCCAACATCACCACCCCGGTCAAGATCTCCCTGCACTACGCGAACGACCGCTACGCGGTCGAGGAGTTCGAGGCCATCCGCGACCAGCTGAACGCCTCCGGGCTCTTCCAGGTCACCGTCAAGGGCGCCGAGTGGTCGGAGTTCCGCGCCGCCGGCCAGCGCGGTGACTACCCCGTCTACGGCCTCGGCTGGGTCCCCGACTTCCCGGACCCGGACAACTACATCGCGCCCTTCCTGGAGAAGGGGAACTTCCTCAACTCGCCGTATGTGAGCACCGAGGCCCGCAAGCTGATCCCCGAGTCCCGCCGCCTCGCCGACCGCGCCGCCGCCGACGACACCTTCGCCAGGCTTCAGCAGATCATCGCCGAGGACGTCCCCGTGCTGCCGCTCTGGCAGGGCAAGCAGTACGTCGCCTCCCGCAAGGGCGTCAACGGAGTGGAGAGCCTCCTCAACGGCAGCTCCGACCTCCAGCTCTGGGAGCTGGAGAACACCGGCAAGTAGACCCCTCGGGGTCACCCGGACAGACGAACGAGCGGCGGCGGGCATCTCGCCCGCCGCCGCTCGGCGTCGTCCACTCCCGGTCCACTCCCGGTCCGGCCGGGGGGCCTACTGCGCGCCGGGGCGCACCAGACCGCTCTCGTACGCGTACACCGCGGCCTGCACCCGGTCCCGCAGCCCCAGCTTCGTCAGCACATGGCCCACATGCGTCTTCACCGTCGTCTCGCTGACGAACAGATCGGCGGCGATCTCCGCGTTGGACAGGCCCCGCGACACCAGCTTCAGCACCTCGACCTCGCGGTCGGTCAGCGTGTGCAGCGTGTCCGGGAGCGGCTCCTCGCCCGAGGGGAGATGGCCCGCGTACTTGTCCAGCAGCCGGCGCGTGATGCTCGGCGCGAGCATCGCCTCGCCCGCCGCCACCACCCGGATCGCCTGCACCAGCTCATCCGCCGGGGCGTCCTTCAGCAGAAACCCGCTCGCCCCCGCGCGCAGCGCCTCCACCACGTACTCGTCCAGGTCGAAGGTGGTCAGCACCAGGACCTTCGCCGGACCGTCCCGCCCGGGACCGGTGATCTGCCGCGTCGCCTCGACGCCGTCCATCCGGGGCATCCGGATGTCCATCAGCACCACATCGGGCTGAAGCGCCCGCACCTGATCGAGCGCCTGGAGACCGTCCCCGGCCTCACCGACGACCGCGACATCCTGCTCGGCCTCCAAAATCATCCGGAAACCGGTACGCAGCAGCGGCTGATCATCGACCAGCAGAACGCGGATGGCCACAGGGAACTCCTCACAAGTCGGTCGGACCCATTCTGCCCTGACCCTCCCGGCTAGGAAGCGGCCGGGGAAACGCTCAGCGGATACACCGGGGGAGTGCCCCCGAACTCCGGACAGACCGACTGATGGTCACACCAGCCGCACAGCTTCGTGGGCCGGGGCCGCCACTCGCCCGACTCCGTCGCCGCCCTGATCGCCTCCCAGAGCGCCAGCAGCTTGCGCTCCACCCGCTCCAGATCCGCCGGCACCGGGTCGTACGTCAGCACATCGCCACTGCCCAGATAGACCAGCTGGAGCCGGCGCGGCACCACGGCCTTCAACCGCCAGATCACCAGCGCGTAGAACTTCATCTGGAACAGCGCGCCCTCGCTGTACTCGGGGCGGGGGGCCTTGCCGGTCTTGTAGTCGACGATCCTGACCTCGCCCGACGGGGCCACATCCACCCGGTCGATCACCCCGCGCAGCCGCAGCCCGGACTCCAGCTCCGTCTCCACGAACATCTCGCGCTCGGCCGGCTCCAGCCGCGTCGGATCCTCCAGCGAGAACCAGCGCTCCACCAGCGCCTCCGCCTCGCCCAGCCAGCCCGCCAGCCGCTCACCGCCCTCGTCCCCCGAGAACAGCTCACCCAGCTCCGGCCGGTCCGCCAGCAGCCGGTCCCACTGCCCCGGAACCAGCGACTTCGCCCGCGGAGCCGTCCGCTCCGCCGCCGGGGCGTCGAAAAGTCGCTCCAGCACCGCGTGCACCAGCGTCCCCCGGGTCGCCGCGGCACTCGGCTTCTCCGGCAGCCTGTCGATCACCCGAAACCGGTACAGCAGGGGGCATCGCATGAAATCGCTCGCCCGCGAAGGCGACAGCGACATCGGCGGCCGGCCCGGCAACGGCTCGTCACTCGTCCTCATGACCACGACCCTAAGGCCCCCCACTGACAGCGAGCGCAATACCATCGACGTCAGAGGTCGGTACACCGCATGATCGAAGGGGCGGCAGACCGCCCCGCCGAGCGGCACGGCCGCCCCACCGAGACGAAGGGAACCCGTGAACGAGGACGACAAGCGAGGCGAGCGCAAGCGGGCGCGGGCCGACGCCGGGGGAGACGATCCCCAGGGCCCCGGCCGCAAGGGCAAACCGCAGCGCCCCGGCCCCGGCGGCGGCATCCTCATGGGCCGCCCCTTCGGCGTGCCCGTCTATGTCGCCCCCAGCTGGTTCCTCGTCGCCGCCCTCATCACCTGGGTCTTCGGCGGCCAGCTCGACCGCGTCCTGCCCGACCTCGGCGGAGCCCGCTATCTGGTCTCCCTCTTCTTCGCCGTCGCCTTCTACGCCTCCGTGCTCGTCCACGAGCTGGCCCACACCGTCGCGGCCCTCCGCTTCAAGCTCCCGGTGCGCCGCATCCAGCTCCAGTTCTTCGGCGGCGTCTCGGAGATCGAGAAGGAGACCGAGACCCCCGGCCGCGAATTCATCCTCGCCTTCGTCGGCCCGCTGCTCTCCCTCGTCCTCGCCGGGGTCTTCTACCTCGGCATGCAGGCCGTCGACCCCGGCACCGTCCCCGGAGTCCTCCTCGCCGGCCTGATGATCTCCAACCTCATCGTCGCCGCCTTCAACCTCCTCCCCGGTCTCCCCCTCGACGGCGGACGCATGCTCCGCGCCGTCGTCTGGAAGATCACCGGCAAGCCCATGAGCGGCACCATCGCCGCCGCCTGGGTCGGCCGCGCCCTCGCCGTCGCCGTCCTCATCGGCCTCCCCCTCCTCACCCACACCGGCGTCCTCGGCAACCCCACCCAGGACATCGGCGGCACCGAGACCGTCACCGACGCGCTCCTCGCCGCCATCCTCGCCGCGATCATCTGGACCGGAGCGGGCAACAGCCTCCGCGTCGCCCGGCTGCGCGAGCACCTCCCCGAGCTGGAGGCCCGCACGCTCACCAGGCGCGCCGTGCCGGTCGAGTCGAGCACCCCGCTCTCCGAGGCCCTCCGCCGCGCCAACGAGTCCGGAGCCCGCGCCCTGGTCGTCGTCGACGGCCACGGAGAGCCCACCGGACTCGTCCGCGAGACCGCCATCGTCGGCGTCCCCGAGCACCGGCGGCCCTGGGTCGCCGTCAGCGGGCTCGCCCAGGACCTCACCGACGACATGAGGCTCCCCGCCGCCCTCGCCGGCGAAGCCCTCCTCGACCGCCTCAGGGCCACCCCCGCCACCGAGTACCTGGTGATCGAGGAGAGCGGCGAGATCTACGGCGTACTCTCCACCGCCGATGTCGAACGCGCCTTCGTCGCCGCCATGGCCCGCCCCCACTGACCCCCTCCGGACCCGCCTCCGGCCGCCGGCGGGCCCGGAGCGGGCGGTCAGGTGCTCAGGCCCTCCCCGGGCCCGGTACGCTGGTCACATGTCCGAACCGACCGGTGCCGCCCGCCGACGCGGGCCCTTCAAGGTCGGGGACCAGGTCCAGCTCACCGATCCCAAGGGCCGCCACTACACGTTCACGCTCGAAGCCGGGAAGAACTTCCACACCCATAAAGGGTCCTTCCCGCACGACGAGCTGATCGGCGCTCCTGAGGGCAGTGTTGTCCGAACCACGGGAAACGTGGCCTACCTCGCGCTGCGCCCCCTGCTCCCCGACTATGTCCTGTCCATGCCCCGCGGCGCCGCCGTGGTCTACCCCAAGGACGCGGGGCAGATCCTGGCCTTCGCCGACATCTTCGCCGGTGCGCGCGTCGTCGAAGCGGGAGTGGGCTCCGGCTCCCTCAGCGCCTTCCTGCTCCGCGCCATCGGCGACCACGGCATGCTCCACTCCTACGAGCGCCGTCCGGACTTCGCCGAGATCGCCCAGCAGAATGTGGAGCGCTACTTCGGCGGTCCGCACCCCGCCTGGCAGCTCACTGTCGGCGATCTTCAGGACAATCTCTCGGACGCCGACGTCGACCGAGTGATCCTCGACATGCTCGCCCCCTGGGAGTGCCTGGACGCCGTCTCCAAGGCGCTCGTCCCCGGCGGCATCCTCTGCTGCTACGTCGCGACCACCACCCAGCTCGCGCGGACCGTCGAGTCCATCCGTGAGATCGGGTGCTTCGCCGAGCCGCAGCCCTGGGAGTCGATGATCCGCAACTGGCACGTCGAAGGACTCGCCGTCCGCCCCGACCACCGGATGATCGGGCACACCGGCTTCCTCGTCACCGCGCGGCGTCTCGCCGACGGCGTCGAGCCTCCGATGCGCCGCCGCCGGCCCGCCAAGGGCGCCTACGGCGACGACTACGAAGGCCCCAACAAGGGCTGACCCCCACCGCCGGCCCGGTGGGCGAGGGACCTTCCCCCGCCTCCGTACCGGACAACGCCTCACCGCCGCCGCCGAGTTCCCCTCGCGATCCGCTTCGCGAAAGGGAACTCGGCGGCGGCGTCCTCGCGTTCGGCCCCGGGACGGTTACGAAACCCTGACAAGCGGGCCCGCACCCTGCCGTTCCCCAGCCCTGTGACGTGTGGCACGATGCAAACCTCCCTCCCGCCGCCGACGTGCCGCCGGCTTCGCCTTCACAGGAGACTTCACGCGTGCAGACCTCCGCGCTCCCGGACCTCGCGCACAATCGGAGCCGCCCGGTCCATTGGCTCGCCACCGCTGCCGCGACGGCCGCGGTCGTCGCGCTCGCGGGACTGCTCCAGCCCGGCGCGGCCACGGCCTCCCAGCCCGATCGCGCCGCCCCCGCCGCCGGGCGGCCCGCGCCCGATGTGCGCACCCCGCTCCCCCTGGAGTGCGGCTCGGTTCCCAGCGCGGTGGTACGGGAGGCTGTCGGCGATCTCGACGGCGACGGGGGGCTCGAACGAGTCGTCGTGGCCCGCTGCCAGGCCGGCTCCGGCACCCCGCCCAGCGGGATCTACGTCCTCGCGGCGGGCCGGGACGGCACCGGGAGGGTGGTCGCCACACTGATCGGCCCCGAGCGGCGGCAGAGTGTCGAGCGGCTCGCGATACGGAACGGAACGATCAGCGCCGCTCTGCTCGGCTACTCCTCGGACCAGGTGCCCAGCTGCTGCCCGGACGAGCGGGAGGAGGCCGAATGGCGCTGGTCGGACGGCAAGTTCCTGCGTACGGCACCGGACGAGGCGCGTCCGCTCTGAGCGGCGCGCCTTCCATGAGCCCGCGGCCCCGGTCCTCCGGGTAGCGGAATCGTCACTCCGCGTCGGGGCCGTACACCTCGACCCTGTCCGAAACCCGACGTACATGGATACAGTCGCCCGGGCACTCCTTCACGGAGTCCACCACGTCCAGGAGCAGCGGCAGCGGCACCGGCGTGGTGGCCCCCGGATCCTGGAGAAGCTCGTCCTCGGAGCTCTTCACATACGCCAGGCCGTCGATGTCGAGCTCGAAGACGTCCGGGGCGTACTGCGCGCAGATACCGTCCCCGGTGCAGAGGTCCTGGTCGATCCAGACCTCCAGATCCTCGGCGGCGCCCTCGGGCGGGGCCTCATGCTGCACGGTCATGTCTCCTGCCGTTTCCTGCGTCGGGTCGAGCGTCCGGCCAAGCGATCTGTCGCAAGTCGCGCCAGCCCTGACGGGTGTTGAACACTTCGACCTTACAACCGCCCGCTTTCCGATGTTGATGGGTGGGTATTCCCCTGACGTGAGGAAGAGCGCAAGGGTGAAGATCGGACACACCCCGACCGTCTTTGTGATCTAGGGGTTTCAATCACCACCCACCCAGGTAGGGTCAGGAAGCGTCCAGCTCCCCTTGGAGGAGGTGAGGACCGTGGCAGCCCACGACGACGACATCAACCGCGGCATCCGGCCGGGGCGGGGGTCTGAAGACCCAGCCGGCCAGGTCGCCTATCTTGAGCAGGAAATCGCCGTCCTGCGCCGCAAGCTCGCCGACTCTCCGCGTCACACGAGGATTCTCGAAGAGCGGATCGTCGAACTGCAGACCAATCTGGCCGGCGTGTCCGCGCAGAACGAGCGGCTCGCCAATACCCTCCGTGAGGCCCGCGACCAGATCGTGGCCCTCAAGGAGGAAGTCGACCGGCTCGCGCAGCCGCCGGCCGGCTTCGGTGTCTTCCTGCAGGCCAATGAGGACGGCACATGCGACATCTTCACCGGGGGCCGCAAGCTCCGGGTGAACGTCAGCCCAGGCGTCGAGCTCGACGAGCTACGGCGCGGCCAGGAAGTCATGCTCAACGAAGCGCTCAATGTGGTCGAGGCCATGGCGTACGAGCGCGCGGGCGACATCGTCACCCTCAAGGAGATCCTTGAGGACGGCGAGCGCGCCCTGGTCGTCGGCCACACCGACGAAGAACGAGTGGTGAGACTCGCCGAGCCCCTGCTGGACATCACCATCCGGCCCGGCGACGCACTGCTCCTCGAACCCCGCTCGGGCTATGTCTACGAAGTGGTCCCCAAGAGCGAGGTCGAGGAGCTGGTCCTCGAAGAGGTCCCGGACGTCGACTACAACAAGATCGGCGGCCTGGGCAACCAGATCGAGCTGATCCGCGACGCGGTCGAGCTTCCCTACCTCTACCCGGACCTCTTCAAGGAGCACGAACTGCGACCGCCGAAGGGCATCCTGCTCTACGGCCCGCCCGGCTGCGGCAAGACGCTCATCGCCAAGGCCGTCGCCAACTCCCTTGCGAAGAAGGTCGCCGAAGTCACCGGCCAGCCCGCCGGAAAGAGCTATTTCCTCAACATCAAGGGCCCGGAACTCCTCAACAAGTACGTCGGCGAGACCGAGCGGCACATCCGCCTGGTCTTCCAGCGCGCTCGTGAGAAGGCCAGCGAGGGCACTCCCGTCATCGTCTTCTTCGACGAGATGGAATCCCTCTTCCGCACCCGTGGCTCGGGCGTCAGCTCGGACGTGGAGAACACGATCGTCCCCCAGCTCCTCGCCGAGATCGACGGCGTCGAGGGCCTGGAGAACGTCATCGTCATCGGTGCCTCCAACCGCGAGGACATGATCGACCCCGCGATTCTGCGCCCCGGCCGTCTCGATGTGAAGATCAAGATCGAGCGTCCGGACGCGGAGGCCGCCAAGGACATCTTCGCGAAGTACCTCACCGCCTCACTGCCCCTGCACTCCGACGACCTCTCCGAGCACAACGGGTCCAAGGAAGCCGCCGCCCACGCGATGATCCAGTCGGTGGTGGAGCAGATGTACGCGGAATCCGAGGAGAACCGCTTCCTCGAGGTCACCTACGCCAACGGCGACAAGGAAGTCCTCTACTTCAAGGACTTCAACTCCGGAGCGATGATCCAGAACATCGTGGACCGGGCGAAGAAAATGGCCATCAAGGCATTCCTCGACCACAACCAGAAAGGTCTGCGCGTCGCCCATCTCCTCCAGGCGTGCGTGGACGAATTCAAGGAGAACGAGGACCTGCCCAACACCACCAACCCGGACGACTGGGCCCGGATCTCCGGAAAGAAGGGCGAGCGGATCGTCTTCATCCGCACGCTCGTCACCGGAAAGCAGGGCGCGGACACCGGTCGCTCCATCGACACGGTGGCGAACACCGGACAGTACCTGTAGAGGCGCACCGGCCGCGGACGCCCCCGGCCGGGCGTCCGCGGCCGGCCGCTTCCCCGCCGGGCCACACCGGCCCGGCGGGCCGGATCAGCCACACCCCAGCAATGACGCGATCGATCTCCCCCCGCGGCGCGGAGGCGTTCTAGGCTCTTCGGTACCGCCGGCTCGCGCAGCGCGGGGACGGGCACCGCATGCGCACCGGAGCACCAGCGGTACTTGAGCGCCGCCCCGGACGGGAGCGTCGCAGGGCAAGGAGGGCCGCATGACCGTACGGCGAGTAATGGGAATCGAGACGGAGTACGGCATCTCCGTCCCGGGCCATCCCAACGCCAATGCCATGCTCACCTCATCCCAGATCGTCAACGCCTACGCGGCGGCGATGCACCGGGCGCGCCGCGCCCGCTGGGACTTCGAGGAGGAGAACCCGCTGCGGGACGCCCGGGGCTTCGACCTCGCCCGAGAGGTCGCCGACTCCAGTCAGCTCACCGACGAGGACATCGGCCTGGCCAATGTGATCCTCACCAACGGCGCGCGGCTCTACGTCGACCACGCGCACCCCGAGTACAGCTCCCCCGAGGTCACCAACCCGCGCGACGCCGTCCTGTGGGACAAGGCCGGCGAACGGATCATGGCCGAGGCCGCCGACCGCGCGGCCCAGCTCCCCGGCGCCCTGCCGATCCATCTCTACAAGAACAACACGGACAACAAGGGCGCCTCGTACGGTACGCACGAGAACTACCTGATGAAGCGGGAGACGCCGTTCTCCGACATCGTGCGCCATCTGACCCCGTTCTTCGTCTCACGGCAGGTGGTCACCGGCGCGGGACGCGTCGGCATCGGCCAGGACGGGCACGAGCACGGCTTCCAGATCAGTCAGCGGGCCGACTATTTCGAGGTCGAGGTCGGCCTGGAGACCACACTCAAGCGCCCCATCATCAACACCAGGGACGAGCCGCACTCCGACGCCGAGAAGTACCGCCGGCTCCATGTGATCATCGGCGACGCGAATCTGTCGGAGATCTCGACCTATCTCAAGCTCGGCACCACCGCGCTGGTCCTCTCGATGATCGAGGACGGCTTCATCGCCGTCGATCTCGCCGTCGACCAGCCGGTGCGCACCCTGCACCAGGTCTCCCACGACCCCGGGCTGAAGCAGCTGGTCACGCTGCGCAGCGGGCGGACACTCACCGCGGTCCAGCTCCAGATGGAGTACTACGAGCTGTCCAGGAAGTATGTCGAGGAGCGGTTCGGGGCCGACGCGGACGAGCAGACCAAGGATGTGCTGGCCCGCTGGGAGGACACGCTCAACCGGCTGGAGAACGATCCGATGAGCCTTTCGGGCGAGCTGGACTGGATCGCCAAGAAGGAGCTGATGGAGGGCTACCGCCGCCGGGACGGGCTGGGCTGGGAGGCCGCCCGGCTGCATCTGGTGGATCTCCAGTACGCCGACGTACGGCCCGAGAAGGGTCTCTACAACCGGCTGGCCGCCCGGGGCAGGATGAAACGGCTGCTGGACGAGACGGACGTGGTGCGGGCCCGCGCCAAGCCTCCCGAGGACACCCGCGCCTACTTCCGGGGCCGCTGTCTGGAGCAGTACGCGGACGATGTGGCCGCGGCCTCCTGGGACTCCGTGATCTTCGACCTCCCGGGCCGTGACTCGCTTCAGCGGGTCCCGACCCTGGAGCCGCTGCGCGGCACCCGCAATCACGTCAAGGAGCTGCTGGACCGGTGCCGGACGGCGGAAGACCTGGTCCGGGTGTTGTCAGGGGGCTAAAAGGGCCTGGTTCGGGAATCATCAACGGGAATCGCGGGGACGGCCCCAGGGCGTTGAGGAAAGTACGGGGCCGATGTCGGACCGGGCTTGTAGGGTCTGATCTTGACAGGAACGAACTCACGTCAGGGCAAACCGAGCGGGGTGAGGGACATGGCGACCAAGGACACCGGCGGCGGACAGCAGAAGGCCACGCGTTCCACGGAGGAGGCCGAGGAGCAGGCGCAGGACGCGCAGGTCTCCGAGGATCTCAAGGAGCGCCAGGAGAAGCTGTCGGACGACGTGGACTCCGTACTGGACGAGATCGACGACGTGCTCGAAGAGAACGCCGAGGACTTCGTCCGCTCATTCGTACAAAAAGGCGGACAGTAGCGGAGCCGTCGGGCTCTGCCGGGCCGACGCGCCGTTCCGTGTGCCGGGCCGCCCGGGGGCGAGCAGCGCCTTCCCGGGGCCCGTGCCGCACGACCGCGGCCGAACACTGCGTGATGACCGCCGGACAGAGGGCCCAGCGCCGGCTGTCCGGCGGCTTCCGCCGCACATGTGGATCACTGCCATGAGACGGGTAGGGTCCGTGGCGTACCGTGCTTCAACCGTCATTCGGCCATCGGCACGTTGGGAGACCATCCCGACACCGTCCGTCGGGCTGCCGCCTACGTGGAAGGAAACTCGTGGAAGCCAACACTCGTGGCGCCGGACGTCTGCCGGCTGCCTTTCTGACGCCTGGCTCCTCCTCCTTCATGGACTTCCTGGGGGAGCACACCCCGGAAATGCTCCCGGGGAACCGTGCTCTTCCGACCGTGCAGGGAGCCTTCGAGGCCCCGCACGGCACGACCATCCTCGCCGTCACCTTCTCCGGCGGCGTGGTGCTCGCCGGTGACCGGCGCGCGACCATGGGAAATGTGATCGCCCAGCGCGACATGGAGAAGGTCTTCCCGGCCGACGAGTACTCGGCCGTGGGCATCGCGGGCACCGCGGGCCTCGCGGTGGAGATGGTGAAGCTCTTCCAGCTGGAGCTGGAGCACTTCGAGAAGGTGGAGGGCGTCCAGCTCTCCCTGGAGGGCAAGGCGAACCGGCTGTCGACCATGATCCGGGGCAATCTGGGCATGGCCATGCAGGGGCTCGCGGTCGTTCCGCTCTTCGCGGGGTACGACGTGGACCGCGGCAGGGGGCGGATCTTCTCGTACGACGTGACGGGCGGCCGTTCGGAGGAGCGGGGCTACGCGGCGACCGGCTCGGGTTCGGTCTATGCGCGCAGCTCCATGAAGAAGCTCTACCACGAGGATCTGACCGAGGAGCAGGCCGCCACGCTGGCGGTGCAGGCGCTCTACGACGCGGCGGACGACGACTCGGCGACCGGCGGCCCCGACGTCGCCCGGCGGATCTTCCCGATCATCACGGTGATCACCGAGGACGGGGTCCGCAAGCTCACCGACGACGAGGCCTCCGAGATCGCCCGGGCGATTCTGGAGCGCCGCCTCGAACGGCCCGACGGGCCGCGCGCCGCGCTGCTCTGATGTTTTTCCGGCTACTACTCGGCGGGGCTTTCACGCCACTGACAGAAAGGGACGGATAACCGGTGACGACGCCGTTCTATGTCTCGCCCGCACAGGCCATGCAGGATCGGGCGGAATATGCCCGCAAGGGCATTGCCCGAGGTCGCAGCCTGGTTGTGATCCAGTACGCCGACGGAATTGTCTTCGTCGGCGAGAACCCGTCCCGCGCGCTGCACAAGTTCAGCGAGATCTACGACCGGATCGGTTTCGCGGCGGCCGGCAAGTACAACGAGTACGAGAATCTCCGGATCGGCGGTGTGCGCTACGCGGATCTGCGCGGATACACCTATGACCGTGACGATGTGACCGCCCGAGGTCTGGCGAATGTCTACGCGCAGACGCTGGGCACGATCTTCTCCAGTTCGGCCGAGAAGCCGTACGAGGTGGAGCTGGTGGTCGCCGAGGTCGGGGCGACGCCCGACGGCGACCAGATCTACCGGCTGCCGCACGACGGGTCGATCGTGGACGAGCACGGCTCGGTCGCGGTCGGCGGCAGCGCCGAGCAGATCAGCGCGTTCCTGGACCAGCGCCACCGGGACGGCATGTCGCTCGCGGAGGCGCTGAAGCTCGCGGTGCAGGCGCTCTCCACCCAGACCAACGGCACCGAGCGGGAGATCCCGGCGGAGCGCCTCGAGGTCGCGGTGCTGGACCGCACCCGCCCCCAGAAGCGGAAGTTCAAGCGCATCGTGGGCCGTCAGCTGTCCCGGCTGCTGGAGGCCGACGGGGCGGCATCGGTTCCGACCGACGCCCCTTCGGACATCGAGGAGACCGAGGAGAGCGGCGGGACCGGCGAGAGCCGCGAGAGCGGCGAGTAGTCCGCCGGCCCAGCCGTGAGCGTGCCCCGGGAGCGGTCCGACGACCGATCCCGGGGCACGGCCGCGTTTCGGGGCGGGCTCACGGCCGGCGGGCCGCCGTGCCGCCGGCGGGTCAGGGCAGTGACCAGCGGCGGAGGCCGCCGGTGTGCCGGGTCAGCCACGTCCCGTCGCCGAGCGGGGTGACCCAGCCGACGGGCGCCGGATAGCGGACCCGCCCCAGCGGCCGGAGCGTGGCGGCGTCGCAGAGCCAGTGCCGGATCACCGCGGGGCGTCCCGGGGGATAGGTCCGGCCGGTGACCAGGAGATGCCTGTCGTCCAGGAGGAACGCCCCGTCGAACTCGTCGCTGTCGCGCCCGGTGGTGAGCCGGGCCAGGTCGTACAGCGCGGTGGGCTCGTCGGCGGCGACGTCGTGGGCCGCGAGTTCATTGCGGTCGTCGTTGGCCGCGATCCGTTCGGCGCGGCGGAGCGTGAGCAGCTGCGGCGGCGCGTCGGGCCCGCCGCCGGGCGGGCGCGGCAGAAAGTCGATGATCTCCCGCATGGTGGTGGTGCCCCGGATGTGGAGCCCGTCCCGGCGCGGCTCTATCCACCAGCTGGTCCAGCTGTACCAGGCGGTCCAGGAGGAGAGGGCGAGCAGCGCGCCGTCCGGACGCCAGCGCTGGGTGGCGACGGACGAGATGCCGCCGATCGGACGGCGGGCCCGGATCCTGCCGGACTCGGTGTCGAGCAGCAGCAGCGTGTCATTGCCGTAGGGGAGCCCGGACGCGCCGCCCCCGGGGCGGGCCGTCGCCGTCCCCCCGACGGCGAGGGTGGGCACCAGCACGCTGACCAGGCCGCCCCCCGGGTGCGGGGCGGGCGGCCCCGGCGGGCGCGGTTCGTCGTGACAGCCGTGCCACGGGGTGTGCGGAAGCTCCCAGAGCGTCTTTCCGTCGGCGGTGACCCGGCGGACCCCGGCGGCCTCGCAGACGATCGCGCCGTCCTCCAGCGCGGCGGCGGTGGAGCGCGGCGGCAGGGGCAGGGTCCGCAGCGGGGCGAGGGCCCCGGAGAGAAAGGTCCTCGCGTCGTGGATCTCCAGCCGGCCGTCGTCCGTCAGGGCCAGCCGTCCGCCGGTGAGCGGGGTCACCGAACCGGTCGTGTGGACCGTTCCGACCAGGGTGGCGTCGATCGGCGTCTCCGCCGTACTCGTCATGATCACGATCGTTCCACGCGGCACGTGCGGGCTCAAGGGCCGTCCCGGCGGTCCGTCAGCGCACGGATCCGGGCACGGGACCGGTGGACTCGCGGACGACGAGCTGTACGGGAAGCTCGTCCCGCGCCGGGGCGCGCCCGTCGAGCACCGCGAGCAGGGCGTGCATGCCGCGCTCGCCGACCTGTTCGGCGGGGAGCCGTACGGTGGTCAGCTCGGGCTCGACGGCGGTGGCGAGGGCGAGATCGTCGAAGCCGGTGACCGAGAGATCCTCCGGGACGCGCAGGCCGAGCCTGCGGGCGGCCTTGCAGACTCCGGCGGCGAGCGTGTCCCCGTCGCAGACGACGGCGGTCGGCCGGGGTCCCGGCGCGGTCAGCGCCCGGTGGGCGGCCTCCCGGGCGGCGTCGACGGTGAAGGGCCCCCGGACGGTCCGCACACTCGCCCCGGGGACCGCGCCCACGGCGGCGGCCAGGGCGCGGGCGCGGACCTCGAAGGTCCAGGAGTCGATGGCCGGGGCGAGATGCAGATACCGGCGGTGGCCGAGGTCCAGCAGATGGTCCGCGACCCGGCGGACGCCGTCGGCGATGGCGAGGTTGACCCGCGCGGCGGCCCCCCGGTCGTCGGGGTCGCTGTCGAGCATCACGAGCGGCAGGCCGGAGGCGCGCAGGGCGGTGAGCGCGTCGGTGGCCATCGAGGAGGCGATCACGCCGTCCAGGGCCGCGCGGGCGGAGGCGAAGGGGTCCTTGGCGGGGCCGATGCCCCCGGGGGAGGGGTAGACGACCACGCCGAAGCCGTGCCGCTCGGCGACGGCGGCGGCACCGGTGTAGACGCGGGCGAAGAACTCGTGGGTGAGCGCCGGGACCACCAGGAGCGCGGTCCTGGTGTGGCCGAGCCGCAGATTCCGGGCGGCGAGATTGGGCCGGTAGCCCAGCGAGCGCGCGGTGTCGCGGACGGTGTCGGCGGTGCCGGGGGAGACCCGGCCGCGCCACTTGTCGCCGAGCACGAGCGAGACGGTGGCCTGCGAGACCCCGGCGGCCCGCGCGACGTCCCGGCTGGTGGGCCGGGCCCCGGGAGGGACGCCGTCGCCCGGGGGAGCCGGCTCCGCCTCCGGGGCCGTGACGCGGCGCGGTCCGCCCCCGCCGGGAGCGGGCGGGCGCTGCCCGTCTGCCATGGTGCCGTCCTTCGCTGCGCCGCCGTCCGCGCCGGGCGCGGGTCCGCGGCGAGGCGGTGCTGTGGACCCGCGGACTGTCGACATGGTACGTATGAGCCTCGACGTTATACGTAACACCTCGGCCGGGCCGGGGAGAGGGGGGCGGGACGTGGTGTCTGAAGCCACCGGAACCGGCGAAGCGACCGGGGCCGTCGGAGACACCGGGAGCACCGGGAGCACCGGGAGCGGCGGATACGCGGACATCCTCAGGGCCCCGCACGCCGCGCGGCTGCTCGCCGGCACGCTGGTGGGGCGGCTGCCCCACGCCACGGGCCCGATCGCCATCGTGCTGTTCACCCGGGCCGAGGGCGGCGGCTACACCCTCGCGGGCGCGCTCGCCGCCGTCTACGGCACAGCCACCGCGATCGGGCAGCCGCTGCTCGGACGCGCCGTGGACCTGCGCGGACAGCTCAGGGTCCAGCTCCCCGCCGCGGTGGTGTCCGCGCTGGGCATGGTGGTGCTGGCCGTCGCCGGGATCGGCTCGCTGCCCCTCGCGTACGCGGCGGTCTTCGTCGCCGGGCTGTTCACCCCGCCCCTCGAAGGAGGGCTGCGGGCCCTGTGGCCGAGCGTGCTGGGGAGGGAGGACCGGGTGCACCGGGCCTATGCCCTGGACGCGGTCGCCCAGGAGGTCATGTTCACCGTGGGGCCGCTGCTGATCACCCTGTTCGTCTCGCTCTGGTCCGCCGGGGCGGCGCTGATGGTGATCAACGCGATCGGGGTGCTCGGCGCGCTCGTCGTCGTGCTCTCCGAGCCGTCCCGCGCCTGGCGCTCGGCCCCCCGGGAGGCGCACTGGCTGGGCGCGCTGCGCTCGGGCGGACTGCTGGCCCTGCTCGGGTCGTTCTTCTTCGTGGGGCTCGCCCTCGGCTCCATCACCGTCGCGGGCGTCGCCTACGCGGACGACCACGGCCGGGACGCGATCTACGGCCTGCTGATGGCCGCCCTGAGCCTCGGCGCGCTGATCGGGGGCGTGTTCTACGGGGCCCGCCGCTGGGCCGGCCCCCCGGAGCGCCGGCTGCTGGTCATCGTGGCCCTGCTCGCGGTCGGCTATCTGCCGCTGGCGCTGACGCCCGGCGTCGCCGCCATGACGGCCCTGACCGCCCTCGCCGGGCTCTTCCTCGCCCCCGCGATCGCCTGCGCCTTCGTCGTCGTGGACCGGCACGCGCCGCGCGGCACGGTCACCGAGGCGTTCTCCTGGCTGGTGACCACCTTCGGCGTGGGCGCGGCGGCGGGCACCGCCGCCGCCGGTCCTGCCGTGGAACTGGGCTCCACCTCGTGGGGCTTCGCGGTCGCCGGGGCCGGCGGAATCCTCGCCCTGCTCGTTCTGACGGCCACTCAGAAGACCCTCGCCGGACCGGGCCGCGCGGTGGACGTCGCCCGCTCCCTTCCGGACCCGCCGGCGCGATCAGCCGAAAATGATCGCAATGGTGCCGCCGAACCCGGTTTCAGCTCAGGCCCTGAGGCGTAATGTTCAGACATGGACCGCCGCATTTTCGGGCTGGAGAACGAGTACGGCGTCACGTGCACGTTCAGGGGACAGCGCCGACTGTCACCTGACGAAGTGGCGCGCTACCTCTTCCGCCGAGTTGTCTCATGGGGCCGCAGCAGCAATGTCTTCCTGCGGAACGGCGCCCGCCTCTACCTCGACGTGGGATCGCATCCTGAATACGCGACACCGGAATGCGACAACGTGACCGAGCTGGTCACTCACGACAAGGCCGGAGAGCGGATTCTCGAAGGTCTGCTCGTCGACGCCGAACGCCGCCTGCACGAGGAGGGAATCGCGGGCGACGTCTATCTCTTCAAGAACAACACCGATTCGGCGGGAAACTCCTACGGCTGCCACGAGAACTATCTCGTCGCCCGCCACGGAGAGTTCTCCCGGCTCGCGGACATCCTCATCCCCTTCCTCGTCACCCGCCAGCTGCTCTGCGGCGCGGGCAAGGTGCTCCAGACCCCCCGCGGCGCGGTCTACTGCGTCAGTCAGCGGGCCGAGCACATCTGGGAGGGCGTCAGCTCGGCGACCACCCGGTCCCGTCCCATCATCAACACCCGGGACGAGCCGCACGCGGACGCCGAGCGCTACCGCCGACTCCATGTCATCGTCGGCGACTCCAACATGTCCGAGACCACGATGCTGCTCAAGGTCGGCGCGACCGATCTGGTGCTGCGCATGATCGAGGCGGGCACCGTGATGCGCGATCTGACCCTGGAGAACCCGATCCGGGCGATCCGCGAGGTCAGCCACGACATCACCGGGCAGCGCAAGGTGCGCCTCGCCAGCGGCCGTGAGGCCTCCGCCCTGGAGGTCCAGCGGGAGTACTACGAGAAGGCCGTCGACTTCGTCGACCGGCGCGGCATCCGCACCGGCACGGTCGAGCAGGTGCTCGAACTGTGGGGCCGCACCCTCGACGCGATCGAGGCCGAGGACCTGGACCGGATCGGCACCGAGATCGACTGGGTCATGAAGTACAAGCTCATCGAGCGGTACCGGGCCAAGCACAACATGACCATGTCGCACCCCCGGGTCGCGCAGATAGACCTTGCCTACCACGACATCCACCGCCGGCGCGGGCTCTACTACCTCCTGGAGCGCAGGGGGCAGGCCGCGCGGATCTGCAACGACCTCAAGATCTTCGAGGGCAAGTCGGTGCCCCCGCAGACCACCAGGGCCCGGCTGCGCGGCGACTTCATCCGCCGGGCGCAGGAGCAGCGGCGGGACTTCACCGTCGACTGGGTCCATCTCAAGCTCAACGACCAGGCGCAGCGCACGGTGCTCTGCAAGGATCCGTTCCGCTCGGTCGACGACCGGGTGGAGAAGCTGATCGCCGGCATGTAGCCGTCCGATCCCCCCAGGGCGACCCGGCCGGTGGGCACAGGAGTGCCACAGGTCGCCGGAACGTCACCCGGGCCCCGTACGTTGCTCGTGCGGGGCCCTCGGCACGCCCTAGAGTGTCGGGGACTCCAGGGGGTGTCGTGTGGTGGGGACTGCGCCGACGCCGCAGTCCCCACCACACGACACCCCCTCCACCCCGACGTCTGATGATCTGAGGAACACGTGCGCCGAATCGCCGGCCTTCTTGTCGTCCCCGCGCTGCTCTTGTCGACAGCGGCGTGCGGCAGCGAGGAAAAGGGCTCCGACTCCAGCCCCTCCCAGGGCGGACTGCCCGCCATCACCGAAGGTGCCAAGTTCGGTGAGAAGCCGACGCTGGCGAAGGGCGAGGGCACCCCTCCCAAGAAGCTGAAGGTCGAGGTCATCAGCGCGGGCAAGGGCGCGGTCCTCAAGAAGGGCGACCAGGCCCAGGTGAACTACCTCGGCCAGGAGTGGGACGAGAACAAGCCTTTCGACAACAGCTTCGACCGGGGCCAGCCCTTCGACGTGGCCATCGGCGGCCAGGGTGTCATCCAGGGCTGGCAGGAGGCCCTGAAGGGCCAGAAGGTCGGCAGCCGTCTGGAGGTCTCGATCCCGCCGGACCTCGGCTACGGCGCGCAGGGCCAGGGCGACATCAAGGCCAACGCGACGCTGGTCTTCGTCATGGACATCGTCAAGGGCACCACCGTCCCGGTCTCCGCCGACGGCGCGGAGGTCCCCCAGAACGACACCGCGCTCCCGAAGATCGGCACCAACACCGACGGCAAGGCCCCCTCGGTGACCATCCCCAAGACGGACGCGCCGAAGAAGCTGGTCTCCAACTACGTGCTGGAGGGCAAGGGCCCCGAGGTGACCGACAAGGACACCGTCGTCGCCAAGTACGAGGCGTACATCTGGAAGGGTGCCAAGCAGTTCGACAGCACCTACAAGGCGGACTCCACCGTCAGCTGGCCGCTGGCCCAGGTGACCGTCGAGGGCCTCAAGGAGGGGCTGATCGGCAAGAAGGTCGGCAGCAGGGTGCTCCTGGTGATCCCCTCCGACAAGGCCTTCGGCGACAAGGACCAGAACGGCATCCCCAAGAACTCCACCCTGGTCTTCGCGGTGGATCTGCTCGCGAAGGCCTGATCCGGCCGGGAGCACGGCGGCCACGGCGGCCACGCCGGACTCGGCCCCCGGCCGGGCGAGGTGCGAGACTGTCCCGGTTGCCCGTACACCGTTTTACGAGGAGCAGTATCAGTGAGCATCGAGAAGCCCGAGATCGACTTCCCGGAAGGCAAGCCGCCGGCCGACCTGGAGATCAAGGATCTCTGGGAGGGCGATGGCGCGGAGGCCAAGGCCGGTGACTATGTCGCCGTCCACTACGTGGGTGTCGCCTTCTCCACGGGCGAGGAGTTCGACGCGTCCTGGAACCGCGGTCAGACCTTCAAGTTCCAGCTCGGCGGCGGTCAGGTCATCGCCGGCTGGGACCGGGGCGTCCAGGGCATGAAGGTCGGCGGCCGCCGCCGGCTGACCATCCCCGCGCACCTCGGCTACGGCGACCGCGGCGCGGGCGCCGTGATCAAGCCGGGCGAGACGCTGATCTTCGTCGTCGACCTGATCTCGACCTGATCCCGTCCGATCCGGTCCGCCGGGGCCCATGCTCTTCTCGGGAGCATGGGCCTCGGCTTTTGTCCCGACACCCCGGGGCGGTACGGTCGGCGGTGCGGAAGCGACTCAAGCAGAAGAGGTGCAGGGCGTCGATGGCCATTGCCAAGGCCGAGCGGCTGATGAATCTGGCGCTGTGCCTGCTCGGGACGCGCCGCCCGCTCAGCAAGCGTGAGCTGCGCGGGTCCATCGAGGCCTATCTCGAAGCGGGCTCGGACGAGGCCTTCAACCGGATGTTCGAGCGCGACAAGGACGATCTCCGCGAACTCGGCCTCGTCATCGCCACGGTGGAGAACCTCGACGGAGAGGTGGGCTATCTCGCCCGCCGCGACAGCAACCGGCTGCCCCCGATCACCCTGGACGCCGAGGAGGCCGCCGCCCTCGGGCTGGCCGCCCGGGTCTGGCAGCAGGCCAGACTGGCGGGGGCCGCGAGCGGCGCGCTCCAGAAGCTGCGCGCGGCCGGGATGCCCGAGGCGGAGGACGCCTACGACCTCCCGTACAGCGCCCTGGAACCCCGTATCCCGGTCCATGAGACCGCCTTCGAACCGCTGATGCTCGCCTGCCGCGACCGCAGGACCGTGGTCTTCGACTACCGCAAGGCGACCGCCGCCCGCCCCGAGCAGCGCCAGGTGGAGCCCTGGACCCTGGAGTGCTGGCGCGGCCACTGGTATCTGGCGGGCTGGGACCGCGACCGGCGGGCCGAGCGCGTCTTCCGCCTCTCCCGCATCACCGGCCGGGTCCGCTCCCGCGCCGGGGCCTTCACCGCGCCCGTGCCCGATGTGGTGACCGTCCGCGAGACCGTCGAGAGCTGGGCCGGCGAGACCGCCACCCGGACCGCGCGGATCCGGCTGCGCACCGGCAGCGGCTATCCGCTGCGCGCCCGGGCCCAGTCGGTGCGGGAGCTGGCCGGCGGCTGGGAGGAGCTGGAGATTCCGTACGGGCACGGGCTGGACGCCTGGCTCGTGGAGTTCGGCCCCGATGTGGTGGTCGTGGAGCCCGCTGATCTGCGGGCCGATGTCATGGAGCGGCTGCGCGCCGTGGCCAAGGGCTGAGGGGAGTCGGACCATGGCCGCCAACGCCATTGACCAGACCCGGCGGATGCTGTCGCTGGTGACCTATCTGCGGGAGCGCCCCGGGGCCCGGGTGGGCGACGTCGCCCGCGCCTTCGGCATCACCGAGGACGAGCTGATCTCCGATCTCGATGTGCTGCCCATGTGCGGGACGAGCTTCCGCGGCGGCGATCTGCTCGACATCGACACCGACGGCGACCGGATCTGGTGGCACAACCCCGACGACGTCGCCGAGCCGCTGCGGCTCGCCGCCGACGAGGCGACCGCGCTGCTGGTCGCCGCGCGCGCCGTGGCCACCCTGCCCGGTCTGCGCGAGGGCGACCGGGAGGCGCTGCTGCGGGCCACCGCCAAGCTGGAGACGGCGGCGGGCGAGGCGGCCGGGGCCTCCTCCCGGCTCTCGGTGACCTTCGAGTCCGAGGGCGGTGTCTTCGCCGAGGTGGACCGGGCGATCTCGGAGCGGCGGCGGCTGTGGGTGCGGTACTACTCGCCCGCGCGCGACGAGCTGACCGAGCGCGAGGTCGACCCGATCCGGCTCTTCGCCGTCGGCCACACCTATATGGAGGCCTGGTGCCGGCTCTCGGAGGCGCGCCGGACCTTCCGGCTCGACCGGGTCGCCGAGATCAGACTGCTGGACGCGCCGTCCGCGCCGCCCGAGGTCGAGCTGCGGGATCTCTCCGAGGGGCTGGTACAGCCCTCGGCCGACGACCCCGAGGTGATCGTGGAGGTCGGGCCCGCGGGCCGCTGGGTCGCGGAGTACTACCCGCACGACAGCGCGGAGGAGCTGCCCGACGGCGGTCTGCGCATCACCGTGCGGACGCCGTCCCCCGCCCTGCTGCGCAGGCTCGCCCTCCGGCTCGGCCAGGACGGGCGGATCGTCGCCCCCGCCGAGCTGGCGCTCAGCGCCCGGGACGCGGCCCGGCAGGCGCTGGCCGCCTACGAGCAGGCGGAGGGCGGCGGCGGGACCGCGCCCGTCGCCGGGGCGCACGGCTGATGCCCGACGACGGGGCGTACGCGGCCGGGCCGGCCGTGACGCTGTCGCCCGGGACGGGCGGGGAGAGGGAGGCGTACCGCACATGTCGCTGATTTCAGGGATCGCGTCCTCGGTCGGCCCGGTGCTCTTCAAGGCCGCCTGCCCCGACTGCCGGGCCCGCTTCGAACTCGCCGCGGAGGCGCTGCGGCTGGCGATCGGGGCCAGCCACCGCACCACCTTCTACTCCTTCACCTGCCCCGAGTGCGGCTCCGCCGTGCGCAAGCCGGCCGGGGAGCGGATCGTCGAACTGCTCACCGGCGGCGGGGTCCGCACCCTCCGTCTCACCCCCGGCTCCGGAACGGTCTAGGTTCTCCCCCATGCTCTGGCCCATGCTCGCCGTCGCCCTCGGCTTCCTCGGCATCGCCGTCCTCGGTCTGCTCGGCATCCGGGTCTTCGTCGAGGCCCGGCGGCTCGGTCTGGAGGTCGCCCGCACGACGGAGCGGATCAACCGCGCGGCGGAGGATCTGGAGCGGGCGGCGACCGGGCTGGCGCGCACCGGGGAGACGCTCCGCCCCTGATCCGGCCCTCGCCGTGTGCGTGGCCAATGCAGAAGATGGTCATTACACCCTGATGTGACGCGCAGGTGACCGGTACTCTGAGGTACGGCGGCACAGGTGATGAGGCACCACCCGCCGACGGGAGTTGCCGGGGGGTTGCCCCCTGTTTACCCCCGAGAGTTACGATCGAACGGCTGTGGCGTGGTACCTCCATGCCCCGGCCGACAGCACAGACCATGCCGCCACGGTGAGAAGGTAGACCAGAATTATGCCGAACCTCGGTCCGTTGGAGATTGTTCTCATCCTCCTCGTCGTCATCCTGCTCTTCGGCGCGAAGAAGCTTCCGGACATGGCGCGCTCCCTGGGGAAGTCGGCGCGCATCCTGAAGAGCGAGGCCCGGCAGATGAAGTCCGAGGGCGGCCAGAGTGCCGCCGCCCCCGCCGAGCCCAAGGCACAGGACCCGGTCCAGCCGGCTCCCCGTACGATCCAGGCCTCGCCGGGCGATGTGCAGAGCGCCCGCCCCGTCGCCGAGCCCACCGACTCCGCCCAGCGCTGACCACCCGGGCCGCCTCTCCTCGACGGAGGGCGGTCTGCCGCATGAGATGAGGACGTGGGTTGCTCAAGCCTGCCCGCTCGAAGAGCCCGGAGAAGGACCCCGAGGGGCGGATGCCACTCGCCGAGCACCTGCGTGAGCTGCGTAACCGGCTCGCCAAGGGACTGCTGGCGATCGTCGTCATGAGCATCATCGCGGTCTTCTACAACAAGCAGCTGATGGACTTCCTCGCCGCGCCCGTCCCGGCGTGCGAGAAGGGCCAGTCCAACGCCGGCGGCCAGTGCGCCGAGATCGTCTTCAACAAACTGCTGTCGCCGTTCACCACCACCATCAAGGTCACACTGCTGGCCGGCTTCGTCCTCTCCTGCCCGGTCTGGCTCTACCAGCTGTGGGCGTTCGTCGCGCCCGGTCTGCACAAGAGCGAGAAGAAGTACACGTACTACTTCGTCACCGCGGCCGTCCCGCTCTTCCTGTCCGGCGCGTACCTCGCGTACCTGATCATGCCGATCAGCTTCGAGATGCTGCTGAAGATCACCCCGGACGCGGCGGGCAACCTGCTCGAACTGGACGACGTCCTCGACTTCTCCGTCCGCATGGTGCTCGTCTTCGGCCTCGCCTTCGAGCTGCCACTCATCCTGATCATGCTGAATCTGGTCGGTTTGGTCACCGGCCGCCGCATGTCCGGATGGTGGCGGGGCGTGATCATGGGCGTCTTCGTCTTCGGCGCGATCGCCACGCCGACCACGGACCCCATCGGCATGATCGCCCTCTCCGGGCCGATCGTCGTCCTCTACTTCGCGGCCGTGGGCTTCTCCCTCCTCAACGACAAGCGCCGCGCGCGCCGCGATCCCGACGCCGCCCTCGACGACGACGAGGCGTCCCCGCTCGACCTCGGCGGCGACGACGACGGGACCACCGAGCCGGTCACCGCCGGACGCTCCCTCCCGGAGCAGTCGAAGGGCGAGTCGGACGGCGCGCGCACCCACCGGGTCAACGGCTACGACGACATCACCTGAGCCTGAACCTGAGCCGGAGCACCGGGCGCGGATCGTACGTACGTAGGGACACGGGACCGGAGGGCATGCCCTCCGGTCCCGTTGTCATGATCCCGCAGTGCAGTAACGTCACGCGGGTGACCAGCCAGATCACCCTCTTCGTCAACCCCACCGCCGGACGCGGCAGAGGCGCGCGGGCCGCCCGCCCGGCGGCCGACGCGCTGCGCGAGGCCGGATTCTCCGTGCGCACCGTCCTCGGCGAGGACGCCGCCGACGCGCTCCGCCGCGCCCGCGAAGCCGTCGACGCGGGCACCGGCGCGCTCATAGCCGTCGGCGGCGACGGCCTGATGTCGCTCGCGCTCCAGGCCGTCGCCGGGACCGGCACCCCGCTCGGGGTGGTCGCGGTCGGCACCGGCAACGACTTCGCCCGCTCGCTCGGACTGCCGGTCAAGGACCCCGCCCGCGCCGGGCGGCTGGCCGCGGACGCGCTCACCGCCGGCACGGTCCGCACGATCGACCTGGGGCGGGTGGGGACGAAGTGGTTCGGCACGATACTCGCCTCCGGCTTCGACTCCCGCGTCAACGACCGGGGCAACCGGATGCGGCTGCCCGGCGGCCGGTTCCGCTACGACCTGGCGATGCTCGCCGAACTGGCGGCGCTGCGCCCCATCCCGTACCGGATCGCCCTCGACGACGGGCCGGTACGGGAGATCGAGGCCACGCTGGTGGCGGTCGGCAACGGGCCCCTGTACGGCGGCGGGATGCGGATGTGCGCCGGGGCCGTGCTGGACGACGGCCTCCTCGATGTGACGGTGGTCGCCGGCTGTGACCGCAGGACCCTGCTCCGGGTCTTCCCCCGGGTCTACCGGGGGACGCACCTGGACCACCCCAGGGTCACCGTCCACCGGGCCCGCTCGGTGACGCTGCGGGCCCCCGGGATCACCGGATACGCGGACGGGGAGCCGGTCGGGGCGCTGCCGCTGACCGCCGAGTGCGTGCCCGGCGCGGTGGGGGTGCTGGCGGCCACCCGGTGAACAGGCATTTAAGTCCGCGCTGACTGTCGTACCTCTTGGGTAGGCTCGTGAGCAAGATGACCGAGGATCTCTCACCCGCCGAGCGCTATGCCGCCGCCCGCATCCGCGCAGCAGAGGCGGCCACCGCACTGGCCCCCTTCCGCGAGATGTACGAATTCGACCTGGATCCCTTCCAGATCGAAGCCTGTCAGGCCCTGGAAGCGGGCAGGGGCGTGCTTGTCGCCGCGCCCACCGGCTCAGGGAAGACCATCGTCGGCGAGTTCGCCGTCCACCTCGCCCTCCAGCAGGGCCGCAAATGCTTCTACACCACCCCCATCAAGGCGCTCTCCAACCAGAAGTACACCGATCTCGTCAAGCGCTACGGCGCCGACAAGGTCGGCCTTCTCACCGGCGACAACAGCGTCAACGCCGACGCGCCGGTGGTCGTCATGACCACCGAGGTGCTGCGCAACATGCTGTACGCGGGCTCCCAGGCGCTCCGCGGCCTCGGCCATGTGGTGATGGACGAGGTGCACTACCTCTCCGACCGCTTCCGGGGCGCGGTCTGGGAGGAAGTGATCATTCACCTCCCCGAGTCGGTGACGCTGGTGTCGCTCTCGGCGACCGTGTCCAACGCGGAGGAGTTCGGCGACTGGCTGGACACCGTCCGCGGCGACACCGCCGTGATCGTCTCCGAGCACCGGCCCGTTCCGCTGTGGCAGCACGTGATGGCCGGCCGCCGGATGTACGACCTCTTCGAGGAGGAGAGCGACCACGGCGGGCGCGGCACCGCGCGCCGCGAGGTCAGCCCCGATCTCGTCCGGCTGGCCCGGATGGAGAACCAGCGCGGCTACAACCCCCGCGACCGGCGGCGCGGCAAGATGGTCCGCGAGGCCGACCGGGAGCGGGAGCGCCGCCAGCGCGGCCGGATCTGGACGCCCGGCCGCCCCGAGGTCATCGACCGGCTCGACGCGGAGGGGCTGCTGCCCGCGATCACCTTCATCTTCAGCCGGGCCGGCTGCGAGGCCGCCGTGCAGCAGTGCCTCCACGCCGGGCTGCGGCTGAACAACGACGCGGCACGGGCCCGGGTCCGCGAGATCGTCGAGGAGCGCACCTCCGCCATCCCCACCGAGGATCTCCATGTCCTCGGCTACTACGAGTGGCTGGAGGGCCTGGAGCGCGGGATCGCCGCGCACCACGCCGGAATGCTGCCGACCTTCAAGGAGGTCGTGGAGGAGCTGTTCGTCCGGGGCCTGGTCAAGGCCGTCTTCGCCACCGAGACCCTCGCCCTCGGCATCAATATGCCGGCGCGCTCGGTGGTGCTGGAGAAGCTCGTCAAGTGGAACGGCGAGCAGCACGCGGACATCACCCCCGGCGAGTACACCCAGCTCACCGGCCGGGCCGGCCGGCGCGGCATCGACGTCGAGGGCCACGCGGTCGTGCTGTGGCAGCGGGCGATGGACCCGGCCGCCCTCGCGGGCCTGGCCGGGACGCGGACGTACCCGCTCCGTTCCAGCTTCAAGCCCTCGTACAACATGGCCGTCAACCTCGTGCACCAGTTCGGCCGGCATCGCTCGCGCGAGCTGCTGGAGACCTCGTTCGCGCAGTTCCAGGCGGACCGCTCGGTCGTCGGCATCTCCCGCCAGGTCCAGAAGAACGAGGCGGGTCTGGACGGCTACCGCGAGGGCATGACCTGCCACCTCGGGGACTTCGAGGAGTACGCGCGGCTCCGCCGCGACCTCAAGGACCGGGAGACGGAGCTGGCCAAGCAGGGCGCGGCCCAGCGCAGGGCTGCCGCCGCCGACTCGCTGGAGAAGCTCCGGCCCGGCGATGTCATCCACGTCCCCACCGGCAAGTTCGCCGGGCTGGCGCTCGTCCTCGACCCCGGCGTCCCGGCCGGGCGGACCGGCGGCCACCGGGGCTTCGACTACCACGACGGGCCCCGGCCCCTGGTGCTCACCGCCGAGCGGCAGGTCAAGCGGCTGGCGGCGATCGACTTCCCGGTCCCGGTGGAGACGCTGGAGCGGATGCGGATCCCCAAGTCGTTCAACGCGCGCTCGCCGCAGTCGCGGCGCGATCTGGCGTCCGCGCTGCGCACCAAGGCCGGTCACATCGTGCCCGACCGGCACCGCAAGTCCCGTTCGGCCGCCGCCGACGACCGGGAGATCTCCCGGCTGCGGGCGGAGCTGCGGGCGCACCCCTGCCACGGCTGTGACGAGCGTGAGGACCATGCCCGCTGGGCGGAGCGCTTCCACCGGCTGAAGCGGGACACCCAGCAGCTGGAGCGCCGGATCGAGGGGCGCACCAATACGATCGCGCGCACCTTCGACCGGATCGTGGCGCTGCTGACGGAGCTGGACTATCTCCGCGAGGACGAGGTCACCGAGCACGGCCGGCGGCTGGCCCGGCTCTACGGCGAGCTGGACCTGCTGGCCAGCGAGTGTCTGCGCGAGGGGGTCTGGGAGGGGCTGAGCCCGGCCGAGCTGGCGGCCTGCGCCTCGGCGCTGGTCTTCGAGGCGCGCCAGTCGGACGACGCGGTGGCCCCGAAGATCCCCGGCGGGAAGGCGAAGACGGCGCTCGGCGAGATGGTCCGCATCTGGGGCCGGCTCGACGCCCTGGAGGAGGATTTCAAGATCAACCAGGCGGAGGGCGTGGGCCAGCGGGAGCCGGACCTCGGCTTCGCGTGGGCCGCGTACCAGTGGGCCTCGGACAAGGGGCTGGACGAGGTGCTCCGCGAGGCGGAGATGCCCGCGGGCGACTTTGTGCGCTGGTCGAAGCAGGTGATCGACGTTCTCGGCCAGATCGCGGCGGCGGCTCCGGCGGAGAGCGGGACGGTGGCGAGGAATGCGCGGCGGGCGGTGGACGCGCTGCGGAGAGGGGTGGTGTCGTACAGCTCGGTGGGGTGAGCGGGGCCTGCGGCCCGTGCTGGGGGAGGGTCCTGAATTGGCGGGCCTGCCCGAGCGGGGCCACGGGGCGCGGGGTCCGTCCTCAGACTCCCCCTGGGCTTCGCCCGGGAGGTGCCCCCAACGGGCTGGAAATTGGCCCCCTTGCCTTGGGAGATTTGAGAGAGCCCCCGGCCCGGGAGCGGGCGGGGGGCTCTGGTGCTGACCGGGGGGTGGGTCAGGCGGCCTGCTGCTGTTCCTGCTCGCGCTCGACCTGGTCGTTCCATGCGCGCTTGACCTGGCGCCAGGCCTCGTCGGTCTTGCCGAGGCGCCAGTAGCCGGAGATGGAGAGGCGCTCGCGGGGGATCTGCCGCTCCAGGCGCAGATGGCGGCGGAGCTCCTTCACGAACCCGGCTTCGCCGTGGACGAAGGCGTGCACCTGGCCCTCGGGGAATTCGAGGTCCTTCACCGCGGCCACCAGGGACTCGCCGGCGGGACGGCCGGCCCGGTGCAGCCAGGTGATGCCGACGCCGTCCGGGGTGACGATCTTCTGCTCGTCGGCGGCGTCCTCGATCTCGACGAAGGCGTGCACGCGCGCGCCCTCGGGCATGTTCTCCAGGGCGGCGGCGATCGCGGGCAGCGCGCTCTCGTCGCCCACCAGCAGATGCCAGTCGGCCGCCGGGTCCGGCGCGTACCCTCCGGCGGGGCCGAGGATCCAGACGGTGTCACCCGGCCGGGCGCGCCCGGCCCAGGGGCCGGCCAGCCCCTCGTCCCCGTGGACGACGAAGTCGATCGTCAGCTCGGTGCGGTCGCCGTCCCAGCGCCGCACGGTGTAGGTGCGGTTGGCGGGCCACTGCTCGCGCGGGAACTCCGCCCGGACCCGGTCGATGTCGAACGGCGAGGGGTAGCTGACGCCCTCCTGGGCGAAGAGCAGCTTCACATAGCTGTCGGTGTGGCCCTCCACATCGAATCCGGTCAGTCCCGCACCGCCCAGAACGACGCGGACCATGTGCGGCGTGAGCCGCTCGGTGCGGACCACGGCCGCCTCGAAGGACGTCGGTACCTGTGCCGATTGGTCTGCCACGGCGGCCTCCCTGTATTGATTACATCGCTTAGGCTTACCTAAGTTAGCACCTCGTGGGACCAACTTCGCCTCAGGGAAACCAGCCTTCTCACCGGCGAAGAGTGGCCAGCAATCGCTGTAGCGCCCCGCCCAGCCCCCACCGCGCGGCCAGCTCCTCCAGCGTCTCGGGATCGCGAGGCTCGTCCGGGAGCGCCGGATCGAAGGCGGGCAGCGGTACGTCCGGGGCCACCCGGACCACCTTCGGCGCGACCGCCACATACGCACGGGCCTCGTCCAGCCGCTTGCGCTGCGAGGGCGTCAGCCTCGCCGCCGGATCGTCCACCGCGGCCATGATCCCGGCGAGATCGCCGAACGCGTCGAGCAGCTTCGCGGCCGTCTTCTCGCCGATGCCGGGCACCCCCGGCAGCCCGTCGCTCGGATCCCCGCGCAGCAGCGCCAGATCCACGTATCCCGGCCCGTCCACCCCGTACCGCTCGCGCAGCCACGCCTCGTCCGTGAGCTGGAGCGTCCCCACTCCCTTCAGCGGATACAGCACCCGGCGACCGCGCGCGTCGTCGACCAGCTGGAAGAGGTCGCGGTCGCCGGTGACGATGTCCACCGGCCCCCGCGCGCGGGCGGTGAGCGTGCCGATCACATCGTCGGCCTCGTAGCCGTCGGCCCCGATCCGGGCGATCCCGATCGCGTCCAGCACCGCCGCGATCACCGGGACCTGCGGGGCGAGGGTGTCCGGGGTCTCCTCCTCGTCGGGGCCCGACTCGGTCTCCACCGCGACGCGGTGCGCCTTGTAGGAGGGGATCAGATCCACCCGCCACTGCGGCCGCCAGTCGTTGTCCCAGCAGGCCACCAGATCGTCCGGATGGTGGTCCTGGACCAGCCGGGTGATGAATTCCAGCAGCCCGCGCACCGCGTTGACCGGGGTGCCGTCCGGGGCGCGGACCGAGTCGGGGACCCCGAAATAGGCCCGGAAGTAGAGGGAGGCGGTGTCGAGGAGCATCAGGCGTCGCGTCACCCCCCGATCATGCCGTACCCCGGCGGCGGTCTTCCGGCGGCCGGTCCGTGCCGCCCGCATCCGGCTCCGTGCCCGCCCGATACCTGCCCCGCACCCACCCCATGTCTGTGAAGTGGGTCACTGTCGCGTTTGCCCGGTAAGAGCGGGGGCAGGCGCGGCAGCGGAGCCGCCCCCCGCCGTCCACCACGACGTGCCGGGGCGCGCGGGCGGAACCCGCCGGGCTCCGCGGTTCGCCGGTCAGGGTGCGGCGGACCGCTTTTCGGTTCAACGCGTGAGGTATATGTGTCCAGGCTCCAGGCCGAGCATCTCTACAAGGTGTTCGGAAGACGACCCGAGGAAGCGATCCAGCGGCTGGAAGGGGGAGCCGACCGCGACGAACTGCGCGCCGAAGGCACGACCGCGGCCGTGGTCGACGCCTCGTTCACCGTCGAGCCGGGACAGATCTTCGTCGTCATGGGCCTCTCCGGGTCCGGCAAGTCCACCCTGCTGCGCATGCTCAACGGACTCCTCGCCCCCACCTCGGGCCGGGTCCTCTTCGACGGCCAGGACCTGACCGCCCTGACCGGGGGCGAGCTGCGCGCCGTACGCTCCCGCAGGATCAGCATGGTCTTCCAGCACTTCGCCCTCTTCCCGCACCGCAGCGTGCGGGAGAACGCCGCGTACGGCCTGGAGGTGCAGGGCGTCCCGCGCGCCGAGCGCGACCACCGGGCCGCCGAGGCGCTCGCCCTCGCCGGCCTCGCGGGCTGGGAGGACTCCTGGCCCGACGAGCTGTCCGGCGGTATGCAGCAGCGCGTCGGACTGGCCCGGGCGCTCGCCACGGACGCCGATCTGCTGCTGATGGACGAGTCCTTCAGCGCGCTCGACCCGCTGATCCGCCGCGACATGCAGGACCAGCTCCTCCAGCTCCAGAAGACCCTGAGGAAGACCATCGTCTTCATCACCCACGACCTCAACGAGGCCATGCGCCTCGGCGACCGGATCGCGGTGATGCGCAACGGCCGCATCGTCCAGCTGGGCAGCGCCGAGGACATCCTCGTCACCCCCGCCGACGACTACGTCGCCTCCTTCACCCAGGACGTCGACCGCTCCCGGGTGCTGACCGCGGGCGCGATCATGGCCGACCCCGAGAGCGTCCTGGGCGAGGGCCCGGAGCGCCGGAGCGCCGAGGACGTCCTCGCCGCCGCTCCCGCCACCGTGCCGGCCGACACGCCGATCATCGAACTCTTCACCCCCTGCTCCACCAGCGAGGCCCCGGTCGCCGTCGTCGACGGCACAGGCACGCTCACCGGCGTCGTCCCCCGCGCCAGGCTGCTCGCCGTCCTCGGCGAGCCGATGACCCCCTCGTCCGCCCCGGAGAGCGGACCACCGGCCGCCGCGACGCCCGCCCCCGGCGACCGCACCCCGGCCACGGCCGAGGCGGTGGCCCGTGCCTAGGCTCGACATCGGCGACTGGGTCGACAGCGGAGTCGACTGGCTCCGCCTCCATCTGGAGTGGCTGTTCGACGCCGTCAGCGCCGTCGTCACCGGGATGTACGACGGCATCGACGCGGCCCTCTCCGCACCCGAACCCCTGCTCTTCGCGGGCGTCCTCGCCATCGCCGCCTGGTGGCTGCGCGGGCTGCTCGCCGGAGTCCTCGCCTTCGCGGGTCTCGCGCTGATCGACTCCATCCAGCTCTGGGACGACGCCATGTCGACCCTCTCGCTGGTGCTCGTCGCCACCCTCGTCACCCTGGCGATCGCCGTGCCGCTCGGCGTCTGGGCCTCCCGCTCCACGACCGTGAGCGCGGTCGTCCGGCCGGTGCTGGACTTCATGCAGACGATGCCCGCCATGGTCTATCTGATCCCCGGCATCATCTTCTTCGGCGTCGGCGTGGTCCCCGGCATCATCGCCACCATCGTCTTCGCCCTGCCGCCCGGCGTGCGCATGACCGAGCTGGGCATCCGCCAGGTCGACAAGGAACTCGTCGAGGCCGCCGAGGCCTTCGGCACCACCCCGCGCGACACCCTCTTCCGGGTCCAGCTCCCGCTGGCCCTGCCCACCATCATGGCCGGGGTCAACCAGGTCATCATGCTGGGCCTGTCCATGGTGGTCATCGCGGGCATGGTCGGCGGCGGCGGCCTCGGCGGCGCGGTCTACCGCGCCATCGGCAACGTCGACATCGGCCTCGGCTTCGAGGCGGGCGTCTCCATCGTCATCCTCGCCATGTACCTGGACCGGATGACCGGCGAACTCGGCCGCCAGGTCTCCCCGCTCGGCCGCCGCGCCGCGGCCCGCGCCGTCGCCGCCGCCGGCCGCCCCAGGCTCAGGGACTACCGTCCCCGGCCCGTCGTCGCGCTCACCGGGGCGGTCGTCCTCGCCCTCGTCGCGGGCGGCATCGGGATCTTCGGCACCGAGAAGTCCGGCCGCCCCGCGGGCGCGGCCGACATCGGCAAGGGCCGCCAGGTCACCATCGGCTACATCCCCTGGGACGAGGGCATCGCCTCCACCTTCCTCTGGAAGGAAGTGCTGGAGCGGCGCGGCTTCGAGGTCGAGACCAAGCAGCTGGAGGCCGGGGCGCTCTACACCGGTCTGGCCGGCGGGCAGATCGACTTCCAGACGGACGGCTGGCTGCCCGTCACCCACGCCCAGTACTGGAAGAAGTACGGCGACCGGCTGGAGGACCTCGGATCCTGGTACGGCCCCACCTCGCTGGAGCTGGCCGTCCCGTCCTATGTGGACGGCATCGACTCCCTCGCCGACCTCAAGGGGCAGTCGGGGAGGTTCAAGGGCCGGATCATCGGCATCGAGCCGAGCGCCGGAATGATGGGACTCCTCAATGACAAGGTCCTCGACGCCTACGGCCTCGGCGACGAGTACGAGGTCGTCGACGGCTCCACGCCCGGCATGCTCGCCGAGCTGAAGCGGGCGTACCAGAAGAAGGAACCGATCGTGACGACCCTCTGGTCGCCGCACTGGGCCTACAGCACCTATGAGCTGAAGAAGCTCAAGGACCCCGAGGGCGCCTGGGGCAAGGGCGACGGCGTCCACACCATCGCCCGTAAGGGCTTCGCCGCCGACCAGCCCGAGATCGGCCGCTGGCTGAAGGACTTCACCATGACCGAGAAGCAGCTCACCAGCCTGGAGGCGCTGATCCAGCGGGCGGGCACCGG
Organism: Streptomyces amakusaensis; assembly: GCF_039532665.1. Taxonomy (NCBI): domain Bacteria; kingdom Bacillati; phylum Actinomycetota; class Actinomycetes; order Kitasatosporales; family Streptomycetaceae; genus Streptomyces; species Streptomyces amakusaensis. The sequence continues at coordinate 382,434 of NZ_BAAASB010000004.1, read as the reverse complement.
CGAGGAGCAGCACGCCGTACGCGCGTGGCTGAAGGAGAATCCCGAGGTGGAGGCGGAGATGGCCCCCCGGTAGGGCGCCCTTCCCCGTACCGGATCACCCCGGGGCGGCTCCCGCGGACAGCGGGAGCCGCCCCGTCCGGTTTTCGCCCCCGCACGCCCCCCACCTGCCCTCCGCGGGCTTCCACGGGCTCTCCCGGGCCCCCGTCCGGTGCGCCGTATGCGCGCGGCCGGAGCCGGAAGCTGCGTATGGTGAGACAGGACCAGGAAGGGGAGCCGGGCGCATGGACGCGAAGGACGGCAAGGACCCGAAGGAGACCGAGCGTCTTCGCGTGGGCGCCGCCGTGCGCAGACGCCGCCGGGCGCTCGATCTCACACTCGCCGCGGTCGCCGAGCGCAGCGGCCTCTCCGTGCCCTTCCTCAGCCAGGTCGAGAACGAACGGGCCCGGCCCAGCACCCGCTCCCTCCAGCGCGTGGCCGACGCCCTGGAGACCACCGTCGGACGGCTCGTCGAGGCCTCCGACGCGGCCCGGACCATCGCCGTCGTCCGGGCCCCCGCCGACACCGAGGACGACCTGGTCTACGCGCGGCGCACCCGCCGGCTGGTCCGGGGCAGGCACCAGCTGGAAGCCCTGGAGTTCACCGGCGAGTACGACACCGAGGGCGAGTTCCAGCACCGCAACGACGAGATGATGTACGTCGCCGACGGCGCGGTCGAGGTCGAGGCCGAGGGTCGCGCCCACCGCCTCGGCCGCGGTGACACCCTGTTCCTCTCCGGTGGCGTACGGCACCGCTGGCGCGCCACCGTCCCCGAGACCCGCCTCGTCGTCGTCACCGTCGCCGACCACATCGCCGAAACCCCCGCCGACCCCCGCTGACCATGCGCGTCGTCTCCCTGGTGCCCTCGCTCACCGAGGCCGTCGCCGTCAGCGCCCCGGGGCTGCTCGTCGGCGCGACCGACTGGTGCGAGCACCCCGCCGGTCTCGACGTCGTACGGGTCGCAGGCACCAAGAATCCGGACCTCGCCGCCGTCCTCGCGCTGAGACCCGATCTGGTCATCGCCAACGAGGAGGAGAACCGGCCCCAGGACCTCGACGCCCTGCGCGCCGCCGGAGCCCCCGTCCTGGTGACCGAGGTACGCGACCTGGCGCAGGCCTTCCGCGAACTGGAACGGGTCCTCGTCGACGGCTGCCGGCTGTCCCGCCCGCGCTGGCTCGACACCGCCGAGGAGGCGTGGGCTGCCGTCCGCCCCCTGGCCGACCCGCCGGTCCCCGCCGTGGTGCCGATCTGGCGACGGCCCTGGATGGTGCTGGGCCGGGACACCTTCGCCGGGGACCTGCTCGCCCGGCTGGGGATACGGAATGTGTACGCGGCCCACCCCGAGCGTTACCCCCGCATCCCCCCGGAGCGGCTGCGCGAGAGCGGGGCCGCGCTGGTGGCGCTCCCCGACGAGCCGTACCGCTTCACCGCCGACGACGGCCCCGAGGCCTTCCCCGGACTGCCCCCTGCGCTGCTCAGCGGCCGGCATCTCACCTGGTACGGCCCCTCCCTCGCCGAAGCACCCGCCGTCATCGGGGCGGCACTGCGGGCAGCGCTCCCGCCAGCACACCGCGCGCCGTACGCCAGCCCGCCACCGCCCAGGCCGTGAGCAGCAGCGCGTACAGAACGGCCGCCAGCGCGGTGAAGACCGAGAGGCCGGTACGGTCCGCGAGCCCGGCCGCGCCCGTCACACAGGTGCCCACCGGGAAGGTGAAGGCCCACCACCCCATCGTGAACGGCATGCCGCGCCGCAGCGCCCGCACGGTCATCGCGCCCGCGAGCGCCAGCCACAGCAGCGCGAACCCCATCACCGGCACTCCGTAGAGAACCGACAGGGCCGTGAGACCGGAGCCGTACGGGGAACCGGAACCGGCCCCCGCCATATTGCTCAGCGCGGTGGCCGACTGCCCCAGCGGCCCGAGGACCAGGAAGAGCGAAGGGGTGAGCGCGAGCGGCGGCGGACCGCCGTGGACCAGCCGGGAGAAGACCAGCGGCAGGATCATCAGCGTCGCCAGCAGCGTCATCCCGAACAGCGCGCCGCTCGCCACCAGCACCGTCTCCCGCCACCGCCCGGTCGGCAGCAGCGGGAGCGAGGAGGCCGCCACCATCGGCGCGACCACCGGCAGCAGCCACACCGGGGACGCGCCGCCCGGCTCGATCCGGTGGCGTACGACCATCAGATACGGCACACCCAGCGCCACGGCGACCGCGCCGGCCGTGCCGGCCGTGAAGAGGGCGAACGCCAGCGCCGTGGCGGCGCTCTCCCCGATCAGCTCCCGGCCCGCCGTGAGCCCCGCCGTCCCCACCGCCAGCAGCGCCATCGGCGCACAGCCGTAGAACGGGGCCACCGAGGGGTCGAGCAGATCGGCACGGGCCTGATCGCGGTGGCGCAGCCAGTGCCCGGCCCGCCCGGCCAGCACCAGGACCAGCAGCACGGCGGAGACCGCCCACACGGCCGCCAGCGCAGGGCGCGCGCCGGGCACCGGGAGGGCCGCGCCCGCCGTCGCGACGACGGCGGTGCCCATCACGGTCGCGTACCAGTTGGGGGCGAGCCCGCGCAGCGCCGCCGGACGCCGTACGGAGAGCGCCCGAGGGCCTGGGCTGAGGCGTACGGCGGTGGTCATGCCCCCACTCTCGGACGCGCCGGGGGCCCGCGCCAGGAGCCCCCGGGCTATGGGGTCATAAGCTGGGGTGATGAGTGAGCGTCGCGCGGAGGGGACATGGGTGCCGCTGGCGCACCGGGTGCCCGAGCTGGGGGCGCTGGAACTGCTGCTCGCGGTCGCCAGGCTCGGCAGCCTGGGGCGCGCCGCCCGGGAGCTGGGCATCAGCCAGCCCGCCGCCAGCGGCCGGATCCGCTCCATGGAGCGTCAGCTGGGGGTCGCCCTGCTGGACCGCTCGCCGCGCGGCTCCCGGCTCACCGAGGCCGGGGCGCTGGTCACCGACTGGGCACGCCGGGTGGTGGAGGCGGCGGAGGCCTTCGACGCGGGCACACAGGCGCTGCGGGGGCGGCGCGACTCACGGCTGACCGTCGCCGCGTCCATGACCATCGCCGAGTATCTGCTCCCCGGCTGGCTCATCGCGCTGCGCGCCGCCCGCCCGGACACGGCCGTCTCCCTGCTCGCCGGGAACTCCGCCACGGTCGCCGAGCGGCTGCTGTCGGGCGAGGCCGACCTCGGTTTCGTCGAGGGGCTCTCCGTCCCCGAGGGGCTGGACGGGACGGTGATCGGACACGACCGGCTCGTGGTGGTCGCCGCCCCCGGACACCCCTGGGCCCGCCGGCGCACCCCGCTGACGGCCGCCGAGCTGGCCCGCGCCCCGCTGATCCTCCGCGAGCGCGGCTCCGGCACCCGCCAGGTGCTGGACTCCGCCCTCTCGAAGAGCGGCGGCCTCGCGGAACCCCTGCTGGAGCTGGCCTCCACCACGGCGGTGAAGGCCGCCGTGGTGAGCGGCGCCGGTCCCGCCGTCCTCAGCGAACTCGCCGTCACCGAAGAGCTGACCGCCCGCCGTCTCACCGAGATCCACCTCCACGACATCCCCCTCCACCGCGCCCTCCGCGCCGTCTGGCGCCGCTCCCAACTCCCCACCGGCCCCGCCCGCGACCTCCTCACCCTCACTTCCCAACCGGCAAATCCAGCCGCGCCGGGGGTCCCCCCGGCGAAGCCAGGGGGAGAGTGAGGCGCGGGGGTTCGGGGGCAGCGCCCCCGACCAGGGCCTCGCACTCGCGAGACGCCTCAGGCACGGGCACGGGCACCGGCACGAGCAGCCCCCACCAGCGCCCCCACCAAAGACAGCTCCTTCCCCATCTCCGGATGCCACTGCACCCCCACCCCCCACCCCCCGGAGACCACCTCCACCGCCTCCACCGTCCCGTCCTCCGCGTACGCCGACACCGTCAGCCCCTCCGCCACCCGGTCCACCGCCTGGTGGTGGTAGGACGGCACCTCCGTCGCGTACGGCACGATCGAGGCGTAGCGGGTTCCGGGCACGGGCTTGACGGTGTGGGAGGTGAAGACGCCCTCGCCGCCGGTGTGTCCGTCCAGGTGCTGGAGCAGCGTCCCGCCCAGGGCCACGTTGAGCAGCTGCATCCCCCGGCAGATCCCCAGCAGCGGCACCCGCGCCGCCAGTGCCGCGTGGATCAGGGCGAGTTCCCAGGCGTCCCGCTCGGGGGCGGCGGGCCCGGTGCGCGGGTCGCGTTCGGCTCCGTACCGCCGGGGTTCGACATCCGCGCCGCCCGCGACGATCAGCCCGTCGAGGCGGGTCAGGACGGCGGGGGCGGAGGCCGGGTCGGGGTCGGGCGGGATCATCGCGGCGAGGCCGCCCGCGCGCTGCACCAGGGCCGGGTACTGGGCCGGGAGCAGCGCGGCGGGCATGTTCCACAGCCCCCAGGCGGCGGGGCTGAGATAGGTCGTGACGCCGATGAGCGGCTTGGTCACCATGGCTCCGTTCGGTTTCGGTCGGGTCGGCCCGGGTCAGGCCCGTTCGAGTTCCGCCTCGGCCGCCGCGAGCGCCGCGAACTCCTCCTCCGGAGCCCTGGCCACCAGATGCCGTCGACTGTAGATCGCGAAGTGGGCGACGGCGACGGCGTAGAGCCCGAGCGCGGTGAACGCCGCCGCGATGTCCACGAGGAAGGTCGCCGCCAGGGCGGCGAGGGCGAGCAGCAGGGCGACGGACGAGGTGAGCGTCCCGCCGGGGGTGCGGTACGGGCGGGGGAGCCCGGGTTCCCGGCGGCGCAGCACGATGTGGGAGAGCGCCATCAGGGCGTAGCTGATCGTCGCGCCGAAGACCGCGATGTTCAGCAGCCGTGCCCCGTCCCCGGTGGCGGCGGCGAGGGTGAAGCCGATCGCGCCGGGGACGAGCAGTCCGAGGTAGGGCGATTTGCGGCGGCTGGTGAGGGAGAGGACACGGGGCAGATAGCCGGCCCGTGAGAGCGCGAAGAGCTGGCGGGAGCCCGCGTAGATGAGCGAGAAGAAGGACGCGACCAGGCCCGCGAGCCCCGCGTAGTTGACGAAGCGGCCGAGCGGGGTCGGCGCGCCGTCCCCCTGGACGGCGACCACCAGCGGGTTCCCGGCCTCCTGGATCGCGGCGGAGCCCCGGGCCCCGGTGGCGGCGAGGAAGGTGAGCACGGCGAGGAGGACCAGGATGCCGAGGGAGGCGGCGAGCGCCCGGGGCATCGAGCGCACCGGGTCCTTCGCCTCCTCGGCGGCGAGCGGGACGCCCTCGACGCCGAGGAAGAACCACATGCCGAAGGGGAACGCGGCCCAGATGCCCAGCAGTCCGAACGGCAGCCAGGAGTTCGCGCCGAACGCGCTCTCGTCGGCGGGGATGTCGTTGAGCCGGTCCACGCTGAACTCGGTGAACGCGCCGACGGCGAAGATCAGCAGCGCGGCGACGGCGATCGCGGTGACGACCAGGCTGAAGCGGAGCGCCTCGCCGACTCCCCAGAGATGGATGCCGATGAAGATCACGAAGCAGGCGAGCAGCACCGGCCACCCGGACTCCAGGCCGAAGAGGCCGAGGGACTCGACGTAGTCGCCGATGAAGAGGGAGATCGCGGCGGGCGCGAGGATGTACTCGATGAGGATCGCCGTGCCGGTCAGAAAGCCGCCCCAGGTGCCGAGCGCCCGGCGGGCGAAGCCGTAGCCGCCGCCGGCGGTGGGCAGGATCGCCGACAGCTCGGCGAGGGCGAAGACCAGACAGGCGTACATCACGCCCATCAGCAGGGTGGCGATCGCCAGTCCGCCGAAGCCGCCCTTGGAGAGTCCGACGTTCCAGCCGGAGAAGTCGCCGGAGACGACATAGGCCACGCCGAGGCCGGTGAGCAGCAGCCAGCCCGCACTGCCCCGGCGCAGGGTGCGGCGGCTGAGATAGGCGTCGTGCGAACGGGCCCCGGAGGCGGCCTCGGAGGCGGCGGCGGAGTCGGAGGAGGGGTCGGCGGGGTCGGCGGGGGAGGGGACGCGATCGGTGGTGCCTTCGGCCATGGGACGCTCCCGGCGTTCAAAGGTTTGTATGAATACCTTTGCGGTCGGGGGCGGGCCGCGCAAGCCCCGCGCACCGGGCCGCGGGATCCGTCAGGGCAGAAAGCCCCGCAGCAGCGCGGCGGTGCCCTCGCAGTGCTCCCGCATCAGCTCCCGCGCGCCCTCCGGATCCCCGTCGAGCACCGCCTCGACCAGGGCGGTGTGCTGGTGCTGGGAGTGCTCCAGGTTCCGCACCAGCAGCGGGATGCAGTCCAGCAGATCGTTGAGGGTCGCCCGGACGGCGGCGTACTGGGCGGCGAGGGTGGCCGAGCCGGACAGCTCCGCCAGGGTGAGATGGAGCAGGGTGTCCCGCCGCCGGTACTCGGCCAGCGGCGCGTCCCGGGTGGCGGCCAGCGCGGCGCGCAGCCGCCGGGCGTCCTCGCCGGCCGGCGGCCGGGCCGCGCACAGCCCGGCCGCCCCGGTCTCCAGCACCTCGCGGAAGCGCAGGGTGTCCTCCACGTCCACGTCCGCGACGCGCCTGCGCAGCTCGTCCTCGCCCGGGGCGTCCGGGCGCGCCAGCACGAAGGTCCCGCCGTAGCGGCCCCGCCTGCTCTCGACCAGCCCCTGCTCGGTGAGCACCCTGAGCGCCTCGCGCAGGGTGACCCGGCTGATCCCCAGCCGCTCGGCCAGCTCGCGCTCGGCCGGCAGCCGCTGCCCGGCGGCGACCAGACCGAGCCTCAGCAGCCGCAGGATCCGCTCCAGCGCCTCCTCGAAGCCGTTGCCCGCGCGCACCGGGCGCAGTACGGATTCCAGCCGATCAGGGTCATCGATGGTGGCCACGTCGACGTTTCCTCTTCCCTTCAAAGGTATCCAGCAATACCTTATGGCTTCCGGCTGATCCAAGGAGGCGTACGTCCCGTGGCAGACCGCACACCCCCGCTCGCCGTCGAGGAGCTGCGCTCCCTCGTCGCGAGCGGTGAGATCGACACCGTGGTGCTCGCCTTCCCCGACATGCAGGGACGGCTCCAGGGCAAGCGGTTCGCCGCCCCGTTCTTCCTGGACGAGGTGGTGGAGCACGGCACCGAGGGCTGCGACTATCTGCTCGCCGTCGACGTCGAGATGAACACCGTCGACGGCTACGAGATGTCCTCCTGGGACCGGGGCTACGGCGACTTCGCCATGCGCCCCGACCTCTCCACCCTGCGCCGCGTCCCCTGGCACGAGGGCACCGCGCTGCTCGTCGCCGACCTCGCCCGGCACGACGGCTCACCCGTCGCCGTCGCCCCCCGCCAGATCCTCCGCCGCCAGCTGGAGCGCCTCGCCGGACTCGGGCTCACCGCCCAGGTCGCCACCGAGCTGGAGTTCATCCTCTTCAAGGACAGCTACGAACAGGCCTGGGACCGCGGCTACCGGGGGCTCACCCCGGCCAACCAGTACAACACCGACTACTCCGTCCTCGGCACCGGCCGCGTCGAACCGCTGCTGCGCCGCATCCGCCGCGAGATGGCGACCGCCGGACTGACCGTCGAGTCCGCCAAGGGCGAGTGCAGCCCGGGCCAGCAGGAGATCGCCTTCCGCTACGACGAGGCCCTCGTCACCTGCGACCAGCACGCCCTCTACAAGACCGGAGCGAAGGAGATCGCCGCCCAGGAAGGCGTCTCGCTCACCTTCATGGCCAAGTACGACGAGCGCGAGGGCAACTCCTGCCACATCCATCTCTCGCTCACCGACGCCCGGGGCGACAACGCGATGGCGGGCGACGGGCCCGGCGGGATGTCCCCGGTGATGCGGCACTTCCTGGCCGGACAGCTCGCCGCGCTGCGCGACTTCTCCCTGCTGTACGCGCCCAACATCAACTCCTACAAACGGTTCCAGCCCGGGACCTTCGCCCCCACCGCCGTCGCCTGGGGCCACGACAACCGCACCTGCGCCCTGCGCGTGATCGGCCACGGCCGCTCCAAGCGCTTCGAGAACCGGCTGCCGGGCGGCGACGCCAACCCGTATCTCGCCGTCGCCGGACTGGTCGCGGCGGGACTCCACGGCATCGAGCAGGGGCTCGAGCTGCCCGAGGAGTGCACCGGCAACGCCTACACGGCGGACCACGCCCATGTCCCCGCCACCCTGCGCGAAGCCGCCGAGCTGTGGGAGAACAGCGTCGTCGCCAAGGCCGCCTTCGGCGACGAGGTCGTCGCGCACTACACCAACATGGCCAGGGTCGAACTCGCCGCGTTCGACGCCGCGGTGACCGACTGGGAGCTGCGCCGCTCCTTCGAACGACTGTGACGACCGCGCCGACCGCGACGACCGTGCCGACCGTACCGACGCGCCGACCGCGCCGACTGTGAGGGACGCCTTGCCGAACACCCACCACGAAGTCCTCAACCCCGCCACCGGCGAGACCGTCGCCACCGTCCCCGCGACGACCGCCGCCGGGGTCGACGCGGCCGTGGCCCGCGCCGCCCGCGCCCAGCGGGGCTGGGCCGCCGCCGCCCCCGCCGACCGGGCCCGGCTGCTGCGCCGCTTCGCCACCGTCGTGGACGAGCACATCGAGGAACTCGCCCTCCTGGAGGTCCGCCAGGCCGGACACACCATCGGCAACGCCCGCTGGGAGGCGGGCAACGTCCGCGATCTGCTCGACTACTCCGCAGGCGGGGTCGAACGCCTCACCGGCCGCCAGATCCCCGTCGCCGGCGGACTCGACATCACCCTCCTCGAACCGCTCGGCGTCATCGGCGTCATCGCCCCCTGGAACTTCCCGATGCCCATCGCCGCCTGGGGCACCGCCCCCGCGCTCGCGGCCGGGAACGCCGTACTCCTCAAACCCGCCGAGACCACCCCGCTGACCGCCCTGCGCCTCGCCGAACTCGCCCTGGAGGCCGGCCTCCCCGAGCATCTCTTCCAGGTACTGCCGGGCGCGGGCGACATCGCGGGCCGGGCCCTGGTGGACCACCCCGGCACCGCGAAGATCGTCTTCACCGGCTCCGTACGGATCGGCACTGCCGTCATGGCCCGCTGCGCCGGACTGGTGAAGCCGGTCACCCTGGAACTCGGCGGCAAGAGCCCCAACGTCGTCTTCGCCGACTCCGACCTCGAAGCCGCCGTCGCCGCCGCCCCCATGTCCTTCCTCGACAACAGCGGCCAGGACTGCTGCGCCCGCACCCGCATCCTGGTCCAGCGCACCGTCCACGACCGCTTCCTGGAACTCCTCGCCCCCGCCGTCGAGTCCGTCGCCGTCGGCGACCCCCTGGACGAGAAGACCCTGATGGGCCCGCTCATCTCCCGGGCCCAGCTGGACAAGGTGCGCGGATACGCCCCCGACACCCTGCCCGGCATCAGGGGCACCGCCCCCGACGGACCCGGCTTCTGGTTCCCCCCGACCGTCCTCACCGGCGTCGCCCCCGACGCCCCCGTCGCCCGCGAGGAGGTCTTCGGGCCGGTCGCCGTCGTCCTGCCCTTCGAGGACGAGGCCGACGCGATCCGGCTCGCCAACGACACCGACTACGGACTCTCCGGGTCCATCTGGACCCGGGACGTCGGCCGCGCCATCCGTGTCTCGCGCGCGATCCGGGCCGGCAATCTCTCCGTCAACTCCCACAGCAGCGTCCGCCACACCACCCCGTTCGGCGGATACCAGCACTCCGGCATCGGCCGCGAACTCGGCCCCGACGCCCTCACCGCATTCACCGAGACCAAGAACGTGTTCTTCAGTACGGAGGCCTGAACACCCATGACCGAGACCATTGTCTGCCGCCGCCTCGTGGGCCGTACCGCCGTCATCACCGGAGCCGGCAGCGGCATCGGCCTGGCCACCGCCCACCGGCTCGCCTCCGAGGGCGCGAACGTCGTCTGCGCCGACATCGACGAGCGGGCGGGCAAAGCCGCCGCCGAGGCCGTCGGCGGCCTCTTCGTCCAGGTCGACGTAGTCGACGCCGAGCAGGTCGAGGCGCTGTTCGCGACGGCCTACGACACCTACGGCTCCGTCGACGTCGCCTTCAACAACGCCGGCATCTCGCCGCCCGAGGACGACTCCATCCTCACCACCGGACTGGACGCCTGGAAGCGGGTCCAGGACGTCAACCTCACCTCCGTCTACCTCTGCTGCAAGGCGGCCCTTCCTTACATGCGCCGCCAGGGCCGGGGCTCCATCATCAACACCGCCTCCTTCGTGGCGATCATGGGAGCCGCGACCTCGCAGATCTCCTACACCGCCTCCAAGGGCGGCGTCCTCGCCATGTCCCGCGAACTGGGCGTGCAGTTCGCCCGCGAGGGCATCCGGGTCAACGCGCTCTGCCCCGGCCCCGTCGACACCCCGCTGCTGCGCGAGCTCTTCGCCAAGGACCCCGAGCGGGCCGCCCGCCGGCTGGTGCACATCCCGCTCGGACGATTCGCCCGCCCGGAGGAGATCGCGGCGGCCGTCGCCTTCCTCGCCAGCGACGACTCCTCCTTCGTCAACGCCACCGACTTCCTGGTGGACGGAGGCATCGCCGGGGCGTACGTCACCCCCCTCTAGGGCCCGGGCGCGGGAATCACCCCGGGGGAGAGGGAGTTGGGGGAGACATGACCAAGACCCCGGGCCCCGCCTCCCTCTCCGACGCCGCCCTCTCCGAGCTGCTGGGCGCACACCGCTTCGGCACCCTCGCCACCCTCAGACGCAGCGGACACCCGCATCTGACCACCATGGTGTACAGCTGGGACCCCGACGCCCGGATCGTGCGCTTCTCCACCACCGCCGACCGGGCCAAGGCGGCACACCTGCGGCGCGACCCCCGCGCGGCGCTCCACGCGCAGGGCGACGACGTGTGGTCCTTCGCCGTCGCCGAGGGAGAGGCGGAAGTCTCCGGGCTCACCACCGAGGCCGGGGACGCCGTCGGCCGCGAACTCCTCGGCATACTCCCCGACTCCATGCGCCCCGACGACGAGGAGGCGTTCCTCGCCCAGATGGTCGTCGAGCGCCGGGTGGTCATCCGGCTCAAGGTGAACCGGCTCTACGGCGTGAGGATCGACCTCGACGGCTGAGCCCGGGGGCGGGGCGGGGGCTAGAGAAAGGTCCGGCCCTCGCCCCGGTAGGTCGGCACGGACCCGGTCACCCGGTCCCCCTCGACCAGCCACAGGGCGTCGAAACGCTCGCACAGCTCCCCGGCCTTGGCGTGCCGGAACCACACCTTGTCCCCGATCAGCAGATCGTCGGCGGGCGGCCCGAGCAGCGGGGTCTGCACCTCGCCCGCGCCCTCCCGCCGGTCGTAGCGCAGCCCTTCGGGGAGGTACGGGAGAGGGGAGCGGTCCCGGCCCGCCGGGCCGGACGCCGGATAGCCGCCGCCGAGCACCGTCACCGCACCCACCCCCGGACGGCGCACCACCGGCTGCGCGAACAGCGCGGCGGGCCGCCCGGAGAACGAGCTGTAGTGGTCGAACAGCCGGGGCATGAACAGCCCGGAACCGGCCGCGACCTCCGTCACCGCCGACTCCGCCGCCGTCCGCCCCACACTGCCCGTGCCGCCGCCGTTCACGAACTCCAGCCCCGGCACCACCGCCCGTACCGCGCGCACCGCCTCGGCCCGTCGCCGCACAAGATCATTTCGCGCCACCCGCTGCATCAGCCGGACCGCGCCCGACAGCAGCGGAGCGCCCTCGTACGCATCCCCCACACCCGCTATGTGCCCCTCGTACGCCATCAGCCCCACCAGCCGGAACCCCGGGCGGCGGGCGATCGAGCGGGCCAGCTCGGCCAGCCGGGCCGGCTCGCTCAACGGGGAGCGGCGCGCCCCGATCCGCACCCGGCCGCCCAACAGCCGCAGCGCGGTGTCGAGTTCCAGACAGACTCTGATCTCCGCCCGGCCGCCCGACCGCGCCCGCTCGATCAGTTCCAGCTGCGCCGGATCGTCGATCATCACGGTCACGGCGGCGGCGAGCCGGGCGTCGCCCGCGAGTTCGGCGAAACCGGCCCGGTCGGCGGAGGGATAGGCCAGCAGGACATCGTCGAAACCGGACCGCGCCAGCCACAGCGACTCCCGCAGCGTGAACGACATGACCCCGGCGAACCCGCCCCGGGCGAGCACCCGTTCCAGCAGTGGACGGCACCGTACGGACTTGCTCGCCACCCGCACGGGCTTGCCCGCCGCCCGGCGCGCCAGGTCGTCCGCGTTGGCGTCGAACGCGTCGAGGTCGACCACCGCGAGCGGGGCGTCGAGATGAGCGGTGGCCCGGTCGTAGCGGGCCCGGTCGGCGGCGCGTGACGTCATGGGCCGAGCCTGCCAGACCTGATTACCAGGGGGTAGGGGGACGTTTTGGGCAGATCCACACGAGCCCGGGGTCACGGTCCCGTGGGGCGGGCACCAACCCGTAGAGTGACGCGGAAGCGGTGACGGACGGGGCTGCCCGCGGTGGTGGAACCGCCGGTCACGGGGACCAGACACGGGGGGCGGAATGAGCACGGAGGCAGAACGCCCTCCCCTCCCAGGCTCACCGGCCCCCGACGACGAACCCCCGCCCCCCGCCCCGCAGGCGCTGACACCGGCCCCGCCGCGTTCGGGCCTCACCGGCCCCCCCGGCCCCGGCCCCGCGAACACCCCCGCCGAGGACACCCCGGCGGGCGACCCCGAACCCGACTCTGATCCCGGCCCCGGCCCCGGCCCCGGCCCCGCCCCGGCCCCGGCCCCGGCCCCGGCCCCGTCGCGGGAGCGCGACGAGGACACCCGGTCGCTGCGGCGCGAACCCGCCCGCCGCCCCCAGGACCCCCGCACCCCGTGGCCCGCCCGCGGACGGTCCGGGCCGCCCCGGCCCGCACCCCCCGCCGACCTCCCCCGCCCGCGCGGCTCCTCGGACACCCGCCCGGCTCCCCCCGCGCTCCCGCCCCGCCCGGCCGCACCCCCGCGCCGCCCCCCCCCCCCCCCCCCCCCCGCCCCCCCCCCCCCCCCCCCCCCCCCCGGCCCACCCCTCTGCTCGTCGTCGACGTCGTCGGCCTCACCCCCCGGCTCCTGGAGCACATGCCGCGCCTCAAGGCCCTCGCCGCGTCCGGGTCGCGGGCCCCGCTCGCCACCGTGCTGCCGGCGGTGACCTGTGCCGCCCAGTCGACGTTCCTCACCGGAACACCGCCCGCCGAGCACGGCATCGTCGGCAACGGCTGGTACTTCCGTGAGCTGGGCGAGGTGCTGCTGTGGCGTCAGCACAACGGTCTGGTCGCCGGCGACAAGGTGTGGGACGCCGCCCGCCGCGTCCACCCCGGCTACACGGTCGCGAACATCTGCTGGTGGTACGCGATGGGCGCGGACACCGACATCACCGTCACCCCCCGGCCCGTCTACTACGCGGACGGCCGCAAAGAGCCCGACTGCTACACCCGGCCGCCTTCCCTGCACGACGAACTCGTCGATGAACTGGGCGACTTCCCCCTCTTTCGTTTCTGGGGGCCGGGCGCGGACATCGTGGCCTGCCGGTGGATCGTCGGCGCGGCCTGGCACATCATGCGCAGCCATGACCCTGATCTGACCCTGTGCTACCTCCCTCATCTCGATTACGACCTACAGCGCTATGGCCCCGACGATCCGCGCTCCCACCGTGCCGCCGCCGAGCTGGACGCTGTCATGGCACCGCTGCTGGACGACGCGCGCGAGCAGGGCCGTACCGTCGTCGCGCTCTCCGAGTACGGCATCACTCCGGTGAGCCGCCCCATTGACATCAACCGGGCTCTGCGCCGTGCCGGACTCCTCGAGGTACACACCCAGGACGGTATGGAGTACCTCGATCCGATGACGTCACGAGCCTTTGCCGTGGCCGACCATCAGATCGCCCATGTCTATGTGCGCCGGCCGGCGGATCTGGAGGCCACCCGGGAAGCCCTCGCCGGGCTCCCCGGTGTCGAGCGGCTCCTCGACCACGAGGGCAAGAAGGCAGAGGGCCTCGACCACCCCCGCTCCGGCGAACTCGTCGCCGTCGCCGATCCCGACGCCTGGTTCACCTACTACTACTGGCTCCACGACGACCGGGCCCCGGACTTCGCCCGGCTGGTGGAGATCCACCGCAAACCGGGCTACGACCCCGCCGAGCTGTTCATGGATCCGAACGACCCCTATGTACGGCTCAGGGCGGCCGGGGCGCTCGCCCGCAAAAAGCTCGGTATGCGGTACCGCATGGCCGTCGTGCCTCTCGACCCGTCGCCCGTCCGAGGCAGCCACGGCCGCCTGCCCCTGAGCGATGAGGAAGGTCCGCTCATTCTGTGCTCCACCCCTCGTGCTGTGGACGGCCGCGTCGCGGCCACCGATGTGAAGGCCCTGCTGCTGAGGCTCGCCGGCCTTCACCGAACTCGTTGAACTCACTGAACCACATCCCGCCGACCACGAGGAGTTATCCACAGTGAGCCGCTTCGGCAAGGACGGCGACCCCGAACTCATCCACAGATTGAGCCGGCGAGGCATGCTCGGCGTGGCAGCGGGTACTACCGCCGCCGCCCTGCTCGGCCCCGCCGCTCCGCCCGCCTCCGCGTCCCCCGGCGGCAAGGACGGGGAGCGGGGGAGGGGTCGCCCCGTACTGCCCCGGGGCCGCCTCGGAATACAGCTCTACTCACTGCGCGACAAGGTGACCACCCTCGGTTTCGCGGCCGTCTTCGCCGAGCTGGAACGGAACGGCTACGACGAGATCGAGTTCGCCGGCTACCAACAGGGCTCCGCCGGCCCGCTCACCCTCGCCCGTCTGAAGGACCTCACCCGCGACCACGGCCTCAACCCGATCGGCAGCCATGTCGGCTACCACTCCGCCAACCCGAACGCCTACACCTTCGCCCAGAACCTGGACAGAGTCCTCGACGACGCCCAGACCCTCGGCCTCCCGCACATCGGGACGGCTTCCTCGCCCTTCCGGTACGGCACCACGGTCGACGCGTGGAAACGCGCGGCCGAGGACTTCAACACCTACGGAGCCGCCGCCCGCCTGCGCGGCATCAAGTTCTACCAGCACAACCACGCGGAAGAGTTCTCCTTCGCCACGGACAAGCCGCAGGTGCGCCTCTACGACGTTCTGCTCGCCGAGACCGATCCCGATCTTGTCTTCCTGGAGATGGACATCTACTGGGCCCATGTGGCGCGGCACCGATTCAGCGAACGCCCGGACGGCACTCCCGCCCCCTTCGACCCGCTCCGCTACGTCCTTCGCCGCCCGGACCGCTATCCCCTCTTCCACGTCAAGGACGGCGACCGGGACGAGACCGTCCGCGACGGCTACCGGATGACAGACGTCGGGGACGGGGACATCGACTACCAGGCCTTCATCTCCGCCGTGAACAGAACTCCCGGCGGCCGCCGTGATCACCACTGGCAGGCGGAGCACGACAACCCGGCCGACTCCCTCTCCTTCGCCCGCAAATCCAGCGCCCACCTGCGCTCACTCCGCGAACACGACTGCTGACCGCCCCACCGGGACCGGCTCCCTTCCCCGAGCCCCGCCCCGACACTCCCGCCGCCGCCATCGCGAGCCCCCGGGGCTCGCCCCGGCCGCCGGTCACCCACGGTGCCCTGTCAGGGCTCCAGCCCGCGTAAGCGCAGGCCAGGGGAGGTGAGGGTGAAACTCCTGGTATTGTTTTCCCTGTCGCCACGGGAAACCGGGGCGGTCACCTGGTCCGGGTGGCGGAATGGCAGACGCGCTAGCTTGAGGTGCTAGTGCCCTTTATCGGGCGTGGGGGTTCAAGTCCCCCCTCGGACACCAGCTAAGACCCCAGTTGATCTGGGGTTTTTTGCTTTTCCGGGCAGTGGCGTGACCAACCACATGACCAACGGCCCAGAAAGTTTCCTGATCAGACCAGGGATGAGAGGCCGAGTCGGCCCGCGCCGGAGGCAGCCAGGCGGCGCGCTCCGTCCTTACGTGAGTGGCCGTACCGGGTCATGGTGTAGCCGGGCGAGTGGTGCCGAACGTTGGCGGAGACCTCTACGGGGTTCTCCCCGGCCTCCAGATCGTTCGTGACCTTGCTGTGCCTCCAGTCGTGAATCCGGAAGTCGTCTGGCAGGCGCAGCCGGTTCCGCAGGGTGCGCCAGCGGGCCGAGACCTTCTCAGGGTCCTGGGGTCCGCCCGCCTCGCCCCGGTACAGCTTGAAGCCGTCCCGGGCGAACACGAGGTCATGATCGACCCACGCGGGGCCGAGCTGTTCCCGTTCGGCGTCCTGGCGCTCCTTCTGGCGCTTGAGAACGTTCATGACGGCCTGGTCCACGTAGATCCGGGCGTTGGCGTCGCCGTCCTTGGTGAGCTTCCGCAGCCGGTAGTCGTTGCCCTCCTCGACCACGACCCAGCCCAGTTCGATGGAGCCCTCGTCCCAGTGGATCAGAGACCATTTCATGCCCAGTGCCTCACTGCGCCGGACGCCGGTTGCGGCGTAGACGGTCCACAGGGGGGCGTCGCGGAGGCAGTGGTGCGTCAGTCCGCCGTCACAGGCCCGGTTGCCGCAGGGCTCCCACACGGTGCCCAGGAAGCGGGCCGTCTGGCCGTCGTCCAGGGTGGGGAAGTCGCGTTCCTGTGCCCGTATCTCGCGCCCGGTGGGCGGGTTGGCTGCGGCGGCCGGGTTGGACGGGATCAGCTTCGGCACGGCCGCGCCGAGAGCCCCGGAGAGGATGTTGTGCACGTGCCGCACACTCTTCGCCCCCAGGGGCTTTCCCTTGTTCGTGGGGCAGGGGGCCGTCTCCAGCAGCCGGTACAGATCGTTCAGCGTGTCGTCGGTGACCTCGGACAGCTTGATGCCGCCGATGTGCGGCTTGATGTGCAGACGGATCTTCGTTTCGTACCCGGCCACGGTCGTCCCCTCCTTTCTGAGGTTGGTGTGCCACTTGTCGAGCCAGTCACCCAGCTTCATATCCGAGCGGGCCGCGACCTTGCCCGCCTCATGGTCGCTGTGCCACTGACGGAGCGCCTTTTCCGCCTCCGTCTTGGTCCTGTACTCGCGGCCTATCCAGTAGCGCTCTTTCTTCCCGGTTGCCTTGCTGAAGTGGAGGGGCGTACGAACGCCCCAAGTGTTGGGTCTGCCTTTGCGGGAGATCTCTTCCGGAGTCCCGCCGAGCCCGTTGCCTTTCTTGGCCACGTGGGTCAGTTGCCTTCCTGCTCACGCTGCCAGTGAGCGAGGATCGCCGACGCCTTGCCGGTGAGCCTCTGCCCGTCCCACAGGCCGAGTTCCTTAGATCGTTTGATGCGCTCGGACATCGTGGCCTTGCCGATGCCCAAACGGCCGGCCAGCTCCCCTTGGGGGGCGGTGGTGCCCTTGGAGCGCATCCGGGCCAGCTCGGCCACGAGAAGCGTGTAGTCCTCGTCTGAACGACAGCGTGAGGGCACCGGGTAGGGTCCGCGCATCACCCTGTCCTCTTGCCCGGCCAGCGCGGCGCGGGCCCCTGCCTTGATCTCTGCCATCGGGATCTGGCGGAGAAGGTTGGCCGGGATGCCGTCCGTTTCCAGCGCCTCGCTCATGCCCTGATCAATGTTCTCGTCGCTTCCCCCTAGCGCGAGGCGGACAGTCAGCTCAGAGGGACCGCTGAACGGGGCAGCGACAGGACAGCGCGCCGTGACGAGCCAGGGGCCGTAGGCGCGGTGCCAGACCAACTCGTCTCCGTCGCTATGCCACTCATGGCTTGTCTCGTGTGGTGTTGGCGTGTTCACAAGATCGAGACTAACAGAATCCGAACGCGCAGCGTCAAGTTCGGAGTCTGTGACGATTGCCACCAATCCGAACGTGGCGCAACTTGTTCGGTACGGGCATTCTGGGAGTGAGCCGGATGGCAGCAGGGCGAAATAGTCGCCCACCGGCCAGCAGAGGGATCTTGTGCGCGCAAAGCTGATGACTGTTGACGACGTGGCCGAATATCTGAACAAGCCCCGATCATGGGTGTACGGGAACTGGAAGGCCGAACAGATTCCGTTCCGGAAGCTGGGGCAGTCACTTCGCTGCCGCCCTGCCGATCTGGACAGGTGGCTGGACGGGCAGGAATCGGCTTGAGCTACCGATTCGCCAAGGTCTACCGGCCGGAGAACTCGAACCCCGTAATCGGTAGTGCGCGGCTGCATCTGGAAACCCGCATGTGGCTGCTTGCGCTGGACCGGATGCAGAGGGGAGGGCACGCCCCTTTGAGGTCGGGTGAACTGGAACTGATCCTCATGAACGAGAAGGGGGAGCCGTACAGCGACGGGCGTTACCGACAGGTTCGGGGGAACCTCGTCAAGGCCGGTCTCCTGGCCCCGTCCGCTTCGGCCCGGTGCCTGCTGGTGCCGTCGTCGGTGGCCTCCATGGATGCTCCCACCAGAGACCGGGAGAAGTGCGCTACGCACGGCCACAACGTCCCCTGGGACGGTCGTCATGGCGAGTGGATGTTCTCCACGCCGGAGCGGGCACGGGAATGGGAGTTGGAGTGCGACAACGTCGCCCGGGGAGGGGAACCGTTCCCGTCGTCCTCGTGGGCCCGCAGAGTGCGTGAGGGCACCGTTAACGGATCGGCGGCCTCGGCGGCTTGATTGCAAGGTGGAAAGGTACGGGCTTTCTTAAATAGAGGGAATGTGGCCGGGGCGGGTGCAGGAGCCTCGGCCCTTCCCTCTGCACCTGACCTCTTGATTCCTTCATGGCCGCTTTTTGGGGCGGCCTGAAGTGATCTGATACTCATCTTCATGCAGAGGTGTCACTGAATGCCTGAGATTACATCTACATACATGATGAGAGGGTTACTTAGATAGTTCTCTCAAGAGGTGGCAGTCAGAACCCCCGGCCCTTACGTGGGTCGGGGTTCTTCCATGTCCACGATCATGCATTTCTGCATGGAACTGAGTGGAGTTTTCATGTTCGACCGACACGCTTTCGCTGCCCGTCGTATCGCCCTGGCCCTGTCGGTTGAGGATCTGGCGCAGGCCATGGGCGTAGCACCGTCCACCGTTCACCGGTGGGAGTCCGGCGCCACCAGTCCGAGCCTTACAACGCTCGTCCTCGCTGCCCGGCACTTGCGTACCTCGCTCTTGGTACTGGTCCGGGACGACGGCTCTCCGGGGCGCAGGACGGCCGAGGCGGTTGCTGCCTGCACGGCAGACGAGAACCGCAATCTGTGAGCAGTTGATTAGATCTTGAGGAGGTGTCGCCATGAGCGACGACCAGAGCGATTCCCCATTCCCGGATGTGCCGCCGGCCGACCCGACCGCTTCCGTCCGGGCCGAGGTCCAGCGGGAGTACGCCGCCAAGCTGGCCGCGGCTGAACTCAGGACCCGGGCCGCCAAGGATGGAATCACCCTTCCGGACGGTTTCACCGATTTCCTTGATTCTTCGAAGCTTCTCGGTGAGGACGGTTCCCCATCGGTTGAGGCCATCGGCAAGGCCCTGGCCCCCTGGGCGGTACCGAAGGAGCCTGAGTTCACCCAGCTCAAGGGCGCGGGCCACTACGCACGCCAGCGAGGCCCCGCGCTGCCCACCATTTCCCTTGATGTTCGCAACCGCTGAACTGGAGTACCCGTATGGCCCTTTCGTATCAGTCCCCCGGCACTACCACCTTCGTTCCGGAAGTGTGGGATGCCGAACTCCTCACGGCCTTTGATCCTCTGCTGGTATGGGCGTCTCCCATCGTCTCGAACTACAAGTACGAGGGGGACATTCGGCAGAAGGGTGATGTGGCCCACATCAACAGCCTTCTGCGGCCGACTGTCGGGGATTACAAGCTCCCTGACGGGATGACGGCCCAGCGTCCTGAGACGGTTGATCAGAAGCTGGTCATCACGGAGGCGAAGTTTCTTCAGGTCCTGATTGAGGACGCGGAGCGGGTGCAGCTCACGGCGAAGAACCTGAATTCGCCGATCAATCAGCAGATGATTCGCTCCCTTGCCCGTGAGGCCGACACCTTCATGGGCGATGTCATCACCAATGGCGCTACCGCTCTCCCGGTGGTCAAGGCGACGGCCCAGAACGCGCCCCAGGCGCTCTATGGCGCGATTCTGGACATGATGCTGGCTCTGGATGACGCCGACGTTCCGGCAGGCCGCTACGTGGTCGTCTCGCCCCGTGTGAAGCGTCATCTTGTGGAGCATCCGGCCGTTGCCAATGCCTCCGCCTACGGTGAAGGCGGCGTGACCGCAAATGGTGTCGTTGCCCGTCTCGCGGGGTTCACGATCCTCACTACCACGGCCATGCCGACCGGCGTGGACATCGTGGCCGGTCACAAGGACTTCAGCACATACGCGAGTCAGTTCACCGGCTTCCGCGAGGGTCAGTCGGAGAAGTACCGGGCGGACTACATCGACACCCTTCACCTTTACGGCGGGAAGATCGTCCGCTACCCGGAAATGGACACGAAGAAGACCGACAATACCTTTGATGAGTCCAAGCCCACCAAGGGCATTGTGAAGGCTTCCGTGGACTGGTCACTGGCCGCCTGATCCCGGATTCCCTATGGGCCCCCACCGATTGGTGGGGGCCCATTTTTGTTTGCCCGGAACCCGGTAGGTGTAATTCTCCAATTCCCTTACGGGCCTCGCTGAAAGAGTGACGATTTCCGCAATCATTTCGGCATCAAATAGCCTAAAACGGCCCCGCTTCCCGTATTGACCGCACTTCCACTGGGGGAATGTCTCCGATAATTGAGTAAGTGGCAATAGTTTGATACCCGTACCTGGTTCGAGAAAGGCACCCCCGGTGGTCCCTATCCCAATCTAAGCTCCCATTACCCCCACTCTCTTTATCGCACATTAATGCATCCGTGATCTGTTCGTGATAAGAATTGAGTTGTCGTGGGGCAGGATGTTGATCAGTTCCGCATCACCGAATGCGGGGGCCGTCAGAGCGAAACGCTCCGGCCCGCTCGCTGAAACTTCGTACCTGTTCTCACCAAAGGATTTCCGGCTATGCGCAAGACCGTTCTCGTTCCTGTAGAGCACACCTACTGTGATGCTCACATAGCGCGTGACGGGTCCGAGGAAGAGGCAACCACCACTCTCGCTCTGGCAGAGCGCACGTGGGATCTCTGTACGGAGCATCACGCCACCTTCGGCCGGTACCTGGTGGATGCTCTGGGCTCCGGTCTCCCGGATACCGGCGAGTCGACTGATGAGCCCCTGGTGATCGTTGCCCAGCCGGAGCCGGAGCCGGAGCCGGAGCCGGAGCCGGAGCCGGAGCCGGAGAGCGAAGACGTGTCGGCCCCTGACTCCGTGCCGTCTGTGATGCTGGCCGGTGAGGTGCCGGGATACGACTGGGACACGGCCCGTGAAGCCGTGCGGAACCTCGGCTATGAAGTGGTCGGCCGTGCTGACGACTCCACCGTCCTACTCATCCTTGGGGAGGGTGGCGAGCGCAACGGGACCAAGCTGCGGGACGCGTCCGAGCGCGGCATCCCGTGCATGGACGCGCGGACCCCGGGACGGTTCCGTGACGCGGTGCGGGCCGGTGAACTGGTGGGTGGTGACCCGCTCCCGGAGCCTGCCAAGACGGACCGGTCGGGGATGAGCGACCGGGAGCGCAACCGGCTGATCCGTTCATGGGCGCGTGGCCAGGGCTTCACCGTTCCCACCCAGGGCCGTATCCCGATGCACGTGCGACACGCGTACGAGATGGCTCACCGGGATGCCCCGGAGGGAAAAGCGGCAGCGGCCTGAGCGCCGCTCCCACCGTGCCGGGCGCGGAGCGCGCCCGGCACCCCCGGCCACAGGCCACCCAACTAACCTTCCCTGAGATAGAGGCAGCATGAACACCCCCGTTCTTTACGGTCCGATCGGCCGTGCGGTCCGCAAGGTCACACCGTTTCTGGAGACCGACGCATTGGGGGTGTACGTGGCCGCTCTGTCGATGTGGTCCGCCGCCATCGGCGGAACCGTCAAGGTCTCTTCCCGTGGCAACGCTCGCCCGGTTCTCCTGTGGTCTGCGCTGGTAGCCGGTACGGGACGGGGTAAGGGGACCGCTCTCCGGGCCGCGCTTCAGATCCTGGACAGGTCCCTTGGCCGGTTCGTCGCCACGCACACCACATCGGGGATCACGTCCGGCGCGGCTCTGGTGAACGCCCTGTTCGAGCGGCAGGAAGCGACGGAAGAGACCGAACAGGGGCGGGACGTCCGGGCCCTGGTGGTCGAAGAGGAGTGGACGGAGGTCTTGAAGCGGGTCAAGCGTGACCCGTCGTTCACGACCAAGCTCCGGGCCGCGTGGGACGGGGCGACGCTCCGCAACACCACCAAAGAGGGGCCGCAAGAGGTCCGCGATCCCGCCATGGTCCTTCACTCCCACATCACCCCGTCCGACTGGGCACGGTACGTCGGCGAATCGGAAGCGGCCGGAGGGTCGTACAACCGCATCCTCCCGTTCCTTCTCGGATCGGTGCCGATGCTCGATGACGACCGAATCAGCCTGCCGACCGTGGACGGACGGGAACTGTCCGACGCGTACGCGTGGGCCACCGCACGGCCCCGGGTGATCACACTCTCGGACGACGCCCGGCCCCTGTGGCGGATCATCCGCCGCTACGCCCGCATCCTGGGGGAGACCCTGCCGGAAGGGCAGGCCGTGTTCATCGAGCGGACGGCGGAACAGACCCTTCGCACGGCCGCGTGCCTCGCAGCCTCCGAGTGCTCGGAGATCATCACGGATCGGATGCTGTCGGCCGCATTCTCCCTCGTTCGCCGTTCCGTCCAGGACGCCGTACGGATCACCAAGGGAGCCACGGCCCCGAAGGTGAAGCGTCAGCCGCCCAGCCTGGCCGACAAGGTACGAGCCCGGATCGAACTCCACGGCGGCCGGGCCACCTCTTCCCAGGTTCTCCCCTATGTGGGAGCGACCGCCCACGACGTCCGGGCACTACCCGGAATCACGGTCACCGTGGAACGGAACGGAAAGAGCGGCCGACCCGCCACCGTCTTCACCTTGAGCGAGAACAGTTCTCGTCACTCAGAACCCCAGCCGGCCAGCGCGGAGCGTGACAAGAACCGGGACCACCATTCCCATGACGTTGAGTCGCGGCCGGCCAGCGCGGAGCGTCACGAGAACCGCGCCACCGTCGTCCAGATCGACGCCTACCGGCCCGCGCCCACTCCGGCCCCGGCACCCTCGCCGATCCGGAAGCGGCCCGCACCGGTTGCGGACGGCAACCCGTTCCGCGCACTCCTCTAACCAACCAAACGGCCCCGACCGGATCACGCCCGGACGGGGCCGTTCTGTGTTTCATAGGTTCGGGGCCTACACCTGGGGGAACGCCCCACCTTTGACCGCGCCGACGAACGACGACCAGGCCGAAGGGTCCATGGTGACGGCCGGTCCGTCAGTCACCTTGCTGTCCCTCATGGCTACTGTGCGAGGGGCGACGCATACCTCAACGCAGTTGCCGTTTCCATTGCTGTACGTCGACTTCAGCCACTGTGTGCTGTTGGGATCTTTCCTGTTCATGGCTCCCTATAGCTCCCTGCCACCTCGGAGATCAGGCGTCGTGACGCCTGCTCGTCAAGCGCTGCGTCCCAGATTCCAGCGAACGCAGCCTCGTACTGGTCTACTTCCTTCGGCTTGTCCAGGTACAAGCCGCCTGTGTATCCGTCCGCATAGACCGTTGGCGGTTCCGTCGCGACCCCATCGCCGTTCACAGGGAACCGCAGGATGACGAACGGTCCACTGACGATGCCCAGGTGCGCTCCGGCTGCGAACGGCACGATTCTGATGGCGATGTTCGGCAGCTCGGACACGTACACGAGGTGTGCGAGTTGCGCGGCCATGACAGCGCGCTCGCCGATGGGGCGGCGCAGCACGGTTTCCGCCAGGGCCACGCGCAGTTCGGGTGGGTCGGTCACGCGGGTGAGGAGTGTCTGCCGTTCGATACGGAGCTGGACGCGACCGTCAAGGTCGTCCTCGTTCATCTCCGGATAGTGAGTCCTGGTGATCTCACGGGCATATCCGTCGGTCTGAAGCAGGCCCGGAACTACTTCAGATTCGTACGAGTGCAGGCTTGTGGCGGCCTCTTCCAGGCCGACGTATACGTCGAACCCTTCCGGGATGAGGTCGCCGTACGAGTGCCACCAGCCACGGGCCTTGGTCTCCTTGGCGAGGCCCATGAGAGCCTCGGTCAGGTCCGGAGCGGCACCGTAGACGACACACATCGCCTGGACGTCCAGGGCACGTAGGGGCGTTTGCCCCGTTTCGATCCGCCACATCTTTGCTTCTGACCACTCCAGCTTCACCGCCGCAGCGCGGACGGTCAGGCGGGCGCGGTTGCGAAGTTCCTTCAGGTGACGCCCCAGTTGTCGACGCGGGACTGTTGACCCTGTCGGCCCCTCTGTCATCTCCACTCCTTCTTCTGGCCTCAGTATGACGGACTCTCATCACTCACGATGAAAGTGGTCTAACACTCGTCCCGAACCACAGACCATCAGTTCGACTACCTAATGCCGAGACATTGCCATGAAGTCTTGCATGGCAATGCCCCGCCGTGCAGTCTGGAAATCCAGACGCGCGACAGCATCATCGGTGCCGATGGGGTTAGTTGACGCGTGGTCAGACAGCGCGGAGACGTAGGGGGTGATTGGTAATGGGCGAGGACGGGTCCGTGAGTGCTCTGGTGCTTCGGGTGCCGGAGCTTGAGCCGGTTCCCATGGTTGGGTGCTGCATCTGCTCTGCGGCATCTCGTCAACGTGAGTCTGCGCGGGTGCTGGGGAGCGTCGTAACTGTTCGCCACTGCGACGACGTCATCAGGCAGCATCCCCACCGCCGATACACAGACAGGGAGGGGTGAGGCAATGGATAACCCGTTGAGGTACCCGCCGTGTGAGTGTTCCGACCCCGACTGTCCGGAGCGCACGCCCAGCGAGCAGGCCGAACCCCGGGTGGAAAGTCCCGTGCTGGCCGCGCTCCGGGCCCGCGTCCGGGAGGATAACGGCCGCCGTGCGTCGGGAAGGGGCGCGAGATGAACAAGCTCCGTCCTTACGCCGTGGCCGTCGGTATGGCCGTCGCCTATGCAGTCTGCGCGGGCCTGTTGATCGCACTCGCCTGGAATGGCCCCTGACGAGACTCCGCCCCTGCCGGACACCAACCGATCAGGCTTCCCCAAGCTCGATGGAATCCGGCAGGGGCGGGCAAGACCCCGCCCGACTGACTGCGTGACGGTCGGCGGTCGGGCGGGTTGACTGAACGACAACCGGAAGGAGAAGGGCATGATCCGCAACGCCTTCAGTAACGACGGTGGCGACGGAGGCGACGGCCTGCCGGGCGAGCCGTGGCCTGGACCGCCCGCCCCGCCCACCCCGGACGGCGGACCTGGCGTCCCCAACCCCCCGAAGAAGTGAGGTAGTCACCCCGTGACTGCCAACGCACACCAGGACCGCCCCAGCCGCACCGAGCTGGGGCGTGTCCTCATGTCGGGCGGAGCCCTCCCCTCGGACTGGGCCCCCTCCTTCGCGGCCGTCCCCCGGTCGGCGTTCCTTCCTGAGCTGATGTGGCCCTTCGACATGGGCGCGGGAACGAGCGTCGCCGTGTCCCGGGCGGACGATCCGGCCACCTGGTACGGGTACGCGGACGCGGACGTACCCGTCGTCACCCAGTGGGACGACGGAAAGCACACCGGGACGGAACCCGGCCAGGTCTCCACCTCGTCCGCCTCGATGCCGAGCGTGGTGTTCCGGATGCTCCGCGACCTGGACGTACACCCCGGGAACCGGGTGCTGGAAGTCGGCACCGGGACCGGATGGAACGCGGCCCTGCTCGCCCACCGGACCGGTGCGGGCAACGTCGTCACCGTGGAGGTGGACGGAGCGGTCACCGAACAGGCTCGGGCATCCCTGAAGCGGTTCGGCGCAGCCGTACGGGTCATCCACGGAGACGGATACGAGGGGTACGCGGAAGGCGCACCGTACGACCGGATCATCGTGACGGCCGGGGTACGCCACATTCCCTTCGCCTGGGTGGAACAGGCCCGCCCAGGCGGGCTGATCGTCGCCCCCTGGGGGACGCACTACGGGAACGGGGACACCGTGGCCCGGCTCGCCGTCGCACAGGACGGAGGCAGCGCGTCAGGGTCCTTCACGGGGCCGGTGGAGTTCATGAAGCTCCGGGCGCAACGGCTCTCTCCCGTCGTCCACAGCGACTACGTGACGGGCGGCCCGGAAGACCGGGACGCATCATCCACGGACCTCACGGAGGACGTGTTCCTGGGGGACCGCTTCAGCCCTCAGCGGTTCGCCGTCAGCCTCCGGGTCCCGCACTGCCACCACGTGATCGCTGAGAAGCGGGACGGAGCGCGGCCGGTGTGGCTCTACGGGCTCACCGATCGCTCATGGGCGTGCGTGATGTTCCGGGACGGCGACACGGCGCGCGTCTGGCAGTCCGGACCCCGCCGTCTCTGGGACGAGGCCGAAGCCGCCTACCGGTGGTGGGAGAGCGAGGGGAAGCCGGGCCACGAGCGGTTCGGGCTCACCGTGACAGCGGAAGCCCAAGCCGCCTGGCTGGACGAACCGGAGGCGTCCTGGCCGGTCTGAGGCCAGTGGGCCGCATGACCAACGCATGACCAACAGCGGTCCGAAACGGCCGGAAACGCTGGCAACACATGACCAACAGAGACTGTCAACTCGGTGGCGTGTCACCAGCGTTTCCGCAGCTCAGAGGCTTAAAGTGCTGGTGCCCGAGTGGAGAGTTCAAGTCCCCCCTCGGACACCAGCAGGAACCCCAGTTGATCTGGGGTTTTTTGCATTTCAGGGCGATGGCGTGACCGGCCACGTGACCAGCGATCCGGAAAATTTCCTGGTCGGAGCAGCGATGACAGGCCGAAGAAGTGCTCGGCCTGGTCGAGGATGATCTTCTCGCCGTCCTCGGTAGTCCCGGGCGGGCGGTTCCGGCGCGAGTCGAACGGGTCGGACAGTTCTACCCGGATCGTCGCGGTACCGAGGGTCGGGGTCACCTGTTTCTCCGTTTGGCCGGGCGGCAGGGTCCACGGGCCGTGCGGTCCTTCAGTGCAGGGTGACCTTGAGCAGCACGATCAGCAGGCCGATCAGCAGATTGGCTGTCCCTGCCATCAGTGCCAGCCGCCCTGTGACGCCGGCCCGGAGAGCGGCGAGAGTCGCCCAGCCGACCTGGCCGGCGATCGCGACGCAGAGGGCCAGCCACAGGGTGCCTTCCGGGCCGAGCCCGAGCAGTGGGCTGAGTGCCACGGCGAGGGCCGGTGGGACGGCGGCCTTGACGATAGGCCACTCGGCGACGAAGTCCTGCCGGACGATTCTGCCGGTCAGGGCTCCTTCCACGATCCGTTCCCCGAACAGGCGGGCGAATACGTGTGCGGCCCAGAACACCACTCCGGTGCCGAGCAGCAGCAGTACGAGCTGCAACCGGGGGAACGGCTCCTGCGGGTCCGTGCCGACGACCACTGACGCGGCGAGCAGCGAGCCGTACACGGCACCCGTGTAGTCGGCCCGTGCCACGGCGGCGGCGGGCGGCCGCGGTGCCGGTGGCTCCTGTGCGCCGGTGCTGTCTTTCATGCTTTCAGTGTCGCCACGCAGCTGCTGTCCCGCACGGCCGCGGTCGGGCCGCAGGGGCCGCCCTGCGCAGGGACAGGGCGAAGGCGCAGCTGGTGATGGTGAGGATGACGATCGGGGGAGGGGGCAGCAGGGGGACGGATACGGCCAGGGCGGCGAGGGAGACCGTGAGGGCGAGCCGGCCGAAGGCGGTGCGGTGCTGGATGAGGGTGGGGGCGTGGCGGATGGCGGTGAGGAGGAGGAGGCCGGTGGCGATGATGAAGAGGGCCATGGCGATGCTGAAGCCGTTGAAGAGGTCGAGGACTGTGCGTTCCAGGCCCAGCAGGGTGAAGGCGGGCTCTCGCATGGCGAGGTCGGCTTCGCGCTGTCGCGGGGATTCGCTGAGTGCTGAAGCGGCGGAGAGGGCGAGGTGGCCGACGCCCAGGAGGACGAAGCCGTAGGCGCCGACGGTGAAGGGGCGGACGGAGTCCGCCCGGGGGAGGGGGCGGGATGTGTCCGAGGGGTTCACTGTTGCTCCTTGAGGTCGGTGGGGGCGGAAGGCGGCTGCCAGTCGAGGACGGTGTCCAGGGCTCTCAGGGACAGGGCCTGCGGCGTGGCTCGTACGGCCAGGTCGCGGACGGACGCGGCAAGAGGGTGGGAGAGTCGGGCGAGTTGGCCGATGCGTCGGGAGCGGCGGCTGATGCGGGTGGTTCGCCGGTGTCTGGCTTCGGTGTAGGCGGCGAGCGCGGCGGGTGTGTCGTCGGTGGAGGCGAGGAGGTGTGCCGCGACGACGGCGTCCTCGATGGCCTGGCAGCCGCCTTGGCCCAGGTTGGGGGTCATCGCGTGGGCGGCGTCGCCGAGCAGCGCCACTCCGCGGGTGTGGAACCGGGGCAGAGGCGCGGCCAGTTCGTGGAAATGGTGGTGGAGGATGTCGACCGGGTCCGGGGCTCGTCGGCTCAGCCGGTCCAGCAGGGCGGGTATGGGGTCGTGCCAGGTGCCGAAGCGCCGGGTCAGTTCGGCGTGGTGGTCGGCGGGCCTTGTGCCGGGGTCGGAAACGGCGGTGGCGTAGGCGTAGATACGGCCGTCGGCGAGTGGCACGATGCCGAACCGCTCGCCTCGTCCCCAGGTCTCGGCGGCCTGCTGGGCGGGTAGGCCCGCGCCGGGCAGCACCGCGCGCCAGCCGGCCTCACCGGCGTGGCGCAGCCCGTGGTGGCCGGGGAAGAGCTGTTCGCGGAGCGTGCTGCGGATGCCGTCGGCGGCCAGTACGACATCGGCGCGCAGGTCGCCCGCCGACGTACGCACGGACACGCTGTCCCCGGAGTCGTCCACGCCGGTCACCGATACGCCGAGGCGCAGGGCATCGGGCGGCAGGGCGGCCGCGAGGGTGTCGATCAGGAAACCGCGGTGCACGGCGCGCGCGGCTGTTCCGTGGCGGGCGGACAGTGCGCCGCTGTCGGGCCGGCTGAGCCAAGTGCCGTCGGGTGTGCGCAGCCCGAGCAGGCCGGGCAGGGCTTCGCCGGTCCGCAGGCCGGGGCCCAGGCCGATCGAGTCCAGGGCGCGCAGCGCGTTCGGGGCGAGCACGATGCCCGCGCCGATGCCCGTGAGCGCGGAGGCCCGTTCGCAGACGGTGACGCGCCAGCCCCGGCGGTTCAGGGCCACCGCGGCGGTGAGGCCCCCGATTCCGCCTCCGGCCACAACGGCATGACGAACACCCATGTCGACCACCCCTCTGTCTCTACATCTGTAGAGGTCGATGGGTCGCACTCTACATCTGTAGAGTGCGGGGATGTCCATCTCCGACCGCCGAAATCTGATCGCCGACGCCGCCATCGGCACCGTGGCCACCGCCGGGCTGCGCGGGCTGACCCATCGCGCGGTCGACGCCGCCGCAGGGCTGCCGGCCGGCAGCACGTCGTACTACTTCCGCACCCGCGGTGCTCTCATCGGCGCCTGCTACCTCCGCCTGGCCGAACTCTCGGTCGCCGACGCGGACCGCTGGGAAGCGGACCGCGGCCATCCGGACCTGGATTCCGCCGCGGAAGGGCTGGCCGCACTGCTGCACCACTGGCTGACGGCGGCGCGCGACCGCCAGCTCGCCCGCTTCGAACTCAGCCTGGAAGCGACCCGCCGGCCGGAGCTGCGTGCCGACCTCCAGGCCGCCGACCTCGCCGTCCGGGCCAGGGCCGCCGATCTGCTGGCGGCGCTCGGGGCTCCCCGTCCGGCGTCCGCGGCGGATCTGTTCGTCGCCTGGACCGACGGGCTGCTGTACGACCGGCTCGCCGGCGCACCGGCCGCGACCCGCCCGCCGCCCGATGCGGCCGAGCTGACCGCCGTGGTCCGGCGGATGCTCGAAGCCGCGCTTTCCGCCTGAGCCCGCCACCCGGCCGGGCCGGTGGAGTTGCCGGGGGTGCGGTCCGGCGTCCGCCGGCGGCGGGAGGCGTCTGGTCCGAGGAGTCCATCGTCACGGGCGAGGCCATGGCTCCTTGCCCGCGCTGACGCCCGGGGTCGTGCTCCGTACCGCCGTCGACCCCGGGCGGCCCCGCCCGATATTGCGGCGGATCCCTGGCGTGTGTCGACGGGTCATCAGTAAAAAACCCCAGTTCACCTGGGGTTTTTTGCGTTCTCGGAGAGCTGGGCGCCCTGTGGGCCGGAAGGGCCGCCGATGGGATCGAGGTGGGGGGAGCGGGCACGGAATACCCGAGGGGGGTATATTGCTGACGCGAGGAAAGATACCCCCCTCCGGTATAGGAGACAGTTATGTCAACCCCACCCGCCGCTCCCAGTCCACGTCGCTGGACGGCGCTTGTTCTTATTGCCCTGGCCCAGTTCACGGTCATCATGGACACGTCCATCATTGGCGTGGCTCTCCCCAAGATGCAGGTTGACCTGGGCTTCTCCCCGGAGGGGTTGTCCTGGGTCTTCAACGCCTACGTCATCGCCTTCGGCGGGCTGCTCCTGCTCGGCGGGCGGCTGTCCGATCTGTTCGGAGCCAAGCGGATCTTCAGCGCCGGCTGGGTCGTGATGGCCGGCGGATCCCTGGTCGCCGGTCTCGCGTCCGAGGTCTGGGTCGAACTGACCGGCCGTGCCCTGCAGGGCGTCGGCGCCGCGCTGATCGCCCCGGCCGCCCTGACCCTGCTGATGATGCTCTTCGGCTCCCGCCCCAAGGAGCTGACCAAGGCGCTGGCCCTGTACGGCGCGGCGGCCCCGGCCGGAGGCACCGCGGGAGTCTTCCTCGGCGGCGTCATCACCGAGTACGCCAGCTGGCCCTGGGTGTTCTACATCAACATCCCGATCGCCCTGGTCGTGCTGGCCCTCAGCCCGTCCGTCATGCCCTCGTCCCCGGTCCGCCGAGGCTCCGTCGACCTCGCGGGAGCGGCCACCGTCACCCTGGGACTGGCCACCGCCGTCTACGCCATCGTCCGCGCCCCCGAAACCGGCTGGGGCTCGGCGCAGACCTGGCTCGTGCTGCTGGCCGGCGTGGCCCTGATCGCCGCGTTCGTCGCCATCCAGTCCAAGCGCCGCGAGCCGCTGATGCGGCTGGGCATCTGGCGGGCCCCCAACCTCGCCGGAGCGAACATCGCGCAGCTGCTGATGGCCGCCGCGTGGATCCCGATGTGGTTCTTCCTCAACCTCTACCTCCAGCAGGTCCTGGGACTGGGCGCGTTCGCCTCCGGCGCGGCCCTGCTGCCCATGACGGTCGCCATCATGATCATGATGATCGTGCTGGCACCCCGTCTGATGGCCCGCTTCGGAACCAAGCCGCTGATCGTCACCGGCCTGCTGGCCCTCGCCGCCGGCATGCTCTGGCTTTCCTTCGCCCGCGCCGACGGCACCTTCTGGGTCGATGTCCTGCCAGCCTCCCTGCTCGCCGCGGCCGGCATGTCGCTGGCGTTCATCCCCTCCCTCGGCACCGCGCTGTCCAGCGCCCGCCCCGAGGAAGGCGGCCTGGCCTCCGGCATCGTCAACACCAGCTACCAGGTCGGCTCCGCGCTCGGACTGGCCGCCATGACGGCCGTG
This sequence comes from Streptomyces amakusaensis, assembly GCF_039532665.1. NCBI lineage: Bacteria > Bacillati > Actinomycetota > Actinomycetes > Kitasatosporales > Streptomycetaceae > Streptomyces > Streptomyces amakusaensis. Next base: position 351,034 of record NZ_BAAASB010000004.1, on the reverse strand, counting down.
TCCGCCGCGTACGGCGCGAGTGAGATCGGCGACCCCGACGCACTCACCAACGGCTTCTCCGCCGCCTTCCTCGGCGCGGCCGCCCTCGCCGCCGTCGGCGCCATCGCGTCACTGCTCACCCTCCGCACCGCCCCCGCGCACGGTCAGAAGCAGCCCGCCGGGGCCAACGCGGCCTGACGGCGCCATCGGCCTCGCGCGCTCGCGCTCGCGCAACGCATGTGCCGCCTGACAGGGGAAGAGACCCCTGCCGGGCGGCACAGCATGTTCACAGGGGCCCCGCGCCGGGGGGCGGCCTGTCACGCCTTGCGGAGCCGCGCGACGCCGCCGTCGATGTCGCGTTCGAGGGCCCAGCGGCGTACGAAGTGCCCGCCGGGGTCCTCGTACGACTCGTGCGGAATGCGGGCGGCGGAGTCGAGCGCGGCCCGGAACTCCCGCTCTCCGGCGAGCACCTGGTTCTCATTGAACGTCCGCCGCCCAGGTCCACGGCCGAGGAGGCCAGATTGGCCCAGTGGACGACCGCGCCGTTGTCGCGGCGCAGACTCGCGGGGCCGGAGTGGGAGCTCACCGAGGCGAAGTGACCCCAGTACTTGGGGTCCAGCCAAGGTGAGCCCCAAAGGGGCGGTGAGACGATCTTGAAGGCGTGAGCCCGCGTTCCGGGCCCACCACCGAGGGCTTGGCCCTGTCCCGGGTTCCGCTGTTCTGATCCTTCACCGGCGCTGACGCCGCGATGATCCCGCGCGGACGTGTACGGCGCGTCCGGCAGGGGCTGGGCATCGGGTGGGGTGGGGATGACTTCGATCGAGCGGACTGCGTATCCGCGGTTCAAGCGGCTGATCACCGCGCGCGAGCTGCATGTGTTCTTCACCCCGTCCGAGGAGGAGCGGGCGTGGGCGGAGGAGGCCGCGGACTCCGACGAGCACCAGCTCGCGCTGCTGCCGGCGCTGAAGTCGTACCAGCGGATGGGTTGCTTCCCGAAGGCGCACGACGTGCCGGAGCAGGTGGTGGAGTTCGTGCGCCGGGCGGCGGCGCTCCCCGAGGACACTCTGCCGGTGTACGGGTCGGAGCGGACGGCCAAGAGCCAGCGGAGCATGGTCCGCCGGCGGTGCGGGATGCGCTACGACGGGCCGGGCGCCCGGGCGCTGGCCGAGGAGACGATGCGGATCGAGGCGGCGTCGAAGAACAACCCGGCGGACCTGATCAACATCGCGCTGGAGAAGCTGGTGGAGGCCGGGCTGGAGATCCCCCGGTTCTCCACCCTGGACGCGATGGCCTCCACCGTGCGGGCGCGACCTCCAGGCCGAGGGCCACCCGGTCGACCCGCTCGACCTCGCCCAGGTCTCCCCGTACCTGACCGAGCACATCAAGCGGTTCGGCGAGTACTCCACCCACGAACTCGGCATCACCCCCGACGCCTACGACGCCCGCCTGGACGTCGACTTCAGCGTCCTCGGCGACGACGACAAGGCAGCAGCAGCGTGAAAGGCGGGGCCCGGTCATGCCGTTGAGCGCCATCCATGCCGAGCACGGCAGCCTGGACCTCACCCTGGACGGCCTCGGCTGCGAGGGTCGCATCACCTGGGAGCAGATCCACCGGGCCCGCCCGCGTGCGCCGCTGACCTGCCCCGAGTGCGAGTGGGGCCTGTGCCCCGAGTACTCGCAGACGGGCCTGCGCTACTTCGCCCACGACCCCGACGCGCCCGAGTGCTCGCTGCGGGAGGAGACCGAGCAGCACCGCCGGCTCAAGCGCGACCTCGCCGAGTGTTGCCGCCGGGTGCCGGGCTGGAGCGCCGAACTCGAACAGGCCGGACCCGAGCGCGCCTGGCGGGCCGACGTCCGCGCCACCCACACCGCGACCGGCCGCCGGTACGCCTTCGAGGCCCAGCTGTCCACGATCGGCATCGACGGCCCCCGCGGCCTGACCGAGGGCACCGCCCGCATGGCCGAGGCCGGTGTGCCGGCCGCGTGGGTCACCACCGGCTCCCGCGCCTGGCTGGGCGCCGTCCCCACCATCCAGGCCGAAGCACAAACCGGCCCCACCCGGCCCGTACGCGCGGGCCACTGGACGTACCTGATCAGCAGTTGGACCCCCGCCGCAGAGAGCCGGACACCGGCACGGCTGACGGACTTCGTGCGTGCTGTGCTCACCGGCGAACTCGTCGCGCACCGGGTGACCTGCCCCGCCCGCGACGACTGGTCCACCCGGCCGGGCTGGTCATGGGTCTGGGCGACCCCGAAGGACATCGCCGAAGCAGCCGCCTACGTCTAGCGCCAGGCCCGCGAGGCCGAAGAGGCACGCCGCCGGGCCGAAGCCGAGGAACAGCGGCGTCCGGCCGCGCTGTCCGCCGACTGCGACCGCGTGCCGGGCGGGGACGGAGGACGGTCCGGCCCGCAGCCGCCCCACCGGCAAGTACAGGGACTTCAACGAGTTCGAGATCCTCGCCCGGATCTGGCCCGCCGGTGCGTGGATGCCCCAGGAATGACTCTCGCCGTCGAACGCCCGAGCCAAGAGTTTCGACCGATACTCTTCCGGCCGCGAGTCAGCGCCGAAGGGCGGCCTCAGCGGTTGCGCAGGGCCGGTCCAACACCCATCCAGCGGGGCACGGGCCTGTCAGCGAGCTCCGGCTGGCCGGAGTCCTCGGCGGCGATGCCGATCAGCCGCCGTACCTTGTCGCGCTCGGGCTCGGGCGCACGGACACCGGACCGGACGTCGGCCATGATCAGCCGGAGCGGATGGGCCTCTACGCGGACACGGCCTCGCTGGTGCTCGGTGAGGTGCCGCCTCGCGATGTAGAAGTTGTCCGCGCAGTCCAAGCCCGCAGCGAGTGCGGTCTGGTCGATGCGGTCGCCGAGGTGGTGGCCTCCGGCGGTCCAGGCGTACCAGATCCGGCAGGAGCCGTCCGGCCGGTAGAACACCGTGTACAGGAACATCTCCGGGCCGAAGTCGGCGGCGATGCCGTCGACCACGGCCTTCTCCACCGGGGTCGGGTCGCCGGTCGGCGTGAGAATGACCGGTGCCGTGGGCGAGAGCGCAGGCAACATCGTGGCTCCTCCTCAGAACCAGTGGGGGCGGTAGGCGCCGCCCGCGCGGGTGGGGCAGTCGTCTCCAGGCCGCAACGGCAGGTTCCCGGCCTCGTACGCGGCGTCGATCTCGTCCTTCGTCAGCTCGCGGTTTCCGACAGCGGTGAACTCCCACTTGCTGGACTCGACCTCGCTCCAGCCGTCCGGGTCGAGTTCGTAGACGCGGCGCACGAGGCCGTCCACGGCCACGATCGCGTACTGGGCCTCAGCACGGACCCTCTTGCCAATGGGCCAGATCCCCCGGTCGCTCGTGTACTGCCCGGCGTCGCCGACTTCGCCGTACGCGCCGTGCGGGTCGGCGGGGTCCTCCCGAACCCGGTCCCGCCGCGAGATCACCGCGGCCACCTTCTTGCCGTGGCGGACATGACCGAAGCGCTGCTCGGCGGCCTGTCGGCTGGTGCCGAGCGCGTCGCCGACGTCGGCGAACGTAGTATCTGGCAAGAGGCGCCCCGTTCTTCTCGGCCGACTGCGGGCCGCCCGCCCGGCGGCCCTCCGCTTCGCCGGGCCCCGCCCGCACCCCGGGCGGCAGCGGCGCGAGGTCCTGGGACACCCTTCCGTCCCGGCTGTGATTCACGTCACTGCCGGCGGCTCGGTGCAGCACCCGGCCCCGTTCCGCCGTCATGGGGGCAGTGATCGGGACGGGACGAGGAGAGGAGGTCGGCTGGTGAGGTTTCGCAGGAGCGGTCCGGGCATCGGATTCACGGAGTTCGTCGCACAGCGGTCGGGAGCGTTGTTCCGCACCGCGTATGCGCTGACCGGTGACGTGCACGTGGCCGAGGATCTGGTGCAGGAGACGCTGGAGCGGGCGTGCCGACAGTGGCGGAAGGTCGCGGTGGCGGACTCGCCGGAGGCGTACGTGCGCAAAGTGCTGGTCAACCTGGCCAACGACCGCTGGCGGCGGCTGTCGCGCCGGGGCGAGCGCCCCGGGCTGTCGGGGGTGCCCGAGACGGCCGACCCCCGGGACCGGTTCGGGCAGGCGGATCTGCGCGCGGAACTGATCGAGGCACTGCTCGGGCTGCCGATGGGCATGCGCAGCGTGGTGGTCCTGTACTACCTGCACGATCTGGACGCCCGGCAGGTCGCCGACGTCCTGGACATCTCTCCGAGTGCGGTGAGGTCCCAGCTCGCCCGCGGCCTGGCCAAGCTGCGCGATTCCGTATCGGGCGCCCAGGCGCCGCCCACGCCGTCGGCCGCTTTCGGAGGTACGAAGTGAGGAACACGTCGTCCGGACCGGCCCCGTTCGAGCCGGGCCTCGAAGCCGAGCTGCGTGCCGCGGTGGCCTCCTTCGCCGACGGGCCGACGGCGCCGGTCGTCGACGCGGCCGCGATCGAGCGAGCCGTCAGCCGCAGCCGCCCCCGCCGGGCGCTCCTCGGCACCGCTGCGGCGTGCTGCGTGCTGGCGTGCGCCACGGTGGGGTTCTTCGCGCTGAAGCCCGTGCCGCCCGCGCCCGGCGCCTCCCCGTCCCTGTCCCCACCGGCGAACGGGGCGTGCACCCCGCTCGCCACCGGCACCCCCAAGAGCGGAAGCGCCGATGCGACTCCGACACAGGAGCAGGAGCAGACCGCGGGAGCGGGCATCGCGCTGCCGGACCTGGCCGGCATGCCGGTCGAACAGGCCGGAAGCCTGCTGCGCGGACTCGGACTGAGCTGCACGATCATGCGGCACACGGACTGGAACGCTCCCGCCGGGCAGGTGATCAGCAGTCAGCCCCGGGGCGGCGCAGAACCGGTGGCACCGGGCTCGTCCGTCCTCCTGCTGGTCTCGACGGGCAAACCCGGCGGAACCTGAGCGACCAAGCCCTTCGGCCCGCGCACCGGCCGAGTGACCCAGGGGCCGGTGCCGGGCAGTCCGTCGACCGCGACGCACCGGCTGGACGCCCGCCCCTCCGGGCCGCTGCTGGACTTTTCCGAGGGGCGCGTGCGGGGAGGGCTCCTGCCGGTGGGGCGCAGGGCCGTGGCGTCGGCGGAGCATGCGCGCACAGACGCTCCGCCCGTGCGCGCGCCGACCGCCGCCGCACTCCTCACGCTGACCACCTGCGACGACGACGGCAGCGGCAGCGCCTCCGCCACCAGCAGCGCCCCCGTCGCGCCCGCACCCGCCACCACCAGCGCGGCCCCGGCCAGCAGCGCCGCCTCCCCGGCATCCAGCGCGCCGGCCGCCGCCAGCGCACCGGCCGTCGGCAGCGTCCCGTCGCCCAACGTCGCCCAGACCGCAGGGCTGACCGCCGCCCTGAAGGCCGTCGACCCCGCCCTCGCCGCCGACCAGGCCAAGGCCATCGGCAAGGCCCTCGGCGTCTGCCAGGAGATCAAGGCCGGAAAGGACGACACCACCCTCGCCAACAACGCCGCGCAGCGCTTCAGCGGCGGCAGCGTCACCCTCACCCCCGAGCAGGGAGCCGTCATCGTCGCCGCGGTGAAGGCGTCCTTCTGCCCCTGACCGCCCGACACCGACGAGCCCTCGGGGGGGTGTCCCTATGAGTGGTGTGCATCGTGACCTGCCACTTCACGATGCACACCACTCAATGGCTCGCCGCGGTCCGCCAGCGCGGGGAAATGGCCCCTTGTCTGGCCCACCAGCCGGCTGCATGGAGGATGTCGCTCTCCTCCGCGCCCGTGAACCGCACGACCTCGAAGGGCTGCGTCGCGCTCTTCCGATCCACCGGGCCGTGATGGAACGTCACCGGGCCGTCGATCCCAGGGGCCATACGGCTCACCACGACTGGCTCTTGGCTGTCGTCATTCGTCATGACCAAGATTCTGGCGGTCCCGGCAGTGGGAAGGAGGACGTTCTGAGGTCAGGGGGCGGGCTGCTTCACCTCAAGATCATCCCACTGCCCCTTCTGGGCTCACCTTGGCTGGACCCCTACTTGGCCGCGTACTTCAGCGCGCCGAAGCCGCCCATCGAGAACCCCGAGACGGCACGGCCGTCGTACTCGGCGTACGTCCGGAAGTCCGCCTCGATCCAGGGGAGCAGCTGACGCATGTGGAACGTCTCCCGCTCCCGGGGGCCGACGTTGGTGTTGGTGTTGACCGGGTTGGAGTACCAGCCCGTCTGTCCGCCGTCGGGCATGAACCACAATGAGCCGCCGACGCTGCTGCGCTGGACGCTCGCGGCCAACCCCGCGCTGCCGCCCGCCGTCATGACGGAACTCGTCGCGGATCGCGTCGCGGATCGCCTCTCGCCGACCCGCCCGCCCTGAGCCGGACCGGCGACGGCGGGCCCAAACCCGGCTCCAGGCGCAGGTCCAGACCCGTTGTCAGACCCGGCTGCTAGAAAGTCGGTCATGGAAACACCGACACTCACCCCGGCCGCCCTGGAGTCGTTCATCGTCCGGGCCAAGTCCGCCACCTATGTGGGCGGTGCGGGCAAGATCGCTCCCGTCCGCAGCGCGTCGCACGACCTGGAGTACCGGGAGGACGATCTGGTCTACCGGGACAGCTACTTCGGCGGTACGGACTTCCTCGGTCAGGAGACGGTGCACCTGGCCGGCCGACCGGTCTGGGGCATGAACTACTACGGCTACCTGCTCACCGAGGACTTGGACGCCTTCACCGCGGGCGAGACCATCAAGACGGCACTGACCGCGCTCTACGCGGAGGGCCGCTTCCTCGGCGGATTCCGCCACACGGTCGGCGGACTGACCTATGCCGACGAGACCGTGGGCGAGGTGGACCGCTTCCGGGGCGTCGAGCACATCGCCACCGCCGACGGCACCCGGGCGTACGAACTGCGCTACCACGGGGGCCGGATACTCGACTGATCCCCCGATCCCCGAGCGGCACCCCCGGGGGGTGCCCCGCGCGCGGCGGAGCACCCCGCGGCCGTGGTGGTCAGGCGGCCGGGCCGTCGCGGTCGGAGGTGAGGGCGGCCAGGCCGACCAGGTCGTCGGCCTGGGCGTCGGGGACGTCCTGGTCGAAGCGGGAGAGGGTGCGCAGGCGGAGGGATATCGCGCCGAGGAGCAGGATGGCGGTGCCGAGGAGGAGGTAGAGCAGACCGATGCCCCGGCCGGAGCCTGTTCCCAGGAGGAGGCCGAGGGTGTCGGCGAGGCCGCCGCCCTCGGCCATCAGGGGTTCCAGGAACCGGCTGCCGAGGGGGGCGATGAGCAGGTAGCCGACGGGGAGGGTGGACCAGGCGACCAGTTGGTTGAGGGCCATGACGCGGCCGTGGAAGCGTTGGGGGACCTTGACCTGGACGATCGTCAGATAGATGCCGTTGAGGAGGGAGAGCGAGGCGGACATGCCGAACACTCCGGCGCCGACGACGAGCAGATCCGGGCGCAACCCGGTCAGCAGGCAGAACAGGGCCAGTACGGGCACCACGAGCAGCATGCCGCGCATGCGCCGGCGTCGCGGCCCGCCCCAGACGCCCATCGCGAGGCCGCCGACCACCGCGCCGACGCCGCCGGCCAGGGAGACCGTGGCGACGGAGCCGAGGCTGGAGAAGCCGAGGACGAGGGGCGGCACGAGCTGGAAGAGCACCGGCAGGAACAGATTGAGCACGGCGAAGAAGATCAGCATGGCCCGGAACCCGGGCTGCCCGACGACCATGCGGAAGCCGGCCACGATCTCCTGCCGGAGGGTCTCCCGCCGCTGGGAGGGCAGGGTGCGGGGGAAACGCACGATCAGCAGGACCGTCGCGGCGACCGTGTAGCTGATCACATCGAGGAGCAGGACCCCGCCCAGGCCGATCGCGGCCAGCATGCCGACCGCCGCCAGGGGGGCGACCACCTGGGCGATACCGCCCGAGACCTGGACGGCGCCGTTGGCGTGGCCGAGGAAGCGCTTGGGCACCAGCTGGGGGATGGCGGACTGGAAGGCGAGCCGCTGCCCGGTGAGCGATACGGAGAGGATCGCCATCAGCACCCCCACATGCCAGGGCCGCAGATCCCCGAACGCGTACAACAGCGCGAGAACGGCCTCCGAGGTGCCGCAGACGGCGGTCGAGACCAGCATCACCCGCCGCCGGTCGATCCGGTCGACGAGCCCGCCGAGCACCGGTGCCGCCAGCAGCCCCGGCACGATGCCGAGTACGGCGAAGAGACCGAACCAGGCGACGGAGTCGGTCGTGAGATAGATCCACAGCGGCAGGGCGAACTCGGTCAGCGCCGAACCGGTCTGCGACACCATCTGCGAGGCGGCCACCGCGACGAACCGCCGGGTGTCGCGGCGGGTGCGCGGCGCGGCGGCGGCCGGCTCCTCCGTGCCGGGGGTCTCGCGGTGGACACCCTCCAGCCACCAGGTCGCGCGCTCCGGCCGCCGCTCCCGGGACAGTTCGGCGGCCTCGCCGCCGATGACCGCCGGGTGGACGGCGGTGACGATCTCCGCCAGCTCGGCGGCCCGGTGCTTCAGGAAGTAGTGGCCGCCCTCGTCGAGCACGGCCACGGCGGTGGTGGTGCCGAGGAAGCCCCACTCGCGGAACCGCTCGCGGTGGAAGTCGGTGCCCGGGTCGGCCGAACCGATCACCGAGATCACCGGAGTCGCCAGCCCGTCGGCGGGCTGAGCCAGCCGTTCGGTGAAGTACGCCTCGGCGGCCCGCGAGTCCTCGCGGACATTGCGGACGATGGTGGTCAGCTGCTCCGGCTCCAGCCCCTCCAGATCGGCCCCCATCGAGCGCAGCCAGTTCAGATGGAGCCGTCCGCTGCGCCGCCGGTCGAGCACGGAGAAACGGGAGAGCAGCCCGAGCAGTCCCTCGGTCGGCCGGGCGAACGGGAAGATCCCGCCCAGATAGACGGCGGTCGGCTCGCGCCCCGCAGCGGCCAGCCGCCGGGCCAGCTCGACGGCGAGCGCCGCGCCCACCCCGCAGTGCCCGTACACCGCGACGGGCCCCTCGACCCCGGCCAGCACCTCCTCGGCGCAGCGCCGGGCGACCTCCTCCAGCGGCAGCGACTCCTCGGACATCCCGAGGTCGTGCCCGGGAACGGCGACGGCGTGCAGCGCCACCCCGGCCGGCAGGGCGTCGGCGAGCGGCTGGTAGACCACCGCGCTGCCGCCGCCGTACGGCAGACAGACCAGGGAGAGCCGGGTCGTGGCGGCGGGCCGGCGAGGGGTCAGTTCGTGGAGCAGCTTCCGCGGGCCGCGCTCCTGCTCGGAGCGGCCCGCGAGGGCGGCGAGCGCGGCCGGGGTGCGTTCCTGGAAGACGTCCATCAGGGTGATCCGGGCCTCGGGGCCGAGCAGCCGGCGCAGCGCGGCCACCATCCGGATGGCGAGCAGGGAGTGGCCGCCGAGGTCGAAGAAGTCGTCGTGCGCGCCGACGCGTTCCAGACCGAGCAGCTCGGCCCAGAGCCCGGCGACGGTTTCCTCGGCGGCGTCGCGCGGCGCGACGTACTCGGCGCCCTCCGGGGGACCGGCGGCACCGGGCTCGGGCAGGGCGCGCCGGTCGACCTTGCCGTGCGCCTGGCGGGGCAGCCCGGGGAGGATCACGAAGCGGGACGGGACGAGATAGTCCGGCAGCTTCTCCGCCAGCAGCCGGCGCAGCTCGGCGGCGGCCGGGGGCGGCGCGGTGTCCTCGGCGGGGACCAGATAGCCGACCAGGGAGAGTTCCCCGGCCGGGCCGCGCGCGGCGGCGACGGCCTGGGCGACCCCGGGCAGCCTGGCGAGATGGGCCTCCACCTCGCCGAGTTCGACCCGATAGCCGCGGATCTTGACCTGGTCGTCGCCCCGGCCGAGGAACTCCACGGTGCCGTCGGCCCGGTGACGGGCGAAATCACCGGTGCGGTACATCCGGGCGGCGGCACCGGCGGCACCGGTCGCACCGGGTGTGCCGGCGGTGTCGGCGGTGTCCGCGAAGGGGTCGGCACGGAAGCGTTCCGCCGTCAGCTCCGGCAGGCCGAGATAGCCGCGGGCCAGCCGGTCGCCGCCGATCCACAGCTCACCGGGGACCCCGGCGGGCACCGGGGACCGATGGGCGTCGAGCAGATAGATCCGCGCCCCCGGCAGCGGACGCCCGATGGGCGTGGTGGGCCCGTCGGCGGGCACGTCCGGGTCGATCAGCAGCGTGGTGACGCCCACGGTGGCCTCGGTCGGGCCGTAGTGGTTGATCACCCGGCAGCCGGTGCGGGCCCCGGCCGCCGCGAGCCGGCGGCTCCACTCCCAGCCGGACGCCTCCCCGCCGAGGATCAGCAGCCGGCGCGGCAGCAGCGCCGCCGGATCCTCCACCTCGGCGCTGAGCGCGGCCAGATGGGAGGGGGTGAGCTTGACGCAGTCGACGGAGTGCTCGGACAGATACGCCGCCAGCTCGGTGCCGCCGGTGCGCGGAGCCAGCAGATGCAGTCGGCCGCCGGTGGTGAGCGAGAGATAGAGGGTGGTCAGACCGAAGTCGAAGGCCAGCGACTGGAGCAGCGCGTACCGGGCGGCGTCCGGCAGTCCCGCCTCGGCGAACCGCTGCCGCACCCCCGCGAGATAGGTGAGCACCTGGCGGTGTTGCACGGCCACCCCCTTGGGGGTGCCGGTGGAGCCCGACGTATAGATCACATACGCGAGATCGTCCGGGCCCGCGCCGCTCTCCGGAGGGGTGTCGGGCGCGGCGGCGAGCCGCTCGCCCGCCTCCTCCAGCAGCAGTACGGGGGCGTCCGAGCCGGTCAGCAGGGCCCGGTGGACACCGGTGGAGACCAGCACGACCGGCGCGGAATCGGTGAGCATGTGCCCGAGGCGCTCGCGCGGCTGCTCCGGGTCGAGCGGAACGTACGCGGCACCCGACTTGAGCACCGCGAGCAGTGCGACGGCCTGGTCCAGGCCCTGGTCCAGACAGACGCCGACCAGGGCGTCCGGACCGGCTCCGGCGGCGCGCAGCAGCTGCGCCAGCCGGTTGGCGCGCCGGTCGAGCCCCGCGTAGGACAGCGACTCGCCCCCGTGCACCAGGGCGATCGCGTCCGGGGTGCGGGCGGCCTGCGCGGCGACCGCCCCGGCGAGGGTGTCCGCCGACGGCAGCGCGGTGCCCGAGTCGTTCCACTCGTACAGCACGCGCCGGCGCTCGCCGGGGCCCAGCAGATCCAGGGTGTCGACCGGGGCGTACGGATCGGCGGCGGCCGAGCCGAGCAGCCGCTGCCAGTGTCCGGCGAGCCGGGCGACGGTGGCGGCGTCCCACAGATCGGTGCGGTAGGTGATGAAGGCGTCGAGACCGCCGTCGGTCTCGGTGCAGTACAGACCGAGATCGAGATGGACTCCGCTGCCCTCGAAGGGGAAAGTCCGCCATTCCGGTTCGCGCGGGCGGAACTCCTGGGCGCGGTGGTTCTGGAGCGCGAAGGAGACCTGGAAGAGCGGCGGCCGGGCGATGTCGCGCGGCAGGTCCAGCGCCTCGACCAGCCGCTCGAACGGGGTCTCCTGGTGTTCCTGGGCACCGAGCGCCGCGGTGCGGACCCGGGCCAGTACGGTCGCGAAGTCCGGGGCGTCCGCCACCCCGTCCGTGTCCGCGTCCTCCGCCGGCGCGCTCAGATCGGCCCGCAGTGGCAGCATCGTGCTGAACAGACCGATCAGATTCTCGGTCTCCTCCGCCCCGCGCCCCGCGAACGGGGTGCCGACCGCGAAGTCCCGCTGTCCGGACCAGCGGCCCAGCACCACCTGGAAGCCGGCCAGCAGAGTCATGTAGAGGGTGGCGTTCCGGGCGCGGGACAGCGCGCGGACGGCCCGGTACGTCTCCGGGTCGAGCCGGAAGCCGTACGTCCCGCCGCCCGGCCCCGGCAGCGCGGGCCGGGACCGGTCGGTCGGCAGGTCCAGCGGGGGCGTCCCGGTCATCGTGTCGCACCAGTACCGCAGGTCGGCGGCGGCGCGCGGACGCTCCTGGCGCTCGCGCTGCCAGTGCGCGAAGTCCCCGTAACCGATGGGCAGCGGGGGCGGGGCGGGCCGTGCCCCGGCTACCAGTTCCTGGTAGCCGGAGAGCAGTTCGTCCAGCAGCACCCCGGCGGACCAGCCGTCGCCGACCAGATGGTGCTGGCAGATCACCAGAACGTGGTCCTCCGCGTCCAGCCGCAGCAGCAGGGCGCGCAGCAGCGGCCCCTCCGCCACGTCGAACGGCCGGCCGACCTCGGCCTCGACCGCCGCACGGGCGGCGGCCTCCCGCTCCCCGGCGGGCAGACCGGTCAGCTCGCGCAGCTCCCAGGGCACGGTGAAACCGGCGGCCGGGGCGATGCGCACCAGGGGAGCGCCCTCCTCGTCGGCGGGGAAGGAGCTGCGCAGGGTGTCGTGGCGTACGGCGATCAGCCGCAGCGCCTCGGCCAGCGGCTCGGGACGCAGCGGGCCGAGCAGCCGGCCGGCGGTGGGCAGGACGTACGCGGCGGTGCCGGGGGTCAGCTGTTCGACGAACCAGAGCCGTTCCTGCGCGAGCGAGAGCGGTACGGGCGCACCGGCGGGCAGCGGGGCGATCTCGGCCGTCCGGCCGGTGGCGCGTCCGGCGTCCGCCGTGCGCTCGGCCAGCTTGCGGGCGAGCAGCGCGCGCTGCTCGCCGGTGAGCGCGGTACGGGTCCGGCGGGCGGTGGCGGTGGCGGTGGCGGTGCCGCTGACCGGGGCCGGTGCCGGGGCGGGCGCGGGTGCGGGTGCGGGGGGCGACGGGTGGTCCATCAGTTCTCCTCCGTCAGCAGTTCGAGGGTGACGGCGTCCGCCACGGCGGCGACGGTGGGATCCTCGTAGAACACCTGGAGGGGGACCTCCGCACCGAGGCGTCGCCGGATCCGCGCCGCGACCTGGGTGATCGTCAGCGAGTGCGCCCCGAGGTCGAACAGGTCGTCGTACAGGCCGACGGAGGGCAGGCCGAGCACCTCGCACCAGATGGCGGCCACCTCGGTGGTCACCTCGTCCCACGGCTCGTCCGCCGTCCCGTCCACCGGGGCCCCGGGTTCGCGGACCGGTTCCGGCAGGGCCCGCCGGTCGGTCTTGCCGTTCGGTGTCAGCGGCAGCGCCGGCAGCGCGTGGAAGACCCCCGGAATCATCACCTCCGGCAGTGTCGTGGCGAGATGGGACCGCAGCTCGGCGGCGGTGGGCGGCACGGGCACTCCGGCCCGCCAGACCGGGTAAGCGGCGAGCGTCTGCCCGCCCGGGTCCTCGGCCGAGCCGCGCACGGCCACGGCGGCGGCGGCCACGGCGGGGTGCTCCTGGAGCCGGGACTCGATCTCGCCCAGCTCGATCCGGTGCCCGCGCAGCTTGACCTGGTCGTCGAGCCGCCCCAGGCAGTCCAGCCCGCCGTCGGGGCGGAGCCGGGCGAGATCGCCGGTCCGGTAGTAGCGCGATCCGGTGCCCGGGTCGGTGACGAAACGCTCGGCGGTGAGTTCCGGGCGGCCCCGGTAGCCCCGGGCCAGCCCCGCGCCACCGATGGCCAGCTCACCCGTGACACCGTGCGGTACGGGGAGCCCGTCCGCGCCCAGGACCAGCACGGCGGTGCCCGCGATCGGCCGGCCGATGGTCACCTCGTCCGGTACGGGGGGCAGTTCGGCGGCGGTGGACCAGATGGTGGTCTCGGTCGGCCCGTAGACGTTCCACAGCCGTCCGACCCGCTCGCGCAGCCGCCGGGCGAGCGGCAGCGGCAGGGCCTCGCCACCGCTGAGCGCCGTCAGGGAGGGAGCGGTCAGCCCGGCGTCCAGCATGAGCCGCCAGCCGGACGGGGTGGCCTGGAGATGGGTGACGGCATACCGCTCGACCAGCGCGGTCAGCGCGCGCCCGTCCCGGGCCTCCGCCTCGTCGGCGATCACCACCCGGCCGCCGGCGATCAGCGGAAGCAGCAGTTCCAGGGCCGAGATGTCGAACGAGAGCGAGGTGACGGCCAGCCAGACGTCCTCGGGTCCCGCGTCCAGCCGGTCGCGGAAGGCGAGCAGCAGATGGGCCAGGGCGCTGTGCGGCACCTCGACACCCTTGGGACGGCCCGTGGAGCCGGAGGTGTAGATCAGATAGGCGAGATCGTCCGGTGCCACGGCGGGCGGCGGAGCCGGTGTCGCGGCCCCGGCGACCGGTACGGTGTCGAACAGGCCGTCCAGCGACAGCGTCCGCCCGTGCCCGGCGACCCGGTCGGCGGTCCGCCGCTGGGCCAGCGCGAGCGGTGCCCCGGCGTCGGCGAGCACGAACGCGATCCGCTCCGCCGGATACCCGGGGTCGACCGGCAGATGGACACCGCCGGCCAGGCTCACGGCGAGCACGGCGGCCAGCATCTCCGGCGAGCGCTCGGCGCAGACGGCCACCACCGTGCCGGGGGTGACCCCGGCCTCGACGAGCCGGCCCGCCAGGGAGCGGGCCGCGTCCCCCAGCTCGCCGTACGTCAGCGACCGCCCGCCCGCCGAGACGGCGATCCGGTCGGTGTGCGCCGCGAAGGCCCCGGCCAGCAGCGAGGGCAGGGTCGCGCCCGCGGCACCGGCCGCCGGGGCGGGCCCGTACAGCGGTGCCCGCTCCGCCTCGTCCAGCAGCGGAAGATCGCCGAGCGCGGTGCCCGGCGCGGCGGCCACCGAGGCGAGCAGACGGCGCAGATGGACGCCGATCCGCTCGGCCCGCTCGGACGTCAGCAGCGCCGTCCGGTGCATGAGCAGGACGCCGAGCCGGTCCGGGCCGTCCACCAGATGCACCCGCAGCGCGCCGCGCGCGGTGCCGGGGAAGAGCACCCAGTCGATGCGGGTCCGCAGCCCGGCGAACTCCACCGGCGCGATACGACGGCGGTACGTCAGGGAGACCGGGGCCAGCGCCACCCCCGGCCGCACCCGGGCGGCGCGGGCCAGCGGCACCCGGCGGTGCGGGTATCCGGCGCGCAGCTCCGCGCGGACCGCGCGGGCGAACTCGCCGAACGGCGTCCTCGCCCCGGGGGAGGTGACCACGGGCAGCTCGTTGACGTGGAGGCCGATCCCGGCGGTGTCGCCCGGGGCGCGGGTGCCGAGGTCGACGGCGACGGCCGGGCGCTCGTTGCCGTACCGCAGCAGCAGGGTGTGCAGGGCCGCCAGCACCAGTTCGAAGAAGGTCACGCCGATCTTCTCGGCGGTGACGGCCAGTTCGGCGCGGAGCGCCGGATCCAGGTCGAAGCCGACGGCCGCGCCGGGACCGACGCCGTCCGCGGAACCGGACAGTCCGGGCAGCAGCACCCCGGCCGGGGGCAGCGGCCGGTCCGCCCAGTGGGCGCTCGCCGCGGCCAGCGCCCCGGGGCCGGTGTCGGCGGTGTCGTATGCCGCCGGCGGGGCGAGGGGCTCGGGGGCCGGGCCCCCGCCGGTGCGGTGGGCGTAGCACTCCGCGAGATCGCGCAGGAGGACATCGGTGGAGGTGCCGTCGAAGACGATGTGGTGCACCACCACCAGCAGGGTGGCGTGTGTCTCGTCGGTGCGCAGCAGGGTGAACCGGGCCGGCGGCCCGGCGGCGAGGTCGAACGGCTCCGCGCACAGCCCGGCCGGGTCGGCCGCCGGTCCGCGTACCGTCAGCTCCGGCATCGGGCCGGGGGAGAGCACGGGCACACCGTGCTCCTCCCGGACGGTCAGGGACAGCGCGGGATGCCGGGCCGCCAGATCGGCGCAGGCGGCGGCCAGCGCCGCCTCGTCCAGAGCCCCCTCGAAGTGCACGGCGAACGGCATGTGGTGGACGGAGCCGAGCGGGGCGAGCCGCTCGTTGACCCAGATGCCCTGCTGGGCAGGGCCGGCGGGAATGCTGATCACAGGGGTTCCTCAGTCTGTCCGGCGTCGTTACGGGTTGGGCGGGAGGTGAGGGCGGTACGGGCAGAGCGTCCGGGCATGCGGCATGGCGGCCCGGCGGGGCCGTGCGGGGGATCGGCGGGATCGGCGGGACCGGCAAGGATGGGCCGGGGAGGACGCGGTACGGGCCGGGTCGGGCCGGGGAACGCGGGGCGCGGCTGGGTCCGGCCGGGCCGGGGTCGGCCGGCGCGGTGGACGGGGAAAGGGGAAAGGGGAAGCGCGGGGGAGCGGGGCTCAGTGCGCGGCGTCGGTCAGCGCGGCACTGAACTCCTCGGCCAGGGAGGCGATGTACTCCTCGTCGAAGGCGAGCGCGTTGAACTGGATCCAGCAGTTCAGCCCGGCGTCCGGCTGCTCCACGACGGTCAGTTCGGGCACCCCCAAATCACCGCCGGGCAGCGGCCAGGGCACGGTGGTGCCGCGCGGCAGGACCCAGGGCTCGCAGAGAAGTCCGGGCAGATGGGCCTCGGCCGCCCAGTTCTCGTAGCGCAGCCAGGCGGGGAAGGCCACCACCGACGGCTTGAACTCGGCGTACGGATAGAGCTGGTGGTCGAGGGCTCCGGTGGCGGCCAACCGCACCCGCTCGGCCAGCTCGGCGAAGCCCGGTCCGCCGGAGCAGTCGATCCGCAGCAGCAGCGACTGCACCAGACAGCCGACCGCCCGCTGCGCCTCCGGTGTGGTCCTGCCGGGCACCGGTGTCATCAGCACCAGGTCCGTCCGGCCGCTGCGGGCCGCCAGCACCCCGCTCCACAGGGTGGCGACGGCCATGAAGGGGGTGACGCCGAGCAGCCCGGCCCGCTCCCGCAGCCTCCCGGCGGGGCCCGCCGGGACGGTGAAGGGGTGCGCGACGGTGTGCACTTGGTCCACGGCGCGCCGGCCGGGGAACGGGTCCAGGGCGGACGGAGCGCCGTCGAGCGCGGCGGCGAAGTGCCGGCGTCCGGCCGCCCAGCGGGCGTTGGAGCGCCGGACCAGCTCCTGGTACGGCACGGCGGGCTCGGGGAGCGCGGGGGTGCGCCCGCGCCGCAGGGCGTCGTGGCCCAGTCCGAGTTCGTGCAGCAGAACACCGATCGACCAGCCGTCGGCGACCATGTGGTGGACCGCCAGCAGGACCACATGGTCCTCGGGGCCCCGGCTGACCACCAGCAGACGGGCCGTCGGGTCCTCGCCCAGATCGGTGAGCCGGTCGCGCTCGGCGATCAGCAGGGCGTTCACCTCCGCGTCGCTCGCACCGGGGGCGTCCAGCAGGGTGACACGTGTCCGGGGTCGCTCGTCCAGCACCGTGCGCACCAGACCGGGGACATCGCCGGGAACCGGGGTGAACCTGGTCCGCAGCGCCGGGTGCCGCCGGACGGTCTCGGTCAGCGCCCGGCCGAGTGCCTCCCCGTCCAGCCGGTCGGTCACCCGGAAGAGCGCGGTGACCGCGCCCACGTCCCGTCCGGACTCCTCGGCCATCCAGTCCAGGAAGTTCTCCTGCTGGCTGGTCAGCGGGACCTCGTGCGGCTGGGCGCGCAGCGCGCGCAGGAAGGGCGGGATCACCACGTCACGGTCGTCCTCACCGTCCTCGCCGCTGCCGCGCGCGGTGGTCCGCTCCGCCGCCCGCTCCTCCAGCCAGACCGCCTGCGCCCGCAGCGACGGCCGGCCGAAGACCAGCGCCGAGCCGGCCTCGACGCCGAACCGCTCCGCCACGGAGGCCGCGAGCTGGACGGCGCGGAAGGAGTCCCCGCCGAGCGCGAAGAACTCGTCGGCCACGTCCCGTACCGGAGCGCCCAGCACCTCCTGCCACAGCTCCGCGAGCCGCAGCTCGGTCGCGGTGCCCGGCGCCCCGCCGCCGCCCGCCGTCCCGGCGGGGGCCTCCGGCGGAGTCCCGGGGCTCTCGAAGAGCGGGCGCAGCCGGTGTTTGAGTACTTTGCCGGTGGCGTTGCGCGGCAGATCGGCGGCGGTCAGGACACGCACCGGCAGCTCGGCGCGGCTCAGCCGGGTGCTGAGGAACAGCCGCAGCGCGTCGCGGTCCAGACCGCCCGCCGAGGGCACCACCACGGCGACCGGCACCGAGCCCATCACCGGGTGCGGGACGCCGAGCGCCGCCGCGTCCGCGACCCCCGGGTACTCGTGCAGCGCGTCCTCGATCCGCAGGGTGGAGACCTTCAGCGCGCCGGACTTGATGACATCGCTCTCCCGGTCCACCAGATGCAGATGGCCGTCGGCGTCCAGCCGTCCCAGGTCGCCCATCCGTACCCAGCCGTCGCGGAAGACACCGGCGCCGGTCGCCGCGTCCCCGACGTAGCCGCGTGGCGGGCCCGGCTGGCGCAGCCAGACGTCGCCGACCTCCCCGGCCGGGAGTTCCGCCCCGTCCGCGCCGAGGATCCGCAGATCCCGGGGATCGGCCGGGCGGCCCACCGAGCCGGGGCGCGCCAGGTCGACCACCATGGAGATCTGGGCGGGGACGGCCTCCGCCGAGGTGTACACATTGACCACGGTCGCCTTCGGCAGCGCCTCGGTCAGCGCGTGCGCGACGGGTGCGGGCAGCGCGGCGGCGGAGGAGCTGAGCAGCAGCACACTGGACAGGTCGCGGCGCGCGGGCACCCCGGAGTTGAGCAGCTCGATGGCCATCGAGGGCACCAGGAAGACGGTGCCGATCCTCAGCTCCTCGACCGCTTCGCCGAATTCCTCGGCCTCGAAGCGCGGCAGCACCACGGTGCTGGGCGCACCGGTCAGGGCCCCGATCAGCATCATCTGGCCCGCGTTGGTGCCGATGGGGAAGGCGTGCAGGGCGTGGCGGGAGTGGGCGTACGGGCGCGGGCGCGGATTGAGGCTCTGACCTGCCGTCAGATTGGCGTGGGAGGCGACAACGCCCTTGGGGGTCCCGGTGGTTCCCGAGGTGCCGATCACCTGGGCGACGTCACCGGGCGCGGGGCGGCAGGGCGGTTCGCCGCCGTCGCTGTCACCGTCGCCGTACGGGCCGGCCTCGACGTCGGCGAGGAGATGGTCCGCGAGACCGGGCAGCCCCGGCAGCACCTGGTGCTCCGGCGGCCCCTGGCGTCCCGGAGGTCCGCCACCGCGAAGCACCGCGACCGCCCCGCAGAGCCCGGCGAGGCGCGCGGCCTCCGGCTCGGCCAGGTCGGCGCGCAGCGGCAGCGCCGCCGCCCCCGCGTGGTGGACGGCGAGGAACGCCACCGCGTACTCGTCCCACGCCCGGTCGGTGAAGCGCAGCGCCACCAGATCGCCGGGCCGCACCCCCGCCCTCGCGAGTCCCCGGGCGGCCCGGACCGCCCGCTCGCGCCAGTCGCCGTAGCTGAGCGCGCCGCCGCCGCGCACCTGGATGGCGATGTCGTCGGGTCGGCTCGCGGCCCTGGAGTCCAGCAGATCGGGGACGGTCAACGGAGCGGGCGAAGCGTTGATGGTGCCCTCCAAGAGCGGTTGTGGACCGGTGAGTTGACTCGTGAAATCAGGGGCACAAGAGACGGTCGTGGGCATAGCGCGCGACCCTCGCCCATGGATATGGTCTGGACCATTCGGCGGAGCACGCGAAGAATAGCGCGCCTCTGTCGTACTTGTGTCGCATTGTTGGAGAGTTCATGGAGATTGGTGGACATCGGTCGGGCCGCACCGGCGCCGGACCGCCGTCCACCCCGGTCGGGCGGCACGGCGACACCCCTCCACAAGGGGGGTGAAACGGTGCAACGAGGGCTCTGTGGAGCGTAGTTGCCGGATTCATGAGAGCCGGAAAGGCCTCTCATGACGACGGCCGCGACGCCCGGCGACACCCGCCGGCCCGCCCGGCGGCCCGCCCCGTCTCCGTGGCCACGCGCGGCGCGCCCGGTTCGAACCCCGTCCCATCAGGCCCTCGGGCGCACCGTGCCGCCCGGACGAGCGAGTAGGAAGTACCCATGCTGTACGCGGGAATCGCCTGGACCGCCGACGGTTACGACGTCGAGGTCATCGACGCCGGAGGGAACCCGGCCGCCGCTCCGGCGCGCTGGGGGGCGGAGCGGCTGCCCGAGCTGACCCAGTGGCTCACCACACTCGGACGGGAGTCCGGACTGCCGTGCTCCGTCGTGCTGGAGAGCACCAACGGGCTGGTGGACGGCCTGCTGACGGCGGCCGGACTCGATGTCCACCGCGCCGACCCGTGGGTCCTCCCCGAGCGGCCCGACTTCGGATCCGTCCCCGCCCGGCTGCTGGCCGACCTGGCCCGGACCGATCTCACGTCCCTGTCCCCCCTGACGGCGGAGGGCGGCGGGCAGACCGGCCGGGACGACGACTACCACGGCGGAATCCGGCGCAGCGAGGAGATGGAGTCGGCGCTCACCCGGGCGGGCCGCTGCTTCCGGCACGGCCCCCGGGACCGCCAGGAGGTCGCCCTCACCTTCGACGACGGCCCCGATCCCGTCTACACCCGGCAGGTCCTCGGCATCCTCGAACGCTACGAGGTGCGGGCCACCTTCTTCTGCGTCGGCCTGCATGTGAACGCGCTCCCCGACGAGGTGCGGCGGATCAGGGAGGCGGGCCACAGCCTGGGCAACCACACCTGGTCGCACCCCTTCCTGCCGGATCTGTCGGCCCGCCAGTTCAGACTCCAGATCGAGCGGACCAGCGACGCCTTCGAACGTTCGGTCGGCGAGACGCCGACGCTGTTCCGGCCGCCGTACGGATCGCGCACCCCCGAGGCGCTGGGCGAGCTGCTTCCGGACGGGCCCGCCCTGGCGCTCTGGGACGTCGACTCCTGGGACTGGGCCAGGCCGGGACCCGAGAAGATCGCGAAAACCGTCCTCGACCACGCACGGCCCGGGTCCATGATCCTGATGCACGACGGCGGAGGGGACCGCCGGGAGAGCGTGCTGGCCCTGCCCGCGGTGATCGAAGGGCTGCTGGAGCGCGGCCTCTCCTTCGTGCCGGCCGACTCCCTGCGAACCGTGGCCATGTGACCCGCGGCGGCCGACGGCCGGCCCTCCCGGAACAGGGGGTCTGAGTACACCGTGGGCCGGGTGCCTGTGCCATGGCAGGCCGGCCGCCCGCTTGGCACTGTGGGAGCCATGAACACACTGAAGACCCGTTCACGGACGGCCGTCGCGAGCGCGGTGACCGCCCTGCTCCTCGCGGGTGCCACGGCGGTACCCGCCACCGCGTCCACCGTGTCCACCGCGTCCACCGTGTCCACCGCGCCCGCCGCCGCAGTGGCGGCCGAGGGCCACGGAACCGCACCCCTCACCAGGGCCCGGCTGGCGGCCGAGCTGGAGCGGACCCTCAAGGACGCCGGCTACGTCGGCATCGCGGTCGAGGTCCGCCACGGGCACCGCCGCCTGGCCGCCTCCGCCGGGGAGGCGGTCCTGGGCACCGGCCGGCCCACCCCGCGCGACGCCGTGTTCCGCGCGGCCAGCGTCACCAAGACCTTCGTCGCCACCGTCGTCCTGCAACTGGCCGCCGAGGGAAGGCTGTCCCTGGACGACACGGTCGAGAGATGGCTGCCCGGAGTGGTCGACGGCAACGGCAACGACGGCCGCCGGATCACCCTGCGCCATCTGCTCCAGCACACCAGCGGCATCTACAACTGGGACCACAGCGAGGTGACCGGCGACACCGCCGAGGACTTCGAACGCACCAGATTCGACCGGTTCACCCCGGAGGAGTCCGTCGCCCACGCGATGCGGCACCGGCCCGACTTTCCCCCCGCGGCACCCGGCGACCCCGCCCCCCGGTGGAACTACTCCAATCCGGGCTATCTGATCGCCGGCATGATCGTCGAGAAGGCCACCGGACGCCCCTGGGCCGAGGAGGTCGAGCGCCGCCTCATCCGCCCGCTGGGCCTGCGCGACACCTACGCCCCCGGCGACGACCCCCGGCTGCGCGCACCCCACGCCCGCACCTACCACAAGTTCCGCGGCTCCGACCGCTGGACCGACACCACGGTCCGCGACACGACCTCCGCCGGCGCGGCGGGCGCCCTCGTATCGACCCGGCAGGATCTCGACCGCTTCTACACCGCACTGCTCGGCGGCCGGCTCCTGCCCGCCGCGCAGCTCGCCGAGATGCGCCGCACGGTCCCCGTCGGCGGGGTGTACGAGGAGGCGATGCCCGGCCTCCGCTACGGACTCGGGCTGATGAGCCAGCCCCTGAGCTGCGGTGGACACCGCTGGGGCCACGGCGGCGACCTCGACGGTGCCACGGTCAGGACCGGGTTCACCGGCGACGGCAGCCGCTCGGTCGTCGTCACCGCCAGCGGCAAGACCGCCGACTTCGCCCAGCTGATGCGCGCGGAGCAGGCCGTCCAGCGGCTCGTGGAGCGCGCCTTGTGCGGCTGACGGGGGAGCGGGGGCGCCGGGCGGGGGTGTGGGCCGAGGCCCGGAGCGTCCCGACCCGCTCCGGCGGAGACCGCTCGGCCGCGCCGCGGCTCTCCCCGGCGACCGCGATTCCCGGTCCCGGTCCGCAGGCACCACAGTGGCCCGTTCGGAGCACGGTCTTCAGCCGCCCCCGGCCTCTCCTCCACCGACTTGAGTCGCTCGCGAGGAGCGCCCGTTCAGTCTTCCGTCGCGCCTCCGGGCGGCGGCCGGGGAGTGTCAGAGTCCGATACGGGCGGCGACGGGCAGATGGTCGCTCCCTGTCCCCGGCAGCGACCGGATGTCTGTCGCGGTCGCGCCCCGGGTCAGTATCTGGTCGATCCGGGCCAGTGGGAGCGCGGCGGGCCAGCTGAACGCGAGGCCCGTGCGGGGCGGGTCCAGATGGGAGAGCACCGGTGCGAGGCCGCGGTCGTCCACCGTGCTGTTGAGGTCCCCGAGCAGGATCACCCGGTCGAGAGGCTCCGCGGCCAGCGCCCTGCCGAGGAGCACGGCGCTCTCGTCCCGCCACTGGGAACGGAACCCTTCGCTCGGGCTGAGCCGTACAGAGGGCAGATGGACCGCGTAGACGGCGATGTCGCCCTTCGGCGTCGCGGCGGTGGCTCTGATTCCCCGGTCCCAGCCTTCGGGTACCCCCTCGGGCTTGATGTCCACGCGCTCCACGGCGCTGAGGGGGTACGTGGACCACAGCCCGACCGTGCCCCTGACCGCGTGGTGGGGATAGCGCGGTGCGAGCACCGCCGTGTACTCCGCCAGGGCGGAGGGCGTCAGCTCTTCCAGCGCGATGAGATCGGCGTCGGCCTCCAGCAGTTTCCGCGCCGTCCCCGAAGGGTCGGGGTTCTCGTCGCTCACATTGTGCTGGACCGCGGTGAGATCGTGGCCCGGTCCGGACGGTGGCACGAGCAGGCTTCCGAAGAGGCCGAGCCAGGCCGCCGCGGGCAGGAGCAGCACCGGCAGGACGACGGTCGCGCGGCGCAGCAGCGCCAGACCCGCCAGTACCGGGACGGCCAGGCCCAGCCAGGGCAGAAAGGTCTCCAGCAGGCTGCCGATACGCCCGGCCCCGTTCGGCACGGCGGCCGGGAACATCAGCAATCCGGCCACCAGCAGGGCGAGCGGGGCGAGGACACGCCCCCGCCCCGCCCGGCCGAACGGCGCTCGCCGCCCGCCCGGGTCCGCGCTCTCCGTATCGGGATCCACGTCCGTCCCACCATGTGTTCTCACGCTGTCAGCGACGCCGGATCCGCTTCGTGGAGTTCCCGACGCGGCGGAGTGATCCGCTCACCGAAACGTGATGTCGTATTTCCGCCAGCGTGGGCGGTCCCGCTCACGAGAGAGTCGGCGGAGGCTCGCGTTCCTGATCGCGGGCCGTCGGTCCGGTACTCCGCGAAAGGCACAGCGCATGCACGTCGTCCCCGGTCTCAAGGTCCTCTACTTCGGAACGCCGGTGGTGCTGATCAGTTCACTCAACGAGGACGGCACGGCGAATCTGATGCCCATGTCCTCGGTGTGGTGGCTGGGCCAGTCGTGCATGCTCGGGCTCGGCGACAACGCCCAGACCACCGCGAACCTGCTCAGGGACGGCGAGTGCGTGCTCAATCTGCCCTCCTCCGCGATGGTCGACGCCGTCGACCGGATCGCGCTCACCACCGGGAAGCCCGCCGTGCCGGACTACAAGGTGAAACAGGGCTACCGCTACGAGCCGGACAAGTTCTCCGTCGGACAGCTGACCGAACAGGCATCGGACCTGGTCCGGGCCCCCAGGGTCGCGGAATGCCCGGTCCAGCTGGAGTGCCGGGTCGTCTCCACCCGCCCCTTCGGCGGCCCCGCGTCGCACGCCACCGCCTTCGAGGTCGAAGTCCTTCGCGCCCATGTCGAGGAGGAGCTGGTCATCCCGGGGACGCACTATGTGGACCCGCTCCGCTGGGACCCGCTGATCATGAAGTTCTGCGAGTTCTTCGGCGGCGGGGACAACGTCCACCCGTCGAGACTCGCCGAGGGCTGGAACATGCCCCACCAGCTCCGGACGGCGGCGGTCTGAGCAGGCGTCCGCCGGTCGCCGTCGCCGTCGCCGGTCGCCGTACGAGGGGCCTGCCCGGCGTGTCCCGCCGGACAGGCCCCTTTGTACCGGGGAGGCTCAGCGCTTGAGCGTGAAGGTGAAGTCGCCGGAGAGCCTGCCGCTCAGCCGGACCGCCGAAACGAGGCTCCCCCGCGTGATCAGCCTCTCCACCTCGGCCCGGGGGAGACGGCAGCCTTCAGCTATCAGCCGCACCGGCCGGACCGGGATCCGCGCCGCGAAGCGGACCGAGACGTCGATCACCTCGCGGTCCGGATGGTCCGGTCCGCCGGTGTCGAGACGCCAGGCGCCGTCCCAGTCGAGGGCGATGCGATTACGGTGCCGCACAGCCGGATCCTGGAGCAGCTCGGCCGTCAGACCGGCATCGTTGGCATGCAGCCGGTCCAGCAGTTCAGGCCGTATGGAGCGCACATTGATCCGCTCCAGGACCGTGAGCTTCGCGGTTTCCCCGCAAGCGACGCAGAGCACGAGGAGCCAGGCGTCGAGGAGCCTGTGGTTGGCGTTGACGCGAAATTTGCCGCTTGCCCGGAAGCGCTCGGACGCGCACGTGTGGCAGCGGCGGAGGACGAGTGGCAGGCGAGTGGGCACGACGGCCCAGTTCTTGAGCACAGGAGTACACCGGTTTCAGTGTGAGAAGACCGCAGCGGAAAGAAGCGCGGCGCACATGCGCGACGCGCGACGAATCAGCACTCGGGAGGTCTCACACGGTGTACAACGGCACGTCCTTGCCCAGACGACTTGGCTCGGCAGCACGGTAATGGCGCACAGCGGTGCCGGGCCACTGGTTTTCGCGTGTCTCACCGCCGGGTTCCACCAGGCGGATCATGGCCTCGGAGCACAAGGGCCCGAGCGAACGGGCCCCCGCCGTTCACGCGTTCACGGTTTCCCCGGCGCGGAGGAACGGGACACGGAGGCACGCGACACGGAGGAACGGGACACGGAGGAACCGGACACGGGGGCACGGGACTTCATGAGTGGCTGAATGCGGGTGCCGAAGTTCTCCATGCCTTCGAGGAACTCGTCGAAGACCAGAATGACCCCTTTGACGCCGTGGACCTCGCTGATCCGGTCGAGCATCCGCGCGACGTTCTCGTACGACCCGACGAGCGTCCCCATGTTGAGGTTCACGGCACCCTCGGGCAGTGCCACGGTTCTCGCGGTCGAGGAGTCGTCGGCGTCCTTGTCCGTCGCTGTCTGCGCTGTCAGATATCCCAGCGCCCCGAGGTCGGCGTTCTCGTGGTAGTCCTCCCACTTCGCCCGTGCCGCGCTGTCGGTCTCGTCCGCGATGACCATGAACAGGGCGAGTGCGCCGACATCGCGGCCGGTGGCGCGCGTGTGTTCGGCGAGTGCGGCGGTGGCGTCGGAGAGGGCGAGCGGAGTGTTGACCCCACTGCCCAGAATGAAGTTCCCGTCGGCGTGCTCGGCGGCGAACCTCATCCCCGTACCGCTCTGCCCGGCGGCGAGGATGTCGATGTGCCCGCTCGCCGGGCGCGGCGAGAGCACACAGCCGTCCATTCGGTAGAACTCGCCCGCGAAGTCGCTTGTGCCCGCGCCCCACAACTGCCGCAGCACGGTGACGTACTCGGCGGCCCGCGCGTAGCGGTTGGCGAAGTGCTCGTCCCCGGGCCACAGGTCCATCTGGGCGTACTCGGCGGGGGCCCAGCCGGTGACGATGTTGACGCCGGCCCGGCCCGGGGCGATCGAGTCGATGGTCACGGCCATCCGGGCGGCGATCGCCGGGGGCAGCGCGAGGACGGGGGCGGAGGCGTAGAGCCTGATCCGCTCCGTCACGGCGGCCAGTGCCGCCGTCAGGGTGAACGATTCGAGGCAGTGGTCCCAGAACTCCGTCTCGCCCCCGAAACCCTTGAGCTTGATCATCGAAAGCGCGAAGTCCAAGCCGTGCTCCTCGGCCCGCTGAACGATGGCCTTGTTCAACGCGAAGGTCGGCATGTACTGCGGAGAACTCTTCGAGATGAGCCAGCCGTTGTTGCCGATGGGGAGGAACACTCCGATGTCCATGCAACTCCTCAGTCACCAGGGGTGTCTCCCCCCATCATGGCGACAACGCGGGCCCGCGCAAAGCCTTTCAGGGCCGACGGCGATGGGGGAGGGGCGGTGGGCGGAGGGGCGGGCGCCCATCAGCTCGCGGACCGGGAAGTCCCAGCAGCGCTTGCGGACGTGGGCCAGGCAGTCGATGAAGGTGTGCGGGCGGCGCCGATCGAGATTCCGCCGGACTCGGTGCGCAGCACGACCGTGCCGTGCGTGGCCTCGGTGATCCGGATCTCGCCCTTCTGGGTGCTGATCTCCGCGGGGCCGCCGAGGCGGCCGACCGGGACATCGCCGGCGAGGAGCGTGAGGCGGGCCCCCGAGACCTCGTCGAGCTTGACCGAGCCCTGCGCGCCGTCGAGGACGACCTCGCCGAGCCGTCCGACGCCCCGGAGTTCGGCGGCATCGGCCTTCGCCTCGACACGGGAGCCGGTGGGCAGCTGGACGGTCACCTCGACCGATCCGGAGCCCATGGGCGCGACGCCGGGGCCGTGCGCGAGTACGAGGAGGTGCTCGCCGCCATCTTCACGCAGTCGGGCCTGCCCCGATGACGTCCCGGGTGATGGTGTCCCTCTGCACCACCGACGCGGGCAGTCTCACCGCGTCCGAACTCGTCCAGCGCCTCCAGGCCGGCCCGGCGTTCGTTTCCAAGGCGATCGCGTTCCTCGAAAGCCAGGCCTCGTCCGCCAAACCCCGAACCGGCCTCGGGCGCTGCCGCCGAGCCGCGTTCGGACCGCGCACGGGCACCCGTCGGTGCGTGTCGGTGCGCGTCGGCGGCCGGACCCCGGGGCTCGCGAAGGCCGATCAGACGCCGACCGGGTCCGGGTCCCGTACCGCACTGGCCACCGGGGTCAGTACGTGCCATCCCGAGGTCTCGTACAGGGCCCGGCCCTCCGCCGTCGCGACCAGTACGCCTGTCGTGGCCCCCTGTTCGGCGGCGGCTTCGGTGAGAGTGCGCATGACCAGACGGCCGAGGCCGCGGCGCTGGTGGGCCGGGTCGGTCTCCACCTGGTCGGCCACGGCGGAGTCGCCGCTGACGGCGATCTGGCCGCGCGCGGCGTAGCCGCCGTCGGAGGTGCGCACCAGGGCGCGGGTGACACCCGCACGGGTCCAGGTGCGCAGCCGGTAGCCGCCGGGCGGTTCGGCCGGGGCGCGGGAGGGCGCGGCGGACAGCGGGGCGGTCATCAGGAAGTCGGGGCCGGCGGTGAGGGACCAGCCGGGGGCGAGCAGGGGGGCGAACGTCCCCGGTGGCATGCAGGCCTTCAGCCAGACGCCGGGACCGGCCGCGCTCTCGGTGATCTCACGGACGGCGGCTTCGTCGCCGGAGTGCACGACATGGCGCGCGACATGCCCGGGGAGGCCGACGTCAATGGTGAAGCCCCAGGGCCGGGAGGCCGGTTCGGCGGCGTTGCGTGAAGCGGCCCAGCCGTGGACCCATGCCTGTACCGCCTCGGCCGTACTGATGAAGGACAAAGCACCCCTCCGAAGTTAGTAATGGGCAAGCTTGAGTTAAGCCTATTACGTCAAGGAGTGGTGTCCAGCACCGTGCTCAGGCTCTCGCGACCTGCGGAATTCCTGCCCTTGGCACCCCCGGTGCCGTCCGTTCAGGCTTCCGGGAGCCGCAGCGTCAGGCCGGGGTCGAGGAATCGGCGTGCGTCGTCGGTCAGGTCCCGGGGGCGGTAGCCGTGTTGGTGCGCGAGTGCGGCGAGGGCGCAGATGTGGGGGTCGAAGCAGGGGTGGCAGTGGGGCTCGAAGAGGTCCCACTGCTCGTCCTCCAGGATCCAGAAGTCGACCAGGGTCTGGAGCGCCGCCTCGGTCCGCCCGTGTTCACGCAGGGGGATGCTCGCCAGCAGGCTCAGCCAGATCTCCTCCAGTTCGTCCGGATCCCCGTCGGTGTCCAGCGGGGCGCCGGGGCCCAGCGCCAGCTGCCAGACGACCGTGCGCGACGGCGGCTGAGGGCCGGGCGCCGGGGGGAACGCGCGGAGATGCTCCCAGTCCCCGCCGAGCACCGCGTAGGCGGCCGCTTCGAAGACGTCTCCGCGCAGGGCGGAACCCCAGGAGGTCAGCGAGGACCATTCACGCCAGGAGTCATGGGCCGCGCCCGCCGCGTAGAGATAGGAAGTGATCTCCAGGGAAAGGTCGTGCGCGGAGAACAGGGGATCATTGACACGGTCGGTCGACAGGGCCCCGGCGAGCCAGTTGACGCCCTCCAGCACCGGAGCCAGCGAGGCGTCGAACCGGTCCTCCGTGGCGGCGCGGCGGCGCGGCCCCGAAGGCGCGAGCAGCCCGGCGGCGTCATCGATGACCAGGGCCGCGTAGGCCCTCGGCGTCAGGACCATTCCTTCAGCCCTCCTTGGGGCTCGGCCTTGCCGCGCGCGTCCTGCTCGCCCTTCTCGGCCAGCTGCTGGACGGTCTCC
This sequence comes from Streptomyces amakusaensis, assembly GCF_039532665.1. Lineage (NCBI taxonomy): Bacteria > Bacillati > Actinomycetota > Actinomycetes > Kitasatosporales > Streptomycetaceae > Streptomyces > Streptomyces amakusaensis. The sequence continues at coordinate 322,450 of NZ_BAAASB010000004.1, read as the reverse complement.
GCGGCCGTGGCGTCGTGCTGGGCGACCAGATTCTTGCCCGGGATGACGCCGGAGAACGTCGCCTCCCCCTCATGGATGAGACGGGCCCTCAGCTTGATCTTATTGCCGGCCAGTTGCGAGATGTTGGCGGGATCCTGCTTCTGGATGTCCGCCACGCTGAAGAGATAGACGAAGAGCCGCCCGACGATGCCGTCGGAGCGCTTCTCATGGGCCTCGGCGAACTTCTCGCCCTTGGCGTAGCGGGCCGAATGGATGGCCTTCTTTGACGTGGAGATGAAGGGGACGTCCATCAGCTTCCCGCCGATCTTGGGATTCTTGACCTCCTGCGAGAATTTGTTGTACGAGTTGATGTACCGCTGGAGCAGGCCGAAGTATTCGCTCTCGAACTGCATCTTCAGCTTCCCCGGCCACCACTGCATGACCGATGTCGGGCTCTTCGTCTTCTCGATCATGGTGACGACGATCTGCGCCTTCTCCAGCAGCGTGCTCTCCGGCACATCGGATCCGTCGGGCTTCGTGCTTCCCGTCATCCTCATGGCGGCGGCGCTGAAGGTGGGCCTGCCCACGAGGTTCTGCTTGAGGATCTCCTGGTACGCCTTCGGATCCCAGGTGAGCTTGAAATGGATTCCCCGGTACGCCGCGAGCATGCCGGTGATCTTCGCCTCGGTCTTCGCCTCGGTGTCGGCCTTGTCCGAGGGGTTGATCCGGCCGTAGACCGCCCAGTTCTCCCCGTTCTCGAAGAGCCGGAGTTCGGCGAGTCCGTGCCGCACACGAACAACGGTCAGAAGAGGGCGGAGGATACGTCCGGCGACAGGCCGGCCGCGGTACTTGTTGACCGTGTCGACCGCAGCCTTGAGCGCCTTGGCGAGCTGCTCCTTCTTCTTCTCCGGGCTGTCCCCGGAGCGCCCGTCCTTCCCCTTCCCCTTCCCCTTGCCCTTTCCCGTCCCCCTGCTTCTGGTCCAGCGGGCCCACACCTTCTTCACCAGGCCGATGATCTTGTCGATGACCCAGTCCACCGCCTTGTTCACCGGCCGGGCCATGGCCTGGATGATCTGCTTGACCCTGGCCGCGATCCCGCCGAGTCCGAGCAGCGCGGCGAGGAAGCCGAGCAGGGTGGGGATGGAGCGGGCGAGGGCGCGTTCGACGAGTGAGGGGACTCCTCCGCTGCCCCCCTTGGCGATGGCGATGACCGCGTCGAGGACGGCGTTGACGAAGTCGATGATCTGGCGGGCCTGCGTGACGACGAAGGTGACGATGTCGATGATCAGCTTGACCGCGCGGACGAAGGCGGACGCGGGGTTGAGCAGGGAGAGGATCCAGGTGATCCCGGCGGTCACGATGGCGGGCGTCACATACCCGATGATGTTGTCGAGCAGGTTTCTGCGCAGGTCGCCCACGCGGGTCTTGAGGTCTTCCCACATACCGGCGACGCCCCGCTTGCGGACCTCGGCGACCAGGGGGACGGCGGTCTCGGCCACCGCCACCGCGCGCTCCGGCACCCGGCGGACGATACGGGCCCGGATGGCGGGCCAGGTCAGACCGAGGAGCGAGGCGAGCATGGTCAGCACGCCCCGGACGTCGAAGGCGGCCGGGATCTGGATGCCCGCCTCGGCCGCCCGGCCCAGCAGCCAGGACATGATGCCCTGCCGCAGATGAGTGCCGATGTTCTTCAGGAACTGCCGTAGCCCGGCGCCGACGGCGGAGACCAGATTGCGCAGGAAACCGATCGGGTCCGTCAGGATCATCATGACCGCCTGGGCGGCCTTGGCGAGGACCGCCAGCAACAGCCGCTTCAGCTCCAGGATGGTGTCGATGACGCCCTTCACCGCGTCGATCGCCTTGGCCACCAGCCCCTTGTTCTTCTCCCGCTCCGCGGCGATCTCGTCGTCGACGGCCTTGAGCGCCTCGGTGTACTTGGCGGCCAGGGTGTCGACCAGCTCGGTGCCCTTGTCGTCCACGGACTGGGAGAGTTCGGCGAACGCGTCGGAGAACTCGGCGGCGGCCTGTCTGCCGATCGACCGGAGGTCGGCGGGCAGCTTCCGCACCGCGTCCTGGATCTCGGCACGGCCCCGCGCGATCCGCAGCTTGGCCCGGTTCAGCTCCCCGGCGATCACGGTGGCGACATCGGCGATGACCTGCCGCATCCGGCGGAGATAGCCGTCCCTGGCCTGCTCGAAGATCTTGTCGGCCTCGGCGGGCAGCCCGGCGAACAGATCCCGCACCCAGCGCCACGCGCCGTCGAGGCCCGAGTACCGCCGGTCCTTGTACTCGTCCATCTTCCGCCGGTGCTCGGCGGTGAAGGCCTCCCGGGCCTCCTTCTCCCCCTGGGCGAACCGGTCGTCGACCAGCTTGTCGAGACCGCCCAGAATTCCTTCCACCTCCGTCTTCATCGTGTCGAAGACGCCTTGCAGCACCGCTGTGACCCGGGCCCGCTTCTCCTCGTCCCGCCCCTTGGCACCGGTCTTGCCGACATCGACCCGCTGCCCGGTCAGCGCCCGGCCGGCCCCCATCGCCCCCATCGCCGCGCCGCCGAGGCGTCCCGCCCGGTCCGTGGCGGCCCGCAGCTCCCCCGCCTCGTGCCCGCGCAGCCGGCCGGGAGCGGCGGCGGAGTGCTGCTCGGCGGCCTTCTTCCCGCTCAGGGCCTTGGTGAAGGCGGGCTCATGGGCGCGGCGCAGCTGGGTCTCCGTCACCTTCGCGTCCGCCATGTGCCGGTCTACCCGCTCGGGCCCCGCCGACATGTCGGTGGCGGAGGCGGGCAGCCGGTCCGGGACCGCGTTCCTCGCGTCGGGCGCCCCCGGCGCTCCGGGCGGGCGGTCGGCCGCCAGCGGGACCACGGTCTTCGGCACCGCCGCCGAGGTGTCGGGCGCGGCGGCGGTGGTGGTGGCGATCTGCTCGGCGGACTCCGTCTTTCCCGCGCCGACCTGGCCCTGCACCTCGGCGCGCACCTCTTCGGCCTTGCCGGAGCCGGCGAACTTGTCGGCCTCGTCGAGGTTCTTCGGCGCTCTGTCGGCGATCGCCTTCTCGACCGCTCTGATGAACGCGGCCTTGTCGAACTCGCCCGGCCGGGCCTCGTTCATCCTCTCCGCGTTGGCGGTCTTGCCCTGCGCCTCGGCGTCGTCCTTGGGCGGCAGGGCCGCCGCCGAAGCCGCCGCGGCCTCGGTGTGCGCGGGCCGGTGGGAAGTCGCCACCGAGCGCTTCTTGCGGTGGACCTCCTTCTTCAGCGCGCCGAACTTCGGATCGGACTCGGGCCCCCGCCGACGGCCCCCCGCCCCGGCGGCCCCGGCGGTCTCGGCCGCGCCAGCCCGCGCCGGGGCGTCCGCCGCTCCGGCAGCGGAGGCCGCGCCGGCCGTGGCGTCCGCGGCGGCCCGTGCCGGGGCGGCGGGCTTGGCGGCGGTGCCGGACCTCGCCGCCGCGACCGCCCCGTTGCCGACCGTGTTCTGCGCGGGGAGCGAGGACCGCCCCGCCGGCGGCGCGGCGGCCTGCCCCGCCCCGGTCCCGCCCGCCAGCGCCGCCGCCGTCGCGGCGGCGTTGGACAGGGGGAAACGCGGCCGGGGCGCGGGCGTTCGTACCCCCGCACGGTTCCCGGGTACGGCGGGGAGCGTGGCCGCGGCCCCCGGCCGCGGCGCGTGTGTCTTCGGCGGTGCCATCGAGAACTGCCTCCCCGCGCTTTCCCCGCCGGCCGGTGGTGAGGTGGTTCATGACCGGCGGGCACTCCCCGAGCCACGGTGGCAGTGCGGCCGTGGCGGGGCCGTCACCGCGACGACACCGACGGGTCGCCGCCCGGCTCCGGCCCCGCCGGGCGGGCGCTCACCCCACATGGATCCTGGGCCGCCGGGCGGGATCCGGCTCCGCTCGGCGCAGCACCTCGCGGGTGACGGGTGCGGTCTCGCCCTGGCCGAGGAAGAGGAAGCTGAGCAGATGGGCGACCGGCGACCCCTCCGTCCAGGTGAAGTACGCGTGCGGGACCCGGCCCGTGCGCTCCCGGATCGCGAGCAGGACGGCCGCGATCGTGTTGGGCACGGTCGCGCCCTCCACCCGCAGTCTGCGCACCCCGTACTTCTCGTCGCCGCGCACCAGCAGATCCGCCGTGAAGTCGGACGAGTCCCGTACGAACGCCTCCAGGAAGAGCACCGGCCGCCCACCCGGGATATGGGTCTCCTGGCGCTGGCTGTACTCCTTGACGCGGTACTCCGCCGTGCTGTGCTCCGACGGCTCGTTGGCGATGATCCGCAGCGGGCCCGAGGCGACCATGTGGTCGATGTAGTGGGCCGCCGTCTCGTCGAAGACGACTTCCGCCGCGCGCAGTTCGAACGCGCGGTGCACCCGTGAGGCGAAGGAGGTCAGCAGGATGGCGACGATGAACAGCGACGCGATCTTGATGCCGTCCGGGCGTTCGACGACATTGGCGACGGTGGTGTAGAGGAAGACCACCGTGATCACGCAGAACCCGGCGGCGGCCCGCCGATGGCCCCGGCGGCGGGCCGCGACCGTGGAGGCGAAGGCCGCCGAGAGCATCAGGACCAGTACCCCGGTGGCGTACGCGCCGCTCTGCTTGTCCACGTTCGCGTCGAAGTAGAGGGTGATGCCCACCGCGATCGTCACGAACACCAGCACCAGCGGGCGTACCGCCCTCGTCCACTCGGGGGCCATGCCGTACCGGGGCAGGAATCTGGGGACCAGGTTGAGCAGACCGGCGAGGGCCGAGGCCCCCGCGAACCACAGGATGCAGATGGTGGAGATGTCGTACGCGGTGCCGAAGACCTCGCCGAGGTAGAGGTGGGCCAGATAGGCGAGCGCCCGCCCGTTCGCCGGGCCGCCCGCCCTGAAGTCGTCCTGGGGGATCAGCAGGGTCGTCGCGAGGCTGGAGAGCAGCAGGAAGCAGCTCATGATCAGCGCGGCGGTGGTGAGCAGCTTGCGGGTGTCGCGGATCCGGCCGGCGGGGTTCTCGTACGTGTCCGAGGCGTCCCCCCGGATCTGCGGCATCACCGCGACGCCGGTCTCGAAGCCGGACATGCCGAGCGCCAGCTTCGGGAAGACGAGCAGCGCCACCCCGACCATCACCCAGGGGGAGGAGTGCTCGGCGGTCATGGCGTCCCACCAGTTCGGGACCAGCACCGGTTCGGAGACGACCTGCCAGGCGGCGGCGGCCAGCACCACCACATTGAGGGAGAGATAGACGGCCACCAGGGCCACGGCGATGCCGATCGCCTCCCGGAAGCCCTTGAGGAAGACCGCGCCGAGCAGTCCGAGCAGGACCAGGGTGATCCAGAGGTTGCCGCCGTGCAGCCATGCGGGGGCGAAGGGGTTCTCCACCACATGCGCGGAGGCGTCGGCGGCCGAAAGGGTGATGGTGATGATGAAGTCGGTCGCGGCGAAGCCCAGCAGGATCAGCACCAGCAGCTTCCCCGACCACCAGGTCAGCAGCCGCTCCAGCATGGCGATCGAGCCCTCGCCGTGCGGTGACTCCCTGGCCACCCGGCGGTAGACGGGCAGCGCTCCCAGCAGGGTCAGGGCCAGCAGGACCAGGGTCGCCAGCGGGGAGAGCAGCCCGGCCGCGAGTGCCGCGATGCCGGGCTGGTAGCCGAGGGTGGAGAAGTAGTCCACGCCGGTCAGACACATGACCCGCCACCAGCGGTGGCCCTTGTGCTCGGCGGGCGGGGTGCCGTGCGGCCCGGGATGGCGGGCCGAGGTCTCGCTCAGGCCGTCCAGCAGCCAGGCACGGCAGCGCCGGGCCGCACCCCCGGGGCCGCCGGGCCCCGATTCGGGGCCGGGCCCCGGGCCCGGCCCCGGGGCGGGCCCGGGGCCGGTCCGTCTGCCGGTCATGAGCGCGCACTCTCCCTGTCCCCGCCCGGACGTCGCCCGGACGGATTCTCGCTCCGGGCCCCCGGTGGGCGGTTCTTGGCCATCCTCACCCGGGCGCTCATCCCCGGCAGCCCGTACAGGTTGCGTCAAGAGCGCGGCCGGTGCCGTAAGGGACGCATCAACGGGGGCCGTGCGGCCGTCCGCAAAGGGTTTCCTCGAACAGTCAGATTGTCCGAGCAGGTCGGTATCCGGCGGATCCGTCCGTCTGTACGTTTCCGGCCGGCCGAATCCTCATCCATTCAGGAGTTCGCGATGGCCGATGTGGCCTTCGTTTTGATCACGATCGCGGTTTTCGCGTTGGTGGCTGTTGTGGCCAGGGGGGTGGCGAAGCTGTGACTGCCGAAAATGTGGTCGGTCTGATCGTGGCTGTCGCCCTGCTGGGCTATCTCGTCCTCGCTCTTGTGTACCCGGAGAGGTTCTAGCCCGGATATGAGTCCTGTTCTTGCCGGTGTGCTTCAGCTGCTGGCTCTGATGGCGGCGCTCGGCCTGGTGTACCGCCCCCTGGGCGACTACATGGCGCGTGTCTACTCCTCCGACCGGCATTGGCGGGTGGAGAAGTGGATCTACAAGGCGGTGGGTGCGAACCCTGACACGGGTATGCGGTGGCCCGCGTATCTGCGGGGGGTGCTGGCGTTCTCCGCGATCGGTGTCCTCTTCCTCTATCTGCTGCAGCGGGCCCAGGGGTCGCTGCCCGGTTCCCTGGGTTTCCAGTCGATCGATCCGGACCAGGCGTTCAACACGGCGGCGTCTTTCGTGGCGAACACGAACTGGCAGTCGTACTACGGCGAACAGGCCATGGGCCATGTCGTGCAGACCGGCGGACTGGCCGTGCAGAACTTCGTCTCCGCCGCGGTGGGCATATCGGTCGCGGTGGCCCTGGTACGCGGTTTCGCCCGGTCACGCACGGGTGAGCTGGGGAACTTCTGGGCCGATCTGGTCCGCGGCACGGTACGGATCCTGATCCCGATCTCCGCGATCGCGGCGGTGCTGCTGGTGGCCTGCGGGGCCATCCAGAACTTCGCCGGGATCCACGGAGTGGGGCAGTTCTCCGGCGGTGTCCAGGAGTGGAACGGCGGCGCGGTCGCCTCGCAGGAGGCGATCAAGGAGCTGGGCACGAACGGCGGCGGTTATTTCAACGCGAACTCCGCCCACCCCTTCGAGAACCCGAACGGACTCTCCAATCTGCTGGAGGTGTTCCTGATCCTGGTGATTCCCTTCTCGCTGACGCGGACATTCGGCCGGATGGTGGGAAGCGTCCGGCAGGGATACGCGATCCTCACCGCGATGGTGACGATCTGGGTCGGTTTCACCGCGCTGATGATGTGGACGGAGTTCGCCCACCCGGGTCCGGCGTTCCAGTCGGCCGGCGGTGCGATGGAGGGCAAGGAGACCCGGTTCGGAATCGCGGGTTCGGCCATCTTCGCGGTGGCGACGACCCTGACGTCCACGGGCGCGGTGAACAGCTTCCACTCCTCGTACACCGGTTTCGGCGGCGGTATCACCATGCTCGGCATGCAGCTGGGCGAGATCGCGCCGGGCGGAGTCGGATCGGGGCTCTACGGAATGCTCGTGATGGCCGTGATCGCGGTCTTCATCGCGGGACTGATGGTGGGCCGCACACCGGAATACCTCGGAAAGAAGATCGGCACGCGGGAGATCAAGTTCGCGGCGCTCTACATTCTGGTGACGCCGGCCCTGGTCCTCTGCTTCACGGCGGCGGCGATGGCGCTGCCCACCCCGGGCAATTCGATGACGAATTCCGGCGCGCACGGCTTCTCGGAGATTCTGTACGCCTACACCTCGGGCGCGAACAACAACGGTTCGGCCTTCGCGGGGCTGAACGCGGACACACAGTGGTTCAACACGACGATCGGTCTGGCGATGCTCCTCGGCCGGTTCCTGCCGATGGTGTTCGTCCTCGCGCTGGCGGGCTCGCTCGCGGAACAGAACCCCGTACCCGAGACCTCCGGAACGCTCCGCACGGAGAAGCCGCTCTTCAGCGGTCTCCTCGTCGGCACGATCCTCATCATCACCGGTCTCACCTACTTCCCGGCCCTGGCGCTGGGACCGCTCGCCGAAGGGCTCGCGTCATGAGCAGCGACACACAGAACTCCGGGGTGACCGGTTCCGGAACCACCCGGACCGCGGAATCCGGCCAGACCGTCATAGCCGCGCGGAGACCGGGATCCGGACAGCCGTCCGGCCCGGCCCCCCAGCCGGACCCGTCCGGTCCGGGCCGGGTCGCGGGAGGTGTGTTCGACCCGGGGCAGCTGCTGAAGTCGTTCCCGGAGGCGGTGCGCAAGCTCGACCCCCGGGTGATGGTGAAGTCGCCGGTCATGTTCGTGGTGCTGATCGGATCGGTCGTCACGACGGGCCTGGCGATCAGCGATCCGGGGAATGTCTTCGGCTGGGCGATCACCCTCTGGCTCTGGCTGACCACGATCTTCGCCAATCTCGCGGAGGCGGTCGCCGAGGGCCGGGGCAAGGCCCAGGCCGACACCCTGCGCAGGGCGAAGACGGACACGGTCGCCCGCCGGCTGGCGGACGGCGTGGAAGAAGCGGTTCCGGGTACCGGTCTCGGCATCGGGGACCTGGTGGTCTGCGAGGCCGGCGACATCATCCCCGGCGACGGAGACGTCGTGGAGGGAGTGGCCTCGGTCGACGAGTCCGCCATCACGGGCGAGTCGGCACCGGTGATCCGCGAGTCCGGCGGGGACCGCAGCGCGGTCACCGGCGGTACGAAGGTCCTCTCCGACCGGATCGTCGTGAAGATCACCACCCGGCCGGGCGAGACCTTCATCGACCGGATGATCAGCCTGGTGGAGGGCGCTTCCCGGCAGAAGACCCCCAACGAGATCGCCCTCAACATCCTCCTGGCCTCGCTGACGGTGGTGTTCCTGCTGGCGGTGGTCACACTGCGGCCGTTCGCCGTCTACGCCGGGGCCGGGGAGGAGACGTCGCTGATCGTGCTGACCGCCCTCCTGGTCTGCCTCATCCCCACCACGATCGGCGCGCTGCTGTCGGCGATCGGGATCGCGGGCATGGACCGCCTCGTCCAGCGCAATGTGCTGGCGATGTCGGGCCGTGCCGTGGAGGCGGCGGGCGACGTGTCCACGCTGCTGCTGGACAAGACCGGCACGATCACCCTGGGCAACCGTCAGGCCTCGGAGTTCGTCACCGTCGACGGAGTCCGGGAGAGCGAACTCGCCGAGGCGGCGCAGCTCTCCTCGCTCGCCGACGAGACCCCGGAGGGCCGCTCGATCACCGCCCTCGCCACCGGGAAGTACGAGGTTCCGGAGCGGCGCCAGGAGGATCTGGCGGACGCCGAGTGGATCATGTTCACCGCCCAGACCCGGATGTCCGGGGTCGACACCGGCGGGCGCGGCGTCCGCAAGGGGGCGACGGCGTCGGTGGTGTCCTGGGTGCGGGAGCACGGCGGAACCGTCTCGGACGAGACCGACCGCGCCGCCGACCGGATCGCCGGCGCGGGCGGCACCCCCCTCCTGGTCGCCGTCCGCGACGCGGACGGGGCCCGGGTCCTGGGCGTCATCCACCTCAAGGACGTCGTCAAGGACGGCATGCGGGAACGATTCACCGAACTGCGGCGCATGGGCATCCGCACCGTGATGATCACCGGCGACAATCCGCTGACCGCGAAGGCGATCGCCGAGGAGGCCGGCGTCGACGACTTCCTCGCCGAGGCCACCCCCGAGGACAAGATGGCCCTCATCAAGCGGGAGCAGGCCGGCGGCAAGCTCGTCGCGATGACCGGGGACGGCACCAACGACGCCCCGGCGCTCGCCCAGGCCGACGTCGGCGTGGCGATGAACACGGGCACCTCGGCCGCCAAAGAGGCCGGGAACATGGTCGACCTCGACTCCGACCCGACCAAGCTCATCGAGATCGTGGAGATCGGCAAGCAGCTCCTCATCACCCGGGGCGCGCTCACCACGTTCTCCATCGCCAACGACGTGGCGAAGTACTTCGCGATCATCCCGGCGATGTTCGCCGCCGCCTACCCGGGCCTGGACAAGCTGAACATCATGCAGCTGTCCTCGCCCGACTCGGCGATCCTCTCCGCCGTCATCTTCAACGCGCTCGTCATCGTGGCGCTGGTCCCCCTCGCCCTCAAGGGAGTGCGGTACCGGCCGTCCGGCGCGGACGCCATGCTGCGGCGCAATCTCACCGTCTACGGACTGGGCGGGCTGATCGCCCCGTTCATCGGCATCAAGATCATCGACCTGATCATCTCCCACCTCCCTGGCATCGGGTGACCTCCATGAACACCTCCGTACGCAATACCGGACGTCTCCTGACCGCCGCGCTCCGCGCCCTGCTGGTGCTGACCGTGGTCTGCGGGATCCTCTATCCCCTCACCGTGACCGGGGCGGCGCAGCTCCTCTTCCCGGGCAGGGCCAACGGCTCCGAGGTGAAGACCGACGACGGCAAGGTGGTCGGGTCCTCCCTCATCGGGCAGTCCTATCTGCTGCCGAAGAAGGACCCCGACGACCCCGACGAGGCGGCCAGGCCCGACCTCCGCTGGTTCCAGCCCCGGCCCTCCAACGGGCTCGGAACCAACTCGGTCAACACCCAGTACTCGCTGATCCTGTCCGGCGCGACCAACCGCTCGGGCGACAACGAGGATCTGATCCAGTGGGTGAAGGACGCGAAGGAGGCCGTCGTCCGGGACAACTCCGTCCCCGGCCACGAGGTCCGGCCCGCCGACGTCCCGGCCGACGCCGTCACCTCCTCCGGCTCCGGCCTCGACCCCCACATCTCCCCGGAGTACGCGAAGCTCCAGATCCACCGCGTCGCCGAACGCCACAACCTCGGCGTCGAACGGGTCGAGAAGCTCGTGGCCGACCACACCGACAGCCGGATCCTCGGCTTCATCGGGGAACCCCGGGTCAATGTCCTCCAGCTCAACATCGCCCTCAAGAAGCTGACCGGGGTGTAGCCCGGCGGCACGGGCCCCTTCCACCGATGCGCACCGGTGGAAGGGGCCCGCGCCGTGGTCCCCGGGATCCCGGGCACGGCCGGGCGGCACGGCAAGATCCGTCAGACAGGCCCTAACCCTCACCGAGCGCGTCGACCAGCGCCGCCAGCGCCCGCGCGAGGGACTCCAGCCCCGGGCCTGCCGGTCCGCCGGGCTCCCGCATATAGGTGTCGCGGCGGATCTCGATCATCAGAGCGCTCACCCGGCGGTCCGCGCCGTAGAACTCCAGGGGCACATACGTACCCGCGAAGGGGGAGTCGGTCCCCGTCCCGCCGAACCCCGCGAACGCCTCCCCGGCGAGGGCGAGCAGCTCCGGCGGGGTGTGGAAGGCGTCGGTGCCCAGGCAGACGGGCGGACGGGGGCCCTCGCCGTGCAGTTCGTACGGGAGCCGGGCGGTCGGGTACGAGTGGACGTCGACGACGATCGCGCGCCCGGTCGCCGCCAGCCGGCCGGCCACCGCCGCCGTCATGGCCCGGGCGTACGGGGTGAAGTAACGGTCGATCAGCGGCTCGGGGTCCGTCCCCGGGGGCCGCAGCGGCTCGCCGTGCGTGGTGCGGGTGTACACCGCGCCCATGCCGGCCGAGAGCATCTCCTCGCGCTCGTCGGGGAACCGCTCGGGGTCCACGACCAGCCGCGAGAGCCCGTTGACGAACCGCCAGGGGGTGACGGCGCAGTGGCGCGCCGCGGCGGCGGCCAGCTCCGCCGTGTGCGCGTCGGTGATGTGGTCCAGCTCCTCGCCGAGCGCCCGGTCGTCGAGCGCGATCCCGGCGCGCACCGGCGCGGGAATCCTTCGGGAGGAGTGGGGGACATGCAGGATCACCGGCGAATTCGCGGAGCCGGGGAGCAGCCGGAAGGGTGTGGACTCATCGGTCATGGGGTGTTCTCCGGGCTCGCGGTCGAAGGCCTGCCTCTGTCGAGCGGGTAACTCCGCCGCGCGCCGGGCGGTTCCCCGTGCCCGGCGGCCCCACGGCGAAGCCCCCGCCCGCTCCCGGAAGGAGGCGGACGGGGCTTCACCGTGCGTACGGCTTCACCGAGCGTACGGTTCAGTCCTTCTTCCCCGGTTCGCCCTCGGCGGGCTCGGGCGCGGGCGGAACCGTCACCGCGGGCAGAGTCGCCGGGGCGTCGACGGCGGTGCTCACGGGCAGGTCCGCGGACGGGTCCGCGGGCAGGTCCGCGGCGGTGCTCGCGGACGCCGGAGCGGCGGTCTCCTTCTTCCGGGAGCGGGACTCGCCCAGGCGCGTCAGCAGCGGCTCGGTCCAGCGCGCCGCCAGCGGCCCCACGATCACCAGGATCAGGACGTACGCCGTGGCGATCGGGCCGATCCTCGGCTCCGTGGCGACGGCCAGCCCCGCGATCACGATCGAGAACTCGCCGCGCGCCACCAGCGCGCCGCCCGCCCGCAGCCTGCCGCGCGGGCCGATGCCCGCGCGCCGGGCCGCGTACCAGCCGGTGAGGATCTTGGTGCCGGCGGTGACCACGGCGAGCAGCAGCGCGGGCAGGATCACCGGCGGGATCTCGGTGGGGTCGGTCGACAGACCGAAGAACACGAAGAACACGGCGGCGAAGAGGTCCCGCAGCGGGGTGAGCAGCTTGCGCGCGCCCTCGGCGACCTCGCCCGACAGGGCGATGCCGACCAGGAACGCGCCGACCGCGGCGGAGACCTGGAGCTCCTGGGCGATGCCCGCGACCAGCAGGGTCAGTCCGAGGACCACCAGCAGCAGCATCTCCGGGTTGTCGGAGGAGACCGCGCGGCTGATCAGCCGGCCGTGCCGCAGCGCCAGATAGAGGACGACGCCGACCGCGCCGAGCGCGATCAGCAGGGTGACGCTGCCGCCCGCCAGGCCGACGCCCGCGAGGAGCGCGGTGAGCAGCGGCAGGTACACCGCCATCGCCAGGTCTTCCATCACGAGGATGCCGAGGACCACGGGGGTCTCCCGGTTGCCCAGCCGTCCCAGATCGGTGAGGACCTTGGCGATGACGCCGGAGGAGGAGATCCAGGTGACGCCGGCCAGTGCGACCGCGGCCACCGGACCCCAGCCGAGCAGCAGGGCCGCCGCCGCGCCGGGCAGCGCGTTGAGCGCGAAGTCCACCGCGCCCGAGGGGTACTGCGTCTTGAGGCTGCCGACCAGCTCGGAGGCGCTGTACTCCAGACCGAGCAGAAGCAGCAGCAGAATGACGCCGATCTCCGCGCCGACGGCGACGAAGTCCTCGCTCGCGCTCATCGGCAGCAGTCCGCCGGTGCCGAACGCGAGCCCGGCGAGGAGGTAGAGCGGGATGGGGGAGAGGCCGATGCGTCCGGCGAACCGGCCTATCAGCCCCAGGCAGAGGATGATCGCCCCGAGTTCGATGAGCAGGGCGGTGGTCTCGTGCACGATCAGCCTCCGGCGATGATCTCGGCGAGCGCGTCCACGCCCTCGCGGGTGCCGACCGCCACCAGGGTGTCCCCGATGGCGAACCGGAACTCCGGTCCCGGCGAGGGGTGTGCGCTCGTCCGGCGCAGCACGGCGACGACCGACGCGCCGGTGCGGCTGCGCGCGCGGGTGTCGGCGAGCAGCCGGCCGGCGTACGGGGAGCGGGAGCCGACCGGGATGTGCTCGGTGACGAGGTCGATCCCGTCGGTGCGCACGGCGTCGATGGGGGCCGGGTCGATCAGATGGGCCAGCGCGGTCGCCTCGTCGGACGAGAGCGGTACGGCCAGTTGGCAGGCGTCGGGGTCGTCGGACGCGTAGAAGCCGAGGAAACGTCTGCCGTCGTGGTGGACGACCACCGAGATGTGGCGGCCCTCCTCGGTGGTGAAGTCGTACTGCGTACCGACTCCCGGCAGTGAGGTGCGACGGGTGCCCATGCTCGCCTCCCGAGGCGTGGGTCGTCCTCTCACCGTGGGCGGGTGAGCGGTGGGTGGGGTTGATGTGTATCGGCCATTCTACGGATGTCGATCAGGCCAGGTCGTCGGCGGGTCGGCGGTGCGGGCCGGTCCGGACGCCCCGTACTCGACTACCCCGGCCGTCACTTCCGTACCCGGCCCCGGGTGACACGGTCTCAGGAGAGGAGGGAGCCGCCCGCCCGGTCCAGCACCCGGACGACCCGCTCCCAGGTGGGAATGTCCCGTTCTGTCGCGGGCAGTTCGGTGCCCTCGCCGGCTCCCCAGCCGATCGCCAGCGCGACCGGGTCCTCGCCCGTCGCCGCGCCCGCCGCGAGCGCCGCCGCGCCGGTGGCGACCGGTTCCCGACGGTGAGGGAGGATCAGCGGGCGGCCGGAGAGGCGGCGCACGGTCTCCACCCAGTGGCGGCCTGCGGCCCCGCCGCCGATCAGCCGCAGCGGGACATCGGCGGCCCCGGGCCCGGCGGGGTCCTGGCCGCAGGCGCGCGACACCTCGTCCAGGGCGCGCAGCACGGTGACGACCGCGCCCTCGTAGGCGGCTCCCAGCAGCTGTTCGCGGCTGGTGGTGTGGCGCAGCCCGGTGAGGAGCCCGGAGGCGGCGGGCAGATCGGGGGTGCGCTCCCCGTCGAGGTAGGGGAGCAGGACCACTTCGCCGCCGGGCTCGGCCGCCTCGCGGTCCAGGCCGAGGAGGGCGGCCACCTTGTCGACGGCGAGCGTGCAGTTGAGGGTGCAGCCGAGCGGGAGGAAGGTGCCGTCGGTCGCGGCGAATCCGGAGAGCGCGGGGGAGACGGGCCGGGCGCGGGTGGCCGCGTACACCGTCCCCGAAGTGCCCAGACTGAGCACCGGACGGCCGAGGAGCCCCGCGCCGCCGAGGCCCAGACCGACCGCCGCGGCCATGTTGTCGCCGGTGCCGGCCGCGACGGCGATGCCCGGCACCAGCCCCAGCGCGGCGGCGGCGGACGCGGTGAGCGGGCCCACCGGGGTCGCCCCGGTGGGGGCGACCCCGGGCAACAGCGCCGGATCCAGGCCGATGTGCTCCAGGGTGCGGCGGTCGTACGCGCCGGTCCCGGTCGCGTACCAGCCGGTGCCCGACGCGTCGCCGGGGTCGGTGGCCGCGGTGCCGGTGAGCCGCTCGGTGAGGAAGTCGTGGGGCAGGCGCACGGCACCGGCCGCGTCGGCGGTGCGCGGCTCGTGCTCGCGCAGCCACTGCCACTTGGCGGCCGTGACGGCGGCGACCGGCACCGATCCGGTACGGGCGGCCCAGCCGGCCGGGCCGCCGAGCACCCGGGCGAGGGCGGCGGCCTGCGGGGCGGAGCGGGTGTCGTTCCACAGCACCGCAGGCCGCAGCGGACGCCCGGACCGGTCCAGCACCACCAGCCCGTGCTGCTGGCCGGCGACCGCGACGCCGGTCACGGCGGCGGCCGGGACACCGGCCCCGGCGAACCCCTCGGCGACCGCCTCGCACAGCGCCCGCCACCACCCCTCGGGGTCGCTCTCACGGGCCCCCGCCTCCCCGGTCACCCGGTGCCGCGCCCGCCCGGTGGCGAGGATCCGGCCGGTGGCCGCCTCGACGAACACCGCCTTGGCGGACTGGGTCGAACTGTCCACGCCGATGACGACCTCGGGTGCCGGCATTCTGTCGCCTCCGTCTTTTTTGGCCGTGGTCCAAACAAAATGACGCCGAGCCCCTTCAAGCGGGGCGGCGGCTGTGCTTCATTCATCGGGAAGAGCACGGAAAGGGCAAGGAGAAGAGAGCGAAGAGAGCACGGACGGAGCGAAGGCGGTCACCGCGATGACGGACGGCTTCAGCCCGGCGGCGCGCCCCGGCCCCGGCGCGCGCGATCTCACCCCCGTACCCGGCGACCGTTTCAGTTTTGGACTCTGGACGGTCGGCTGGCAGGGCCGTGACCCCTTCGGGGACGCGACCCGGCCGCCCCTGGACCCGGTCGAGACGGTGCACCGGCTGGCCGGCCTCGGGGCGTACGGCGTCAGCCTCCACGACGACGACCTGATCCCCTTCGGCGCTTCCCGCTCCGAGCGCGAGGCCCGGATCGCGCGCTTCCGCGGGGCGCTGGACCGGACCGGTCTGGTGGTGCCCATGGCCACGGTCAATCTCTTCACCCACCCCGTGTTCAAGGACGGCGGCTTCACCGCCAACGACCGCGGCGTACGCCGGTACGCGCTGCGCAAGACCCTGCGCGCCATCGACCTGGCCGCCGCCCTCGGCGCCCGGGTCTTCGTCGTCTGGGGCGGCCGGGAGGGCGCGGAGTCCGGCGCGGCCAAGGATGTGCGCCTGGCCCTCGACCGGCTGAAGGAGGCGTTCGACCTGCTGGGGGAGTACGTCGCCGAGCAGCGCCTCGACCTCAGGTTCGCCATCGAGCCCAAACCCAACGAGCCGCGCGGCGATCTGCTCCTCCCCACCGTCGGCCACGCGCTCGCCTTCATCGAGCGGCTGGAGCGGCCCCGGCTGTACGGGGTGAACCCGGAGGTCGGCCATGAGCAGATGGCCGGACTGAACTTCCCGCACGCCGTCGCCCAGGCGCTCTGGGCGGGCAAGCTCTTCCACATCGACCTCAACGGGCAGAACGGCGCGAAGTACGACCAGGACCTGAGATTCGGCGCGGGGGATCTGCGCTCCGCGTTCTGGCTGGTGGACGTGTTGGAATCGGCGGGTTACGAGGGTCCGAGGCACTTCGACTTCAAGCCGCCGAGGACCGAGGACGCCGACGGGGTGTGGGCCTCGGCGGCGGGGTGCATGCGCAACTATCTGATCCTGCGCGAGCGGACCGCGGCCTTCCGCGCCGATCCCCGGGTGCGCCTGGCCCTGCGCACGGCCGGGCTGGACGAGCTGGCCCGCCCCACCGCCCCCGACGGGCTCCCCGGACTGCTGGCCGACCGCGCCGCGTTCGAGGAGTTCGACGCGGACCGGGCGGGGGAGCGCGGCACGGCCTTCGAGGAACTGGACCAGCTGGCGCTGGACCATCTGCTGGGCGCGGGCTGACCGCGCCTTCGCACCGGGCGGCGCGGACCTCAGCCCGCCGGGACGCGTTCCCCGTACGCCAAAGGGTCCGTCAGCACGTCCCGCACCACCAGCGCCGCCGCGCCCCTGGCCGCGTCCGCCGCCGGGGAGGAGGCGCGGAGCCGGACGCCCTGCCGGGGCCAGAGGCCGGAGACGACCCGGGCGGAGAGTTCGGCGGCGGCGCGCGGGATCAGCCAGGGGGCGAGGGGGCGGTAGATCCCGCCGAGGACCACCGCCGCCGGGTCGAAGAGATTGACCGCGCCGGAGAGCACCCGGCCCAGCATCAGCCCCGCCCGCTCCAGCGCCGCGAGCGCGCGCTCGTCGCCCGCGCGGGCCCGCCGCTCCAGCTCGGCGACGCCGCTCGCGCCATTGGTCTCCTCGACACCGGCCGCCCTGAGCATCGCCGACTGTCCCGCGTACTGCTCCAGACAGCCGCGCGCGCCGCAGCGGCACTCGGGGCCCTCGGCGGACGCCATCGCGTGGCCGATCTCCCCGGCGAAGCCGTGCGCTCCGCGCAGCAGCTCCCCTTCGAGGACGAGAGCGCCGCCGACGCCGATCTCGCCGGAGAGATAGAGGAAGGTGCGTACGGGGCCCAGCGCGCCGAACCACAGCTCGGCGAGGGCCGCGAGATTCGCCTCGTTCTCCGAGCGGACCGGCAGCGCGGGCAGCCGGGGGCGCAGCGCCGCCAGCGCGGTGGCGAAGGGGGCCTCGGCCGCGACGCCCGACCAGCCCAGATTGGGGGCCTGACGGACCGTGCCGCAGGAGACCAGGCCCGGCAGGGCCAGCGCCGCGCCGACCGGGCGCAGCTCCTGCTCCCCGGCGGAGACCAGCGCCCGGGCGGCGGTCCGTGCCGCGCGGTGGAGGACCTGCGCGGGCGAGGCGTCCCGGTTGTCGAGGTGTTCGACGAGCCGCACCCGGTCGGTGCCCGCGAGGTCGACCACGCAGACGCAGACATAGTCGACGTTGATCTCGACGCCGAGTCCGGCCACTCCGGTGCGGGCCACCTTCAGCACCGTGCCCGGGCGGCCGGCCTGGCCGCTGAAGGTCTTGCCCGACTCGGAGAGGAAACCGCACTCCAGCAGCTGTTCCACCAGGGAGGAGATCGCGGCCCGGGTCAGTCCCACCCGGGCGGAGACCCCGGCCCTGGTGGTCTCGCCGGAGTCCTTGACCGCTCGCAGCACCAGGCTGAGATTGTGGCGGCGCACCGTGTCCCGGCCCGCCTTGGGCTCCAGGGGGTCCCGGCTCACCGCGCCGTTCAGTCTGGCGCGAGCGGTCTTCTCCACGGATCAGCCCTGGGGCCCGCGGTATCCCAGGGACGCCTCGATACGCCCGGCGAGCCCCTCCCGCCGCTTGGGGCCGCGGCCGGTGGAACCGGCGAGCCAGGAGCGGCACTTGCTGCCGAGCAGCAGTCCAAAACTCTCCGCCTCGTTCTCCTCGCGCTGGTCGAAGCGGGTTCTCGCGGCGACCTTGAGGACCGTGGCCTCAAGGTCGGCCTCGTCCGAGAGCAGCCGCGCCGCCACCGCCGCGCCCCCGATGTCATGGGTGCAGTGGCCGGCGTTCATGTGCCACAGCTCATGGCCGAGGATGACCAGCTGGTGATCGGGGGCGGTGCGCTCCTCGATGACGATCAGGTCCTGGTCCTTCATGTCCAGCCAGAGCCCGCTGGCGGTGCCCGGGGGGAAGGTGGCCATGCGGTAGCGCACCGGACGGCCCCGGCGGCCGCTCATCTGGCCGCACAGGGCGGCGTAGAGATCGGCGGGCTCCGCCGGGGCCGGCAGAGCGAGTCCGGCTACCAGCTCGCCGCAGAGCCGACGCATCTCCTTGCCAATGCTCACCGTTCTCCCCTCCCCCGCAGCAGCCGCCTGCACACGTGCGGCCTCAACCCTGCACCGACATCAGCCCGTTTCTGAAGTCATCTTTCCGTCGGCTTTGGCGAATCTCGTGGTTCCACCGGCTTGACGCTCTCCAGCAGCAGATCGAGCCATTCGGTGACCTTGTCCCGGTGCTTGTCGGTGGGCAGCTGGGCGGCCCGCCAGGCGATGCCCCGCACACCGTGGTCCTGGAGCAGCCGCTCCAGCGGATCGACGTCCCCGGCGCAGTTCTGGAGCAGCCGCTGCTCGGTGCGCTGGAGCGCGCTGTTGAGCGCGTCGGCGTCCCCGGCGGTCAGAAAGCCCGCGTGGACCCTGAAGAACCGCTGGATCGCGTCGCAGTGCTCCATCGTCGGGCGGCGGTCGCCGTTGATGAGCGCGCCCGCCTGCTGCCGGGACATCCCGGCCCCGTCGGCGATCTCCTGCTGGGTGTACCGGCGGCCGTTGGGTTTGAGCCGCGTGCGCCGCAGCAGGTCGAAGCGCTGGAGGAACCGTGCCTGGAGGTCGGGTTCGCCCGCCGCGCGGCCCTCGAGCAGCGCGCCGACCACCTCGGGGGGCACGCCCGAGGCGTCGGAGAGTTCGTGCACGTCGAAGACATCACTGTGGCCCAGCCCCAGTCTGCCTGCGAGTTCGGTGACGCGGGCGACCGAAGCCGCCAGCGGGCCTGCGGCAGCCGGGCCCGGAACCGAGAAGCCGTCTGTCACCAGTGGGTCTCCTAGATCACGCGAGATGGCTCCGCACACGGTTGGCTGCCCGGAGATTAACTGTTTCCCGGACGTACAGCCAGGACTTGCCACAGCTGTGGCGCGATCTATGCGTTCAGCGCCGCCGAATGCCACGATAGTTGACATGGCCGCTCTTCCGGTAGCAGGATCGCCGGGCGGGGTGAAGATCCAAAGGGCGCTGCCGCAGCGGTACTTCGAGAAGGGTGGCGTTCTCGATGACACATGAGGCGGGTTACGACCGTTCTGGTGTCCAGGTGCGCCGGGGGTGCGTCGGCACCGGCCGGGGCACGCTCCGGTCGAGAAGACTGACCGACATACTGCGCGAGCGCAGGGAAGAGCTGGGGCTGAGCGTGGCGGAGGTCGCCGCCCGGCTCGACATCAGCACCGGCGTCTACGACACCTGGGAGGGCACGCCCTCCGAGGACTGGACCGAGGACCGGCTGTACGCGCTGGTCAAGGCCCTGGAGATGACCGACCAGCAGGGCGGCTGGCTGTTCCGGCTCGCCATAGACCGGGAGCCGCCCGCGGCCCTGGCCGGCCGGTCGGTGCGGACCGCTTCCCCGATGGGCCCGGCCCGGCCGTCCGGCCCGGCCTTCCCGTCCGGACTGATGCGCCCGTACGCCCCGGTGGCACCGCCGGTGCGGCCCCCCGAGCCCTCCGGCCCGGTGCGGACCCCGCTTCCGCAGGATCCCGGGGCCCAGGACTATCTGCGCGATTACGCGGCGATGATGGACGCCGTCCCGCTGCCGTCGGTCCTCTTCGACCGCCGCTGGGACGTGGCGCACGTCAACCCGGCCTTCCAGACCCTCTTCCAGGGCATGGGGGAGCACCCCACCGCGATGCCGGACCAGAACTTCCTGCGGTTCGTGCTCTTCCACCCGGACGCGGGCGCGGTCCTCGGCGACCGCGAGACGAGCTGGTGCCTGCCGCTGCTGGCACAGCTGGAGTCGGCCCTGGAGTGTTACGAGGACGACGGTGTGCTTCAGGCCATTCGCGGGGAGATCGCGGACGACCCCATCATGGACGCCGCCTACCGCTGCGGGCTGCCGCACTGGATGCGGGTGGCCGGGGCCGCCGCAGTCCACCACGACGGGGCCCTGCGCCCCCTCCACCACCCGGACCCGAGGTACGGACGGTCCGAGTGCCGGATCGTGGACGAGACCCCGGCGACCCTCCAGGACCGCGGCTACACCCGGATGACGATGGTGCTGCGCGAGCGCCGGACGGGCTCCACGCCCAACCCCCGGCGGGGCAAGTCCCATCTGAGAGCCGTCTCCAGCAGCTGAGGTCCCACCCGCGGGCCCCCGCGACCCCTGAACGCCCCCGGCCGCCGCCGGGGGCGTTCCCCGCGTGCGCCCGGGGCCGGCCGTGCCCGGCCCGCCCCGGACATGGGAGCGGCGGTACGCCAGGGCCCCCCAGCCCCGGCGTACCGCCTTCCTCGGCCCGTCGCTCCGGCCATCCCCCCTACCCCGCGGCCGGACCCGGACCGGGTCCGGGACCAGGCCCCCGGCTTCCCCCGCGCGGGGGCCTGGTCCCTCCCCCTGATTCCCCCGTGTGCTCAAGGCCGCCGGGCCGTTTCGGCCCGGCGGGTTCCGCACCGTCAGCGCAGCGACGCGACGGCCCATTCCGCCGCCACCGCGAGGGCGACACAGGCTCCCAGGACGACGGTCGCGACGCGGGTGCGCCCCTGCCGGCTCAGCACCAGCGCACTGCCCGAGAGGATCAGTGCTATGCCGTAGAAGCCCATGGTCAGGAACGAGTGCGTGCTGCCGATTCTGAGAGCGAGCGCCGCTCCCACCGCGGCCATGACGACCACGGAGAGGACGGTGCGGACATGACGTGCCTGACGTGGTGTGAGCCCTTGGCGTTCCGGGCCCAAGTTCGCTTCCGACATGCCCGGAAGGGTATCCGCACCGTCTCCGCCCGGGCGGTCGGAGACGGCGGCCGAGGTGCTCACGGCGGTCATGCCGGCCCGCCGACGCCGGCGGTCCACAGGGGAGCCGTCCCGGTCAGCTGGCAGGCCATCAAATAGAGTGGGATGGGCGGTGTGTAGGGACTGTTGTCGTCGGGCCAGCTGATCAGCCGGGGATCGGTCCCCGGTACACGCGCTCCCTTGGCGTAGTGCGAGGGCAGTGGCCAGGTCAGCTCCAGGTCGGAGCCGGCCGGGACGATCCACCACCACCAGTCGGAGTCCGCGAAGACGCAGCCGTTGCGCGGCAGCCGCCCCAGCAGACGGAATCCGTGGCGGGCGGGGAACCCCACCGCGTCACAGCCCAGCGTGGGCACGATCGACGGGGGCAGCTCCAGCCGGGTCAGCCCGCTGCCGCGGAACTCGCGCCCGCCCCGGATCGGACGGGGCGCGAGATGCCTCAACACGACCGCTCCGTACCGAAGGGCGAGCCGGAACGCCGGGGGTCGGCCCCCGGCGTCTGCGAAGCCCCCGAGGCCTCGGCGCGCGCCGACTCGGCGCGGGCGTGCGGTCTGCGGGCCTCCGGCGCTCCGGCGCGGCCCGGGCGGGCCGAGAGCCTCGGCGGCTCGACGGCGGCGGCCGGGAGGTCCGCCCCGTACGGACCGGCGGTGTGGGCCAGCTCGGCCCAGACCGTCCGGCCGCTGCCCCGGTGGCCCGCGTGGGCCCCCCAGGCACTGGACAGGGACTCCACCAGCAGCAGCCCCCGGCCCCGCTCCTCCGCCGCCTTGGTGTGGCACACATGCGGGCCGGTGGGGGCGCACCCCTGGTCCCGCACGCTGATCCGCAGCCGCTCGACGCCGTTGAGCAGCTCGCAGGAGATCAGATGGCTGCCGCTGTGCACGACCGCGTTGGTCACCAGCTCGGAGACCACCAGCATCGCCGTGTCGTGCACATCGCCGCCTATGCCCCAGCAGTGCAGCCGGTCCCGGGCGAGCTTGCGGGCTCTGGAGACGTACTCGACGCGCGCCGGCAGCTCGAAGCCGTACCTGTGGTGGTCGGCCCCCGAGCACGGGTCCATGAGTGGGGCGTGGAGCGCGTCACGGTTCACCCGACCACTGTCGCTCTGGAATGGACACCTTGGCAAGAGCCACTCTGAATTTTTCAGAGTGGGCATATTCATCGTTGCGGGCGCGTGGCAGACTGCTCGCATACAGAGCACAGTGGGGAGGTCTCGAAGTGAGCGAACCGCGGTCCGCCCCCACCGTGGGGCAGGTCGTCCTCGGCAAGCGCTTGCAGGATCTGCGCGAGCGGGCCGGGCTCAAGCGTGAGGAAGCCGCCAAGGTTCTTCGCGTCGCCGCGGGCACCATCCGCCGCATGGAGACCGCCGAGGTCGCGTTGAAGATCCCGTACGTCCAGCTGCTGCTGAACGCGTACGGCATCGGGGACGAGGAGTCGCGCGGCTTCATCGAGCTGGCCGAGGAGGCGAACAAGCCCGGCTGGTGGCAGCGGTTCCACGATGTGCTGCCCGGCTGGTTCAGCATGTACGTCAGCCTGGAGGGCGCGGCCAGCCTGATCCGCTCCTACGAGCCCCACTTCGTGCCCGGTCTGCTCCAGACCGAGGAGTACGCGCGGGCCATCATGCTCAGCGGCGCGGTCGGACAGACCGACCCCGAGGAGATCGAGCGCCATGTGGCGCTCCGCATGGAGCGGCAGGCGCTGCTCACCCAGCCGGGCTCCCCCCGACTGTGGGTGATCATGGACGAGACGGTCTTCCGCAGACCCGTCGGCAGCCCCGCCGTGATGAGAGGTCAGATCGACCGGCTGCTCGAAGGCGCCCAGCTGCCCCATGTCACCCTTCAGGTCGCCGAATTCGCCTCCGGGCACCACCCCGGCACCTACGGGCCCTTCGTGCTGTTCCGGTTCGCCGTCCCCGAGCTTCCGGACATGGTCTACAGCGAGTATCTGACGGGCGCGGTCTATCTCGACGCGCGCCCCGAGGTCGCCTCGCATCTGGAGGTGCTGGACCGCATGGCGGCCCAGGCCGCGACCGCACAACGCACGAAGGAGATCCTCAAGGGTCTCCGCAAGGAGCTGTGAATGGAACACATCTACAACGGCATGCCGGCCACCGAGCTGGGCGACGTGGGCTGGCACAAGCCGTGGAGCGGGGGCAACGGCGGCAACTGCTTCGAGACGATGAAGCTCGCCGACGGCCGGGTGGCCGTGCGCCAGTCCGCCGACCCCGACGGTCCCGCGCTGATCTACACCCCCGGTGAGATCGCCGCGTTCATCCGGGGGGCCAAGTCCGGGCAGGCGGACTTCCTGCTCACCTGACGGACGGACGGACTGGACTCGGGAACTCATGCGTTCCAGCGATCACTTATCGGCCGCCGTTCCCACGGCGGTACATCTCGGAGAACGGCGTGCGGGCACCCTCCCCGCACGCCGTCGTCGTTTCCCCCGCCGTCCGGCTACGGTGGCAGGACCGTCGATCCCCCAGGGGGATGAGCGTGCAGAACGACCCGGCAGAGGCTTCCGAGGCGCGGGGCGGCTTCGTCCGCGACGGGATCTGGCACTCCGTACCCCCGCTGCCCGCCGCGACCGGACCGGCGCAGGCACTCGTCCTCGTCGACGCCCAACGGGCCTTCCTGAGCGGCAGCGACGCCGTGCCGGGCGCGGAAGAACTCGTCGAGCGGCTCTCCGCGCTGCTGGAACGGGCCCGGGCGGCCGGCGCGCTCGTCGCGCATCTGCGCAACGACGGCGAACCGGGAGCGCCGGACGAGCCCGGCACCCCCGGCTGGGAACTCCACCTCCCCGTACGGCTGTCGCCCGACGAGCACCTCGTCCCCAAGGACAGTGACGACGGCTTCGAGGGAACCGCGCTCGGCGCGCTCCTGGACGAGCGGGGAGTGCGCCGGGTGGCGATCGCCGGCGTCCTCTCCGAGATGTGCGTCAGCGCCACCGCGGCCGGCGCCCTGGAGCGCGGACTCGAAGTGGTGCTGCCCCGGGACGGGCACGCCACCTACGGCCTGGACGCCATTCCCGCCTCCGTCGTCTCCCGCGTCGCCGAGCACGCCCTCGGCTCCGACCCCGAGTTCGTGCTCTCGGCGGACGCCGTCGCCTTCACCGCGCCGCGGGGCCGCTGAACGGCATCGTCCGCCCGGATGCACCCTCTCGGACGATCCGACCTGTTTCACCGCGATAAAGGTGATTCGCGTGGTAGACCGGAAGCGGAACGGCGGCTGAGGTCAGGGGTGCGGCGGTGCGGACACGGCGACTGGTCAGCTACAGCGACGCGGTGACGATCCTGACGGGAGACAGCGCGGGACTGGCCGCCGCCGACCGGATGCTCGGCGGGGCGCTGACGGTGGCGACCGGCGGGGTCAGCGACATCCTGCTGAGCGCCCTCGACGCCCAGGGCCGGATCCTGCGGCTCGGCCGCGATCTCACGGCCGGTCTGCGGGACAACCTCCACGGGGCCGACCGCGCCACCCGCACCGAACGGATCGCCGCCGCCCACACCGTACTGGTGATCACCGCCTTCTTCGACGCCCTGGGGGAGGAGGGC
The DNA here is from genome assembly GCF_039532665.1 of Streptomyces amakusaensis. Lineage (NCBI taxonomy): Bacteria > Bacillati > Actinomycetota > Actinomycetes > Kitasatosporales > Streptomycetaceae > Streptomyces > Streptomyces amakusaensis. The sequence continues at coordinate 297,623 of NZ_BAAASB010000004.1, read as the reverse complement.
AGCCTCCCCTTCCGGCTGGAGGAGCTGGAGCTGACCCGCGACGAACAGATCGCCATCGCCGGCGGGGCCGGCCGCGACCTCCTGGCGGCACTGCTCACCACGGGCGCGCCCCAGCCCGCGCCCCACACCCCCTACGAGAGCCTGCTCGACGAACTCCGGCACTGGTACTGGGCCCGCGGCGACGACCTCACCGCCTTCATCCACGGACTGGCCGTCTGGGACGGCCTCACCGACCGGCAGCGCGACGCCGTCGACCACCTCTTCAGCGACGGCGTCTTCGCCTGGACCGCCGTCGAGTGCTACCAGGAGCTGTACGGCAGACTCGCCCTGGAAGTCCCCGAATTCGGGCTCTGGTCGGGCCGGCTGGACCACCAGGCCACCCGCGTCGCCGTCCGCCAGGCGCTCGGCGGCATCGAGAGCGCCCTCGCCGGACTCAGCTCCCCCAGCCCGCTCAGAGCGGTCGCCGATTCCCTCGCCACCGGCTACCGGGCCGCCCTGCCCCGGCCGATGCTCTCCGAGGGCCAGGCCCCCACGGGCGTCCGGCTGCCCACCCTCGGCGAGGGCTATGTCGACCCCGACTTCCGGGTGCGCCCCGTCCTCGACGGAGCCCAGGGCCCGGCCGAGGAGGGCTGGTGGGAATCCGCACCCGTACGCTCGGACCTGACCGAATATCTGGCCGGCACCCTCACCACCGTCGCCGCCGCCACCGCGCCCCTGATCGTCCTCGGCCAGCCCGGCGCGGGAAAGTCCGTACTGACCAAGATCCTCGCCGCCCGGCTCACCGGCGTGGGCTATCTCCCCGTACGGATCGTGCTGCGCGAGGTCCCCGCCGACACCGACATCCAGGACCAGATCGAGCACGCCGTCCGCACCGAGACCGGCGAACGCGCCACCTGGCCCGAGCTGGTACGGGCCGCCGGCGGGGCCGTGCCCGTACTCCTCTTCGACGGATTCGACGAACTCCTCCAGGCCACCGGCGTCAGCCAGTCCGACTTCCTCATCCGCGTCGCCCGCTTCCAGGAGCGCGAGGCCGACCAGGGGCGGCCGGTGTTCGCCCTGGTCACCAGCCGCACCGCCGTCGCCGACCGGGCCCGCTACCCCGACGGGGCCGTCGCCCTGCGGCTGGAGCCCTTCAACCGCCCGCAGATCGCCCGCTGGCTCCAGCTGTGGAGCCGGCTCAACGAACGCTCCCTCGCCGAACGCGGACTGCGCCCGCTGACCGCCGACATCGCCCACCGCCACCAGGCCCTCGCCTCCCAGCCGCTGCTGCTGCTGATGCTCGCCCTCTACGACTGCACCGACAACGCCCTGCGGCGCGGCGCGGGCGGCGACGAACCGCTCGGCGAGGCCGAACTCTACGAGGAGCTGCTGGCCTCCTTCGCCGTGCGCGAGGTCGGCAAGTCGGCCGTCGCCTGCACGCCGGGAGAGCTGCGGGACCGCGCCGAACAGGAGTTGCAGCGCCTCTCGCTGATCTCCTTCGGGATGCTCAACCGGCACCGCCAGTGGATCACCTCCGCCGAGGCGGAGGCCGACCTCGCCGCCGTCCTCGGCAGACCCGAGCCCGCCCAGGACGGCTTCCGCGCCCCCCTGGGACAGGGCGAGATCGCGCTCGGCCGGTTCTTCTTCGTCCAGCGCGCCCAGGCGGTCCGCGAGGGCCGGAGGCTGGCCACCTACGAGTTCCTGCACGCCACCTTCGGCGAGTACCTCGCCGCCAGACTCGCCGTACAGCTGCTGGCGGGCCTGCTCGACCAGCGGCCCGCGCTCGCCCTCGGCCGGGTCGGCTTCGACGACGACCTGCTCTACGCGCTGCTCTCGTACGCCTCGCTCTCCTCCCGGCAGATGCTCCGCTTCGTCGGCGCGCGGATCGACGGGATCACGCCCGCCGCCCGGCACCGGCTCGGCGAACTGCTGCTGGTCGTGATGGCCGACCACCACAACCGCACCGAGCACCGCTACACCGGCTACCGCCCCGGCGTCCGCGCCACCGCCGCCCGCCACGGCGTGTACTCCGCCAATCTGCTCATCCTCACCCTGCTGGTCACCGGGGGAGTGCGCGCCAGCGGACTCTTCCCCGACGCCGACGTCCAGACCTGCGCCGCGATGTGGCACCGGCGGGTGCAGCTGTGGCGGGCCGCCTTCACCGAACCGGAGTGGACCGACTTCGCGCTCGCCCTGAGCGTCCGGCGGATCTGGGACGGGGAGAACCGCGACCTCGACATCCGCCCCGCCCGGGAGCTGCCGGAACCGCCCGAACCGGTCGACGTCTACTGGCTGCACGGCCTCTCCCCGGCCCACGAGGACCGCGGCCGGGCCGTCAACCGGGTCCGCCCCCACGCCGATCAGCTCCGGCACAAGACGACGGTCTCCTCAGGCACCGACGACGCCATCGTGCTGCACGCCGTCGACCCCGTCCTCACCTGGCTCGCCCCCGCCGTCACCACCTTCGTCGGCACCCCCGACGGCACCGCCGTCTCCGTCGCCCACGGCCTGACCTCGCTCTGGCTCGCCAGCGGGCTGGGCGCGACGGAGGACGAACTCGCCGCCCAGTACGAGCGCTGCGCCGCCTTCATCGGCCCCGGCGGCGGACTCGACGACACCTCCCAGCGCTGCGTCGTGCGGCTGATCCTCCGACAGCTCGCCACCGACGCGGCCCGGCTCCCGGCGAGCGTCGCCGCCCGGGTGCTGGCCGCCGTCGAATCGGGCGCGCACGACACCGTCGGAATCGCCCTGATGGCGCGCGTCGCGCTGAGCGTCCTGGAGGCCCACGGCGAGGACAGCGGGGTACGGGAGTGGGCCGAGGCGGCCCTCGCCCACGCCTCGGCCGCCTGCCCCGACCGCCTTCTCGCGCTCTGGTCCGAGCGGCAGGGCTCCGCCGGCGCGCGCGCGGCGCTCGGGGCGGCCGTCGCCGAACTCCTGGCCACCGCCTCCGGGGAACAGCTGGCCGCGGTGGACCCCGCCCTGCTCGACCGCGCCCGCCGGTACGCCGAGAGCCCCGGCCGCCCCCCGGCCCCCCTCTGCCCCCAGCCCAGGGCCGAGGAACCACAGCCCCGCCGGCCGGACCGCGGCCGGGACGGCCCGGGGCGACCCCGGCCCACGGGCGCGGGACAATGAACCCATGCCCCGACGCACCCCCCGTACCCGGCGCGCCCCCGCCGACGCCCTCACCGCCGTGTCGCCCTGCCCGTGCGGACTGCCCGCCGCCTACGGCGAGTGCTGCGGACGCTTCCACCGGGGGGAGGCCGCCGCGCCCACCGCCGAACTGCTGATGCGCTCCCGCTACAGCGCCTTCGCGGCCCGGGACACGGCCTATCTGCTGCGCACCTGGCACCCCGCCACCCGGCCGGAGACCCTGGAACTCGATCCGGCCATGCACTGGAGCGGTCTGGAGATCACCGAAGCCACCGAGGGCAGCGCCTTCCACTCCACCGGGACCGTCACCTTCCGGGCCCGCTACCGACAGCACGGAAAGCGCGGGGAACTCTGCGAGCGCAGCACCTTCGCGCGCGTGGACGGCGCCTGGGTCTATGTCGACGGCTCCTTCCTGGACTGACCCGGCCGCCGGGGGGACTCACACCCGGGCCCGTGCCCGGGTGCGCGGCCCCTCGGCGAGATCCTCCGCCAGCAGCCGCTTGGCGATCGTGTCGGCGGCGGCGCGCAGCTCGGGCCCCGGCGGGCGGCCCAGATCGCGCTCCAGCTGATCCTCCAGCCACAGCTGCCACGCCCGGGTGATCGCCGCGGCCTCCCGCCGCCCCGCCGCCGTGTGCGAGAAGTAGTTCCCCTCCCGCGTCAGATACCCCTCGTCCACCATCCGGGCGAACACCGGGACCAGCACCTCCGGCGGCAGCCGGCGGCGCGCCGCGATCAGCCCCGCGCTCGCGTGGCCGACCGTGCGGGTCATCGTCTCCACCTCCATCACCGCCCACGCGCCCGCGACGTCCAGCCGGGTGTCGGAACCGGTGACGACCCGGCGCGCGGTGTCCGCCCCCGTCCGCGCCACGATCGTCGCCACGGCCCCCTCCAGCAGATCGGCCGAGTCCCCGGCGGTCGTGGGCGAGGAGAAGGCGTCGCCCATGTCGGTGGAGGCGACCCGGGCCGTGTCGCGCAGCGGCACCTCCTTCAGGAAGAGCGAGACGACCAGCCCCAGCACGGCCACCGGCACCGTCCAGAGGAAGACCGTGTGCAGGGTGTCCGCGTACGCCGTCACGATCGGCTCCCGCAGCTCGGGCGGGAGCCCGTGCAGACCCTCCGGGCTGCGCGCCAGCCGGGCGACCACCTCCGGGTCCGCGCCGCCCGCGCGGGCCGCATCGGCGACGCCCCGGGTGAGGTTGGGGGTGAGGGCGTTGGCGTAGATGGTGCCGAAGACCGCGGCCCCGAAGGCGCTGCCCAGGGTGCGGAAGAAGGTGACGCCGGAGGTCGCGGTGCCCAGATCGGCGTACTCCACGGTGTTCTGCACGGCGATCGTCAGCACCTGCATCGCCAGCCCGATGCCGGTGCCGAGCACGAACATGTACAGCGACTCCAGCCACGCCCCGGTGCCCGGTCCCATCAGGGAGAGCAGATACAGCCCCACGCCCATCACCAGCGTGCCGACGATGGGGAAGATCCGGTAGCGGCCGGTTCTGCTCACCGCGTTGCCGCTGAGGACGGAGGCGATCAGCAGCCCGGCGACCATGGGCAGGGTGCGGACGCCGGAGACGGTCGCCGAGTCGCCGTCCACGTACTGGAGATAGGTCGGCAGGAAGATCAGCGCGCCGAGCATCGCGAAGCCCACGATGAAGCTGAGCACGGAGCAGACGGTGAAGACCGGGTTGGCGAACAGCCGCATCGGCAGCATGGGTTCGGCGGCCCGGGTCTCCACCAGGCAGAACAGCGCCAGCGCGAGCAGCCCGCCCGCGAAGAGCCCGAGGACGACCGGCGAGCCCCAGGCGTACTCGTTGCCGCCCCAACTCGTCGCCAGGATCAGCGCGCCCGAGCCGGCGGTGACCAGCGCGATGCCCGCGTAGTCGATCACCGGGCGGCCCGCCGGGCGCACCGAGGGCATGGTGCGGGCCGCCGCGAAGACGACGGCGATCGCGATCGGCACATTGACGTAGAACGCCCACCGCCAGGTCAGATGATCGGTGAAGAGTCCGCCGATGAGCGGCCCGATCACCGTGGAGATGCCGAAGACGGCCCCGATCGCGCCCTGGTACTTGCCCCGGTCGCGCAGCGGGATCACATCGGCGATCAGCGCCATCGAGGTGACCATCAGACCGCCCGCGCCGACGCCCTGCACCCCGCGCCACACGATCAGCAGCGTCATATTGGTGGCCAGGCCGCAGAAGAACGATCCGGTGATGAAGACGACCGCCGAGATCTGGAAGATCAGTTTGCGGCCGAAGAGATCGCCGAACTTGCCGACGAGCACCGTGGCGACGGTCTCCGCCAGCAGATACGAGGTGACCACCCACGACATGTGCGCGCCGCCGCCCAGCTCCGCGACGATCGTCGGCAGCGCGGTGCCCACGATGGTCTGGTCGAGGGCCGCCAGCAGCACCCCGAGCATGATGGTGCCGAAGACGATGTTCCGCTGCCGCGTGTCGAGCACTGGCGGCAGGGCGGCGCCCGCCGCGCGCTCGGCGGTCTCGCTCCCGGTGGTCACCCAGACAGCGTCACACCGTCGTCGGCCCACCGCATGCGGTGGGAGTCCGCCCGGGGTACGGGGTACGGGGCGTACGGGCTCAGTAGCGGCTGCCCGGCCTGATCACCAGCCGGGGGTGGTGCGCGGCCAGCACCTTGTTGGCCCGGGCCAGCACCGAGAGGGCCTGCTCGCGGTCGGCGCGGTCGTCGGCGCAGAGCGGATCGCGGAAGAGGGCGACCTCGCGTACGGCGGTGTCCGCCTCGATCTCCGCGCGCAGCACATGGGCGGGCATACAGGATCCGATCAGCACGGCCACCCGGTCGGGGATGGGCACGGGAATGAGGGGGGAGGCGGTCACGTCGTCATCCTTCTCTGCTGCTTCAGCGGCCCGCGCCGGCGCACCGGCGGGGTCTGTCCCCCCATTGGAGCGGAGCGGCGTCCGCGTCCGGCGGCGGGAGTGTCCCGATGGGGCAACCGCCGTCGGCGGCCCCGGATGAATTCCCACGGCGGGCCCGGAGGCCGGGTCCCGGTCATGGGTGATGCGGCTGCCCGCCGGCTCCCCGTCCGCCGCACCGCGGACGCGAAGTACCGATCACGGGCCCGTGGGGCGGGCCGGGGATCCGGCGCGGGCGGGACCCGCGCGGCCCGCCCGGACTGCGCCCCGGGCAAGCACCGGCGACACACCATACGCGAATGCCCCGCCTTCACCCGAATCGATCAAGTTCCGGGCCCGGGGCGGCGGTTGGCCGCTTCGCTACAGGCGCAGGCTCCCGCTGTACCAGCGGCCGTAGCGGGAGCCCAGATACGCGGCCGAGCAGCCGTGCAGCAGAACGCTGAGCGCCACGGTCACGGCGATGACGCCGCTGAGGGTCTCCGTCCCCGGGAGCGCCTCCTCGAAGGCGATCAGCCCGAACACCAGGGAGGCGAGTCCGCGCGGTCCGAACCAGCCGATGTAGGCGACGGTGGGCGGGCGCAGCCCGGTGCCCGCGAGGGCGAGGGCGACGGGGAGCATCCGGACGACGGTGAGGCTGAGCAGCGCGTACAGCAGCATCCGCCAGTCGGCGTGCCGCAGGACGGGGCCGAGGATCACCGCGCCGAACAGCAGGAAGCTCAGCGCGGTCAGCAGTTCGCCGAGGCGGTCGGTGAACTCGACCTCGTGGCCGACGCGCTCGTCGGCGGACGCGGACGCGGACGCGGACGCGGTGGCGGCGTCGTCGGTCGCGGTCGCGGTCGCGGGCGTGGTCGTGGGACGGTCCGCGGACGCCCTGGCGCGTCCGGCGGTGCCGAAGGCGAGCCCTGCGGTCCAGGCTCCGATGAAGCCGCTCCCGTCGGTGACGACGCAGAGCGCGTAGGCCGCGGCGGGCACCAGCAGCACCAGGATCTGCCGCCAGGCGGGGGTGCTCGTGTCCCGCGCCGCCGACCGGCCGAGGAGTTCCGCGCCCAGCCATCCGGCCGCCAGCCCGATGGCCCCGCTGACCACGAGGGCGAGCAGGAAGACGGCGGCCGGGCCCTGGCGTTCCCCGTGGCCCTCGCCGGCCGCCGCGAGGGCCAGCAGGAAGAACGGCAGCGCGATGCCGTCGTTGAGGCCGGACTCGACGCCGAGCCCGTGGCGCACCGTGGCGGGAACGCGCTCGTCGGAGACGGCCTGCTGGCCGAGCGCCGCGTCCGTGGGGGCCAGGACGACGCCGATCACCGCCAGTTCCCACAGGCCGAGACCGGGCAGCACGGCCCCGGCCAGCAGCCATCCCAGCGCCATGGTGAGCGGCAGTCCGATCGTCAGCAGCCGTACCGGCAGCGAGCGCTCACGGCGCAGATCCCGCCGCCGGACGGAGGAGGCCCCGGCGAACAGCACCAGCGCCAGGGCGCTCTCCAGCACCGCGCGGGTCACCTCGGCGTCCTGGCCCCGGTCGACGAGATCGAGCCCCAGCGGGCCCATCGCCAGTCCGCCGGCGACGAAGACCATCGGGCCGGAGACGACCGTCGTCGACAGCCTGCGCGACAGCACCGCGTACCCGGCGAGCAGGGCCGCCGCCACGAGCACGGCCCAGGGGTTCACCGCGCCCCCCGTCTCAAGGCCCCGCCAGCACTTCGGCGAGGTCGTACCGGACCGGCTCCTCCAGCTGGGCGTAGGTGCAGCTCGCCGGGGTGCGGTCGGGACGCCAGCGGCGGAAGCGGGCGGTGTGGCGGAAGCGGTCGCCCTCCATGTGGTCGTAGGCCACCTCCACCACCCGCTCGGGGCGCAGCGCCACCCACGACAGATCCTTCGTGCCCGTCCAGCGGCTCTTCGCGCCGGGCAGCCGGGCCCCCTCGTGGGCGCTCTCCTCGGCCCAGGCCGCCCAGGGGTGTCCGTCCGGGGGGTCCATCCGCAGCGGTTCCAGCTCCTCGATCAGCTCCGCCCGGCGCTTCATGGGGAAGGCGGCGCAGACGCCGACGTGCTGGAGCGATCCGGTGTCGTCGTACAGCCCCAGCAGCAGCGAGCCGAGGACCGGACCGCTCTTGTGGAAGCGGTATCCGGCCGCCACGACGTCCGCCGTCCGCTCATGCTTGATCTTGAACATCAGCCGGGCGTCCGGCCGGTAGGGCAGATCCAGCGGCTTGGCGACGATCCCGTCGAGCCCGGCCCCCTCGTACTGCTCGAACCAGCGCTCGGCGACGGCCGGGTCGGTGGTGGCGGGGGCCAGATGGACCGGGGGAGCGGCGGGGCGGAGCGCCTCGGAGAGCAGGGCGCGCCGCTCGGAGAGCGGGGTGTCCAGCAGCGCGGTGTCGCCGAGCGCCAGCAGATCGAAGGCGACGAAACTGGCCGGGGTCCGCTCGGCGAGCGTCCGCACCCGGGAGGCGGCGGGGTGGATCCGCTCGGAGAGCCGGTCGAAGTCGAGCCGGCCGCCGTGGGCGACGACGATCTCGCCGTCGACCACGCAGCGCCTGGGCAGGTTGGCGGCGAGGGCCTCGGCGAGTTCGGGGAAGTAGCGGGTGAGCGGCTTGCCGGTACGGGAGCCGATCACCAGCTCGGACCCGTCGCGGTGCACGATCGCCCGGAAGCCGTCCCACTTGGCCTCGTACTGCATCCCGGGCGGAATCTTCTTCACGGCCTTCGCGAGCATCGGTTTCACGGGCGGCATCACCGGCAGATCCATAAAGGAATTGTCCGATATGCAATGAATGTCGGCACGGCATACGCTGACCCACATGGCCGGAGCGGTGGAACTGGAAGTGGGCACCCGGACCGTACGCGTGTCCAACCCCGACAAGGTCTACTTCCCCGAGCCCGGCTACACCAAGCTCGACCTGGTCACCTACTACCTCGCCGTCGGCGAGGGCATCACCCGCGCCCTGCGCGACCGCCCCACCACCCTGGAGCGCTACCCCGACGGAGTGACCGGCGAGTCCTTCTTCCAGAAACGCGCCCCCAAATACCTCCCCGACTGGATTCCCACCGCCCACATCACCTTCCCCAGCGGGCGCTCCGCCGACGAGCTGTGCCCCGCCGAACCCGCCGCCGTCGCCTGGGCCGCCAACCTCGGCACCGTCACCTTCCACCCCTGGCCGGTACGGCGCGAGGACACCGACCACCCCGACGAACTCCGCATCGACCTCGACCCCCAGCCCGGCACCGACTACGCGGACGCCGTGCGCGCCGCCCACGAGCTGCGCGCCGTCCTCGACGAGGCCGGGCTGCGCGGCTGGCCCAAGACCTCCGGCGGGCGCGGCCTGCACGTCTTCGTCCCCATCGAACCCCGCTGGACCTTCACCCAGGTCAGACGGGCCGCGATCGCCGTGGGACGCCAGCTGGAACAGCGCATGCCGGACCGGGTCACCATCAAGTGGTGGAAGGAGGAACGCGGTGAGCGCATCTTCGTCGACTACAACCAGACCGCCCGCGACCGCACCATCGCCTCCGCCTACTCGGTACGCCCCCGCCCGCACGCCCCGGTCTCCGCGCCGCTGCGCTGGGAGGAGATCGACGACGCCGTCCCCCGGGACTTCGACATCGTCTCGATGACCGCCCGGTACGCGCAGGCCGGCGATGTCCACGCGGACATGGACGAGCACCGCTTCAGCCTGGAGACCCTGCTGGAGGCGGCCCGCCGCGACGAGGCGGACCACGGCCTGGGCGATCTGCCCTATCCGCCCGAGTACCCGAAGATGCCGGGCGAACCCAAACGCGTCCAGCCGAGCCGCGCCCGCCACCCGGAGTGACGGCGGACGCGGCTCTTCCGCCCCCCGGCTACAGCTCCTGGATCCGGATGTCGCGGTACGAGATCACATCCGCCGTGCCGTGGACCTGGAGCCCGATGTACCCCGACGCGTAGCGCCTGCCGTCGCTCCCCGGGTCCCCGTCGCGCGGCGGGACGAAGTCCTGGCCGCCGGTGTTCTCGAAGCTGTTGATCAGCACACCGTCGCGCAGCACCGAGTACGTCTGGCCCACCACCCGGATCTCGTAGTCGTTCCAGGTGCCCTTGGGCGTCACCCCGGCCCCGGCGAGCCCGACCCGGTCGAAGCCGTACACCGAACCGGTCTTGTACAGGTCGCCGTCGGGCCGGTCGAGGATCTGCACCTCATGGCCGAACTTCACGGCCACCCACTCGGGGCGCGGCTCCTCCGGATGGTCGTGCACCCCGGGGAAGCGGACGAAGACCCCGCTGTTGGCGTTCCCCGGGCCGGGGGCGTCGTCCCGCCACTGGAGCTTCAGCGAGAAGTCCCCGTACCGCCGCTGGGGGAACCACAGCATCCCCATGCCGCCCCGCTCGGTGCCGCTGGTCATCGAACCGTCGGGGTTGAGGGCGAAGGAGCCGCCGCCCACCTGCTGCCAGCGGTCGAACGACGAACGGGTGCCGTCGAAGAGGCTCCGGTAGCCGGTGTTCTGACCGGGCCGGCCGATGCCGGACCGCTCGGCCGCCGCGTGGATCTCCCGCCGCTCGCGCGCGTCGAGCACACCGTCCGAGAGCAGCCCGTCCAGGACCCCGCCGACGTGCTTGAGGAAGAGCGCGTGCGAGGACCAGGACTTCTCGTCCTCGATCAGTTCGTTGACCGTGCAGCGGGACCGGGTCATCCGGTTGGGCACCCCGCTGTCGACCGTGCCGACGATCACGGTGAGCCGCTCGTCCCACTCGGGGCACCCGGGAGCGGGCACCCCGCCGCCCTCGGCGACCGTGAAGGCCGTCCGCCGCGCCTGCGAGGTGTTGCCGGCCCCGTCGGTCGCCCGGTGCAGCACCGTGTGGAAGCCCACCCGGTCGACGAGCACCGGGGCCGTGTAGGCCAGATAGGGCCCGCCGTCGAGCGAGTACTCGACCTTCGCGACCCCCGAGCCCCCGGTGTCGGCCGCGTTGACCGTCACCCGCGCGCTCGTCACATAAGCACCGTCCGAATTCAGCCGCCCGGCCACCTCGGCGGCCGTCACCGGCGGCTCCCGGTCCGGCGGGGGCGTCGCGACCACGGTGAAGCGGACCGTCTGTTCGGCGGAGGTGTTGCCGGCCCGGTCGGTGGCCCGGTGGCGGAGGGTGTGCGCGCCGCTGGTGTTCACCACGACGGGCGCGGTGTACGGCTGCCACGCGCCGCCCCCGCCGAGCGCGTACTCGATCCTGTCGACCCCCGAACCGGCGTCGGACGCGGTCACGGTCACCGTGGCCGTGTCCAGATACCGCCCCTGGTCGTCGCGTTCGCCGCCGACCGTGCCCGAGGTCTCCGGCGGGGTGGTGTCGCCGCTCGGCGGGGCCGCCACGGTGAAGCGGACCGTCTGTTCGGCGGAGGTGTTGCCGGCCCGGTCGGTGGCCCGGTGGCGGAGGGTGTGCGCGCCGGTGGCGCTCACCACGACCGGCGCGGTGTACGCCTGCCAGGGCCCGTCCGCCCCCGTCGCGTACTCGACCCGGTCGACGCCCGAGCCCTCGTCGGTCGCGGTCACCGTCACCGTGGCGCGGCCGAGGTACGCGCCGTCCGCGTCGCGTTCGCCCTCCACCCGCGCCGAGACGGCGGGCGCGGTGGTGTCCCCGCCGGTGTTCTCGGTGACGGTCAGGATCCCCCGCATCGCCCCATGGCCGGGAAGGGCGCAGTGGAAGCGGTACCGCCCGGGGGTGAGGGTCACCTCCGCCGTGTACCGGCCGCCCCGGTCGTCGTCGGGCGAGGCGAGGATGTTCAGGGGTACGTCGCTGTTGAACTCCGGGTCCGAGACCTCGAAGGTCAGGGTGTGCGGCATCCCCGTCGTATTGCCCGTCGCCCGGCTGTTCTCGAAGACGATCGTCGTCCGCCCCGCCACCGCCGTGGCGGGCGAGGAGAGATAGCGGTCCACCGGATCCCCGGCCGTCCAGGTCAGCACCTGCTCCGCCGCCGCCCGGGCCCCGGATCCGCCCGGCCCGGACTGCGCGGCGGCGGACCCGGTCAGCCCGGTCAGCAGCCCGGCGACCAGCGCCACCGATGCCACCAGGGCCGTCCACAGCCGTCTCGGCCCATGTCGTGACGGATGCCTCATCGGGTCGCCGCCTTCCGCGCCAGCCGGTCCGCGGCCGGGGTGGGCCCTCCGCCGTGGTACGTGATCCGCCAGAGCGCCGACCGGGAGTCCGAGGTGAAGAAGCCGCGCCCGTAGTCCAGGACATAGAGCGAACCGTCCGGCGCGAACTTCCAGTCCATGAGGTTGCGGATGCCGTTCGCCCCGACTGGGACGATCCTCTTCAGGGACTCGGCGTGCACCGGGACACCGCCCCTGCCCACCGTCGCGGGGTCGGTGAGCACCGCGTGCCGGGGCTGGTCGCCGTCGTAGAAGTCGCCGAGGAACCACTTGCCGTCCCAGTACGCGGGCCACTTCACCGTGCTCGCGCTCGCCGCGTCGTGGCGGTAGACGGGACCGTTCATCGCCGCCTGCCCGCCGCCCTTGAGCCAGGGCAGCAGCAGCTTCTGCTCGGACAGCAGATAGGAGGGCACGCCGTTCGCGTCGCGCGGGAAGTCGGGGCCGCCGCCCTGGGGCGCGTACCAGACGGTGTTGGACGTGACCGGCGGCAGCCTCACCAGCCCGTCGTTGTTCGGGGACTCGTTCCTGGGGGCGGCGCAGTCGTACCAGCCCCGGGGGACGGCCGGATCGGGCAGGGCGCGGTCCCGGTAGGGCTGGTTGTTGCCCATGCAGAACGGCCAGCCGTGGTTGCCCGCCCGGGTGATCGCGGCGAAGGTGTCGTACTTCGCCGGGCCCCACACCGGGGACGGCGAACCCGCGTCCGGGCCGACCCACCCCGCGTACAGGATGTCCGTCCGGCGGTCGACGAAGATCCGCGCCGGGTTGCGCACCCCCATCACATAGATCTCGCCCCGGGTCTTCCCACCCCCTTCGTCCGGCTCCCGGCCGGTGAAGAGATTCCCCTCGGGGAGGGTGTAGGAGCCGTCGTCCTCGGGGTGGATCCGCAGGATCTTCCCGTTCAGATTGTTGGTGTTGCCGGAGGTGCGCCGGGCGTCGGCGAAGGACAGACCCCGGTACGCGGGCTCCGGATTGTTGCCCGAGTAGCCGCCGCTGAAGCCGGAGGAGTTGTTGTCCCCGGTGGCGATGTAGAGATTGCCCCGGGAGTCCCAGGCCATTCCGCCGCCCGCGTGACAGCAGCTGTGGATCTGCACCTGCCAGGAGAGCAGCACCTTCTCACTGGCGAGGTCGAGGAGGCCCGAGGCGTGGTCGAAGGTGAAACGCGAGACCCTGCGGTCGGCCGTCCGCCGCTCGCGGTCGATCCGCCCGTGCGGTGTGTAGTGCAGATACACCCGGCCGTTGGAGGTGAAGCGGGGGTCCAGCTCGATGCCGAGCAGCCCCTCCTCGTTCTTGACCAGCTCACCGCCGCCGCCCTTGTTGCCGAAGACGCTCAGCTCCCCGGCGAGGGTGACCCGCTTGGTGGCCGGGTCGTACACATGGATCTGGCCCGTGCCCCTGCCGACGTCCGGGCTGTTCCAGTCGGTGACCACGGGACGGCCGGCGTCCGCCCCGCCGCGCCCGATGTAGAACACCTTCCCGTCGGGCGCCACGACCAGGCCGTGCGGCTCGCCGATCTGGTCGTTGAGCCCCGGCTGATTGGGCCGGGTGACCCGCTCGGCCGTGTAGTTGGCGTCGATCGTCGCCGAGCAGTCGGCGCGCGAGAGCCGGGCGGTCCAGGCCAGCGCGCCGCGCAGATGCTCCCGGAAGTCGGTCTCGGCGAAGCTGTCGGCCGTACCGCCCATCCCGGTGTAGAAGGAGCGCCCGCCGTCGTAGTCGCGGCACCAGGAGATCGGGTGGTCCCAGCCGTTCGCCCCGGGGCCCGGGGTGTACGAACTCTCCCTGACCCGGGCCACCGTGTGCACCCGGCCCGAGGGGTTCACCGCCCAGTCGAACCACTTGTCCGGCCGCTTCCACCGGAGCGGCAGCCCCGCGGTGGCCGGATGCCGGCGGTCGCCGACCTCCACCACCGCCCGGGAGACGGCGCTCGCCGCTCCCGCCGGGCGGGCGCCGACCAGCCCGGTGAACCAGTCGGAGTACGGTTCCGTCCGCGCCGCGTCATGGATGCCGAGGAAGCCCCCGCCCGCCTCCATGTACGCCTCCAGGCCCGCCTCCTGCTCCGGGTCGAGCACATCGCCGCCGCCGGTGAGGAAGACCACCGCGTGGAAGGAGCCGAGCCGCGCCGCGTCGGTGAAGACCGAGGGATCGTCCGTGGCCCTCGTCGCGAACCGCCCGCCGGCCGGGCCGCTCAGCCCGATGGACTCGATCGCCGCGATGCCCGCGTCCACCGCCGGGGACTCGGCGGTCGCGGAGGCGTGGAAGACCAGCACCGTGACCTCCGCGCCGCCGGGCGGCGAGGGCAGGGACAACGTTGTCCGTCTCGGTTCCGGCGGCGGCTGCGCGGACGCCGCCGTACCCCCGCCGAGCAGGGAGACGGTCAGCGAGACAGTCAGGGCCCCGGCTCCGAGGAGCGCCGTCAGGGCGCGTCCCGGCGATCTCGACCCGCGACGCGGCGTGCGCTGCATGGGCCACCCACCCCTCTGTGGTGATGACAACAGCACTGGAAGCTAGACCTCTTCGCCCGCCGCGCCAAGAGGCGGGGACGCAAAAGAACGAACTTTGTCCTGAGCGTGGAAAAACGATGGCCCCCCGGCTACCGTATGGCCGTCCCGGGGGCCCGAAGACCCGTCAACGACCGGGGTGGAGCGGAGAGTTCGCCATGGGCATGGGCATGGGTATGGGCATGGGCATGGACCGGCGGAGCTTCGGCCGACGGCGGCTGCTGGCGGGCGGGACCGTCGCGGCCATGGGGGTGACATCGTTGTCGCTGCCCGACTCCCCGTTCGCCGGGGCCGCTTTCGCCGCCAACGTACCGAAGACCGCCCCGGCGGGCGGCCGGGTGCGCCATCTGCGGCTCTGCGCGGAGCGGCTCGCCGACGGGCGGATGGGCTACGGCCCGGCGAAGGGCGCGGCGACGGTCCCCGGCCCGCTGATCGAGCTGACCGAGGGCGACACCCTCCACATCGAGTTCGAGAACACCACGGACGTGGCCGTCAGCCTCCACGCCCACGGCGTCGACTACGACATCGCCAACGACGGCACCCGCCTCAGCCGCAGCCATGTCGAGCCCGGCGCCACCCGCACCTACACCTGGCGCACCCACGCGCCGGGCCGCCGCGCCGACGGCACCTGGCGGCCGGGCAGCGCGGGCTACTGGCATTACCACGACCATGTGGTCGGCACCGATCACGGCACGGGCGGCATCCGCAAGGGGCTCTACGGGCCGGTGGTCGTCCGGCGCGCGGGCGACATCCTGCCGGACAAGCAGTTCACGATCGTCTTCAACGACATGACGGTCAACAACCGGCCGGCGCACACGGGCCCCGACTTCCGGACCACGGTGGGCGAGCGCGTCGAGATCATCATGATCACGCACGGCGAGCTGTACCACACCTTCCATCTGCACGGACATCGCTGGGCCGACAACAGAACCGGTCTGCTCCAGGGCCCGGACGACGTCAGCCGGGTGATCGACAACAAGATCACCGGCCCGGCCGACTCCTTCGGCTTCCAGATCGTCGCGGGCGAGAACGCGGGCGCGGGCGCGTGGATGTACCACTGCCATGTGCAGAGCCACTCGGACATGGGGATGGCCGGGTTCCTGCTGGTCGCGAAGCCGGACGGCACGATCCCGGGGTACGAGCCCCACCACGGCTCCGCCGGTCCCGGCTGACCCCCGCCCCTCCGTATCGGATGCGGTCCCGTCCGTTCCGCAGCAGACTCGAAGGAGAGGGCCGAACGCGACCCCCCGCCCCGAGGAGCGCGCCCATGCTCACCACCCGGTATGTCACCGGCTCCCCCAACTGGCTCGATCTGGGGACGCCCGACGTCGCGGCGGCGGACCGGTTCTACCGAGGTCTGTTCGGCTGGGTCTTCGAGTCGGCCGGCCCCCAGGCCGGCGGCTACGGAATGTTCCGCCTGGACGACGCCACCGCGGCGGGCGGCATGACCGTGCCCCCCGAACAGGGCCCGGCCTCCTGGCACGTCTACTTCCAGTCGCCGGACGCCGACGCCACGGCCGAGGCCGTGCGTCTGCACGGCGGCACGGTCCTCTTCGAGCCCATGGACGTCTTCGACTTCGGCCGCATGGCCGTCTTCACCGACCCCTCGGGCATCGGCTTCGGCGTCTGGCAGCCCCGCGACTACAAGGGCCTCGGCGTCGTCGGCGTCCCCGGCAGCCTCTGCTGGCTGGAGCTGTACACCCCCGACACCGACGCGGGCCTCGCCTTCTACACCCAGGTCTTCGGCTGGGACACCTCCTCGATGCCCTACCCGGACGGATCCGGCTCCTACCCGCTGGCCCACCCCTCGGGCACGGGCGAGGACGCCATGTTCGCCGGGGCCGTCCCCGTCTCCGCCGACCCCACCGGCTCCGGCCCCCACTGGCTGCCCTACTTCGCCGTCCCTGACTGCGACACCGCCGTCGCCCTGGCCCGCGAGACCGGCGGCACCGTGCGCCTGCCCCCCGTCGACATGCCGGGCGTGGGACGATTCTCCCAGCTCACCGACCCCGCCGGCGCGAAGTTCGCCGTGATCCAGGGCGAGCCCCAGCCGGAGTGAGACCGTCCGCCCGAGGGCGTTGATGCTTCATTGAGCTGCCGTTTATCCGACTGGTGAAGGGTGAACGGCATGCCGATCACGCCGATCAACACCACCGTCGACGACGACCTCTCCTGGCAGGAAACCGCGCTGTGCGCGCAGACCGGACCGGAGTTCTTCTTCCCGGCCCCCGGTTCCTCCACCCAGGAGGCGAAGCTGCTGTGCGGGGCGTGCGAGGGGCGGGTGGAGTGCCTGGAGTACGCCCTGCGGCACGACGAGAAGTTCGGCGTCTGGGGCGGCATGTCCGAACGCGAGCGCGACCGCCTCAAGCGCGCCCGAGCCTGACCCCCACCCCCACCCCCACCCCCGCCCTCACCCTCACCCTCACGTCCTCCTGACCCTCCCCCCCTTCACCAACTCCGCCCGCTCCGCGAGCACATCCGCCTCGGCCCCGCCTCCCGGCCCGCCGCCCCCGGGGGGCTCGGGGACCACCCGTACGGGGAAGTGGCCGCCGACGGGGGAGATGACGCCGCCGTAGCGGGGGTCGCCGGCGAACCAGATGAGGTCGGGGGAAGGGTTCTGTTTTCTCGCGAGGTCCACCGCGAACGGTGTGAGCCGGAGAACCGGCGCGTGGTCGTCGGCGAATCTGACCCTGATGACTTTCGGGCTCTCGGCCGCACGGCGCGGGTAGTCACACGGGTAGGCCCGCCAGGGGTAGCTCTTGAGGATCCTGGAAACACGCGCTGTACGCCGCAGGGCGAGCGATGTCACCCACAGGAGCAAGGGGTAGACGCAGAGGCTGAAGACGGCCAGGCCCACCAGGTCCCGCACAGGCTTGCCGAAGCCCGCCCGGACGGCCGCGCCGGTCAGCAGCAGGACCAGGACCAGCCAGGCCCAGCGCCTCGCGACGAGACGACGGTGGCCCGCCGCGGTGGGGGGGGGTGCCCGAAGGCCGCACCGCATGGCGGTGGTGCGGGTGGCTGAGACGTCATGTGATCAGATCCTGAATACGGGAGTGGCGTCGGACAGGTGCGTCGGGAGCCGGTTCACTGAAGGACAACGTCCGGGCGATTGCTTCGAGGATGTCCGTGTACGCCTCGGAGTGGTGGACGGCGGCGCTGGTCAGGTCCGCGACCGCGCAATGTCCCCCGTCGGGGCAGGCCACTGCCAGCCGGGCCTGGAAGATCCCGGTCGGCTCGGCGGTGATGCCCACGGCGCTGAGCGCCTCTCTCGACGGGACCGCCAAAGATCCCGCGACCAGGGCGGCGGGACCGATGGGCAGCTCGACGAATCTGCGTGTGCTGTCGCTCCAGAGGGGTGAGTCGGCGAGCGCCAGCCCGCTCCGGGCGGTCGTCAGATTCCTTGTCGGGGACGCGGTCTCGACCACGGACAGCGAGAGCAGCGAGAGGCTCGTCCCGTACGCCTCGTCGGGATGCACGCCCATCGCCGTGTAGACGCTCCCGAGGCCTCGCATCTCATGGAGCAGCGTGACCAGCGTCCGGGCGTCCCTGATCGTGGCTTCGACCGCGGCCGTGCTGTCGAGTACCGGCGCCAGCAGTGACGTCGTGACCTCTTCCAGGGAGTCCAGATCGATTCGGTCGAGGGAGTGGTAGCCCGGAGGCACGCGAAACCACATGCGTGGCGGTGGAGCTGCGGATCCGTCGTGGATCACATCCATGCGATGTCTCCTTCGGTTTCAGCGGGAGAGGAATGCCCACGCGTGCGCGAGTTTGGCGGCGGAGCCGGGACCGTCATCGATCAGCACTCGCGCACCGTCCACGCCTGTCGCGCCGTCGGCGAATGTCTCGTTGTCGTCCCACGGTGTGTGATGGCCGACCGCTGTGGCCGCTCCGCCCGCAGGGAGGCCGTAGGCCACCGTCTTTCTCACCGCGCCGGGGGTGCTCTGCAGTGCCCACCCGGTCAGAGGGTTCTCCACGCTCCGCATCTCCCGCATCATGGTCTTCGCGCCGTCGGCGAACCCTTGGGAGCCCGCCCGCGCCGCCGCGGCCAGAGCGCCTGCTTCCGTGACGCCTCCGCTCGCCTGCACCGCGGCGGACGCGGCCTTGGCGCCGCCGGCGATGGCTGCCACACCTGGTACGGAACCGAGGGCGTCGCCGGCCAGCGTCACCGCGTTGTCCCAGAATTCGGCGTCGTACTCACCCTTGGAGAAGCCGTCGCGCAGTGACTCCCGAACCTCCGAATCGGTGACGTGAAGGGCGAAAGCACCCATGCTCGCGCCGGTCGCGACGAAGAGCACGGCCAGCCCCAGGGGCGGACAGGCCGCGCCGAGGAGAAGGGCGAGGAACCCGGCTCCGGCGGAGACGTCGGACAGCAGGTCTCCCAGCCCCTCTTCCTCCACCCACTTCAGAACCTTCTCCAACACCCCCGGCTCCTCCGGAGCCCACCTCTCCGCCGCCTCGTCCAGGGACTTCGCGATGCGCCGCGCCTGCGCGTGGTGTTCCTCCTCCAGCTCGCGGGCGAGGTTGAGGACGGAATCCAGGGCGTCCTGGGCGTCGGTGACGGCCGTGGCGGCGGTGCGGAGGGTGTGGGGTGGGGTGGTGGGGGTGGCGCGGAGGTGGAGTTCGTGGGTGCGGGCGCGGGTGAGGGCCTGGGCGCAGAGGCCGGCGCGGGTGTCGTAGCGGCGGGCGGTGGCCTGGTGGCTGAGGAGGTCGTCGTGCCAGCGGGAGAGTTCGCGGGCGGCGTGGGAGACGGAGCGGTGGGCGTCGCGGAGGTAGCGGGGGAGTTCGCCGTCGAGGGCGGTACGGAAGGCGTCGGCGGCCTGGCCGTGCCAGAAGGAGCTTTCGCCGAGGAGCTGGTCGAGCAGCCGGTGGGCGGTGGCGAGGGAGGCGGCGGAGGTGGCGAGCCCGGTGCGGAGGGCGGCGATCGCCGGGGGGCTGCCGGGGGTCGGGTTCCAGCCGAGGTGGGGGTGGTCACTCATGAGGGGCCACCGTGCGGAAGGAGGCCGCGACGGCCGCGTTGACCTGGGTGTAGCCCTGGTGGCTGAGTCGCACCCCGTCGTGGATGGAGCCGATCCGGTCCCGTAGGCGCTCGGCCCCGTACGCCCAGCGCTCCTGGAAGGCGTCGCAGGCCGCGTCCAGTTCGCCGGTGCCCAGCTGGTCCGCGCGGGCCCGGCTCAGGGCCCGTCCGGCGTCGGTGAGCGAGGACAGTGACCGCCTCAGCGCACGCGAGAGACGGTCCAGTTCATCGGTGTCCACCTGGAGATCCATGGCGGAACACCCCGGCAGATCATCGGGCCGGCTCCCCAACCGCTGTCCCCCGCACGGGTGACGGGGGAGACCGGCGGGTGGTTCAGCCGGCGGCGCGGGCGGCCATCCGGGCCTTGCGGGCGGCGAGCTTCTCGTCGAACTTGCTGGCCTCGGAGTCCAGGCCGTTCATGTAGAGACCCAGCTCCTCCTGGGCCTTGAGCCCCTCGGGGCCGAGCCCGTCGATCTCCAGGACCTTGAGGAAGCGCAGCACCGGGGAGAGGACGTCGTCGTGGTGGATGCGCATGTTGTAGATCTCGCCGATGGCCATCTGGGCGGCGGCCCGCTCGAAGCCGGGCATGCCGTGGCCGGGCATCCGGAAGTTGACGACGACGTCCCGCACGGACTGCATGGTCAGATCGGGGGCGATCTCGAAGGCCGCGCCCAGGAGATTGCGGTAGAAGACCATGTGCAGGTTCTCGTCGGTCGCGATCCGGGCCAGCATCCGGTCGCAGACGGGGTCCCCGGACTGGTGGCCGGTGTTGCGGTGGGAGACCCGGGTGGCCAGCTCCTGGAAGGCGACGTACGCCACCGAGTGCAGCATCGAGTGCCGGTTGTCGGACTCGAAGCCCTCCGCCATGTGCGCCATCCGGAACTGCTCCAGCTTGTCCGGGTCGACGGCGCGGGAGGTCAGCAGGTAGTCGCGCATCACGATGCCGTGCCGGCCCTCCTCCGCGGTCCAGCGGTGCACCCAGGTGCCCCACGCGCCGTCGCGGCCGAAG
Source organism: Streptomyces amakusaensis (assembly GCF_039532665.1). Lineage (NCBI taxonomy): Bacteria > Bacillati > Actinomycetota > Actinomycetes > Kitasatosporales > Streptomycetaceae > Streptomyces > Streptomyces amakusaensis. The sequence continues at coordinate 276,986 of NZ_BAAASB010000004.1, read as the reverse complement.
AGGGTGGCGATCTCATGGTGGTAGCTGGGGAGGTTGTCCTCGGTCAGCAGATTGACCACGAGGGCGATGCGGCCTATGTCGGTGACCTTGGACTGCTGCGGCTCCCAGGCCTCGCCGTCCTCGAAGATGCCGGGGAAGTTGCGCCCGTCGGTGAAGGGGACGTACTCGTGCGGCATCCAGTCCTTGGCGACCTTGAGGTGCCGGTTCAGCTCGTTCTCCACGACCTCTTCCAGCGCGTACAGCAGCCGTGCGTCGGTCCACGCGTCCGAGCTGCCGAGGTGGGGAGAGGTGATGGTCACGGGTGGCTCCTGAAAACGGGGAGAAGTACCTACGGGTTCGTAGGTTACGAAACCGTAGGTTAAGGGCGCTGTAAGCCCGCGACCAAGTCGGTCACCCGTTCGCTCCCCTCCCGCTCGATCACGAGGAGTCATGAACCCCAGGCCGGAGACGTGACCGACCGGCGCGCGGCAGGCGCTCCGCGCTCCGGGAAGGGGCGGGGCGACACACGTCACACCCCCTTTCGGGTCACTCGGACCGTCCGGCGGGCCCCAGGGCCCGGCGCAGATACTCCGCCGTGAAGGACTCCGGGTGCTCCAGCAGCCGCGCCGGAGTTCCCTCGAAGACCAGCTCGCCGCCGTGCTTCCCGCCGTCCGGCCCCAGGTCGACGATCCAGTCGGCGCGCTTGACCACTTCCATGTCGTGCTCCACGCAGATCACCGAGTTCCCCGCGTCCACCAGCCGGTCCAGCAGCCCGAGGAGGGTGTCCACGTCGGACAGGTGCAGCCCGGTCGTCGGCTCGTCCAGGACATAGACGCTGCCCGTGCGGTGCAGCTGGGTCGCGAGCTTCAGCCGCTGGCGCTCCCCGCCGGAGAGCGAGTTCAGCGGCTGGCCGAGGGTGAGATAGCCGAGCCCCACCTCGTCGAGGGTGCGCAGCTTCCGCAGGGCCTCCCGGTCCGCGAGTCCGGTGGCGGAGGCCGAGAAGAAGCCGGCCGCGCGGACCGCCGTCATGTCCAGGACGTCGGCGACGGAGCTGCCGTCCACCCGCAGCTCCAGCACCTCGTCCTGGAAGCGCCGTCCCTCGCACACCGGACAGCCGGTCGTCACCGGGTCCATGAACGCGAGATCGGTGTAGATCACCCCGCGCCCCGCGCACTCCCGGCACGCCCCCTCGGAGTTGAAGCTGAAGAGTCCCGGCCGGACGCCGTTCTCGCGGGCGAAGACCTTGCGTACGGTGTCCATCAGGCCCAGGAAGGAGGCGGGCGTCGACCGGGGGGACGCGGTGATCGCGCCCTGGTCGATCACGACCGCCTCCGGGTAGGCCGCCGTGAACACCTTCGACACCAGGGTCGACTTGCCGGAACCCGCGACTCCGGTGACCGCCGTGAGCACACCGGTGGGGAAGCGCACATCAATGCCCTTGAGGTTGTGCAGATCGGCCCCGGTCACCGGCAGCCAGCCGGAGGGAGACCGGAACGACTCCTTCAGCGCGGTGCGGCGGCGCAGCCGGCGGCCGGTGGGGGTGTCGGCGTCCCGGAGCAGCGCCCCCGGCCCCTGGTAGACGATCCGCCCGCCGTCCGCGCCCGCTCCCGGGCCCATGTCGACCACATGGTCCGCGATCGCGATCACATCCGGGTCGTGCTCCACCACCAGCACGGTGTTGCCCCGGTCCCGCAGCCGGACCAGCAGTTCGACCAGCCGGCCCACGTCGCGCGGGTGCAGGCCCACGCTCGGCTCGTCGAAGATGAAGGTCAGCCCGGTCAGCGAGGAGCCCAGATGGCGCACCGTCTTGAGCCGCTGGCCCTCGCCGCCGGAGAGGGTGGTGGTCTCCCGGTCCAGGGAGAGATAGCCGAGCCCGATGTCCACCAGCCGCTCCAGCCGGCTCCGCGCGGCGGCGGCGACCGGGCCGGCCACCGGATCGTCGATCCGGCCGAGGACCTTCACCAGGTCGGCCACCTCCATACGGGCGTAGTCGGCGATGCCCAGCCCGTCGATCCGGGTGGCCAGCGCCGCCTCGTTCAGCCGGGCCCCGCCGCAGGCCGTGCAGGGCAGGCGGGTCACGAAGCGGTCCGCGGCGGCCCGGCGCTTCTCGGAGAGCTCGGCGGTGTCCCGCTTGAGATGGAGCCGGGTGAACCGGTTGACGACCCCCTCGAACCGGGCCTCGTACGAGCCCGTCCTCATCTCCAGCCGGACCGTGAAGCCGGACCCGTGGAGCAGCAGCTCCCGGTCCGCCGCGGAGAACTCGCCGACGGGCTTGTCCGGGTCGAAGCGGCCGGACTCGGCGTACAGCTTCCACTCCCAGCCGCCCACCGAGAGTCCGGGCAGCAGCAGCGCGCCCTCGTTCAGCGACTTGGTCCGGTCGATGGCCCGCTCGACGTCGAGATGGAGGGTCCGGCCGATGCCGTCGCAGACCGCGCACATGCCGGCCGGGTCGTTGAACGAGTACGCGGTCGCGGTTCCCGCGCTCGGGGAGCCGTGGCGCGAGAACAGCACCCGGAGCACCGAGTTGATGTCGGTCATGGTGCCGACGGTCGAGCGCGCGTTGCCGCCCACGGGCCGCTGGTCCACCACGATCGCCACCGACAGCTCGTCGATCTCCTCGGCCTGGGGCCGCTCGTACTTCGGCAGCCGGTTTCTGATGAACCAGGAGTAGGTCTCGTTGAGCTGCCGCTGTGACTCGACGGCGATGGTGTCGAAGACGATGGAGGACTTGCCCGAGCCGGAGACGCCGGTGAAGACGGTGATCCGATTTCGGGGGAGGGTCAGGGAGACGTCCTTGAGGTTGTTCTCCCGTGCCCCGACGATGACGATGTTCCGGTTCATGCCGCCGAAGCTAGCCGGGAATCCAGACATCTTCTGTCCGGATTCCCGGCAGGATTCACCAGGGACCCACTACACCTCCGGCCGGTGCAGCCTGCCCGCGCGGACGTCCTCCGCGGAGACGTCGTGGAGACCGTCGTCCAGCAGCAGCCAGCGGGTGATCCCGATCGACTCCAGGAACGGCACGTCGTGGCCGGCCACGACGAGTGCCCCCTCGTACCCCTCCAGCGCCGCCGTCAGCTTCCGGACGCTCGCCATGTCCAGGTTGTTCGTCGGCTCGTCGAGCAGCAGCAGCCGGGGCGCGGGATCCGCCAGCAGCTGGGCCGCCAGGGCGGCCCGGAAGCGCTCGCCGCCGGAGAGCGTCCCCGCGGGCTGATCGGCGCGGGACCCCTTGAAGAGGAAGCGCGCCAGCTGTGCCCTGATCCGGTTGTTGGTCGCGGTGGGCGCGGTACGGGCGACATTCTCGGCCACGCTCAGCTCGTCGTCGAGGACATCGAGCCGCTGGGGCAGAAAGCGGAGCGGTACGTGTGCCGTCGCCTCGCCCGCGGCCGGGGCCAGCTCGCCCGCGATGGTGCGGAGCAGGGTGGTCTTGCCCGCGCCGTTGCGGCCCACCAGGGCGATCCGCTCCGGGCCGTGGATCTCGAAGAGGCCCTCGATCCGGCCGCCGTGCCGCAGTTCGAGGCCGTCCAGCCGCAGCACCCCCTGGCCGGGGTGGACCGCGGTGTGCGGCAGCTCGATCCGGATCTCCTCGTCGTCGCGGACCGCCTCCACGGCGTCGTCGAGCCGCTCCCTCGCCTGGGCGAGCTTCTCGTTCTGAAGGACCTTGTAGCGGCCCGCCGAGACCTGGGCGGTGCGTTTGAGGCCGTTCGCCACGATCTTCGGCACCCGCTTCTGCTCCTGCATCTTCTTCCCGAACCGCTTCCGGCGGGCCAGCTTGACCTGCGCGTCCTCCAGATCGCGCCGCTGCCGCTGCACATCGGCCTCGGCGACCCGCACCATGCGCGCGGCGGCCTCCTGCTCCACGGCGAGGGCCTCCTCGTACGCGGAGTAGTTGCCGCCGTACCAGGTCACCTCGCCGTCGTGCAGATCGGCGATCTGATCGACCAGCTCCAGGAGTTCCCGGTCGTGACTGACCACGATCATCACTCCGGGCCAGGAGGCGACCGCGTCGTACAGCCGCCGCCGGGCGTACAGATCGAGATTGTTGGTGGGCTCGTCGAGCAGCAGTACGTCCGGCCTGGCCAGCAGCAGCGCGGCCAGCCGCAGCAGTACGCCCTCGCCGCCCGAGACCTCGCCGATGGTGCGGTCGAGGCCGATCCGGTCGAGGCCGAGCTGATCGAGGGTGGCGCGGGCGCGCTCCTCCACGTCCCAGTCGTCGCCGACGGCCGTGAAGTGCCGCTCGCTCGCGTCGCCCGCCTCGATGGCGTGCAGCGCGGCGCGGGTGGCGGCGATGCCCAGCACCTCGTCCACCCGCAGCGCGGTGTCGAGGACCACGTTCTGCGGCAGCCAGCCGATCTCGCCGTTGACGCGGACGGTGCCTTCGGCCGGGGTCAGCTCCCCGGCGAGCAGTTTCAGCAGGGTCGACTTGCCCGAGCCGTTGAGGCCGATGAGCCCCGTCCGCCCGGGGCCCACGGCCAGCTGGAAGCCGTCGAAGACCTCGGTGCCGTCGGGCCAGGTGAAGGAGATCGAGGAACAGAGAACATGAGGCGCGGTGGTAGCCAAAACGGGTCTCCCGGTTGCGTGGAGTGGATGGGGGCAACAGGTGGAGACACCGGGGGGTGCGTACGACGGGGCCGAGGATTCGCCGAGGGTCACGGAAGGGGACGGAGAGTGTCCCGGCCGGAAGGAACGGCTCGAACGCCGAGGTCGCACACATCGCGCACACGCCGGATACGGCGGTGACGCACGGTGTCCCAAGACCTCAGACGAGCAACGTCCTTCTCCAATCGGCGGCAACAGAAGCGGTTCCACCGTAAGGAGAGGCGGGGGCGGGTGTCAAAGGGATTAGTTCCGGCCACGGCGGTTCCCGGCCCCGCACCGGCGCGCGCCGCCGTGTTCTCGTGCGTGCCGTGCCCGTCGTGCCCGCCGTCAGCGGGCGTCGCGCAGCAGCTCGGTCAGATCCTGGTCGAGATCGAGAAGGAGGTGCTCATGGCCGCCGGGGACGATCCCCTCGGCGCGCCGCAGAAACCGGCGCAGCTCGCTGGTGCGGACATGCACCAGCGCCACCCCCTCCTGGGCGTGGAACTCCAGCACCGTACGGCCGTAGCCGTACGGAGCCACCCGTACGTCGCCGACCCCGGCCGACTCCTCGATGCCGGCCGCCAGCAGTTCCCGCCCGAATCGCCAGGTGATGTCCGTCCCCTCCAGCGTCGCCTGCGCCGGGAAGTCGATCCGTACGGCGAAGGGGTCCTTCCGGTCGTAGCGGAGCGTGGCCGGAACGGTCTCCATCCGGGGCGCGGAGGCGACCAGTCTGGCCTGTACGGCCTGTTTGATGACGGTGGACAAAACCGGCTCCTTCTCACGCGGCTGACGTAAAACGCCCTCAACGGACAGTTGAAGAGACGTCGGGCGGGACTGTCGCGTCATCGCGCGGCCGGGTGAGCTGTGTCACCGCCCGGCGGGGGAGCGCTCGGGCCGGTCCGCCCCTCTGGACGGGCTTTGACGGGTGGGCTAGCTTCCAGCGCCATGACGTCCATGGGGAAGACGAGACGAATGGTGTCGGCAGTGGTGTGCGCGGTGGCGGTGGCCGCCGTGCTCGCCGCTCCGGCACGGGCCACGCCCGCGCCCGCGCCCGCATCCGTGCCGGCGGCGGACGACGGCCGGGCGGGTCCGGGGTGGAGCCTCAAGGAGACCGGCACGGACGCGCGCTTCCGGGGACTGGCGGCCGTCAGCCGCAGCACCGCCTGGGTCGCGGGCTCCCGGGGAACCGTGCTCCGGACCGCCGACGGCGGGCGCACCTGGCGCGATGTCTCACCGCCCGAGGCGCGCGGGCTGGAGTTCCGCGACATCGAGGCCTTCGACGGCAGCCGGGCCGTGGTGCTCGCCATCGGGGAGGGCGAGGCGTCCCGCGTCTACCGCACCGCCGACGGCGGAAACACCTGGACCGAGACGTTCCGCAACACCGATCCACGAGCGTTCTACGACTGCGTCGCCTTCTTCGACCGCCGCAACGGCCTCGCCATGAGCGATCCCGTGGACGGCAAGTACCGCATCCTGTCCACCCGCGACGGCGGTCGCTCCTGGCAGGTGCTGCCCACCGCCGGGATGCCCGAGGCCCAGCCGGGCGAGGCCGGGTTCGCCGCCAGTGGGCAGTGCCTGGTCACCTCGGGCGCCAAGGACGTCTGGCTGGCGACCGGCGGCGGGGCCACGGGCCGGGTGCTGCACTCCGCCGACCGGGGAGTGACCTGGACCGCCGCCGAATCGGGCATCCCGGCCGGGGACCCGGCGCGCGGAGTCTTCGCGCTAGCCTTCCGCGACCGCGCGCACGGCATCGCCGTCGGCGGCGACTACCGCACCGGACAGCCGTCCCCCCGGGCCGCCTCGGTCACCCGCGACGGCGGTCGCACCTGGCAGGGGTCGGCCCAGCCGCCGCCCGCCTACCGCTCCGGCGTCGCCTGGCTGCCCCACACCCCCGCGACCGCCCTCGCGGTCGGCCCCACCGGCACCGATCTCACCCTGAACGGCGGCCGCACCTGGCGAACCGTCGACACCGGCTCGTACGACACCGTCGACTGCGCCCCCGGCTTCGGCCTCGGCTGCTGGGCCTCCGGCGAGAAGGGCCGCGTCGCCCGTCTGGAGGCGGGCACCGAACCCCGGGACCGGCCGTAGAACCACTCCCGCCGGGCATTCGGGGAAGCCCGAACCCGGAGTGCCCGGCGGTCCGACATCCGTATCTTCTCTCTGGCGACACGCGTCACGTCACACGTCACGCGTCACGCGGCACACCGTCCGCACCACGACCAGAGACGGAAGAACTCCCATGGCCCCCGACACCCTTTCGCCCGCCGTCACCGCCGTCCGGCCCACCAGGGCCCGAACGTGGGCCCGGTACGGCGGGCTGGCCTGCACCGCGCTGACCGTCGGTCAGCAAGCGCTCCTGATCGCCGGGGGCGGCGGCCTCCTCCCCGGATGGCAGCCCTGGCCGCTGCTGCTGCTCGCCGCACCGCTGCTGTGGTGGGGCCGAGGCCGCCGCGCCCCCGCCGCCCGGCACGAGCGGCTCCGGGCCGTCGCCGCCCGCGTCCCCGGCCGGGCGGCCTTAGCCCTGGTCCTGGCCATGGCGGTGGCGGTGTGGGCCGTGCTCCAGGACCATGAACCCTGGATCGGGCACGAGGAATCGGTTTACGCCAACAAGGCCCGCTCATGGGCCGACCCCTCGATGCCGGCGGCGGGCTGGGGCCCCTACCGTCCGCCGGGGCTGCCCCTGCTCGGCTCGCTGGCGCTGCGCGTCCACGCCGATGTCGGGGCTCTGCGCGCGGTCGGCCTGCTCCTGGTGCTGGCCACCCTGACCCTGGGATACGCGATCGCCGCCCGCTGGACCACCCCCCGGCGCGCCGCCCTGGCCATGCTGCTCGTCCTCGGCGGACTGGGCTTTCTGCGCAGGATGCCCGCGTTCCTCAACGACACCGGCAGTACCGGCCTGTTGCTCGTCACCGTCTTCATCCTGGTCAGGACCGTGGAGAACCCCGGATCCTCCCGTGCGCTCCTCGCCCTGCCCCCGGTGGTGCTCGCCGCGTTCTACCTCCGCTTCGGAGTGGTGGGCAATCTGTGCGCCATCGCCCTGGCCGCCCTGCTGGCCTACGGCCCGCGCGCCTGGCTCCCCCACGGAAGGCGTCTCGCGGCGGCGGGCGCGGTCATTCTGCTGGGCCTGACACCGCACTTCGTGTACGCCACCCAGGTCACCGGATGGCCCCTCGGGCTCATCACCTGGGCCACTTCCCAGGCCGAGCGCAGCTTCATGGGCGACGGATTCCTCTACTACCTGGCGATATTCCCCTACCGGCTGGCCGGGGACCTCGGAGCCGTCGTCATGTTCGCCGGCCTGGCGGCGACCGTCCGCGCGGCCCGGTCACTGCGCGCGGCCCGCCGCGAACAGGGCACGCCCCGCGAACAGCGCACGCCCCGCGAACACGGCGCGCCCGCGGGCCCCGGGGCGAGGGACCGCCGGATCCTCTTCCTCGGCACCACCGCCGTACTCGTCCCCGTACTCCTCGGATTCGCGACCGACGGCGAGCCGCGCTTCGTCTACCTCTCCGTCATCCTGCTGACCGTCCTCGGCGTCGACGCCCTCGCGACCCTCGCCGACGGCGTGGCACGCCCCGTCCTCGCGGCCGTGACGGCGCTCGCCCTGCTCGCCGTCCCCGCCACCGCCCAGGTCGTGGCCCACGGAGCGATGCCCGGACCCATGTCCCAGCACCGCTCCACCGTCCCGGTGGCCCGCGCCCTGGCCGCCGGGGGCGCGCCCTGTCTGCTGGTCACCGGGTACGAGCCGGAGAGCGGCTGGTACTCCGGGTGCGACGCGATGACCTACCGCCAGTACCGCGCCCTGGACGGCCCGCCGTCCGGCACCCGCGTCAGCTTCATACGCTACGAACGGGGCCGCCTCCAGCCGAGCGCGGCGGGGGTCGAACGCCTCGTCGGCGGCCTTCCGTCCGAGGAGCGGCGCATCCCCACCGAGGGCGTCCTCGGCACGGCCACGGTCGTCACCGTCGGATGACACCGGCCGTGCCCCCGGCGGAGTGTCAGAAGCCCACCGCGGTCAGCGAACGGTGGTGCTTCGGGGCCTCGATCTCGTCGACGAGCGCCACCGCGAGGTCCGCGTAGGAGAAGACGGACGTGTTCTCCCCGGCGGGCAGCACCCGGCTGTCGCCGGTCCGGTAACGGCCGGTGCGCGCCGCCTCGTTGTCCAGGACGACGGGCGGCGGTGCGAGCACCAGCCAGTCGACGCCGGTCTCGGCGGAGCGGAGCGCTTCGAGTTCCGCCGAGTGGCCGAGGGAGAAGTTCCGTGCCTCCGGGGGGAAACCCGGGGCGTCGTGCACCGGCACTCCGGGGGCGGTCTCCAGCGTGGTCCCGATGCCGATCAGGATCAGCCGGCCGACTTCGGCGCGGGTCAGACCTTCCAGCAGGGCGTGCGCGGCGTTCACATAGAACAGCTCCGACGGGATGTCGAGGCGGGCGCTGGCGTTGATCGCCGCGTCATGGCCCGCCGCGACCGCCGCGACGCTGTCCGCCAGGGTGACGTCCCCGGCTGCCACGACGACACCGGGGCCGGTCAGGTCCGGGTGCCTGGCCGGATCCCGTACGACCGCGGTGACCTCGTGGCCCCGGGAGACCGCCTCGGCGACCGCGTGGCGGCCCGCTCGTCCACCGGCTCCGAAGATGACGATTCTGCTCATGAGGACTCCGTCCGACCGGGCCGGCGGAGTGCCGGCCGACGTGGTGAACGCTAGGCGCCGGCCCCTTGGTTACCGCAAAGATAGTTACGTACTCTCGCCAGTGTGAGCCAACCACTCAACCCCGAGATGTTCGCCGGATGCACCCACACCACCCCGCCGATCCGCATCGGCGGCAAGTGGACCGCGAAGGTCATCAGATGTCTGGAAGCCGGCCCCCGGCGCTTCTCCGAATTGCAGGTCCCGCTGCGCGGCATCACGCCGAAGGTGCTGACCGAGACGCTGCGGGCGATGGAGCGGGACGCGCTGATCACCCGTACCGTCCACCCCGAGATCCCGCCGAGGGTCGAGTACGGGCTGACCCCGCTCGGCCGCACGCTCCTCGCACCCATGAACGCCGGCTGCGCATGGGCCGAGGCACATCTGACCGAGTTGCTCGACGCCCGGGACGCGCACGACGCCCGTGAAGTGGTACCTGAGATGTAGAACCCGGGGCGGGCAATTCGCCTTCCCTCCTTATGGGGAATGACCAGGTGATTGCCCGGACGGGTCCTTGATGAGTACTGCTTGATTTGTACATCACGTGAATCCTGGAGGCCCGTCGCGGAATGGGTCAATACTGCCGGTCGATGGATGGGGCGGGGAATTCTCCGCCTCGCCGATTCGATTGTCTCCAGGGGGAGATGTGGGCAGTAGCAGGAAAAGAGCGTTTCTCTCCGCGACGGCTGTCGCGGTGACCGTCGCGCTGTCGGCGGGAATGGCCGGGCCGTCCTCGGCCGGGGGAAGCGGCGGGGAACGGGCCGTGGGGGAAGAGACGGCGGGATCCGGGCGGAAGGGCTTACCCGGGCACCGGATCACGCTGATCACGGGCGACCGGGTGCGGGTCGACGCCCGGGGCGAGGTCGTCGGCGTCGAGCCCGCCAAGGGGCGCGAGAAGGTGCCGATCCACACGCGGACGGGGCAGGGGCGCACCCTGGTGATCCCCTCGGACGCGCAGCGGCTCGTCGGCGACGGCACCCTCGACGAGCGCCTCTTCGACATCACCGAGCTGAACAGGCGCGAGAGCCGGGCGGTCTACGGCGACGGCGTCAAGGTGATCGTCGGCTACCGGGACACGGCCGCCCGGGAAGCCGGGAGCGGGATCCGCGCCGCCGCCGGGACCGCCCGAACCCTCGCCTCGCTGAACGCGGACGCCGTCACCGTGCCCGCCCGCGACGCGGCCGCCTTCTGGGAGAGCCTCACCCGTACCGCCGACGGCGGAGGCGGGCGCGGCGTGACCGCCGGGGTCGACCGGATCTCGCTGGACGGGGTGTACACGGCCCGTGCCGCCGCCGGTACGGCCCGGACCGCCGCGTCCGACGCGCACCGGCGGGCGGGGTACGACGGCACCGGGGTGAAGATCGCGGTACTGGACTCGGGGGTCGACGAGACCCATCGGGATCTCGCGGGCCGGGTCGTCGCCGAGCGGAACTTCTCCCGCTCCCCGGACAGTGAGGACCGTTACGGGCAGGGCACGCAGGTCGCGTCGGTGGCGGCGGGCAGCGGGGCGGCGTCGAACGGTGCCCACCGGGGTGTGGCCCCCGGGGCCGAGGTGCTCAGCGGCAAGGTGCTGGACGACCGGGGCAGGACCACCGCGTCGACGATCATCGCGGGGATCGACTGGGCCGTGGCCCGGGGCGCGGACATCGTCAATCTCAGCCTCATGGGCAGTGGCCGGGACGAGAACGACCCGCTGGAGACCCATGTCGACCGGGTCACCGCCGAGCGGGGTGTGCTGTTCGCCGTGGCGGCGGGCGACGACGGCCCCGATCCGCGCTCGATCGCCTCGCCGGGCCGGGCGGAGGGCGCACTCACCGTCGGCGCGGTGGACGGGCAGGGCCGGATCGCCGGCTTCTCCGCAGTCGGCCCGCGTGAGGGCGGCGGGGTCAAGCCCGATCTCACCGCCCCCGGTGTGGACATCACGGCGGCGGCCGCCCCCGGCACCTCGGACGGCCAGAGCCCGCCCGGCCATGTGTCCTTCTCCGGCACGGCGGCGGCCACCCCGCACGCGGCCGGTGTCGCGGCCCTGCTCAAGCAGCGGCACCCGAAGTGGAAGGCCGCCGAGCTGAAGAGCGTGCTGACGGGCTCGGCGAAGAACGGCACGCACAAGCACACGCCGTTCGAGCAGGGGGCCGGCCGGGTCGCGGCCGACCGGGCCCTGGAACAGCGGGTGTTCGCCGAGCGGTCGACCGTGACATTCGGGACACAGCGGTATCCGCACACCGACGACACGCCCGTGACCCGCTCGATCGACTACCGCAACACCGGCGGCGAGGATCTCACCCTCGATCTGACGGTGACTGCGGACGGCCCGGACGGCAGGCCCGCCCCGGAGGGCTTCTTCACCCTCGGCCGGAACCGGATCACTGTCCCGGCGGGCGGCACCGCCTCGGTGGAGCTGACGGCGGACACCCGGCTCGGCGGGGGCGTCAACGGCGACTACGCCGCGACCGTCGTCGCGAGCGGCGGCGGCCAGAGCGTGCGTACCACCGCCGGTGTGGAGCGCGAGGTCGAGTCGTACGACCTGACGGTGCGCCACATCGACCGGCACGGGAAGCCGGGCCGGGACTTCCGCACCGTCCTCGGCACGCTCCGGCTGGACAACCCGAAGTTCCACCGGCTGAAGCCGGGCGACGAGTCCGGCAGTTCCACCATTCGGCTGCCGCGGGGAACGTACCGGCTGGACTCCATCCACGCGGCGGATCCCCGTGATTCCACCAAGGGCTACGACTGGCTCTCGCAGCCCAAACTCTCCGTGGACCGGCACATGACGTTCACCGTCGACGCCCGTACCACCAGGCCTGTCGACATCACACCGCCGGACGCCAAGGCGAAGTCGTCCCATGTTTCGGTCTTCAGTTCCGTGCGGTTCTCCGAGGAATGGAATGTGGTGGAGGACATCGGGGCCGTCTCCTTCAAGAATTTCCGCACCGCGCACATCGGACCGGACGTCACCGACGGTTCGCTCACCCAGTCCTGGACGGGCCACTGGAGCAAGGGGAATTCGGTCCAGTACAGCACCGTCCACGGCGGTCCCGTCCAGCGGTTCGCGACCGGCCACGTCAAGCGCTTCAAGGCCCGGGACATGGCCACGGTACGGATCGGAGCAGGTGCCTCGGCCCCCGGGAAGCGGATGGGCGGCACGGTGCTCGGCCAACTTCCCCACGGGCTGGCCGCCCGGTCGCACGGCATATCGCCCCAGCCGGCCCCCGGCGTCCGGACCCTGTATCTCTCCGCCGTCGGCGGAGCCACCTGGGAGCTGACCGCCGATCAGTACGGCAAGAGCGGGGACAGGGCCGAGGCCAGGTACTACTTTCCGCGCGACGAGGCCTTCCGGGCGGGGAAGACCTACACGAGAACGGTGAACACCCCGGTCTTCGCACCGAGGATCGCCGACGGCGAGGGAGTCTTCCGCGAGGAGGACAGCATCACCGGCGCGCTGCCGGTGTTCTCGGACGGTGCCGGAAACGAGGGGTGGTCCACGTACTCCTCGGTGAAGACCACCCTCCACCGGGGCAAGACCAGGATCGGTGAGAACAACGATCCCCTCACCGGCGACGAATCGTTCGCGGTCGGCCCCGCCGACGCCCCCTACACCCTGTCCACCTCCGTCACCCGCTCGCCGGAGCTGGCGAAGGCCGGCAGCCGCATCGACGCGAGCTGGACCTTCCGCTCGAAGCGGCCCGGCACGGAGGAGAAGGTGGCGCTGCCGGTGTCCGTCGCCCGGCTGAAGGCGGCCGTAAGCCCGGACGGCACCGCTCCGGCGGGCCGTACCCAGCGGGTGCCGGTCACCGTGCAGGGCGCGGCGGCGGGCGGGAACCTCCGCTCGCTGGAGGTCTCGGCCTCCTACGACCACGGCAGGACCTGGAAGAAGCTCCCGGTCACCCGGGGCGGGGTGACGGTCGGGAACCCGGCGAAGGGCAAGGCGATCACCTTCCGTTCGGTGGTCACCGACAAGAAGGGCAACCAGGGAACGGTGACGCTCTACGACGCCTACTACGGCAAGTAGATCCCCCGGCCCCCGGTCCCCCCTGAGAGCTGATCCCCGTCGTCGGGTCCGGGCCCGGCGGCGGGGATCAGCCCGTGATCCTGCCGAGCACCAGCATCAGGACCAGCAGCACCGTGAGCACCGCCAGACCGATGAAGCCCGCCCGGCCGCCTCGCCGGGCCGTGAAGATCCCGAGGACCGTCACCAGCGTGGCCAGGGGCACTCCGTACCGCGCGATCGCCGTCAGCGTGCCGATGAAGCGGACGGAGCCCCGGACGCCGTCCTGGCAGGAGTCGCAGGCGATCGCGAGCAGTGGTCCCACCAGCCACACCAGACCGCCGAAGACCACTACCGCGAAGGCGAGAAGGACCAGCAGGCTCTTGGGGAGAGGCGCCTCGAAGGGGTCGGGACCGGCGGCTTCGGCAGCGGTATCGGCTTCGGGTGCGGTGCCGGTTCGGTATCGGTGTGATCCATGGGACGGACGCTACGCAGCCCTCCGCCCGGCCGGTATCCGCGCCCGTACTCAGCCGACCGGACCCCGCACCCGAGTACCCCCGCCCTGGGTGTTCCGGGCCCGCAGCAGTTCGAAGACGCTGGAGAAGCTGTCCTGCCCGTGCCCGTCGGCCGCCCGCCGGTCGAGCAGGGCCTTGAGGGGATCGTGTACGTCGGTGGCGACGCCGCCCGCGGCGCTGAGCCGGACGAGGTTGCCGACCGCGACCCGGTTCAGATCGACGGTGGAGACGCCCTCCGCGTACGCCCCCGACCCCGCCTCCCGTGCCAGCTCGGGAAGGAAGGCGGCCATGCCGTTGAGCCATTGGGCCGCGAGCGGGGCGAGGACCTCGGGAGGGGTGCCCACCGAGTCCAGCAGCGCGGCGGAGTGCAGGAATCCGGCGAGGGCGGCGTAGCCGGTGCCCAGCACGGCGAGGTCGTGGATCTCCGCCGCGCCGGGGTCGGTGCCGAAGTAGTGCGCGGGCGACATCACCTCCAGCTCGGGACGGAAGGAGGTGAAGGCCTCCCGGGAGCCGCTGTAGAGGAAGAAGCCGTCGGGGGTCGCGACCGTCTGGGGCAGGGCCATCATGGCCCCGTCGAGATAGTCGGCACCGTGCTCCGCGACCCAGGCGGCGATCTCCCGGGCCTCGTCGGGCGTGCTGTTCGCCAGGTTGACCACGGTTTTGCCGGGCAGCGCCGCGGCGGCCGGGCCCAGCGCCTGCCGTACCGCGCCGGGGCCGAGGAGGGGCACGATCACCAGCGGGGCCGCCGTCACGGCTTCGGCGGCGGTGGCCGCGCCAAGAGCACCCCGCGCCACCAGGGGCTCCGCCTTCGCGGCGGTACGGTTCCACACGGTCACCCGGTGACCGGTGCCGAGGAACGCGCCGGCGATCGCCGCGCCCATCCGGCCGAGCCCGAGGACCGTCACGGAGGGCTTCGTACGCTCAGACATTCCGCTCACCCTTCGCGATGGTCGCGACGACGCTCGCGACGCCGCTCGTGCCGTGGCCGTCGGCGGACGCCCGCTCCAGCAGGGTCTTGAACAGGTCCGGCACATCGGTGCCGATGCCCCGGCTCCCGCTGGTGTGCACAAGATGGTCCATCGCCGCCCGGTGCACCTCCACGGTGCCGTCGTCGTCCGGGAATCCGCCGTCCTCGATCTGACGGGCGTGCTCCGTCATCAGCGAGGTGACGAAGGACATGTGCTCCCGCGCCACCGCCGTGAAGACGGTCGGGTCCACGCCCGCCGTGCCCACCAGCGCGACCGAGTGGTAGAAGCCGGCCAGCGCGCCCCAGACCAGGCCGAACAGCGCGGTGTCGTACACCGGGGCCAGCGCCGGGTCACCGCCGAGGTACACCGAGTTGCCCAGGCTCGCCAACTCCTCCCGGTGCGCGGCGAAGGCGCCCTCGGAGCCGCTGAAGACGAACAGCGCCTCGGGACGGCCGACCAGCCGGGTGCCGCTCATGGCGGCCCCGTCGAGATAGCCGACGCCGTGCTCCGCCGCCCACCCGGCCACCCTGACGGCGTCCTGGGGAGTGCCGGAGGTCAGATTGACCAGCGTCCGGCCGCGCAGCCGGTCCGCCACCGGGCCGAGCAGGCCCTCGACGGCCGCGTAGTCCGGCAGGCACACCACGACGAGGGGGCTCGCGGCGACCGCCGCCGCCAGGCCGGCCGCCGGGACGGCTCCCTGCGCCGCCAGGGCGTCGGCCTTCGCGGCGGTACGGTTCCACACGGTCGTGGCGTGGCCCGCGCCGAGGAACGCCTGGGCCAGCCGGGTCCCCAACTGCCCCAGGCCGATCACCGACACCGCCGACTGCTCGTGCTTCTCGTTCTCGTTCACGGTCACTCCCGCACTTCCCTCGACTTCTCGTATGAGCCGTTCTCTTCGGCCGGTTCCACCTTCCCCAGCCGCGCTGTCGGGCCTCTGTCGGACCGCTGTCGGCCCCGCACGGCTACCGTGCGGTCATGTACTTCTCCGTGCTGGGCCCCCTCACCGTCTCCACGGCGACCGGCGAACAGATCGACGTCCCCGAGGCGAAGGTCCGCGCCCTGCTGGCCGCCCTTCTCGTCCACGAGGGCCGTACGGTCTCGTCCGACCGGCTGGTGGACCAGCTGTGGGGCGAGCGCGCGCCCCGGAACCCGGCCGGGGCCCTCCAGACGAAGGTCTCCCGGCTGCGCGCCGCGCTGGAGCGGGCCGGGACGGGGGCCGGAGCGCTGGTGGAGTCGAGGGCTCCGGGATATCTGCTGCGGACCGCCCCCGAGCGGGTGGACTCCCGCCGGTTCGCCGCCCTGACCGCCGAGGCGTACGACACCGAATCCCCGCGCGCCAGGGCGGATCTGCTGACGGACGCCCTGGCGCTGTGGAAGGGGGACGCCTTCGCCGGTCTGCGCGAGGTCGAAGTCCTGCGCACGGCCGCCGAGGTCCTTGAGGAGCAGCGGCTGACCGCGCTGGAGACACTCGCCGAAGCCCGGCTGGAACTGGGCGAACACCACGCGCTCACCGGGGAGCTGGGCGAACTGGCGGACCGTCACCCGCTGCGGGAGCGGCTGAGGGCCGTCCACATCCGGGCGCTGTACCGGGCCGGCCGGCAGTCCGAGGCGCTGGCCGCCTACACCGGGCTGCGGAAGCTGCTCGCCGAGGAGCTGGGGGTGGACCCCGGCCCGGAGCTGGCCGCGCTCCACCGGTCGATCCTCCGGCACGACGACGAGACGCCCGAGCGGGCACCGGCCGTCCGCGGGCGCGGTGACAGCGCCCTGCCGGCCCCGCTCACCGGGCTCATCGGCAGGGCGGAAGCGGTGTCCGCCGTGACCGAACTGCTCGCCGCGCACCGGCTGGTGACGCTCACCGGCCCCGGCGGCGTCGGCAAGACCCGGCTGGCCGAGGAAGTCGCCGGGCGGGTGGCCGCCGGCCGCCCCGACGGCGTCCGGATGGTCGGTCTCGCCGGATCCCTGGACGTGGCCGAGCAGCTGAGCGCCGCCCTGGGCATCCGCGAGGAGGGCGCGGCGGGCATCGAGGACGCGCTGCGCTCCCGGCGGCTCCTGCTGCTGCTGGACAACTGCGAGCATGTCGTCGACTCGGCGGCCGACGTCATCCGCCGGATCCTGGCCGCCGCTCCCGGGCTGAGCGTCCTGGCCACCAGCAGGGAGCCGATCGGGCTGGCCGGGGAGACGGTCTGGACGGTGCCGCCCCTGCCGCAGGCCGAGGCCGAGCTGCTGTTCGTCCAGCGCGCCGCTGCCGCCGCCCCCGGATTCACGGTGACCGGGCGGGACGCGGAGGCCGTCGCGGAGATCTGCCGCCGCCTCGACCGGATACCCCTCGCCCTGGAACTCGCCGCCACCCGGGTCCGCGCGCTCGGCGTCCACCAGCTCTCCGCCCGGCTGGACGACCGGTTCCGGCTGCTGGCCGGCGGCCACCGGGGCGTGCCCGCCCGCCAGCGGACCCTGCGCGCGGTCATCGACTGGAGCTGGGAACTCCTCGGCGAGGACGAACGGGCGGTCCTGCGGCGGCTGTCCGTCTTCGCCGACGGCTGCGGCCTCGAAGCGGCCGAGGCGGTGTGCGGCGGTGATGGTGGCGACCAGGAGCACCAGGACGTGCTGACCCCGCTGATCCGGCTGGTGGACCGCTCACTCGTCACGGTGGCCGACGGCCCCCGTTACCGGCTGCCGGAGTCCGTGGCCGCGTACGCCCTGGAACGCCTCGCGGAGGGGGGCGAGTCCGAGACCGCCGGCCGACGCCACCACGCCCACTACGCCCGGCTGATGGAGCGGGCCGGGGCCCGGCTCCACGGCCCCGAACAGCTGGGCCTGCTGACCCGTCTCGACCAGGAGAGCGCCAATCTGCGCACGGCGCTGGAGTGGGCCGTACGGCGGAAGGACGCGGCCGGGGCGGCACGCATGGCGCTCGCCTCGACCTGGTACTGGTTTCTGCGCGGCCGTCTCAGCGAGGCCCGGCGCTCGCTCGGCGACACTCTGCGCGTCACCGGGGAGGCGGGGGAGGCCGGGGAGACGCGGAGCCTCGCCCTGTGGCACGAGGGCTTCGCCCTGCTGGCCGGAGAGGCCCGGAAGGCTCCCGTGCCCGTGGCCGGGGCCGGGGCCGGGGCCGGGGAAGCGGAGGAGAGCGCCGACGACCCGGGCCCGGCGGCCGGGTCGGCACGGGCGCTCTGGTTCCTCGGCGACGCCGCGCTCAGGGCGGGGGAGGACCTGGCCCGCAGCGAGACCCTGGTGGGCCGGGCCCTGACCGGCTTCCGTACGGGCGGCGACCGCTGGGGAACCGCCGCCGCGCTGAGCACCCGGGCCACCCAGTCGCTGCTGCGGGGCGACCTCGCCGCCGTGCGGCGCGACGCGACGGACGCCCACGCGCTCTTCGAGGAGCTGGGCGACCCCTGGGGGCAGCTCCAGACCGTCTATCCGCTGGCGGCGCTCGCCGCCATCAGCGGCGACTACCCCCACGCCGCGCGACTGCACGAACAGGGTCTCCGGCTCGCCGAAGAGCTGGGATTCCTGGCCGACGCCGCCGACCGGCTCACCGGGCTCGGCCGGGTCGCCCTGCTGACCGGCGACTTCGCCCGCGCCGCCGAACTCCACCGGAACGCCATGGCCCGCGCCGCCGAGCACGGTTACGCGGCCGGGGAGATCCACGCCGAGATCGGCCTCGGCCTCGGGGCCCGCCGCGCCGGCGATCTCGACCTCGCCGAGAAGCACCTCCGCAAGACCCTCGCCTGGCACCGCGAAGTCGACTTCGGCCCCGGACCCGCGCTCCTCCTCGCCGAACTCGGCTTCCTCGCCGAACAGCGCGGCGACGCCGCCGAGGCCCTCGCCCTGCACCTCCGGGGCCTCGCCGTCGCCCGCGCCGGCGGCGACCCCCGGGCCGTCGCCCTCGCCCACGAAGGCCTCGCCGGGGCCCACTCCCTCGCGGATCGGCCCGCCCGGGCCGCCCGCCTCCTCGGCATGGCCTCCCGCGCCCGCATCGCCTCCGGAGCCCCGCTCCCCCCGGCCGAGCGGGCCGACGTGGACCGCGTCACCGCCCGTGTCCTCGCGGCCCTGGGCAGGGAGGCGTTCACCGCCGAATTCTCGACGCCCGACGCCTCCGAAGGCGTCTAGGGTCTGCCGTTTGAATCCTGCTGGGCTCGCGAGCCCAGGGCTTCGCCCGGGGGCCTGTACGGGCGGACGACGTCACTTCGAGGGCACGTCCCAGGGAGTGCCCTCGAACCGCGCCCGCAGGGCAGCGGGAGGGAGCGTGCGTGCCCGGGGGGTACTCCCCCCGGCTCCGCCGGTGGGGGTACCTCCCGGGCGAAGCCCAGGGGGGAGCACCCCCACCAGCCGTAGCCGGGGGAGGCGCGGCGGCCGGACGGGACTCCGGAAGCGTGGCCTAGGTCGTTTCTTACGGATCTTGCTGGGCTCGCGGGGCCTGGCACGCACTCCCCCTGGGCCTGGCGGCCCGGGTGGGGGTGCCCCCGGCGGAGCCTGGGGGAGTGCCCCCACGCCGCGTTGTCGTCAGTCGCCTACGGCCCCCTGGGCTTCGCCCGGGTGGGGGTGCCCCCGGCGGAGCCTGGGGGAGTGCCCCCACCGCGTGGGCTCTCCCCCTGGGCTTCGCCCGGGAGGTGCCCCCATCCTCCGCCTTGCGATCGGGGGGCACCTCCCTGGCCGAAGGCCCAGGGGGAGCACCAGGCCCCGCTCCCTGATCCAGCCAGATCCGTAAGATAAGAAACGACCTAGGCCGGCGGCGGCTGACGGTGGGCGGCGAGTGCCGGGGCGGTGCGCGTCGCGAAGAATTCGGTGATGCGGTACGCGCACACCCCGCCCACCGTGAAGGGATCGGCCGCCGCGATCTCCTCGATCCGCGCGCGGTCGTCCCCGACGGCCAGGATCACCCCGCCGTCACGGGGGTTCTTGCGTCCCGAGGCGATGAACACACCCTCCTCGTAGAGCGCGTCCAGCCAGGCGAGATGCGCCTCCATCAGCGCGTCGGCGCGCTCTACGGGG
Source organism: Streptomyces amakusaensis (assembly GCF_039532665.1). Taxonomy (NCBI): domain Bacteria; kingdom Bacillati; phylum Actinomycetota; class Actinomycetes; order Kitasatosporales; family Streptomycetaceae; genus Streptomyces; species Streptomyces amakusaensis. Next base: position 257,281 of record NZ_BAAASB010000004.1, on the reverse strand, counting down.
GCGGTGTACGTCAACTCCAGTACGAACATGACCGCCAGGCTACGCCACCTCGTACGAGGTCCCGGGGCCCGGACGGACGGCACTCCGGCGGCACCCGGCGGCACCCGGCGGCGCGCGCGGCGCGGCGCGCATAGTGTGGGGGCACCATGACGATCATCGACATACCCGAGGGCTGGCCCGCCGACGAGGCCCGGGCGCTGGCCGTGCAGGACGAACTCCGCGCCCGGGTCGTCCTGGACGAGAGCGGGCCGGAGCCCGGCACCGGCACGGTGACCGGGGTGGACGTGGCGTACGACGACGTCCGGGGCGTCGTCGCGGCCGCCGCCGTGGTCGTCGACGCCCGCACGCTCACCGTCGTGGAGGAGTCCACCGCCGTCGGCAGGGTCGCCTTCCCGTACGTCCCCGGGCTGCTCGCCTTCCGCGAACTGCCGGCGGTGCTCGCCGCGCTGGAGTCCCTGGCCTCGGACCCCGGGCTGGTGGTCTGCGACGGCTACGGCCGGGCGCACCCGCGCCGCTTCGGACTCGCGAGCCATCTCGGCGTACTCACCGGACTCCCGTCCATCGGCGTCGCCAAGAACCCCTTCGTCTTCGGCCACGGCGAACTCGGCCCGCACCGGGGCGACACCGCGGCGCTCCGCGCCGACGACGGGGAAGAGGTCGGCCGGGCGCTGCGCACCCAGCCGGGCGTCAAGCCGGTCTATGTCTCGGCAGGCCATCGCACCGCCCTCGACACGGCCTGCGCCCACACCCTCCTCCTCGCCCCCCGCTACCGGCTCCCGGAGACCACCCGCCGGGCGGACCGGCTCTGCCGCGAGGCCCTGGCGGCGGCCGTCCTCTGAGGGGCGTGGGCGTCAGCGCCGGGCCGCCACCCGGAAGCGGATCCCCGCCGCCTGGAGGCGGTTCAGCAGCGCGTCGCCCATCGCGGCGGCCGAGGTGACCTGCCCGGAGGTCCTCGGCAGCTCGTCGAAGGCGAGGCACAGCGCGGACTCGGCGAAGATCTTCGCCGTCTCGTCGTAGCCCGGATCCCCGCCCGACACCTCCGTGCACACCGTCCGGCCGCCGCCCTCGCCCACGAACCGCACCGAGAACCAGCTCCGCGCCCGGCGCCGCTCGTCGGGGCCCTCGCCCGGCTTGAGCCGGTCCGAGAACCAGCGCCGGGCGACGGGCAGCTGGGCGAGCCCCAGCACCGCGCCCACCGCCGCGACCCCGCCCACCGCCATCGGGAGCGTCTTGACCGCCGCGTAGTGCCGGTAGCGGAAGTCCGGGCCGTACCGTTCGAGCGCCCGCGCCGAGCGGGTGATGATCTGCCCGTCGAGCAGCGGCAGCGGCAGCGCCCAGGCGTCGGCCTCCCGGCTGTAGCGGGGCCCGCCGATCGGCGACCGGGCCCGCCGTCCCACCAGCCGGGGCTCGTGCAGCCGCCGCTGCCGCCCCGCCCGCAGCGACTGCCTGCCCCGGCTCATCACATTGAGCGCGGAGGCGAACGTCCCGCCCGAGAAGGTCCCGTTGGAGCTGACGAAGCCGTCCACGCGCAGCGGCACGCCCTCGGGCAGCTGCGACACGGTGAAGTACACGCCCAGATCGCCGGGCACGGTGTCAAAGCCGCAGGCGTGCACCAGCCGCGCCCCCGTCTCGCGGGCCCGCGCCTCGTGGTGCACGTACATCAGATCCACGAACTCGGGCTCACCGGTGAGATCGAGATAGTCGGTGCCCGCCTCCGCGCACGCGGCGACCAGCGGTTCGCCGTACCAGAGATAGGGGCCGACCGTCGTCGCCACGACCTCGGCGGAGCCGGCGAGCCGCCGCAGCGCCTCCGGGTCGCCGGCGTCCGCCTCGATCAGCGGCAGCTCCGCGCAGCCGGGGTGCTCGGCGGCGAGCAGACTCCGCAGCCGTTCCAGCTTCGCCCCGCTGCGGCCCGCGATGGCCCAGCGGCACCCGGCGGGCGCGTGCGCCGCGAGATACCGCGCGGTGAGCACGCCGACGAACCCCGTCGCCCCGTAGAGCACGATGTCGTAGGGACGCCTCGCGCGACCGGTTCCGTCCTGCCTGTTCACTGGCTCCTCCGGCGTTCCGTTTTTCGCGCGCTGTGGTCAGTGGCTGAGGCTAGCGCGCGGGGGCACCCGCGAAGAAGACGCGAATCGGGCCGAGGGCTCTGGTGACTTTCCCGCCGCGAACCGGTCCCGGCGGGGGTGAATCAGGGGCTCCGCCCGGGCCCGCCCCTTGTATGTACTGAAACGTGTTCTTACCATCGCTGGTGTTACATCAGTTGTGTCATATCCAGGCTGGGGGCTCGATGAGCACGACCGTGACCACGACGGAACCGACGGGGAACGGCCCGCTCGCCGGGGTCCGCGTCGTGGAGCTGGCGGGCATCGGGCCGGGCCCGTTCGCCGCGATGCTCCTCGCCGACCTCGGGGCCGATGTCGTCCGAGTGGACCGGCCCGGCGGCGCGGGGCTCGCCATCGACCCGGCGCGGGATCTCACCAACCGCAACAAGCGCTCCGTGCTGATCGACCTCAAGGCCGAGGACGGCCCCGCCCAGGTGCTCGACCTCGCCGAGCGCGCCGACATCCTGATCGAGGGCTACCGGCCCGGCGTCGCCGAACGCCTCGGCGTGGGCCCGGAGGCCTGTCTCGCCCGCAACCCCCGGCTGGTGTACGGGAGGATGACCGGCTGGGGCCAGGACGGTCCGCTCGCCGACCGGGCGGGCCACGACATCGCGTACATCGCCGTCACCGGCGCCCTCGGCATGATCGGCCGGCCCGACGAGCCGCCGGCCGTCCCCGCCAATCTCGTCGGCGACTACGCGGGCGGCTCGCTCTATCTCGTCATCGGCGTCCTCGCGGCCCTCCAGCACGCCCGGACCGAGGGCGGCGCGGGCCAGGTCGTGGACGCCGCCATCGTGGACGGGACGGCCCATCTCACCACCATGATCCACGCGATGATGGCGGCGGGCGGCTGGCAGGACCGGCGCGGGGCCAACCTCCTCGACGGCGGCTGCCCCTTCTACGGCTGCTACGAGACGGCCGACGGCGGATACATGGCGGTCGGGGCGCTGGAGAAGCGGTTCTACGACGAGTTCGTCAGCCTCCTCGGCATCGCGGACGAGGCCCCGGCCCGCAAGGACTTCTCCCGCTGGGACGAGCTGCGCACCGTCGTCGCCGCCGCCTTCAAGACCCGTACCCGCGCCCAGTGGGCGGCCGTCTTCGACCGGACGGACGCCTGTGTGGCCCCCGTGCTGTCGCTGGCCGAGGCCCCCCGGCATCCGCATCTCGCCGCCCGGGGCACCTTCGTCCACCACGGCGGGGTGACCCAGCCCGCGCCCGCGCCCCGCTTCTCGGCGACCCCCGGCTCGGTGCGCACCGGCCCCGCGCTGCCCGGCGCGGACAGCGCCGAAGTCGCCCGCGACTGGGGCCTGCCCCCGCGCACCGGGTGACGGCCGCCCGCCCGTACCCCGACCGACCCGGCACCCGGCCCCGTACCCCCGAAAGGCTGTCGACGTGAGCACCGAAGCGTATGTGTACGACGCGATCCGCACCCCGCGCGGGCGCGGCAAGGCCAACGGCGCGCTGCACGGCACCAAGCCGATCGATCTCGTCGTCGGTCTGATCCACGAGCTGAGGGACCGTTTCCCCGGGCTCGACCCGGCGGCCGTGGACGACATCGTGCTCGGTGTCGTGGGCCCGGTCGGCGACCAGGGCTCCGACATCGCCCGGATCGCCGCCATCGCGGCGGGGCTGCCCGACACCGTGGCCGGGGTCCAGGAGAACCGCTTCTGCGCCTCGGGCCTCGAAGCGGTCAACATGGCGGCGATGAAGATCCGCTCCGGCTGGGAGGACCTGGTGCTGGCCGGCGGGGTGGAGTCGATGTCCCGGGTGCCGATGGCGTCCGACGGCGGCGCCTGGTTCGCCGACCCGATGACCAATCTCTCGGTCGGATTCGTCCCCCAGGGCATCGGGGCCGACCTCATCGCCACCGTCGAGGGCTTCACCCGCCGCGATGTGGACGAGTACGCCGCCCTCTCCCAGGAGCGCGCCGCCGAGGCATGGAAGGACGGCCGCTTCGCGCGCTCGGTCGTCCCCGTCCGCGACCGGGCCGGGCTGACCGTGCTCGACCACGACGAGCACATGCGCCCCGGCACCACCGCCGACAGCCTCGCCGCCCTCAAACCGGCCTTCGCGACCATCGGCGACCTGGGCGGCTTCGACGCCGTCGCGCTCCAGAAGTACCACTGGGTCGAGAAGATCGACCACGTCCACCACGCGGGCAACTCCTCCGGCATCGTGGACGGCGCGGCGCTCGTCGCCGTCGGCTCGAAGGAGACCGGCGAGCGGTACGGGCTCACCCCGCGCGCCCGGATCGTCTCCGCGGCCGTCTCCGGCTCCGAACCGACCATCATGCTCACCGGCCCCGCCCCCGCCACCCGCAAGGCGCTGGCCAGGGCCGGGCTGACGATCGACGACATCGACCTCATCGAGATCAACGAGGCGTTCGCCGGGGTGGTGCTGCGCTTCGCCCGCGATCTCGGCGTCCCGCTGGACATCGTCAACGTCAACGGCGGCGCGATCGCCATGGGGCATCCGCTGGGTGCCACCGGGGCGATGATCCTCGGCACCCTCGTGGACGAACTGGAGCGCAGGGAGAAGCGGTACGGCCTCGCCACGCTCTGCGTCGGCGGGGGGATGGGGATCGCCACCGTGATCGAGCGCGTCGTCTAGGGCCTGATCCACACGACAGGCCCTGGCCGCGGCCCGAGTCCTCAGCCCCCTCCCGACCGGACCTCCTGGAGAGACCCGCCATGAGCGCGAGCACGGAACCCGTCACGAGCCCCGACCACCCCGAGCGGTGCACGGGGACCACCGCCATCCGCTGGGAGCGGGACGAGAGCGGTGTCGTCACCCTCGTCCTGGACGCCCCCCGGAGCACCGCCAACACCATGAACCAGGTGTTCCGCGACTCCCTCACCGCGATCGCCGAGCGCGCGGAGGCCGAGCGGGACTCCGTCCGGGGCATCATCGTCACCTCCGCGAAGAAGACCTTCTTCGCGGGCGGCGACCTCAAGGATCTGATCAGAATCGGTCCGGACCGGGCCCAGGAGGCCTTCGACGCCTCCATGGCCGTCAAGCACGCCCTGCGGCGGATCGAGACCCTCGGCAAACCCGTCGTCGCCGCGATCAACGGCAGCGCCCTGGGCGGCGGTTACGAGATCGCCCTCGCCTGCCACCACCGCATCGCGCTCGACGCGCCCGGCTCCCGGATCGGCCTGCCCGAGGTCACCCTCGGGCTGCTGCCCGGCGGTGGCGGAGTCACCCGCTCCGTACGCCTCCTCGGCATCGCCGACGCCCTGCTCGAGGTGTTGCTCCAGGGCACCCGGCACACCCCCCGGCGGGCGCTGGAGAACGGGCTGGTCCACGAGGTCGCCACGACCGCCGAGGAGATGCTCGCCAAGGCGCGCGCCTTCATCGACGCCCACCCCGAATCCGCCCAGCCCTGGGACGCCAAGGGGTACCGCATCCCCGGCGGCACCCCCGCCACCCCCCGGCTCGCCGCCGAGCTGCCCGCCTTCCCCGCCAATCTGCGCAAGCGGACCGGGGGCGCGCCGGGACCCGCGCCCCGGGCGATCCTCGCGGCGGCCGTCGAGGGGGCGCAGGTCGACTTCGAGACCGCGCAGACCGTCGAGGCCCGGTACTTCACCGAACTGGTCACCGGACAGATCGCCAAGAACATGATCCAGGCGTTCTTCTTCGACCTCCGGACCGTCAACTCCGGGGCCGCCCGCCCGGCGGGCGTCGAGCCGCGCCCGGTGCGCCGGGTCGCCGTCCTGGGCGCGGGCACCATGGGCGCGGGCATCGCCCACTCCTGCGCCCGCGCCGGGATCGACGTCGTCCTCAAGGACGTCTCGCTCCAGGCCGCCGAGCGCGGCAAGGCGCACTCCGCGCGCCTGCTCGACCGAGCGGTGGCCCGGGGCCGTACGACACCGGCCGAGCGCGACGCGGTCCTCGCGCGCCTCACCCCGACCGCCGACCCCGCCGATCTCGCCGGGTGCGACGCGGTGATCGAGGCCGTCTTCGAGGACACCGCCCTCAAGCGCGAGGTGTTCCGGGAGATCCAGGGGATCGTCGAGCCGGACGCCCTGCTCTGCTCCAACACCTCCACCCTGCCCGTGAGCCTGCTCGCCGGGTCCGTCGAGCGGCCCGCCGACTTCATCGGGCTGCACTTCTTCTCCCCGGTCGACAAGATGCCCCTGGTCGAGATCGTGAAGGGGCGGGCCACCGGCGACGAGGCGCTCGCCCGCGCCTTCGACCTGGTGCGGCGGATCGGCAAGACGCCCATCGTGGTCAACGACGCGCGCGGCTTCTTCACCTCGCGGGTCATCGGCACCTTCATCCGTGAGGGCGTCGCGATGGTCGGCGAGGGAGTCGAGCCCGCCTCCGTCGAACAGGCCGCCGCCCAGGCCGGCTACCCGGCCAAGGTGCTCTCGCTGACGGACGAGCTGACGCTCACCCTGCCGCGCGCGATCCGCGAGGAGAGCCGCCGGGCGGTCGAGGAGTCCGGCGGCGTCTGGACCGGGCACCCGGCGGACGCGGTCGTCGACCGGATGGTGGACGAGTTCGGGCGGACCGGCCGGGCCGGCGGGGCGGGCTTCTACGACTACGGCGAGGACGGCGGGCGGGTCGGGCTCTGGCCCGGGCTGCGCACCCACTTCACCCGGGCGGACACGGAGATCCCGTTCGCCGATCTGAAGGAGCGGCTGCTCTTCGCCGAGGCCCTGGAGAGCGTGCGCTGTCTGGAGGAGGGCGTGCTGACCTCGGTCGCGGACGCCAACATCGGCTCGCTGCTCGGCATCGGGTTCCCGCCGTGGACCGGCGGGGTGCTTCAGTACATCGACGGGTACGAGGGCGGCCTGCCGGGTTTCGCCGCCCGGGCGCGCGAACTGGCCGCGCGGTACGGCGAGCGGTTCGAGCCGCCCGCGCTGCTGCTGGCGAAGGCCGGGCGGGGGGAGCGCTTCGGCGGCCAGAGCGGGTAGGACGGCCACGACGGGTGGGCAGGGGCCCGGGGCCCCTGGTCTCACACCAGCCGCTCGGCGCTCGCCAGGAACGGCCGGGAGATGTCCTCCGCACCGTGGCGCAGGGTGTAGAGCCCGGTGGAGACGCGCTCCAGGAAACCCCACTCCCAGACGGCCCGCCGGTCCACGCCCGTACCGTCCGCGAGCAGTTCGCAGTACCGCCCGGCCAGCGCCCCCGCGTCCCCCGCCAGCAGCTGCGGGCACCAGTCCCGCAGCACGACCCCCAGGTCGTAGGCCGGATCGGCGAGAAACCCCTCGGGGTCGACGAAGACGAATCCCGACTCGGCCCCGGCCCGGGGCACGGGCACCCGCAGCGCGTTCCCCGGGTGGGGATCGCCGTGCACCAGCACGGAACGCGCCGGGTCGAACGCGGCGGCGCGCCGCTCGGCGAAGAGCAGCGCCCGGTCCACCACCCGCCGCGAGCAGGGGCGGCCCAGCTCCTCCCACAGCCGGCCGACCATCCGTCCCAGCCGGGCGGCCTTCTCCGTCCCCGGGCCCGTCGGCACTCCGGCCGGCACGGGCGTTCGCCAGGCCTCCCGCAGGGTCCGGCAGAGCACCTCGATCGTCCGCTCCGGGCCGAGGCCCGCATCCGCCAGGGACGGCCCCAGCGGTTCCAGGAGCAGCGCGCTCCGCCCGGCGTCATGGGCGAGCAGCCGCGCGTACCCCCGCCCCTCCGCCGCGCGCAGCACGTGTGCCTCGCCGAGCCCCTCCGGCCCCGGGAACGCCAGCTTCAGCACGGCGTCCCGCCCCTCGGCGGTCCGCACCCGCACCACATGCGCCTCGCTGCCCCCGTCCAGCGCCTCCACGGCGGTGATCGACCACCGCTCCTCCAGGGCGGCCACCAGCGCCCCGAGCCCGGCGAGCCAGCGCTCGCCCCCGGGGCCGAGCGCGACCGCCTTCCGCCGGACCAGCGACGACACCTCGGGCACGTATCGAGTCATCCGCCGATCATCACGGACGGGACGCGGGACCGGCCACCGAGTTCCCGGGAGCGGGCGGCGGGGCCGGATGTTCCGCCGCGTCCTCGCCCCCGGGGCCGAACGCGGTCCGCAGCTCCTCTCCCAACGACCGCTGGAAGGCGGTGACCAGGGCCTGGACCACCAGCGGGCGCATGGGCGCGGAGAGCGAGCGCATGGCCGCGACCCGCTCCTGACCGGGTTCCCGCTCCCGGTAGGGCTCCCACACCTCGTCCCGGAAGAGCCGGGTCAGTTCGCGGGCCGCCGAGCGGGTGTGCTCCGCGAGCACCGTACGGGCCGCGAGGATCGTCTCGTACCCGATGGGCACGTCCAGCAGCCGCACCCCGAGCCGCAGCAGCCCCGGGTCGATCAGATAGCGGCCGGTCCCTTCCGTCCGCCGCAGGGCTCCCATCGCCGCGAGCCGGTCGACGTCCTCCTCGGTCAGGGGCCGGCCCGCCCGCCGCTCCAGCTCGGGGTGGGTGGTCCGCTCGGCGGGGTCCGGTGTCCAGGAGGCGACCAGGGCCCGGTGCAGGGCCAGCTCATGGGGGCTCAGATCCTCCGGGAGCCGCTCCAGATAGCGTTCGATCGCGGCGAGCGTCATCCCCTGGTGCCGCAACTCCTCGATGAGGGCCAGCCTGGACAGATGCCCCGGGCCGTAGCGGCCGACCCGGCGCGGGCCGATCGCCGGGGGCGGCAGCAGTCCCCGGCCGCCGTAGAAGCGGATGGTCCGGACCGTCACCCCGGCCCGCGCGGCCAGCTCGTCCACGGTGAGAGTCGGTTCCTCGGTCTCGGCCCCGGTCGCCATCGCCGCACCTCGCTTTCCCCGGCCGGTCCTCGATCGGCGCCCGGTGCAACAGTATTGCTGTCGCACCGCCCCGGTGAAAGGCCGTCGGGGCGCCGGCACCTCCCGCTCGCGCGGTGCCGGCCGGACCGGCGGATCGTGCCGTCGGGCGTGGTCCGGGGCGGGGCCGGGCGGCCCCGCCCCGGACCGGCGGGGTCAGTACACGTTCACGCCGTACGCGCCGAGCGCCTCGTTCACCGGCTGGTGGATGGCCGAGCCGGCGGTCCCGCTGCACCCCGAGCTGCCGGAGTGGATGCCCAGGGCGGTGGAGCCGGAGAAGTGGGCGCCGCCGCTGTCGCCGCCCGCCGAGCAGGCCGTGGTGCGGACCATGCCGTAGACCGGGCCGTCGCTGTAGTTCACGGTGACGTTGACGGCGGTGACCCGGCCGCTGGTGAGCCGGGTGGTCGAGCCGCTCTTCTGGATGGCCTGTCCCACGATGGCGTCGGCGGCGGAGGTGATGTCCGCCGAGGAGCCGTTGTAGAGGTTGACAGTGCCGGGCGGCTGGGAGCCGTCGGTGTACCGCACGACACCGTGGTCGGCGGTCGGGAAGGTGCTGCCCTCGACCGTCCCGATCGACGGGCCGCCGGAGGTCGCCGACCAGCTGGTCGCCAGGTTGGTGCAGTGACCGGCGCTCAGGAAGAAGTAGTCGGTGCCGTCGGTGGCGTTGAAGGCGGCAGAACAGCGGTATCCGCCGCCGTAGATCGCGTCCCCGCCCAGCACCTCGCGGGTGAGGACACCGGGCACCCGGTCGATCCGCACGGCGTCGCCGAGGACCGCCGCCACCGCCTTGAGCCTGGCCAGGGAGCGGGCCGAGACCGACTGGTCGGCCTCCACCACGACCTGGTTGACGGAGGGGTCGATGCCCCAGGAGGTGCCGGTGATCTTCGCCCGGGACTCCAGTACGCCCATGACGTCCTGGAGCTGGGCGGTGTCGCGTTCGACGATCTCGGCGCGCGCTCCCTGGGCGCGCACCTCATCGGCGGCGGCCGCGTCGGTCACGGTGACCACCAGCTCGCCGGTGGCGGGGTCGAGATAGGAGCCGCCGGTGTTCTCGCCGAGGGTGCGCTCCAGCCGGGTGTCGAGGGCGTACTGGGTGGCGGAGGCGGTGACACCGGGCTCCGGCGTCGGTTCCGGGGCGGCTCCGGCGGTCCCGGTGCCGAGGCCGAGGGCGGGGAGGGTGAGCAGAACGGACAGGCAGATGCGCGCGCGAAGCGTGCGTCTCATGGAGGCTTCTCCTTCGGGATGGTCCGTGGGGGGTGCCGAGAAGCAGGGGCCGGCAGAGTCCGGCTCGCCGGATTCAATGTGGCATGGCCCTGTCATGCACACAAGGGTGCATGGAATCATCGGTTCCGCTCGCCGTCCGCGGGGAAACCCCTACCGTCCGATCACCGGGTAGTGGTCGGAGAGATGGGTGTACGTACGGGTCCGCCCCCAGGCGGAGACGGTCCACGGCGCGCTCCGCTCCTCGATCACCTCATTGGCCCAGCCCGCCGGCCTCGCGTGCCCGGCGCGGTGCAGGACATGGTCGAGATCCTCGCGGGGATCCTCCGGGTAGCGCTCGGCGGCGATCGAGTTCCGCGCGGTGTCGAAGGAGTACGGGTGCCCGGTGCGGGCGTCCGCCCCGGCCAGCCCCGCGTCCGCGAGCATCGAGGCGTACTCCGCGCTCCGCGAGTCCACGTTCAGATCGCCCGCCACCACCACCTGTTCGGACGCGGGTATCGCCTTGCGGTCGAGGAAGGAGTCCAGCTCACGGAATTGCCGGGCCCGCACCTGGGCCGCCTCGCCCGCGCGGCAGCCCGGGTCGGTGGACTGCGCGTGGGTGCCCACCACATGCGCCCGGACCCCGTTCACCTCCAGCACCGCGTACACGAAGCCCTTGTTCGACCACCAGTCCGAGCCGCAGCCGTCCCGGTAGACGTACTGCTCCCGGCGGACGACGGGCCACTTGCTCAGCACCGTCACCCCTCCGTCCTCCGGCGTCAGGGCGGAGTACGCGCCGCCGGTGGCGTCCCAGCCCGCGGTGGACCGGCCCAGCACCGGCGTCTGATGCGGATAGCGGTCGGCCGCGTGCCGCTTGAGCGCGTCCGAGGAGGAGTTGTCGAAGGCCTCCTGGAGGACCACCACGTCATGGCCCTGGAAGAAGGGCGCGGCGGGGATCGCGGACGCCCGGTGGTCCTGCCCCCAGTGGGGGGAGACGGTCCTGGAGAACAGGAAGGCGTTGTACGACAGCACCGAGAGCCCGGGCGTACGGCCGTCCGCCGGGGCGGAGGCGGCGGCCGGGGCCGCCGGCCCGGCGAGGGCGGTCGCGGCGAGCGCCGCGGCCAGGGCGGGGACGGCGAACCGGCGGAGGGAGGGCCGCATGAGGACTCCTGACGTCGGGGAGGGGGTGAACGGCCATCAAAGCAGCACCAGTTACCGTCGGGTAATACCCAGGTGTCCGGAATCTTGCCCGCACGTCACGATCCGTCCCGCGCCGCCCGCCCCGCCGGGCACCGTGCCCCTCCCGCCCCCTGTCGCCGCGTCACCACCGGGGAGTACGGTCCGCCCATGCCGATAGGTGCGCGGGTCACCCGCTTGACGTACAGATCGCTCGTGGCGGCGGCCTCGGCCGCCCTGATGTCCATGCTCCTCTCGCCGCCCGGCGCGCAGGCCGCCCCGGGACCGCTCCGGAGCGAGCCCGTCCACTCGTACGAGAACGCGATCCGCGAGTCCGTCTGGGTGGACACCCGGCTCGACGGCGACGGCGACGGACGGGGGGACCGGGTGGCCGTCGACATCGTCCGGCCCAGGGAGCCCGCGAGCCAGGGCCGGCGGATCCCGGTCATCATGGACGCCAGCCCCTACTACGCCTGCTGCGGCCGGGGCAACGAGAGCCAGCGCAAGACGTACGACGCCCAAGGGAACCCGGTCCTCTTCCCGCTGCACTACGACAACTACTTCGTCCCGCGCGGCTACGCCTTCGCCGCCGTCGACCTCGCCGGAACCAACCGCTCCGACGGCTGCGTCGATGTCGGGGGCCGCTCCGACATCCAGTCCGCCAAGGCCGTGGTCGACTGGCTCGGCGGCCGGGCCGAGGGCTACACCAGCCGTACCGGCGGCGAGCGCGCCCGCGCCTCCTGGAGCAACGGCGACACCGGGATGATCGGCAAGAGCTACGACGGGACCATCGCCAACGGCGTCGCCGCCACCGGCGTCGAGGGCCTGAGGACCATCGTCCCGATCGGCGCGATCTCCTCCTGGTACGACTACTACTTCGCCCAGGGCGCGCCGCTCTTCGGCTCGGGACCCGACTGGCTCTCCCGCTACGTCGGCAGTCCCGGCGCGCGCGAGCGCTGCGGGGCCGTGCAGCAGCGGCTGATCGACGGCGCTCCGCGCAGCGGCGATCTGACCCGGCTGTGGCAGGAGCGCGACCATGTGCCCGGCGCGGACCGGGTGAGGGCCAGCGTCTTCGCCGTCCACGGCATGCAGGACCTCAACGTCCGCGCCAAGCACTTCGGCCAGTGGTGGGACGCGCTCGCCGACGCGGGCGTGGAGCGGAAGGTCTGGCTCTCCCAGGCCGGCCATGTCGACCCCTTCGACTTCCGGCGCGCCGAGTGGGTGGACACCCTGCACCGCTGGTTCGACCACTATCTCCTCGGCTACGACAACGGCGTCGAGGACGAGCCGATGGCCGACATCGAGCGCGCCCCCGACCGCTGGTCCACGGACCGGCACTGGCCGCCGCGCGCCACCGCCGTCACCACCGTGCGCCCCGGCGGGGGCGCGGTCCCGGGCGTCGGCACCCTCTCGCTGAGGCCCGCCCGCCCCGGCACGGCCGAGACCTTCACCGACGACCGGAGCCTGGACGAGATCGACTGGGCCTCCGCCGTCGACCGCCCGACCCCGGCCAAGGCCGGGTTCGTCACCGGGCCCCTCGGACGTGATCTGCGGCTCTCCGGATCCTCCTCGGTGAAGGTCACCGTCACCCCGAACACCGAGACCGCCCATCTCTCGGCGGTCCTCGTCGATCTCGGCCCGGATGTCATCCGCGACTACGCGGCGTCCGGCGAAGGCATCACCACCCTCCCCGGGCGCACCTGCTGGGGGGCGAGCGCCCCCGGCGACAGCTCCTGCTACAAGGAGACGAAGGCACACACCAAGGCCGTCGGCCTCACCGTCTTCAGCCGGGGCTGGGCCGATCTCGGCACCTACGCCGACGCGGGCGAGGGCCGTCCGCTGACCCCCGGCAGGCCGCACTCCATCACCCTCGACCTGCACGCCGCCGACCATGTCGTCCCGGCCGGCCACCGGCTGGCGCTGATCCTCGCGGGCACCGACCGGGATCTGATCGAACCTCCGGCGAGCACCCCGACGCTCACCGTCGACCTCGCGCGCACCTCGGCGAAGCTGCCGGTCGTCGGCGGCGCGCCCGCCTTCGCCCGCGCCGCCGGAGCCCCGGCCGCCGCGCCCGCCGGGGACGGGGCGGGGCTCGAAGGCGTCGCCGGTCCCCGTCCGTTCCGGCCGGTCCCCGGAGGCGAGGCCCGATGAAGCGGCGCGACCGCGTCGTCGCGGTCACCGTGCTCGCCGCCGCGCTCGCGGTGCCCCTGATCACCGCCCCCGCCCAGGCCACCCACCGTCCGCCGCGCACCGGCTTCGAGCTGAGCGAAGGGGCCCGCTGGACGGGCCAGGCCGAGGAGCAGGACTTCCTCGCCGCCGTCGACCACGCGAGCGACCGGGTCTCGGTGACCCGGATCGGCACCACCCGGCAGGGCCGGCCGCTCCAGCTCGTCAGCGTCGGAAACCCGCGGGCCGCCGTCTCCGTACTGCTGGTCTGCTCCCAGCACGGCGACGAGCCCGCCGGCCGGGACGCCTGTCTGACCACCGTCCGCGACCTCGCCTTCGACCGGGACCGCGACACCCGCCGGCTGCTGGAGCACACCCGGGTGCTGGTCGTCCCCACCGCCAACCCGGACGGCCGGGCCGCCGACACCCGGGGCAACTCCGACGGCGTCGACATCAACCGCGACCATCTCGCGCTCAGGACCGCCGAGGGGCGGGCGCTGGCCTTCGCCGTCCGGGACCGGCGGCCGGACGTCGTCTACGACCTGCACGAGTACGGCGCGACCCCGCCGTACTACGACAAGCAGCTGTTCGACCTGTGGCCGCGCAATCTCAACACCCACCCCGATGTGCACCGCGAGTCGAAGACGCTCTCCGGCCGGTACGTCCGCGCGGCGGCGCGCGAGGAGGGCTACACCACCGGCACGTACGGCATCTGGACCGACCCGGAGACCGGGGACCCGATCCGGCAGGTCGCGGGCGACGGCCAGGAGCGCATCCTGCGCAACGCCTCGGGCGTCAAGAGCATGGTCGGACTGCTGGTGGAGAGCCGGGTCGACCCGCTGACCGAGGAGGAGAAGGCCGACGAGGCGCTGAACAACCGGCGCAGGGTCGGCAGCCAGCTCATCGCGGTGGACGGGCTGCTCTCCTTCGCGCGCGAGCGGCGGGCCGAGATCGCCGGGGCGACCTCGGCGGCCCGGCTGGAGGGCCTGCGGGACCGGGGCCCGGTCCATCTCGGCGGCGCGGACAACGATCCGGCCGCCCCCGGCGAGATCCTCGCGGACCCGCCCTGCGGCTACCGGCTGGACGCGGCCCAGTACGAGCGGGTCCGGGACGAGCTGGCGCTGCACGGAGTCGTGTCCAGGCCCGACGGCGACGGTGTGTTCGTGCCCCTGCGCCAGTCGCGGCGGAAGCTGATTCCGCTGCTGCTGGACTCCCGTGCGACATTCCATCTCACAAAGGGACATCCCATTACCGCCTGTTGACCCCGGTCATGTGCATTACCTGTGGTAGGGGGTAGCGGAGCACAAAGCAGTTCGTTCCGCGCAAACCCTGAAAGGTGCCACTCGTGTCGCACGAACAAGGACCGGACGACCGGGGAGCGAGGCCCGAGAAGGCCGAGCTCCCCGGTCATCCTCAGGAGACCGGGCACCCTTCGACGGACCGCGTGGTCTTCGGAGTCACCGCCGTTCTCACCCTGGCCTTCGTGGTCTGGGGATCGATCGCCACCGACGCGCTGCAGGACATCTCCAGCGCCATGCTGAACGGGCTGATCCACAACGGCGGCTGGGCCTTCGTGCTCGGCGCCTCCGGCTTCGTGGTCTTCGCCCTCTGGCTCGCCATCAGCCGCTACGGCAAGATCCCGCTCGGCCAGGAGGGCGAGGGGCCCGAGTTCCGCACGGTCTCCTGGGTCGCCATGATGTTCAGCGCCGGCATGGGTATCGGACTGATGTTCTACGGGGTGAGTGAGCCGCTCGCGCACTTCATCTCCCCGCCGCCGGGGACCGACCCCCAGGACGCCGGGGACAAGATGGAGATCGCCATGGCGACCACCCTCTTCCACTGGACGCTCCACCCCTGGGCGATCTACGCCGTCGTCGGGCTCGCCATCGCCTACAGCACCTTCCGCCGCCGCAGGCGGCAGACGATCAGCGCCGTCTTCGAGCCGCTGATCGGCGAACGCCACGCGCACGGCGGAGTCGGCCGCTTCATCGACATTCTGGCGATCTTCGCCACCCTCTTCGGCTCCGCCGCCTCGCTCGGCCTCGGCGCGCTCCAGATCAGCAGCGGGTTCAACGAACTCGGCTGGATGGAGAAGACCGGCACCGGACTGCTCGTGGGCATCATCGCGGTGCTCACCGTCGCCTTCGTGGTCTCCGCCGTCTCCGGGGTCGAGAAGGGGATCCAGTGGCTCTCCAACACCAATATGGTGCTGGCGCTGGTGCTGGCCCTGTTCGTCTTCGTCGCGGGACCCACCATCATCGTCCTCGATCTGCTCCCCACCTCGATCGCCTCCTACTTCGGCGAACTCCCGCAGCTCGCCGGGCGCACCGAGGCCACCGGCGGCGAGGGCGTGGCCGACTGGCTGGGCAGCTGGACCGTCTTCTACTGGGCCTGGTGGATCTCCTGGACGCCCTTCGTCGGCATGTTCATCGCGCGGATCAGCCGGGGCCGGACGATCCGTCAGTTCGTCGGCGGCGTCATCCTGGTCCCCAGCACGGTCAGCCTGGTCTGGTTCGCGGTCTTCGGCGGGGCCGCGATGACCCTCCAGAACGACGGCCGGCTCGGCGACGAGGCGACACCCGAGGGCCAGCTCTTCGCGGTGCTCCAGCAGTTCCCGATCCCCACCACGATGAGCCTGCTGGTGATGGTCCTGGTCGGCATCTTCTTCGTCTCCGGCGCGGACGCCGCCTCGGTGGTGATGGGCACCCTCTCCCAGAAGGGCACCTTCGAACCCTCCCGGATGGTCGTCGTCTTCTGGGGCGTGGTGACCGGCGCGGTCGCGGCCATCATGCTCCTCATCGGCAACGGCACCGGCGACGCCCTGGCGGGCCTCCAGAATCTGACCATCCTCGTGGCCGCGCCCTTCGTCGTCGTGATGGTGGGCATGTGCGTGGCCCTGATGCGCGACCTGCGCCACGACCCGCTGATCGTGCGCGGCGAGATGGGCACCGAGATGGTCGAGTCGGCGGTGATCGCGGGCCACGAGAAGTACGACGGCGGCTTCGAGATCCGCATCGGCCCCGGCGACGGCCCGGCGGACGGCCGGGACCCGGTCGGCCCGAAGTAGCCGCGGCCGTACCGAAGCGGCCGTACGGAACCGGCGGGCCCGTCCCGCCGGTTCCGTACCCCTCCCGGAGCGCGCGGCGGAACCGCCGAAGGGTCCCGGCGCGTCGATGAGGTCGGACAGCCGGCCGAGACAGCGCTCCCGGGGGGAAACCGTCAGATGTCGTTCCGCCGAAACGGGAAACGGACCGCAGGGGCGGTCCTCGCCGTCGTCGTCCTCGTGCTCACCCTCGCCGACAGCTGGATCGCCGCCCTCCTCACCCTCGCCCTCATGATCTCCGCGGTGGTCGGCTGGTTCATGCTCCGCGCCGAGTACGGGGACCCCGGCCCCCTGCGCGAGGCCGAGCCCCGCGCGCCCCGGGACACCCCGCACAGCCGCCGCCCCACCCCGCCGGAGCGCTGACCGGGAGCACCGCGGGGTACGCGGGTCAGCCGCCCGGCACCAGGGCCGCCGCCGCCCGGGCACAGCCCCACGCGACCGTGACGCCCGCGCCTCCGTGGCCGTAGTTGTGGACCACCGTCCCGCCGCCCGGCAGGGTCTCCCGCTCGATACGGACCCCGGCCGCCCGGGCCGGGCGCAGCCCCACCCGATGGGCCAGGATCCGGGCCCCGGCCACCTCGGGGCGTATCCGGGCACAGCGCGCCACGATCGCCTCCGCCGTCGCTGGCACCGGCTCCATGCCCCACGCGCCGTCCTCCGCCGTACCGCCCAGGATCAGCCGGCCCGGCTGCGGCAGCAGATACGTCGTACGCGCCGACTCCCCGTCCGCCAAGACGAACCACGTCTCCACGCCCGGGTTCTCCACCACCACCAGCTGGCCCCGCACCGGCCGGACCCCCTCGTCCGGAGCCAGCTCCCGCGCGCCCAGGCCGGCACAGTTGACCACCGTCCCCGCCGCGCCCGCCTCGCGGGCCGCCTCGGCCGGCGAACGCACCGCGCGCAGCTCCACCGAGCCGCCCGCCGCCTCCAGCCGCCGCCGCAGCCACCCCAGGTGAGCAGGCATGTCAACCAGCGGCACCCGCGCCCGTACCCCCTCCGTGTGTCCGCCGGGCAGCTCATCGGGGCGAGCCGCGCGCAAGCCCGCCACCTGCGCCGACCACGCCCCCAGCGCCCCGGGCGACTGCCCGGCCAGCACACCCGCGACCAGCCGTACGCCCGTCTCGTCCGGCCGCCGCGAGAACTCCTCGTACACCCGCAGGGTCGTCGCCGACCAGTCGGCGACCTGCTCCTTCGGCTCGATCCGGTACGGCCACCACAGCCCGCCCGCCACCGCCGACGTCGTCCGCTCCGCCTCCTCCCGGGTCCAGACACGCACCCGCAGCCCGCGTTCGGCCAGCACCACGGCGGTCGCCAGCCCGCTGACCCCGCCCCCCACCACGATCACATCGCCGCTCATACGGCGACCGTAGCGAAGCGGCGCACCGCCGGGGCACCGGCGACGGCCGGGGATACTCGGCACATGTCTGCCGAGTACGCGACCTTCGGGCTGGCGCCGGTGACGCGGACCGGGGGAGTCCCGCCGGACGGCGCCCAGCCCGCGCACCGGGAATTCATGGACTTCATCGTCGCCGGGCGGCCCCTGCTCCTCCTGCTCAGCGAATCCGGCGCGGTCTCCCCGCTCGCGGCCGATGTGCGCCCGGTGATCCTCACCGCCCGGACGCCCGCCCTGCTGCTGGAGCGGCCCGCTCCCCTGGCCGGCGGACGGTGTCCTCTGTACGGCTGCCCCGAGTGCCGGTCGCTGGAGTGCGGCATGGTCACCGCCGTCGTCGAACGGGCCGGCCCGGACGTCATCTGGCGCGATTTCGCCTGGCAGACCTCCCTCCACACCGGCCCGGACCACGACGGCTTCCCCGGAACGGGCCCCTTCCGCTTCCGCGGCGACCTCTACCGCGCCGCCCTGAAGCCCCTGGCCACCGGGACCGGACCGGCGGCCCCTTAGGGCCTGTCTGGCAAATCTCGCCTGGTGCGCGACGCCCGGCACGCACACTCGCCGCGTTGTCGGAGTCATCCAAGTACGTCCAGTACGAGGATGATCCTCCGCCTTGCGATTGCACGCACCGGACGCCGCGCACCCCGCCCTTCGGGCGGACGTCGACATTTGTCAGACAGGCCCTAGAATCGGCAGTCTGATGACTGCCACACTCGTCGCCAAGGACCTCGCCGCCGGCCACGGCGACCGCTCGCTCTTCACCGGCCTCGATCTCGTCGTCGCGCCCGGCGACGTGATCGGTCTCGTCGGCGTCAACGGAGCCGGGAAATCCACCCTGCTCCGGCTGCTCGCCGGGCTCGACCGCCCCGAGCACGGCGAGCTGAGGCTCTCGCCGCCCGCCGCGAACGTCGGACACCTCCCGCAGGAGCCCGAGCGCCGGGCCGGCGAGAACGTACGGGAGTTCCTCGCCCGCCGCACCGGCGTCGCCGCCGCCCAGATCGCCATGGACGAGGCGACCACCGCCCTGGTCGAGGGCGCGCCCGGCGCGGACGACGCCTACGCCACCAGCCTGGAGCGCTGGCTCGCGCTCGGCGGCGCGGACCTGGACGAGCGCGCCGAGGACACCGCCGCCACGCTCGGACTCACCGTCGGCCTGGAGCTGCCGATGACCGCCCTCTCCGGCGGCCAGGCCGCCCGCGCGGGCCTCGCCTCCCTGCTGCTCTCCCGCTACGACCTCTTCCTCCTGGACGAGCCCACCAACGACCTCGACCTCGACGGCCTGGACCGGCTGGAGAGCTATGTGCGCGGACTGCGCGCCGGCACCGTCGTCGTCAGCCACGACCGGGAGTTCCTCACCCGCACGGTCACCAAGGTCCTCGAACTCGACCTCGCCCAGCAGCAGGTCACCCTCTTCGGCGGCGGATACACCGCCTATCTGGAGGAGCGGGAGACCGCCCGGCGGCACGCCCGCGAGGAGTACGAGGAGTACGCCGACAAGAAGTCCGCGCTGGAGGGCCGCGCGCAGATGCAGCGCGGCTGGATGGACAAGGGCGTCAAGAACGCCCGCCGCAAGGCCGGCGACAACGACAAACTGGGCCGTAAATTCCGCAGCGAGGCCAGCGAGAAGCAGGCCGCCAAGGCCCGCCAGACCCAGCGCATGATCGAACGCCTGGACACCGTGGAGGAGCCCCGCAAGGAGTGGGAGCTGCGGATGGAGATCGCCGCCGCCCCCCGCTCGGGCTCCGTCGTCGCCACGCTCCGCGAGGCCGCCGTGCGGCGCGGCGGCTTCGCCTTCGGACCCGCCTCGCTCCAGATCGACTGGGCCGACCGCGTCGCCATCACCGGAGCCAACGGCTCCGGCAAGTCCACCCTGCTCGCCGCCCTGCTGGGCCGGCTCCCCCTGGACTCGGGCTCGGCCCACCTCGGCCCGGGTGTCGTCGTCGGCGAGGTCGACCAGGCCCGAGGCCTCTTCCACGGCCCCCAGACCCTGCTCGACGCCTTCTGCGCCGCCGTCCCCGACACCGAGCCGGCGGAGGTGCGCACCCTGCTGGCCAAGTTCGGGCTGAAGGCGGCCCATGTGCTGCGCCCGGCGACCACGCTCTCCCCGGGAGAGCGCACCCGGGCCGCGCTCGCGCTGCTCCAAGGCCGGGGCGTCAACCTCCTCGTACTGGACGAGCCCACCAACCACCTCGACCTGGTCGCGATCGAACAGCTGGAGTCGGCGCTCGACTCGTACAACGGCACCCTGCTGCTGGTGACCCACGACCGCCGGATGCTGGAGGCGGTGCGCACCACCCGCCGGATCCGGGTGACGGACGGAAGGATCACCGAGAGCTGAGACGGCGGCGGGGTCCCGGGCGCGCACCGCCCGCCCGGGCCCCCGCCGTACCCGGCCCCGACCGGCGGGTACTACCGCCGCCGGCCGGGATCCGTCAGCCCCGCGCGGCGCAGCGCGTCGGCCATCGCGCTGTTCGCCGGGGGCGGCCCCTGCCGCTCGCCGCGCCCACCGCCCTGGCGCTCACCGCCCCGTCCGCGTCCGTTGCCGCCGCCGCCGTCCTGCCGGCCGCGCTGCTGCTGCTGTTGCTGCGGCCGTCCGCCGCCGCGCTCCCGCCGTCCCCGTCCGCCCCCGCCGGTCCGCTCCTGGCCGTCGGCGGACTTCGGGGCCGCCTCGTCCTCCAGCCGCAGCGTCAGCGAGATCCGCTTGCGCGGGATGTCGATGTCGAGAACCTTGACCTTCACCACGTCGCCGGGCTTCACCACCTCGCGCGGATCCTTGACGAAGGTCCTGGACATGGCCGACACATGCACCAGACCGTCCTGGTGGACGCCGATGTCGACGAAGGCCCCGAAGGCCGCCACATTGGTGACCACCCCTTCGAGGACCATCCCGGAGGAGAGATCGCCGATCTTCTCGACGCCCTCCTTGAAGGCCGCCGTCCGGAAGGCGGGCCTCGGGTCGCGCCCCGGCTTCTCCAGCTCGCGCAGAATGTCCGTCACGGTCGGCAGACCGAAGGACTCGTCCACGAACTCACCGGGCCGCAGCGACCGCAGCACCCCGGCGTTGCCGATCAGCGAGGCGACCTCGCCGCCCGCCGTCCGCGCCATCCGGCGCACCACCGGATACGCCTCCGGGTGCACGCTGGAGGCGTCCAGCGGGTCCTCGCCGTCCCGGATCCGCAGAAAGCCCGCGCACTGCTCGTACGCCTTGGGGCCGAGCCTGGCCACCTTCTTGAGCGCCTTGCGGGAGTGGAAGGGCCCGTTGGCGTCCCGGTGGGCCACGATGTTCTCGGCGAGCCCGGCGCTGATGCCGGAGACCCGGGACAGCAGCGGCGCGGAAGCGGTGTTGACGTCCACCCCGACGCCGTTCACACAGTCCTCGACCACCGCGTCCAGCGAGCGCGAGAGCTTCACCTCGGCCAGGTCGTGCTGGTACTGACCCACCCCGATCGACTTGGGGTCGATCTTCACCAGCTCCGCCAGCGGGTCCTGGAGCCTGCGCGCGATGGAGACCGCCCCGCGCAGCGACACATCCAGCTCCGGCAGCTCCTGCGAGGCGAAGGCGGAGGCCGAGTACACCGACGCGCCCGCCTCCGAGACCATCACCTTGGTGAGACCCAGCTCCGGGTTGCGGGAGATCAGCTCACCGGCGAGCCTGTCGGTCTCGCGCGAGGCCGTGCCGTTGCCGATGGCGACCAGATCGACCGAGTGCTCCTTCGCGAGCCGCGCCAGCTTCGCCAGCGACTCGTCCCAGCGGTTCGCCGGGACGTGCGGATGGATCGTGTCCGTGGCGACGACCTTGCCGGTCGCGTCGACGACGGCGACCTTCACCCCGGTACGGAAACCGGGGTCGAGGCCGAGCGTGGCACGGGTGCCGGCCGGCGCGGCGAGCAGCAGATCCCGCAGATTGGCCGCGAAGACCCGTACCGCCTCGTCCTCGGCCGCCGTGCGCAGCCGCAGCCGCAGATCGATGCCGAGATGCACCAGGATCCTGGTCCGCCAGGCCCAGCGGACCGTGTCCGCCAGCCACTTGTCGCCCGGGCGGCCCCGGTCGGCCACGCCGAAGCGGCGGGCCACCATGGACTCGTACGCCGAAGGGCCGTCCACGGCCTCCTCCGGTTCGAGGGCCAGATCGAGGACGTCCTCCTTCTCGCCCCTGAGCATGGCGAGCACCCGGTGGGAGGGCAGCTCGGTGAACGGCTCGGCGAAGTCGAAGTAGTCGGCGAACTTCGCCCCCGCCTCCTCCTTGCCCTCACGGACCTTCGCGGCGACCCGGCCGCGCGTCCACATGCGCTCGCGCAGCTCGCCGATCAGATCGGCGTCCTCCGAGAACCGCTCGGTGAGGATCGACCGCGCGCCCTCCAGGGCCGCCGCGCCGTCCGCGACCCCCCGGTCCGCGTCGACGAAGGCCGCGGCGGCGGCCGGCGGATCCGCCGAGGGGTCGGTCAGCAGCCGGTCGGCCAGCGGTTCGAGCCCCGCCTCACGGGCGATCTGCGCCTTGGTCCGGCGCTTGGGCTTGAAGGGCAGATAGATGTCCTCCAGGCGGGCCTTGGTGTCG
This sequence comes from Streptomyces amakusaensis, assembly GCF_039532665.1. Classification (NCBI taxonomy): domain Bacteria; kingdom Bacillati; phylum Actinomycetota; class Actinomycetes; order Kitasatosporales; family Streptomycetaceae; genus Streptomyces; species Streptomyces amakusaensis. The sequence continues at coordinate 234,831 of NZ_BAAASB010000004.1, read as the reverse complement.
GCGGCCAGGATCCGCGCCTCCAGCGTCCCGTCCAGCCTGCCCTGCTCGCGCACGGACTGGAGGATCGCGCTCCGCCGGTCCTCCAGCTCCCGCAGATAGCGCAGCCGCTCCTCCAGCGTGCGCAGCTGCGCGTCGTCGAGCGTCTCGGTCGCCTCTTTGCGGTAACGCGCGATGAACGGCACGGTCGAACCGCCGTCGAGCAAGTCGACGGCCGCCCTGACCTGACGCTCCCGTACGCCGAGTTCCTCGGCGATCCTGCCTTCGATGGACGTCGTCACGTTTCCCCGACTCGCCTTCTCCTGCTGGCTCTGCTTGAGACTGCATTGTGCCGGGTGCGCGGTGGAGATGTCGCCTTTGGACCGTGTCCGCGCAGTCCCCCGGAGCCCGCCCCGGTTCCGTCGGCGTATGAGGCTCTACGGTTTCCTCTGTATCACCGGCCCCAACCGGCCTTTCCCGTACCGCAGTCACCGCGGTCACCGTCACCGAAGGGAAAACACCGTGCGTATCGCCGTACTGCTCTACGACCGCTTCACCACCCTCGACGCCGTCGGCCCCTATGAACTCCTCGGCCGCACGCCCGGTGCCGAGACCGTCTTCGTCGCGGAGCGGGCCGGACCGGTCCGCAACGACCAGGGCTCGCTCGCCCTGGTCGCCGACCGGACCCTCGACGAGGTGCCGGATCCCGACATCGTGCTGGTGCCGGGCGGTCCGGGCTCGGACGCGGCCGGGCGCGACCCGGCGGTACTCGACTGGCTGCGCACCGCCGACGCCACCAGCACCTGGACCACCTCGGTGTGCACCGGCTCACTGGTCCTCGCCGGGGCGGGACTCCTCACCGGCCGCCGGGCCACCACGCACTGGCTCGCCATGGACGAGCTGACCCCGCTGGGCGCGGTGCCGACGCGCGAGCGGGTCGTCTTCGACGGGAAGTACGTCACCGCCGCCGGGGTCTCGGCCGGCATCGACATGGCGCTGCATCTGCTGGGCCGGATCGGCGGCGACGATCTGGCCCGGACCGTCCAGCTGCTCACCGAGTACGATCCGCACCCCCCGTACGACGCCGGATCCCCCGACAAGGCCCCGCCGGAGATCGTCGCCCACTGGCGGGCACAGCCCCGGAACACCGCCGGTCAGGGCTGACCGCCCTCACCCGCACCAGGTGAAGCGGGGCGAGCGCCGCTCCAGGAAGGCGGCGACGCCCTCCGCGGTGTCGCCGCCCGGGGCGGCCTGCTCCACCGCCAGGGCGGCCCAGTGGGCGTCCCGGTCGGGACGGCCCGCCGCGAACTCCTTGGCCGCGGTCTGCGTCAGCGCCGAGCGCCCGACGAGGACCGAGGTGAACGCGGCCACCCGCTCGTCCAGCCCGCCGGCCGGGAGCACCTCGTCCACCAGCCCGGTGCGCAGCGCCCGCGCCGTGTCGATCAACTCGGCCGAGAACAGCAGGTATTTGGCCGTGGACGGCCCCGCCAGCGCGACCAGCCGGCGGGTGGAGGAGCCCGGATAGACGATCCCCAGCCTCGCCGGGGTGACCCCGAAGGACGCGCCCTCCTCCGCGAACCGCAGATCGCAGGCGGCGGCCAGCTGGCAGCCGCCGCCCACGCAGTGGCCGCGCACCGCGGCGAGCGTCGGCCGGGGGAAGGCGGCGAGCGCCTCCTCGGCGCGCACCGCCAGCTCCTGCGGGGACTCGCCAGGACCGTGCGGCCCCGGCAGCGAGGATATGTCCGCCCCGGCGCAGAACGTCGGCCCGTCGCCGGTGAGCACCAGGGCCCGTACGGCCCGGTCCCCGGCGAGCGCGTCGAGCAGCAGGGGCAGCGCCTTCCACATCCCGGTGGTCATCGCGTTGCGCCTGGCCGGGTTGCTGATCACGACAGTGGCGACGCCGCCGGCGACGGTGTGCGTCAGCCGCGGCGGGGATTCCGGCTGGTTCATGCGCCGGATGCTATCCCGCCCGCCCGGACTTACGATCAAGAAGGGGTACGAGGGGGGTGCGGCGAGGAGGAGACGATGGCCGATACCGTCCAGGGTCCCAAAGAGCTGAAGCGGGGCTTCGGCCTGCTGGCCGCCCTCGGAGTGATTCTCGTGATCGCGGGGGTGGTGGGGCTCGTCTACACGGGCCTCGCGACCCTCACCTCCATGCTCCTCTTCGGCTGGCTGCTGCTGATCGGCGGAGTGGTGGGCCTGGTCCAGGCGGTCCAGTCCCGCGGCAGCGAGTACTTCTGGCTGGCCGTGGTGGTCGCCGCCCTGAACATCGCGGCGGGCGTGGTCGTCATCCGCCACCCCGAGGGATCGGCGGAGACGCTGACCCTCTTCGCCGCGCTGCTCTTCCTGACCGGCGGGCTCTTCAGGCTGGTCGGCTCGCTGGTGGTGCGCGGCCCGCAGTTCGGCTGGACGCTCTTCCAGGGCGCTTTTCTGCTGCTGCTGGGCATTCTGGTGCTCGGCAACTGGCCGGAGAGCAGCCGGTACGTCCTGGGGCTCTTCTTCTCGCTGGCCCTGCTCTTCGACGGGCTCGGGCTGATCGCCATCGGCGTCGGCGGCCGGCGGATCGTCGGAGCGGTCACCGAGCCGGGGCCCGGGCCGCAGTCCGGCGCCGGCCCCGGAAGCGGTACGAGTGCTTCCGGTGACATCCCGGGCGACCGGCCATAAGCAGTCGTACACCTGCCCCTGTCATACGCGCTCGGTCAGAAAACGCCGATTGGCGCTGATTTCTGTTCAGTGCCCCGGTCCGGGGCGGCCCGCTGCCAACACTTGCTCCCCAGAAGCCGGGCAGTCGAGCCGAGGGTGGGTGCCGGATCCATGGAGAGCCGCGGGAGTGTCCCCGCCCGGCCACGGTCGTGCGAGGGGGTGTGGAGATTCACGGCCCCGGCGACCGAGGCGTCGGTGCCCAGGGCCCGGCACACCGTCCGGGATCTGCTGCGCCGCCAGGGTGTGCCGACGGGCGATCCCGTCGTCCACGGGCTGTTGCTGATCGTCTCGGAGCTGGTGACCAACGTCGTCCGGCACGCGGCCCCGCTCTCGCCGGAACTCTCCGTCGAGCTGGCCGTCCGGGGCGGCCGGATCAGGGTCTCGGTCGAGGACGACCACCCCTGCCGGCCCAGGGCGCTGGAGTCGGACTGCCGGCGGACCGGCGGGCGCGGGCTGATGCTCGTACGGGAGATCACCCGCGAGGCGGGCGGCCGTCACCATGTCGAGCGCACGGCGCGGGGCGGCAAGGTCGTCTGGGCCGAGCTGCCGCTGACCCCGGTGCCGGCGCCGGTGCCGCCGCCGGGAGCGGGCCCGGCGGCGGCACCGACGGGGTTCACCAGCCGCCGGCCGGGCCCGTCAGCTCCCTGATGGCGGGGCGCGCGGCGTCCAGCACGGTGTGGAACCAGGCGGAGAACGGGGCCGAGGCGTCGCGCTCGGCCAGCTCCGCCGGTGTCACGAAGGCCGTCTCGCCGACCTCCTCGGGGTCCGGCCGGGGCGCGGTCCGCGTCAGTCCGACGAAGAGATGGTTGTACTCCTGCTCCACCAGGCCCGAGGCCGGGTCCGGGTGGTTGTAGCGGACCGTGCCGGCCTCCGCGAGCAGCGTGGGCGAGAGCCCCAGCTCCTCGTGGGTGCGCCGGGCGGCGGCGGCGAAGGGGGCCTCGCCGGGGTAGGGGTGGCCGCAGCAGGTGTTCGACCAGACGCCGGGGGAGTGGTACTTCCCCAGGGCGCGGCGCTGGAGCAGCAGCCGTCCCCGCTCGTCGAAGAGGAAGACCGAGAACGCCCGGTGCAGCAGCCCGGGGGCCTGGTGGGCGGTGAGCTTCTCCGCGGTGCCGATGGTGTTGCCGTGCTCGTCGACCAGTTCGAGCAGGATCTCCGGTGGGGCACCGGTGGCTCTCGACGCGCTGTCCGTCGACGGGCTGTCCGTGGCGGTGGCCGGTGAGGTCGGTGAGGTCGGCATAACCATCCTTCGCTGAGGTCCTCGCCCTGAGGGGCCTGCCCAGTCTGCCGTACAAAAGCGGCTTGTCCTCACTTCGAACGGCCGGGCATGTCCTCCCCCGGGCCTCCCGGGCCCCCGCCGCCCGCCCGGCCCGCCGGGCCGCCGGCGGGCCGGGAGCGCGCTCCGGGCGTCAGTGGCAGAGGCTCGCCTCGTGCTCCGCGTGGCCGGCGGGCTCCAGCTGGAAGGTGCAGTGCTCCACGTCGAAATGCGATCCGAGGCAGCCCTGAAGATCGTGGAGCATCCTCTCGTGGCCCATGGAGTCGAGCACGCCCTGGCTCACCACCACGTGCGCGGAGAGCACCGGCATCCCGGAAGTGATCGTCCAGGCGTGCAGATCGTGGACGTCCTCCACGCCGGGCAGCGCCACTATGTGCGCCCGTACCTCGTCCATGTCGACGTCCTTGGGCGCGATCTCCAGCAGGACGCGCAGCGTCTCGCGCAGCAGCTTGACCGTGCGCGGCACGATCATCAGCGCGATCAGCAGCGAGGCGATCGGGTCGGCCGCCTGCCAGCCGGTGGTGAGGATCACCGTCGCCGAGACCAGGACGGCGACCGAGCCCAGCGCGTCGTTGAGGACCTCCAGATACGCGCCCCGCACATTGAGGCTCTCCTTCTGCCCGCGCATCAGCAGCGAGAGGGAGATCACATTGGCGATCAGGCCGATCAGGCCGAAGACGATCGTCAGCCCGCCCTCGGTCTCGGTGGGCGTGATGAACCGCTGGATCGCCTCGTACACCACATAGGTGCCGACGCCCAGCAGCAGCAGACAGTTGGCGAGCGCCGAGAGGATCTCGGCGCGGGCGAGGCCGAAGGTGCGGTTGGCGCTCGCCGGCCGGTTGGCGAAGTGGATGGCCAGCAGCGCCATGGCGAGGCCCACCGCGTCGGTGGCCATGTGCGCCGCGTCGGCGACCAGGGCGAGCGAACCGGTGACGAACCCGCCGACGATCTCCAGGACCATCACGCCCAGGGTGATCGCCAGGGCGATCCGCAGCCGCCCCCGGTAGGCCGCGGCGGCGGTGCCGGTCGGCGGCGGCCCTCCGTGTGTGTGTCCGTGGTCGTGCCCAGCCCCCATCGAAAACGCCTCCCAGTCGTCGGAGATCGGTCTGATTCCGACCTCAGTCAACTACGGGTGGGGGGTATGGGCAACACGGCACTGAACACCGTTGTCATATCGCCTGACCTGCGGAAACGATCCGCAGGTCAGCGCGGTGAGAGATCATTTCGGACCGGTCGGGCGCGCCGCGGGCGACGGCCGCGGCGCACCCGGTCCGGTCATCCCGCGCAGGCCTGGACGGCTCGTCCGGGGAACGCCGGGACGGCTCCCGGCCCGGCGGCCGGGGCGCTCATCGCGCGCGGGCCTCGGGGTGCCGCAGGCACCAGCCCTCCCACGCCGACTCGACCATCTCGCGCACCCCGCGCGAGGCCGTCCACCCCAGCTCCTCGCCGATCAGCTCGACCGAGGCCACCGCCTTCGCCGCGTCGCCCGGGCGGCGCGGCTCGACCACCGGCTCCACCGGCCGCCCGGTGACCTCGCCGACCAGGGAGGCCAGCTCCCGCACCGAGACCCCCTCGCCGCGTCCGATGTTGACCGTCAGATCCCCCGGCGTCCGCTGCGCGGCGAGCCTGCGGGCCACCGCCAGGTGCGCGTCGGCGAGATCCGCGACATGGATGTAGTCGCGGATGCCGGTGCCGTCCGGCGTCGGATAGTCGTCGCCGAAGATCCGGGGCGCGTCGCCCTGGGTGATCCGGTCGAAGAACATCGGGATGATGTTGAAAACCCCGATGTCCGACAGCTCGGGGGAGGCCGAGCCGGCCACATTGAAGTACCGCAGGCACGCCGTCGACAGGGAGTGCGCCCGCCCGGCGGCCCGTACCAGCCACTCCCCGGCCAGCTTGGTCTCGCCGTAGGGGTTGATCGGGGCACAGGGGGCCGACTCCGGGATCAGATCCAGCTCCTCGGGCACCCCGTACACGGCCGCCGACGAGGAGAAGAGGAAGGTGCCCACCCCGGCCTTGACGACCGCCTCCAGCAGCACGGTCAGCCCGTGCACATTCTCCCGGTAGTACCGCAGCGGCTCCTCGACCGACTGGCCGACCTGCTTCTTGGCCGCGAGATGGACGACCCCCGTGATCCCGTGCTCCCCCAGGGTGCGGTCCAGCAGCTCCCGGTCCAGGACCGCCCCCCGTACCAGCGGGACCCCCTCGGGCAGTCGCTCGACCACACCGGACGACAAGTCGTCCAGCACGACGACCCGCTCGCCGGCCTCCGTCATCGCCCGCGCCACATGCGCGCCGATGTATCCCGCTCCACCTGTTATCAGCCACGTCATACCGTCAGCCTATGGCCTGGCCCCCGGATCGCCCCGGGACCGCGCCGATCATGAGCGGCCCCGCGGATCGGGCCCGCTCCCCGGGGGGCCGGGTTTGTGGGCCGGGGCACTGATCAACGATGATGATCTCCGACTGGGCCCCACCGGGGTTCTGTCACGGCGACCGGTGCCCGATCGGGGCGTAAACGGCCAGTGAACTCCCCTCTGAGCGCATCCGATAGCCTCTGCCGAAGCCTTGCCGACGTGCTGCCGCCCGAGTGACGGGCCGGGCCGTCGCGCACCCACACCCTCGGTTCCAAGGAGTGAGTTCGTCTGTCGACCGCCATCCTCACCGGTCCGCCCGTGCCCGGTTCGTCGCTCGAGGGCGATCTGCGGTCGCTGGGCTTCGACGTACGCGTCTCCCCCGGAGCCGACCGGACCGCCGAGCTGCTCGCCGAGGTCCCGGGGGCCGACCGGGTCGCCGTCGTGGACGCCCGCTTCGTCGGCCACGTCCACGCGCTGCGCCTCGCGCTGACCGACCCCCGCTTCCCGGCGGCCGCCGTCCCCGGCGCGCTGACCGTCCAGCCCGCCGGCCGCGCCGCCCTCGTCAGGGCGCTCGCCGGCACCGGCGCCCCGGACACCGCGCGGGCGGCGGCCGAGGCCCCGGCCGTGATCACCTCCGACACCGTGCTGCCCGATGTGCTCGCCCAGGGGGTGGAGGCCGACGGCACCCCCGTGCACCGGCCCGAGCTGGGCTCCCTCGTCGCGACCGTCCCCGGCGACCCCCGGGCCCTGGACGAGGCCCGGCAGGCCGTCCTGGCCGTCGACGACGAGGCCGTACGGCTGCGCTCCTCGGTCAAGGCCCGCGACGGCTTCTTCACCACGTACTGCGTCAGCCCGTACTCACGGCACATCGCCCGCTGGTGCGCCCGCCGGGGTCTCACCCCCAACCAGGTGACCACCGCGTCGCTGATCACCGCGCTGATCGCGGCGGGCTTCGCCGCGACCGGCACCCGGGCGGGCTTCGCCGTCGCCGGTCTGCTGCTGCTCCTCTCCTTCGTGCTGGACTGCGCCGACGGCCAGCTCGCCCGCTACTCCCTCCAGTACTCCACGATGGGGGCCTGGCTCGACGCCACCTTCGACCGGGCCAAGGAGTACGCGTTCTACGCGGGCCTGGCGCTCGGCGCGGCCCGGGCGGGCGACGACGTGTGGGCGCTGGCACTCGGCGCGATGGTGCTCCAGACCTGCCGGCATGTCGTGGACTTCTCCTTCAACGAGGCCAACCACGACGCGGTCTCCAACACCAGCCCCACCGCCGCCCTCTCCGACAAGCTCGACAGCGTCGGCTGGACGGTCTGGGTGCGCCGGATGATCGTCCTCCCGATCGGCGAGCGCTGGGCCATGATCGCCGTGCTGACCGCCGTGACCACCCCCCGGATCGTCTTCTACGCGCTCCTCGTGGGCTGCGGCTTCGCCGCCTGCTACACCACCGCCGGCCGGCTGCTGCGCTCGCTGACCCGCAAGGCCACCAGGACCGAGCGCGCCACCCGGGCGCTGGCGGAGCTGGCCGACTCCGGGCCGCTCGCCGAGACCGTCGCCAGGGCCGCCCGCCCGCTCGCGCGCCGGCTGCCCGCGATCGCCCCGCCCGTCATCGCCCTGCTGGGCGGCGGCGCGCTGGCCGCCACCGCCGTGCTCAGCCCGTACGGCTCCCTCTGGCCGCTCCTCGCCGCCGTCGGCTACGTCCTCACCTCGGGCCTCGCCGTCGCCCGCCCGCTGGGCGGCGCGCTCGACTGGCTGGTCCCGCCCGCCTTCCGGGCCGCCGAGTACGGCACGATCCTGGCCCTGGCCGCCCGCGCCGACGTGGACGGGGCGCTGCCCGCCGCTTTCGGCCTGGTGTCGGCGGTCGCCTACCATCACTACGACACGGTCTACCGCATCCGCGGGGGCACCGGGGCGCCGCCGCGGTGGCTGGTGCGGGTGATCGGCGGGCACGAGGGCCGGATCCTGGCCGTCGCGCTGCTGGCCGCACTGGTCACCGCCACCGACTTCACCATCGCGCTGACGGCCCTGGCCGTCGTCGTCGCACTCGTGGTGCTGGTGGAGAGCATCCGCTTCTGGGTGTCCTCCGCCGCGCCCGCCGTACATGACGAAGGAGAACCCGCATGATCGGCCTTGTCCTGGCCGCCGGTGCCGGACGGCGTCTTCGCCCCTACACCGACACGCTTCCCAAGGCCCTCGTGCCCGTGGGCCCCGAGCGGGACGGGGTCTCCAAGACCGTCCTCGACATGACCCTCGCCAACTTCGCCGAGATCGGTCTCACCGAGGCCGCGATCGTCGTCGGCTACCGCAAGGAGGCCGTCCACGAGCGCAAGGCCGCGCTGGAGGCCGCGTACGGCCTGAAGCTGACCCTCGTCGAGAACGACAAGGCCGAGGAGTGGAACAACGCCTACTCCCTGTGGTGCGCCCGTGACGTGCTGAAGCGGGGCGTCATCCTCGCCAACGGCGACACCGTCCACCCGGTCTCCGTCGAGCGCACCCTGCTCGCCGCCCGGGGCGACGGCAAGAAGATCATCCTCGCCCTCGACACGGTGAAGAACCTCGCCGACGAGGAGATGAAGGTGATCACCGAGGACGGCCTCGGCGTCCGCCGGATCACCAAGCTCATGGACCCCGCCACCGCCACCGGCGAGTACATCGGCGTCACCCTGATCGAGCCCGAGGCCGCCGAGGAACTGGCGGACGCCCTCAGGGCGACCTTCGAGCGCGACCCCGACCTCTACTACGAGGACGGCTACCAGGAACTGATCGACCGAGGCGTCACCGTGGACGTCGCCCCCATCGGGGACGTGCCGTGGGTGGAGATCGACAACCACGACGACCTCGCGAAGGGCCGTGAGATCGCGTGCCTGTACTGACCCGGCTCATCCCTTCGCCGGTCGTCGTCGACATCCGGCGGGGAGCGCTGGACGATCTGGCCGGCCTCCTCGCCGACCAGCGGATCTCCGCGTCCGGAAAGCTCGCCGTCGCGCTGAGCGGCGGCTCCGGCCGCGCGCTGCGCGAGAAGCTGGAGCCGGCGCTGCCGGGCGCGGACTGGTTCGAGGTTGCCGACGGCACCATCGACTCGGCCGTCCGGCTCGCCGACGCCATCAAGGGACAGCGGTACGACGCCGTGGTCGCCCTCGGCGGCGGCAAGATCATCGACGTCAGCAAGTACGCGGCGGCCCGGGTCGGCCTGCCGCTGGTCTCGGTCGCCACCAATCTGGCGCACGACGGCATCTGCTCGCCGGTCGCCACCCTCGACAACGACAACGGCCGGGGCTCCTACGGCGTGCCCACGCCCATCGCCATGGTCATCGACCTCGATGTGATCCGCGACGCCCCGGCCCGGTTCATCCGCTCCGGCGTCGGCGACACGGTCTCCAATCTGTCGGCGATCGCGGACTGGGAGCTCTCCCACCGCGTGAACGGCGAGCCCGTCGACGGACTCGCCGCCGCCATGGCCCGCACGGCGGGGGAGTCCGTACTGCGCCACCCCGGCTCGGTCGCCGACGACGAGTTCCTCACCGTGCTCGCCGAGGGGCTCGTCCTCACCGGCATCGCCATGTCGATCAGCGGTGACACCCGCCCGTCGTCCGGCGCCTGCCACGAGATCAGCCACGCCTTCGACCTGCTGTATCCGCAGCGCGCCGCCAGCCACGGCGAACAGGTCGGACTCGGCGCGGCCTTCGCCATGCATCTGCGCGGGGCCCCTCAGCAGGCCGGGCTCTTCGCGGAGGTGCTGCGGCGGCACGAGCTGCCCGTGCTGCCCGCCGAAATCGGTTTCTCCGTCGACGAGTTCGTCGCGGCCGTGGAGTACGCCCCGCAGACCAGGCCGGGCCGCTTCACCATCCTTGAACACCTCGACCTCACCACCGACCAGATCAGGGACGCGTACGCCGACTATGCCAAGACCATCCGTAGCTGAGCTCCGCCCGGTCGTTCACCCGGAGGGAGTGAAGGACCGGAGAAGCGGCGAGCACTGGGCCGGACGCCTGTACATGCGGGAAATCTCGCTGCACGTCGACCCGTATCTGGTGAACACCAGGATCACGCCCAACCAGCTGACCCATCTCATGATCGTGGTGGGGGTCATCGGCGGCGCGGCCCTGCTGATCCCCGGGCTGACCGGCGCGATCCTCGCCGCCGTCCTCTTCCAGCTCTATCTGCTGCTCGACTGCGTCGACGGCGAGGTCGCCCGCTGGCGCGGACAGACCTCGATCACCGGCGTCTATCTCGACCGGATCGGCCACTACATCTGCGAGGCCGCCCTGCTGGTCGGCTTCGGAGTCCGGGGTGCCGACGCCTTCGGCGACGGCCGCCCCGAGTGGCTGTGGGCCTTCCTCGGCACGGTCGCCGCCCTCGGCGCGATCCTGATCAAGGCCGAGACCGACCTGGTCGACGTCGCCCGCCAGCGCAGCGGTCTGCCGGCCGTCAAGGACGAGGCCTCCGTGCCCCGCTCCTCCGGTCTGGCGCTCGCCCGCCGCGCCGCCGCCGCCCTCAAGTTCCACCGGCTCGTCGGCGGGATCGAGGCCAGCCTCTTCATCCTGGTGATGGCCGTCCTCGACACCGTCCAGGGCGACGGTCTCTTCTTCACCCGCCTCGGCATCGCGGTCCTCGCCGGCATCGCCGTCGTCCAGACCCTGCTGCACCTGGTGTCGATCCTGGCGTCGAGCAGGCTGAAGTGACGGCGGACCTCAGGCCGGGCGCGGTGATCATCACCATGGGGGACCGCCCCGATGATCTGCGCGCCCTGCCGGACCCGGTCGCCGGGCAGGACGGCGACCGGGTGGAGGTCGCCGTCCCCCGGGGGGCCGCCCTGAAGGCCCGGGCGGGCGGATTCACGGAAGGCCGGCGGACCCCCCGCGAGCCCCGCCGGCCCATGAAGTGGCGAACTGTGCGGAGGCTCACCCGACTGGGCCGGCCTCCGGTGATCTGACAAGCTTGGGCCTTGAGAGCTCCGGGCGCACTCCGGGATTCCGGCGACGACCCGGAGCCGCGCCCCCACTGCCGCGCATCTCGAAGACGAAAGTATCCCTTGTGAGTGACACATCCCCTGACGGTGCGATCACGATGACCGCCCGGCCATCGGCCGACGATGCTCTGTCCCCGGCGCAGCTCGCCGCCAAGTACGGTCTTTCGGTCAGCGGCGCCCGCCCGGGACTGGCCGAGTATGTGCGTCAGCTCTGGGGCCGGCGACATTTCATCCTGGCCTTCTCGCAGGCCAAGCTGACCGCCCAGTACAGCAAGGCCAAGCTGGGCCAGCTCTGGCAGGTGGTGACCCCGCTGCTGAACGCGCTGGTCTACTACCTGATCTTCGGACTGATCCTCGGCACCCGGGGCGGGATGTCCGACGAGGTCTTCGTGCCGTTCCTGGTGACGGGTGTCTTCGTCTTCACCTTCACCCAGAGCTCCGTGATGTCGGGCGTACGGGCCATCTCGGGCAATCTGGGGCTGGTGCGGGCCCTTCACTTCCCGCGCGCCTCGCTCCCCATCTCCTTCGCGCTCCAGCAGCTCCAGCAGCTGCTGTTCTCGATGATCGTGCTGGTCCTGATCGTGATCGGCTTCGGCAGCTACCCCACGCTGTCCTGGCTGCTGATCATTCCCGCGCTGGCGCTCCAGTTCGTCTTCAACACCGGCCTCGCGCTGATCGTGGCCAGGCTCGGCAGCAAGACGCCCGACCTCGCCCAGCTGATGCCGTTCATCATGCGGACCTGGATGTACGCGTCCGGCGTGATGTTCTCCATCCCGCTGATGCTGAAGGACAAGCCGTCCTGGATCGCCGATGTGCTCCAGTGGAACCCGGCCGCCGTCTACATGGACCTGATCCGCTTCGCGCTGATCGACGGCTACGGCTCCAGCAACCTGCCGGACCATGTCTGGGCGCTCGCGCTGGGCTGGGCGCTCGTGTTCGGCATCCTTGGTTTCGTGTACTTCTGGAAGGCTGAGGAACGGTATGGCCGTGGCTGAGAACAACACCGGACGAATCCCCACCGTCATCGCCGACGACGTCCACATCGTCTACCGCGTCCACGGCTCGGCCGGCGGCCGGGGCAGTGCCACCGCCGCGCTCAGCCGGATCCTGCGGCGCAAGAAGGGCGAGCAGCAGCGGGGTGTGCGCGAGGTGCACGCCGTGCGCGGCGTCTCCTTCACCGCCTACCGGGGCGAGGCGATCGGTCTGATCGGCACCAACGGCTCCGGCAAGTCGACGCTGCTGCGCGCCATAGCCGGACTGCTGCCCACCGAGCGCGGCCATGTCTACACCGACGGCCAGCCCTCGCTGCTGGGTGTCAACGCGGCGCTGATGGGCGATCTGACCGGCGAGCGCAATGTGATCCTCGGCGGACTGGCCATGGGCATGTCGCGCGAGCAGATCCGCGACCGCTACCAGTCCATCGTCGACTTCTCCGGGATCAACGAGAAGGGCGACTTCATCACGCTGCCGATGCGCACCTACTCCTCCGGCATGGGCGCGCGGCTGCGGTTCTCCATCGCTGCGGCCAAGGACCACGACGTCCTGATGATCGACGAGGCCCTCGCCACCGGTGACCGCAAGTTCCAGATCCGCTCCGAGCAGCGCATCCGTGAGTTGCGCAAGGAGGCGGGCACGGTCTTCCTGGTGAGCCACAGCAACAAGTCGATCAGGGACACCTGCGACCGTGTGCTCTGGCTGGAGAAGGGCGAGCTGCTGATGGACGGGCCCACCGACGAGGTCCTCAAGGCGTACGAAAAGGAAACCGGCAAGTAGTTACCAGAACGAGACCAAGGGGCCGGCGACGGAGCCGGTCCTGATGGAGGCCCCCGCTTTGACATCCGGGCGGGGGCCTTATCGCGTCCTGTCACATGACGGCCGCGCATCGGCCGTGACCACGGCGATACGGGCCCCGGAGCGGCATGGCGAAAATCAAGACCGGGGCCATGAGGGAAGGTTGACCGCGAGTGCGGCGCTCTTGCAGGGACCGCGACGCCCGGACACATGACCCGGGCGTCGCGCAACGTAAGCTGGACCGGTGCGGAATCACGGCAAGTGGGGCGATACGCCCCCGATGCCCGGGCCGACGGGCGGACCTCGCGCGGTCGGGAAGACCGGCGGCGTGTCCGAAATGGGATGGATTGGATCGGCAGTGTAGAACGGGAGATGTGACGGCAATGATCGGATATCTCCAGCCCCGCGAGACTTTCGCCGTCCCCGCCCCAGGCAGCCACCGATGACCGCGACCCGGCCGACGCACCCGGCGGACCCCGGCGCGCGCGGCACCCTCGACAAGGCCACCGCCGAGAACTTCCCCGTGGCCCCCTTCTTCCTGCCGCGCGCCTCGCGCGAGCACATCATGGCCCTCTACGGCTACGCACGGCTCGTCGACGACATCGGCGACGGAGACCTCGCGCCCGGCGGCGCGGACGCCCGCCACCTCGGCGTCGACCCCGCCGACGCGGACGACCGGCTGATCATGCTCGACGCCTTCGAGGCGGATCTGCGGAGGGTCTTCGCCGCCCCCGGCGACGGCTCCCCCCGCGACGGCTCCGACGGCCCCGGCTCCGACGGCCCCGGCACCGACGGCCCCGGCAGTGAGCCCCGGCACCCCCTGCTGCGCGCGCTGCGCCCCACCGTCCGCGCCCGCTCCCTCACCATCGAGCCGTTCCTCGGCCTGATCGAGGCGAACCGCCAGGACCAGCTGGTCACCCGCTACGAGACGTACGACGAACTCCTCGCCTACTGCGAGCTGTCCGCCAACCCCGTCGGAAACCTCGTCCTCCAGGTCGGCGGAGTGCTGAGCCCCGAGCGGCTGCGCCGCTCGGACGCCATCTGCACCGCGCTCCAGATCGTCGAGCACCTCCAGGACGTCTCCGAGGACCTCGCCGCCGGCCGGATCTATCTGCCCGCCGAGGACATGCGGCGCTTCCACGTCAGTGAGACCGATCTCTCGGCCGCCACCGGGAACGCATCCGTCCGCGCCCTCGTTGCCTACCAGGCGGACCGTGCCCGCCGTCTGCTGGACGAGGGCGCACCGCTGGTGGGCAGCGTCGACGGCAGACTGCGGCTGCTGCTCGCCGGATTCGTCGCGGGAGGGTACGCAGCCCTCGCCGCGATCAGGTCCGCCGGACACGACGTACTGCCCGGCCCGCCCAGAACCGCCAGGACGCGACTGCTGCGTGAAACGGGAGCCGTCCTGCGAAGAACGCGTAAAGAGAGGTGAGCCGGACCATGGAGCAAACCACCCAGATGCCGGCACCGGTACAGGCCGCGTACAGCTACTGCGAGGCCGTCACCGGACAGCAGGCGCGCAACTTCGCGTACGGCATCCGACTCCTGCCGCCGGACAAGCGGCAGGCCATGTCCGCGCTGTACGCGTTCTCGCGACGCGTGGACGACATCGGCGACGGCGACCTCGCCCCCGACGACAAGCGCTCCCGGCTGGAGGCCACCCGGGAGCTGCTGGAGCGCGTCCGCCGCGACGAGGTCGCCGAGGACGACACCGACCCGGTCGCGGTCGCCCTCGCGGACACCGCGCGGCGCTTCCCGCTGCCGCTCGGCGGGCTCGACGAACTCATCGACGGCGTCCTCATGGACGTCCGCGGCGAGACCTACGAGACCTGGGACGACCTCAAGACGTACTGCCGGTGCGTCGCGGGAGCCATCGGACGGCTCTCGCTCGGAGTCTTCGGCACCCAGGAGGGCGCGCGCGGGGCCGAGCGCGCCGCGGAGTACGCGGACACCCTCGGGCTCGCGCTCCAACTCACCAACATCCTGCGGGACGTCCGCGAGGACGCCGGCCACGGGCGCACCTACCTGCCCGCCGACGACCTCGCCAAGTTCGGCTGCTCCGAGGGCTTCCGCGCCGCGAGCCCGCCGCCGGGAGCGGACTTCGCCGGTCTCGTCCACTTCGAAGTGCGCCGGGCCCGCGCCCTCTTCGCCGAGGGGTACCGGCTGCTGCCGATGCTCGACCGGCGCAGCGGCGCGTGCGTCGCCGCGATGGCCGGCATCTACCGGCGGCTCCTGGACCGCATCGAGCGCGACCCCGAGGCCGTCCTGCGCGGCCGGGTCTCGCTCCCCGGCCGGGAGAAGGCGTACGTCGCCGTCCGGGGACTCTCCGGCCTGGACGCCCGGCACATCAGCAGGCAGACCCTGAGGGGGCGCGCGTGACAGGCCACCACACCGGCGGCGACGGGACGCGCCCCCGGCGCGCCGTGGTCGTCGGCGGCGGACTCGCCGGCGTCACCGCCGCGCTCCAGCTCGCGGACGCGGGCCTCGCCGTCACCCTGCTGGAGAGCCGTCCCCGCC
This sequence comes from Streptomyces amakusaensis, assembly GCF_039532665.1. Classification (NCBI taxonomy): domain Bacteria; kingdom Bacillati; phylum Actinomycetota; class Actinomycetes; order Kitasatosporales; family Streptomycetaceae; genus Streptomyces; species Streptomyces amakusaensis. The sequence goes on along the minus strand of NZ_BAAASB010000004.1, from coordinate 219,248 downwards.
TCGGCGGGCTCGCCTTCTCCTTCCGCCGGGGCGAGCTGACCGTCGACAACGGCCAGCACGTCTATCTGCGCTGCTGCACCGCGTACCGCTGGTTCCTCGACCGGATCGGCGGCACCGCGCTCGCCCCGGTGCAGGACCGGCTCGACGTGCCCGTGCTCGACGTCGGACGCCCCGGCCGCCCGAGGCTGGGACGGCTGCGCCGCACCGCGCTGCCCGTACCGCTGCACCTCGCGGCCAGCCTCGCCACCTATCCCCACCTCAGCCTCGCCGAACGGGCCTCCGTAGGCCGCGCCGCGCTCGCGCTCGGCCGGCTCGACCCCGACGACCCGGCGCTCGACGGCATCGACTTCGCCACCTGGCTCGGCCGCCACGGCCAGTCCCGGCGGACCATCGAGGCCCTGTGGGACCTCGTCGGCGTGGCGACGCTCAACGCCACGGCGCCCGACACCTCCATGGGCCTCGCCGCGAAGGTCTTCAAGACCGGGCTGCTCACCGAGCCCGGCGCGGCCGACATCGGCTGGGCCCGGGTACCGCTCGGCGAGCTGCACGACACCCTCGCCCGCAAGGCGCTCGAAGCCGCCGGGGTCAGGGTGGAGACCGCCGTCAAGGTGCGCGGCATCGAGCGCGACCCGGTGGCCGACGGCGCCGGCTGGAGCGTCGCGACCGGCGAGACCGGCGGCGAGCCCCTGACGGCCGACACCGTCGTCCTCGCCGTCGCCCAGCGCGAGGCCCACGCCCTGCTGCCGGACGGCGCGCTCGCCGACCCCGACCGGCTGCTCGACATCGGCACCGCGCCCATCCTCAACATCCATGTCCTCTACGACCGCAAGGTGCTGCGCCGCCCCTTCTTCACCGCGCTCGGCAGCCCCGTCCAGTGGGTCTTCGACCGCACCGAGGCCTCCGGGCTGACGGACGGCCAGTATCTGGCGCTGTCGCAGTCCGCCGCCCAGGACGAGATCGACGCACCCGTCGCCGAGCTGAGGGCCCGCTATCTGCCCGAACTGGAACGGCTGCTGCCGCCCGCGCGGCACGCCGGGGTGAACGACTTCTTCGTCACCCGGGAGCGCACCGCCACCTTCGCGCCCACCCCCGGCGTCGGCAGACTGCGCCCCGGCGCCGTCACCCGCGCGCCCGGGCTGTATCTGGCGGGCGCGTGGACCGCCACCGGCTGGCCCGCGACCATGGAAGGCGCCGTACGCAGCGGATTCACCGCGGCCGACGCGGCGCTCCGTGCTCTCGGCCGCCCCCATGCACATCCGCTCAAGGAGGCGGCGTGAGCCCGAGTACCGGAACAAGAGGAGAGACCGTGCCGACTGTGCCTTCGGCGAACCCGGCTGATGACACCGCAGCGGGCGTCGACATCGCCGCGCTGCTGGAGCGCGGACGCGACATGTCGACGCCGGAGCTGCGCGCCGCCGTCGACCGGCTCGCATCCCCCATGGACACCGTCGCCGCCTACCACTTCGGCTGGATCGACGCCCACGGTCTGCCGGCCGACGGCGACGGCGGAAAGGCCGTGCGCCCCGCGCTCGCGCTGCTCTCCGCCGAGGCCGCCGGAGCCCGTCCCGAGGTCGGCGTCCCCGGGGCCGTCGCCGTCGAGCTGGTGCACAACTTCTCGCTGCTCCACGACGATCTGATGGACGGCGACGAGCAGCGCCGCCACCGCGACACGGTGTGGAAGGTGCACGGCCCGGCACAGGCGATCCTCGTCGGCGACGCCCTCTTCGCGCTCGCCAACGAAGTCCTGCTGGAACTGGGCACGGTGGAGGCCGGCCGGGCCACCCGCCGGCTGACCGCCGCCACGCGCAAGCTCATCGACGGCCAGGCCCAGGACATCTCCTACGAGCACCGCGAGCGGGTCACCGTCGAGGAGTGCCTGGAGATGGAGGGCAACAAGACCGGCGCCCTGCTCGCCTGCGCCGTCTCCATCGGCGCGGTCCTCGGCGGCGCGGACGACCGCACCGCCGACACCCTGGAGGAGTACGGCTACCACCTCGGCCTCGCCTTCCAGGCCGTCGACGATCTGCTCGGCATCTGGGGCGACCCGGTCAGCACCGGCAAGCAGACCTGGAGCGATCTGCGCCAGCGCAAGAAGTCCCTGCCCGTCGTCGCCGCCCTCGCCGAGGGCGGGCCGGCCTCCCGCCGGCTCGGCGAACTGCTCGCCGCCGACGCCAAGAGCAATGACTTCGCCAGCTTCTCCGAGGAGGAGTTCGCCACCCGGGCCGCGCTGATCGAAGAGGCCGGCGGCCGCGAGTGGACCTCCCAGGAGGCCCGCCGCCAGCACGCCGTCGCCATCGCCGCGCTGGACGGCGTCGAGCTGCCCGAGCAGGTCAGGGCGCAGCTCGTGGCGCTCGCCGACTTCGTCGTGGTCCGCAAGCGGTGAATCCGCCCCCATCGGCCGGAGGGACGAATCTCATGAAAGAGGTGACACACACCCCCGCCGCGGCATCCATCATGTCTTCCATATGAATCGCAGTCGCCGGCCGGCGACCGGGCAACCGGAAGCCGGCCGACGGACACCCCCGGCACAGCAGCGCATCACGCATCACTGCACGGTAAGGGGAAGCCATGACAGCGACGACCGATGGAAGCGGCGGGTCGGCACGGGCCAGTGGGGCCACCGCCGAAGAGAAGATCTATCTGCATCAGCCCGCGGAGACGCGTCCCTCCGCGGACGCCGACGCTCCCGAGGACGGGTCCGTACAGCTCCGCACGGGCACGGGCACGGGTACGGGCACAGGGGCGACGGAGACCGGGGAGCCGCCCGCGAGCGATCCGCCCGGGATCGCGGCCCGCGCGGTCGCCAGGGCGGTCGACCATCTGCTGAGCAGACAGGACGCCGAGGGCTGGTGGAAGGGGACGCTCGAGACCAATGTGACGATGGACGCCGAAGATCTCCTGATGCGTCAGTTCCTCGGCATCCCGGACGCCCGTGTCACCGAGGCGGCGGCCCGTTTCATCCGGGGTGAGCAGCGGGAGGACGGCACCTGGGCCACCTTCTTCGGCGGCCCCGGCGAACTCTCCGTCACCATCGAGGCGTACGTCGCCCTCCGGCTCGCCGGGGACGCGCCCGACGATCCGCACATGGCCCGGGCGTCCGCCTGGATCCGCGAGCACGGCGGGATCGCCGCCTCCCGGGTCTTCACCCGGATCTGGCTCGCGCTCTTCGGCTGGTGGCGCTGGGACGACCTCCCCGAGATGCCGCCCGAGCTGATCTTCCTTCCCTCCTGGTTCCCGCTGAACATCTACGACTTCGGCTGCTGGGCGCGGCAGACCATCGTGCCGCTGACCATCGTCTCGGCGAAGCGGCCGGTCAGAGCCGCGCCGTTCGCCCTCGACGAGCTGCACACCGACCACCGCGATCCCAACCCGGCCAAGCCGCTCGCCCCGGCGACCAGCTGGAGCGGCTTCTTCCAGCGGACCGACCGGCTCCTCCACCGCTACCACCGGATCGCCCCGCGCGCCGTGCGCGGCGCGGCGGTCCGGGCGGCGACCAGGTGGATCGTCGAGCGCCAGGAGAAGGACGGCTGCTGGGGCGGGATCCAGCCGCCCGCCGTGTACTCCCTCATCGCCCTGCATCTGGTCGGCTACGACATCGGGCACCCGGTGATGCGGGCCGGACTGGAGTCGCTGGACCGGTTCGCCGTCTGGCGCGAGGACGGCGCGCGGATGGTCGAGGCGTGCCAGTCACCCGTCTGGGACACCTGTCTCGCCACCGTCGCACTCGCCGACGCGGGGGTGCCCGCCGACCATCCGGCGCTGGTCAAGGCGGCCGACTGGATGCTCGGCGAGGAGATCGTGCGCCCCGGCGACTGGTCGGTGCGCCGGCCGGGACTCGCCCCCGGCGGCTGGGCCTTCGAGTTCCACAACGAGACCTACCCCGACATCGACGACACCGCCGAGGTGATCCTCGCCCTGCGCCGGGTCCGCCACCCCGAGCCCGCGCGGGTCGACGCGGCCGTCGCCCGGGGCGGACGCTGGACGCTCGGCATGCAGTCCGGCGACGGCGCGTGGGGCGCGTTCGACGCCGACAACACCAGCCGCTTCCCGGGCCGGCTGCCGTTCAGCGACTTCGGCGAGGTGATCGACCCGCCGTCCGCCGACGTCACCGCCCATGTCGTCGAGATGCTCGCCCACGAGGGCCGGGCGGACCACCCCCGGGCCCGGCGCGGGATCCGCTGGCTCCTCGACCACCAGGAGCCCAGCGGGGCCTGGTTCGGCCGCTGGGGAGTCAACCATGTCTACGGCACGGGCTCGGTCGTCCCCGCGCTGATCGCCGCCGGGATCCCCGCCTCGCACCCCGCGGTCCGCCGCGCGGTCCGCTGGCTCGAATCCGTCCAGAACGACGACGGCGGCTGGGGCGAGGACCTGCGCTCCTACCGCGAGGAGACCTGGGTGGGCCAGGGCGAGTCCACCGCCTCCCAGACCGCCTGGGCGCTGATCGCGCTGCTCGCGGCGGGGGAGCGGGGGAGCGCCGCCGTCGAGCGGGGCGTCGGCTGGCTGGCCGGCGCGCAGCTCGCGGACGGCTCCTGGGACGAGCCGCACTTCACCGGGACCGGCTTCCCCTGGGACTTCTCCATCAACTACCACCTGTACCGGCAGGTCTTCCCGCTCACCGCGCTCGGCCGCTATGTGCACGGGGAACCCGTCCTCGCCGCACACCGTCAGGGGGGCTGATGCCCTGGGACCCGGCCATCGCGCCGGGGCCCGGCCCCGGCGCGCCGCTGCTGATCGTCTGCGCCCTGGGCATCGAGAGATTCGCCCTGCTGCGCGGCGAGGCCCGCCACGGGCGCGGCGGCCACCGGGCGGCCGGCCCTGCCGCCGGGCCGGTCACCGGCCCTGTCCCCGTCCCCGCCCCCGGCCCGCCGGCCGGCTCCGTCACCGTGCTCCGTACCGGCATGGGCCCGCGGAACGCCGAGCGCGCCGTCCGCGCCGCGCTGGACCAGGCCCCCCTGCGGCACGCGGCGGTGCTCGCGGCGGGCTTCTGCGGCGGCCTCGCCCCCGGGATGCGCCCGGGCGACCTCGTGGTCGCCGCCGAGACCCGGCACGGGTCCGCCGTCGTCCCCTGCACCGACCCCGGCCCCCTGGCCCGGGCCGTCGCCGGGGCCGCGCCCGGCCACCGGGTCCACACCGGACCGCTGACCGGCACGGACCATGTCGTACGAGGACCCGAGCGGGCCCGGCTGCGCGCCGCCGGGGCGATCGCGGCCGACATGGAGAGCGCCGCCGTCCTGCTGGCGGCGGTGCGCGCGGGCCCCCGCCCCGTTGCCGCCGTCCGGGTGATCGTGGACGCCCCGGAGCACGAGCTGGTCCGCATCGGCACCGTACGCGGTGGAATATCTGCTTTCCGCGTTCTCCGTTCCGTCCTTCCCGCGTTCCATGAATGGCACCGTTCTTTGCCGCTCCCCAGGAGGTGAGCTAGATGGCCATGCCGCTCCGCCAGACCATCCGGGTAGGGACCTACCTCTTTGAACAGAAACTCCGCAAGCGCGAGAAGTTTCCGCTCATCGTCGAACTCGAACCCCTCTTCGCCTGCAATCTGAAGTGCGAGGGCTGCGGGAAGATCCAGCACCCGGCCGGAGTCCTGAAACAGCGCATGCCGGTCGCCCAGGCGGTCGGGGCGGTGCTGGAGTCCGGAGCGCCGATGGTCTCCATCGCCGGCGGGGAACCGCTGATGCACCCCCACATCGACGAGATCGTGCGGCAGTTGGTGGAGCGGAAGAAGTACGTCTTCCTCTGCACCAACGCCATGCTGCTGCGCAAGAAGATCGAGAAATTCACCCCCTCCCGGTATTTCGCCTTCGCCGTCCACATCGACGGACTCCGCGAACGCCACGACGAATCGGTCGCCAAGGAAGGGGTGTTCGACGAGGCCGTGGAGGCGATCAAAGAGGCCAAGAAGCGCGGATTCCGGGTCACCACCAACTCCACCTTCTTCAACACCGACACCCCGCAGACCGTCATCGAGGTCCTGAACTACCTCAATGACGAGCTGGAGGTCGACGAGATGATGATCTCGCCGGCCTACGCCTACGAGAAAGCCCCCGACCAGGAGCACTTCCTCGGCGTGGAACAGACCAGACAGCTGTTCAAGAAATCCTTCGCCGACGGAAACCGGCGGCGCTGGCGGCTCAACCACTCACCGCTCTTCCTCGACTTCCTCGAAGGCAAGGCGGACTTCCCCTGCACCGCGTGGGCGATCCCCAACTACTCCCTCTTCGGCTGGCAGCGCCCCTGCTATCTGATGAGCGACGGCTATGTCCCCACGTACCGCCAGCTCATCGAGGAGACCGACTGGGAGAAGTACGGCCGGGGCAAGGACCCGCGCTGCGCCAACTGCATGGCGCACTGCGGCTACGAGCCCACCGCCGTCCTGGCCACCATGGGATCGCTCAAGGAATCGCTTCGGGCGGCCCGCGAGACGATGTCCGGAAGCCGGGGCTGAGCGGACGCCCGCCACGACGGAGGGCCGGACCGCGCGAGGCCGCGCGGTCCGGCCCCCGGCCAGGCCCAGCCCAGGAGAGATGAGGAATGACCGACCCGTCGCCGCCCTTCGACCTGGCCCGGCTGCTCGCCGAGCGCGGCTCGGAGCGCTATGAGCTGCACACCCGCCACCTCAACCACCAACTGCCCCGCATGCTCCGCACCATCGGCTTCGACAAGGTCTACGTCCGGGCCGAGGGCGCCTACTTCTGGGACGCCGACGGCGACGACTACCTCGACATGCTCTCCGGCTTCGGGGTGATGGGCCTGGGCCGCCACCACCCCGTCGTACGGAAGGCCCTGCACGACGTCCTCGACGCCTCCCTCGCCGACCTCACCCGCTTCGACTGCCAGCCGCTGCCCGGACTGCTGGCCGAGAGACTCCTCACCCACAGCCCCCACCTCGACCGGGTGTTCTTCACCAGCAGCGGCACGGAAGCGGTGGAGACCGCCCTGAAATTCGCCCGTTGCGCCACCGGCAGACCCAGGGTGCTCTACTGCGACCACGCCTTCCACGGGCTGACCACCGGCTCCCTCTCGGTCAACGGCGAATCGGGCTTCCGCGACGGATTCGCCCCGCTGCTCCCCGACACCGCCGTCCCCCTCGGCGACCTCGACGCGCTCCGGCGCGAGCTGGACCGGGGCGATGTGGCCGCTCTGATCGTGGAACCGATCCAGGGCAAGGGCGTCCACGAGGCCCCGCCCGGATATCTGCCCGCCGCGCGGGAGCTGCTCCACCGCCACGGGGCGCTGCTGATCGCGGACGAGGTGCAGACGGGCCTCGGACGCACCGGCGACTTCTACGCCCACCAGCACGAACCCGGGGCGGACCCCGATCTGATCTGCGTGGCCAAGGCCCTCTCCGGCGGCTATGTGCCGGTCGGCGCGACCCTCGGCAAGGACTGGATCTTCCAGAAGGTCTACTCCTCGATGGACCGGGTGCTGGTCCACTCGGCCAGCTTCGGCGCCAACGCCCAGGCCATGGCGGCGGGCCTGGCGGTGCTCTCGGTGATCGAGGACGAACAGCTCGTCGCCAACGCGCGCGCCACCGGCGAACTGCTGCGCACCCGGCTCGCGGCGCTCGTGGACCGCTACGAGTTCCTGCACGCGGTGCGCGGCCGGGGGCTGATGACCGGAATCGAGTTCGGCCGTCCCGTCTCGCTCAAGCTGCGCGGTCGCTGGACCATGCTCCAGGCGGCCCGCAAGGGACTCTTCGCGCAGATGGTGGTCGTCCCGCTGCTGCGCAGACACCGGATCCTCACCCAGGTCTCCGGCGACCGGCTGGAGGTGATCAAGCTGATCCCGCCGCTGACCATCGGGGAGCGGGAGGTGGACCGCTTCCTCGACGCCTTCACGGCGGTCATGGACGACGCGCACTCCGGCGGCGGTCTGCTGTGGGACTTCGGCCGGACCCTGGTGGGACAGGCGCTGGCCAACCGCTGACCAGGGGTTTCACCAGGGATTTTGCCTCTGGGGCAAGAAACTTGCCTCAGAGGCAGTTTCCTGGCGCAATGGATCCATGCAGAGTCCTCCCGGGGGCCATCCCCCGGACCTCCGGTCTCCCGCGGGAGATTTCTCGGCCGAGCTGGCCGATGTCGCGCCCCGGCTGCGTGATCTGCGCCGCCGCCGCGGCCTCACCCTGGAGGCCGCCGCCCAGCGGGCCGGCCTCTCGCCCGCGCATCTCTCCCGGCTGGAGACCGGCCGCCGACAGCCCTCGCTGCCGATGCTGCTCTCCCTCGCCAGGATCTACGGTACGACCATCGCCGAGCTGCTGGGCGAGCTGTCGCCGGAGCACGACCCGGTGATCCGGGGCGGCAGCCGTGAGCCGGCCTTCGCCGACGGCTGGACCTACCACCAGGTGGGATCGCCCGGCCGGGCCATGCAGACGCTGCGGCTGATCGTCCCGTACGGAGCCCAGGGAGATCTGGTGCGGGTCCACCCCGGAGAGGAGTGGATGTACGTGCTCGACGGGCGGCTGAAGCTCACCCTCGGGGAGTCCGTGCACGAGCTGGGCCCCGGTGACAGCGCGCACTACGACTCGCTCACCCCGCACCGGCTCGCTGCCGCCTCCCGCGAGGGGGCCGAGCTGCTCTTCGCCCACACCCTGCTCCAGAGCCCCGACCTCTATCCGCACGCCTGAGCATTCCGCCGTCCGCAGTTCCGTACGCCCGAAAGTCCCGAAAGTGAGGACCGTCATGTCCGAGAACACCGCCGCGCCCCTGCCCGAGAAGCCCAAGTCCAAGGGCAAGCAGGAGGGCAAGTTCCCGATGGGAATGATCGTCCGGCTCTTCGCCTATCTGATCGCGGGCCACATCCTGGCCGGGTTCCTCTATCTGCTGTTCGAGATGGGCGGCAAGTGACGGTCCGCCCGGGCCGCGCCGCCCGACCCGGCCTCAGTCCTCGGTGAGGAGCCGTTCGCGCAGCCGCTCACGGGTCTCGGGGCCGATCCCCAGCCCTTCGGTGAGATAGCGCTCGGTGGTGCCCCAGATCTCCTCGACGGTGTCGAACGCGGCCCGCAGATACTCCGGGCGCGCGTCGAGGAGGGGAGCCATCAGCTCCAGCACCTCCGGGGAGGTCCCGGTCGGGGAGCTGTCGCCGTGGCGCACCCGGTAGCGCTGCCGGGGATCGCCGGACTTGAGATAGTCCGCCTCGACCGCCTCCCACTCCACGCCCACCGCGAGCAGGGCGATCGCTATCGACAGACCGGCCCGGTCCTTGCCCGCCGCGCAGTGCATCAGCGCGGGGACGCTGTCCTCCGCGAGGGCGCGCAGAATCCGGCCCTGCTCGCCGGTCCGCTCCCGGACGATCAGCCGGTACGACTCCTTCATCCGCTCCTCGCCCTTGCCGTCGGCCATGACCGACCGCAGCCGGCCGAGATCGCCGCTGCGGACCATCCTCCAGAACTCCACGCCCTCGGCCGGATCGCTGAGCGGCAGATTCACCTGGCGCACGCCGGGGAGCTCGGCGTCGGCCCCGTCCATCCGGATGTCGGCCGGGGTCCGGAAGTCGAAGATCGTGTGCAGTCCCAGCGTGCTCAGGAAGGCGATGTCGCTCTCCGTCGCGTGGGCGAGGTGGCCGCTGCGGTAGAGCCGCCCGAACCGGGTGCGCCTGCCGTCCGAGGTCGGCAGCCCGCCCACATCGCGGAAATTGCGGACTCCGACCAGCTCGGGCCCGGTCGAGGGGACCTGCGGCAGCTGCTGTGTCACAAAGACTCCTGAAGGTCACTGCCGTCGGCGCGGCTCGCCGACGGCGGAGTGTTCTCGACGATCATCTTGCCTTCCCGGCGTTCTGGGAAGATTCGGGACCGCCCGGCACATACGAATAGAGGCATTAGTCGCTTCTGGCCGAATTGGATTATTGCTCATAACTTGACCCATCTATGGGGTAGATGGGGTGCGGGTGGTGAGCAGGGTCATAGCGGTGACCGTCCGTGGCGGTGTGCCGGAAGCCGTTTTCGACGCAGTGAACGGAGTTGGGGTTCCGGGCTCCACGCAGGGTCACCGGATCCCCCGGGCCCGCGCGCGGTGGATCATCCGGCTCAATCGGAACAGCTTGTTCCGCTCCTGGTGGCTCGTCTACGGTCACGGCCATCCGGACGGACCGCCTCATCCTGCCGCCGACCGGATTCCCATCCCCATCGCCGCGTGGCAGGAGCGGGGGACCCAAGTCAGTACGCCGGCCCGGATCTCCGGACGGCCAGGGCCTGTCTGACGGATCTTGCTGGGCTCGCGGGCCCTGGTCCAGCCTGATCCGTCAGACAGGCCCTGGGGGTGAAGTCGCGCGACGAGCGCGGCCGGGCATCTCCAGCCCGAACCCGACAGCTCACCTCGCAGGCGCCGGAGAGGAACGCCCCATGCCCGCCAAGGGTAAGCACCGCCGTCCCAGAACCAGCACCCTCACCCGCGGCTACGTCGCCGCCCCCGGCGACGGCGCGGCCATCGCGCTGCCGCTGACGGTCGCGACCGGCGCGCACGCGGCGGAGCGGTCGGCCCCGGCCGCCTCGCCCGCCGCCGCTGCCGTGCCCGCCGCTGCCGCGCCCGCCGTGGCCGCCGCGCGGCCCGCCGAAGCCCCCGCCCCCGCCGTCTACCGGGTGGTCGCGGGCGACCACCTCTCCAAGATCGCGGACAAGCACCGGGTCGGCGGCTGGCAGAAGCTGTACGAGAAGAACCGCGCGGCCGTCGGCGACGATCCCTCGCTGATCCACCCCGGCCTCGAACTCACCCTCGGCGGGCGGACCGAGGCGCGGACGCAGGGCACCGCGAGCCAGGGCCGCGCCGCGCGCCCGGCCGCGCCCGCCCCGGCTCCGGCACCCGCCGCCGGCGGCAAGGGCCCGGCCGCGCCCGCCGCGCCCGCCGCCCCGCAGGCGAAGACCGCTCCCGCGCCCGCTCCGGCTGCCGCTGCGGGGCCTTCGGCCCGGCCCGCCGCCCCGGCCCAGGCCCCCGCCCCGGCTCCTGCCCCGGCCGAGCCTGCCGCCGAAGCGCCGGCCGACTCCTCCGGCTACACCACCCCGCTCGCCTCCGCCGCGGTCACCACCGCGTACCGCGCCTCGGGTGCCATGTGGTCCAGCGGCTACCACACCGGCGTCGACTTCGCGGCCCCCACCGGCACCGCCGTACGGTCCGTCGGTCCTGGCACCGTCGTCTCCGCGGGCTGGGCCGGTGCGTACGGCAACGAGGTCGTCATCCGGCACGCCGACGGAACCCACTCGCAGTACGCCCATCTCTCCTCCCTCTCCGTCTCCGCCGGGCAGAGCGTGAGCGGCGGCACCGGGATCGGCCTCTCCGGCTCCACCGGCAACTCCAGCGGCCCTCACCTTCACTTCGAGATCCGCACCGCCGCCGGCTACGGCTCGGACATCGACCCGGTGGCGTATCTCCGCCAGCACGGCGTCTCCCTCTGAAACACCCGAATCCCCTCGTACCGCACCGCGTTGCGAGGGGATTCGGCCGTATTCCCGTCCGGTCGATATCACGCGGTGGTATAGATCACCTCCCGTCAACCCCTCCTTACGGTCGCGTAGGTCACATCTGTAAGGACAAGATGAGTTCTTGTGGCAGACGATTCGAGAACAGAGACCAAGGGCGAGATCGGGTCGTACGCGGCGATCGGTGACAGCTTCACCGAGGGCGTCGGAGACCCCGGACCGGACGGGAGCTACATCGGCTGGGCGGACCGCTTCGCGGTTCTGCTCGCCGATCGCGGGCCCGAGCACACATTCCGCTACGCCAATCTGGCGGTGCGGGGCCGTCTCCTCGATCAGATCGTCGCGGAGCAGGTGCCGAGGGCCAGGGAGCTCGCTCCCGACCTGGTGTCGTTCTGTGCCGGGGGCAATGACATCATCCGGCCGGGCAGCGACCCCGACGATGTGGCCGAGCGCTTCGAGCGCGCGGTCGCCGACCTCACCAACGCCGTCGGCACGGTGATGGTCACCACCGGATTCGACACCCGTGGGGTGCCGGTCCTGCGCCATCTGCGGGGCAAGGTCGCCACCTACACCGCGCATGTACGAGCCATCGCCGACCGGTACGGCTGCCCCGTGCTCGATCTGTGGTCGCTCCGGTCGGTGCAGGACCGGCGCGCCTGGGACGGCGACCGGCTCCATCTCTCCCCCGAGGGGCACACCCGCGTCGCCCTCCGCGCCGCCCAGGTGCTCGGGCTCGACATCCCGGCCGACCCCGACCAGCCGTGGCCCCCGCTGCCCCCGCGCGGCACCCTGGAAGTACGGCGCGACGACATTCACTGGGCCCGTGAGCACCTCGGGCCCTGGATCGGCCGCAGACTGCGCGGCGAGAGCTCGGGCGACCACATCGAGGCCAAGCGCCCCGATCTGCTCCCGCTCTGAGGCATGGCGCGACCTTCGGGCCTCTTGTCCGGACCGGGCAAGAGGCCCTACCCAGGGCGGCCGATCGTCACGGACACCGGCCCGGCGGCCGGCCGCCGGGCCGGGATCCGCTCCAGCACACCGCCCGCGAAGACGTCGTACAGCGGCAGCGACTCCAGATGGACATAGCCGATGTGACAGTCGCAGACCGCGCGCGGACAGGCCCGGGGCCCCAGCGCCGCGCGGTAGGAACCGTCGTAGAGATTCCCCAGCTCCTCCCGGACGAAGTGGCAGCGGCGCACCGTGCCCTCGCCGTCCACCGAGATCACCGAGGCACCTGTGCGACAGGGCAGCCCCGCCGACCGGTGCGGATCGCGGCTGTACGGGAAGAGACCGTCCAGCTCCGTCCACTCGGCGGCCTCCGCGTCCGTGTAGCGGTGCCCCTCCGCCGCGTTCACCCAGAGATAGACGCGCTCGGGCAGCTCGGCGCGGAGCCTGCGGGCATGCTCCAGATGCTCGGGCAGCCCCACCGTGCCGACGCTGAACCGGACCCCGAGCCGGTCCAGCTCATGGCACTTGCCGAGGAAACGGTCATAAGGCGTCTGCCCCGGGTGGTAGGTGCACCAGAGCGCGACGCTCTCCCGGTCGGCCTCGGCGAGCCAGTCGGTACGGCAGCTCAGATTGGTCTGGATCGCCACCCGCCGCACCTGCGGCAGCCGGGACAGCTCGACGAGCGCGCGCCGGTACCAGGACCGGGTCAGCCCCTCGCCCCACGGGGTGAACAGCACCGACAGCCGGTCCTCGGTCCCCGCCGCCACCCAGGCGGTGAACCGCTCCAGCGCCGCCCGGTCCGCCCGCAGCCGCTCCGTGCTGTCGCGCCGCTTGGCGAACGGGCAGTACGGACAGTCGTAGTCGCAGGAGGAGAGCGGTCCCCGGTAGAGAACGGTCAGATCCATGGCGTCACTCACCTCGGCTCGTACTCGGCCATCGCCGAGCGCACGGACGGCGAGAACAGCTCCGGCCCCAGCGCGTCCGAGTACGCCAGCCCCAGCTCGCTGAGTCTGAGCAGCCCCGGCTCCCGGTCCCCGTCGAGCCAGCCCAGCTCCGTGAACCGCGCCAGCTCGACCCCGAAGTCCTCCTCCGGGGCGGTCCCGAACCGCTCGCGGTAGCCGCCCGTCTCCATGCCCCGGGCCTGGAGCAGCGACTGGAGCAGATGACGTCTGCGGGCCTCGTCCTCGTCCACCCGGATGCCGGTCTCGGCCCTGCCGAAGTCCTCCGTGGCGGTGTAGGCGTCGATGATGCCGCGTATCTCGCCCATGTTCACCGCGTAGTCGAACGAGTAGTGGAGGCGTGAGGTGTACGAGCGGGCGCCGCAGCCCAGACCGATCATGCCGTCGGTCTGGCAGGCGTAGTCGTCCGCGCCCCGCACGGGCGCGTCCAGTCTGCGGAACATCCGCATCGACAGCTGCTCGTACCCCCGTGACAGCAGATGGTCCCGGCCCTGCCGGTAGAGCGCCAGCCGCCGCGCGTCCCAGGACGCGTCGCTCTCCGTCTCCGCGCCCGTACCCGTTCCCGCCCTTGTCCGGCCCATCCCGGTCAGCGGCCTGATGTACAGCGGGTAGAGATACAGCTCCTCGGGCCGCCAGGCGAGCGCGGCGTCCAGGGAGTGCCGCCAGCTGCGCGGGGTCTGCCCGTCGATGCCGTAGATCAGGTCGATGTTGAGCACGGGGACGCCCGACTCCCGGATCCGGGCCAGCGCCGACTCCACGTCGGCCCGCCGCTGCGGGCGCACCGCGGCCCTGGCCTCCGCGTCGACGAAGCTCTGCACACCGATGCTGATCCGGGTCGCGCCCCGCTCGGCGAGCACCGAGAGCCGGTCGGCGGTGGCGGTGGCCGGCGAGGTCTCCACGGAGAGCGGGACGGCGGACAGATCCGCGCCCATGCGCTTCTCCGCGATGTCGCAGAGCCGCACCAGCTCGTCGGCGGTCAGAAAGGTGGGGGTGCCGCCGCCGAAGGCCGCCGAGGCGAAACGCACCGGCCCGCCGTCGCCGAGGGCCTCCCGCACCGAGTCCGCCTGGCGGTCGACCGCGTCGAGATAGCGGGTGGTGAGCTGCTCGGGAGCGCCGATCCGGGTGAAGAGATTGCAGAAGCCGCAGCGCACCTCGCAGAACGGTATGTGCAGATAGAGCGAGAGGGCGTCCTTGCGCTCCCCGGCCCACTCCTCCCGCAGCGCCGGGCGGTCGGCGAGCGGCCGGTAGGCCGTCTTGTGCGGATAGGCGTAGACATAGCTCTGATACGGGCGCGGCAGCGCAGTCGTCGTGATCACGCGGCCCCCTCCGTCGCTCCGGCCGGCGCGCGGTGCTCCAGGAAGAAGTGGGCGTACGGCACCGTCCAGACGGCCTGGTGGCCTATGCGGTGACCGGTGTAGCCGTCGTCGCCGTAGGCCGTGCCGTGGTCGGAGCAGACGATCGCGAAACAGCGCCGCCTGCTGCTCGCGGCGGCGAACAGCCTCCCGATGTGCCGGTCGACGTACTCCAGCGCGGCGGCGTGCGTCTGTCGGGAATCGCCCGCGTCGCGGGTCGCCCCCGGGAGGTGGAACCAGTTGGGCTGGTGCAGCGCGGACACATTGACGAAGAGGAACAGCCGCCGGTCGGCCGGGAGCGAGGCGATCACCTGTTCCGCGCGCTCCACCTGAGCCTCGAACGAGACGGGCGAGGCGACCCCGAACTCCGGCTCCCAGTGGCTCTCCTGGAACATCCCGGGGAGCACGGAGCCGAGCGGACCCTGTTGGTTGAAGAAGCCGACCCCGCCGACGCAGACCGTGCGGTACCCCGCGCCCGCGAGCCCCGACACCAGGTCGGGGGTGTCGAAGACATGGGTCCCCCCGGCCGTCGACTCGCTCCCCGCGAAGCGCGCGGCGAACAGCCGGGGATGCGGCCCCCGGGAGGCCGGAGTCGGCAGGAAACCGGCGAAGATCGCCTGATGGGAGGCGTAGGTGAAACTCCCGGGCGCGTGCCGCTCCTCCCAGCGGCCGTCGGGCAGATGACGGGCCAGATGCGGGATGCGGCCGGCCGCCGCCAGCTCGGCGGCGACGTCGTACCGCAGGGTGTCCAGGGTGACGAGCAGCAGATCGTCCCGGCCGACGACCTCGTTCATGTCCGGGCCGCCGGGGCCCCGGCCGGGGCCCGGCGGACGACGGGTCTCAGACGCTTGCACGGTGATGGCTTCCTGTTCTTCCTGGTGCGAGGGGACTGGAGGGCGCCGGGCGGCCCGGGTGCCGCCGCAGGGCGGCGATCTGCGCGGCGTAGGTGTCCTGGCCCTCCGCGCCGCCGCCCGGCAGACCGGTCAGCCGGGGCAGCAGATCCCCGAAGGCGTTGACCTCGCCCACGGCGAAGCGCCGCCAGCCCGTGCCGGGCAGGAGATCGACGCCGACCCGGGGCGATCCGGGGAAGCGGGCCGCCGCCCGCTCGCAGAGCGCCAGCGTCTCCGGCCAGCTCCCGCCCGAGGCCTCGACGGCCGCCGCCGCCCGCGCCAGATCACCGCGCGCGCCGCCGAGATGGAGATTGGTCATGGGGGAGCGGCTGGTCCGCAGGACCGCGTGGGTGGCCCGGCCCGCGATCACCACGACCCGCAGATCGGCGGCCCGGCCGTCCTGCGAGGCCTTCGGGAGCCAGCGCTCGATGTGCAGACCGTCCGGGGCCAGGGCGTCCACGAGCGCCGCCACCTCGCGCTCCGTCGTGTAACGGCGCACCCGCAGCGAGTTGAACAGCCTTCCGTCGCCGTCGCGCTCCACCGAGGTGGTCGCCCGCACCCGGCCCCCGCTCGCCGTCTCGACCGCGAGCACCCCGGACGCCGACGAGCCGTGGGCGAGCTTGACGAACATCCGCCGCACCCCGCTCGACCCGGCCAGCGCCCGGACGTCCTCCCAGCCCCCGACCGGGGGCGCGCCGCTGCCGGAAGTGGGCGAACCGGGTACCGGGATCCCGGCTTCCAGCAGGGTGCCGTGGCAGAGCCGCTTGTCGAACAGCACCGCCAGCTCGTCGGGATCGTCCAGCGGCACCGCCCCGGCCGACCGCGCCGCCGCCACGACCTCCCGCACCGCCCCGGTGAACCGCCGGTACCAGCGCGCGGTCCCCTCGACCCTGGCCGGATCGGCCACTCCCCGCAACTCCCGGTCGACCGCCGGATCCTCGCCCGGCGAGTCGATCCGCACCAGCTCCCCCGGGCGGAACCGGGCCCGCCCGCGCAGCACGTCGATCCAGGGCACCACCCGCACAGGGGGCAGCCCGGCGGCCCGGGCCGCGTCCCGGAAGAGCGTGACGCGACGGCCCCCCGGAACGCCGACCACCGCGAGAAGGGGGCCCGAGGCGGTTTCCGAGCCGGTCACCGGCTCACTCCGCCACGGCGGTGTACCGGTGGTCCCAGCCGTCCGGGTCGGGGATCTCGTGCTCGTCGGCGAGGTCGAGCTCGACGCCCGCCGGCTCCAGCGTCTCGGCCAGCCGCTTCGCCATCGCCCCGCCGATGAAGTGGTGGTGCAGATCCAGCTTCTTCAGATGGGTGAGCGGCTGGCCGCCCAGCAGGGCCTGCGCCCCCTCGTCGCCCAGGGTGCCCATGGACAGATCGAGGCTCTCCAGCCGGGCGACGACGGGAGCACCGGCGAGCCCGGCGGCGATCAGGTCCTGCATGTCGCTGTTGCGCAGTGCCAGATGGATCAGCCGGGGCAGCCTGCCGCCGGTGAAGAACGGCTCCAGATCGCCGATCTCCGCCGTCGCCCCGTACTCCGAGGTGCCGAGCCAGAGGTCGAGCCGCTCCAGCGCCGGCAGCTCGCTCGCCGCGATCCCCCGCACGACCTCGCCGTCCAGCCCGCCCGTCTCGACGGTGAGCGAACGGAGCCGCTCGTGCCGCACCGGGGGGAAGACCAGGCCCTGACCGCCGCGCACCCCGAACTCCAGCAGCTCCGGATAGGAGTCGAGCAGCGGTGTCACCAGACCCTGGGTGATCCACGAGATCTCGCACTGCTCACCGGTGATGTCACCGACGAACAGCGCCCGCAGTGCCGGGAACCGCCCGGCGGCCCCGGCCAGCGCCTCGACGATGGGCGCGGGGCCGCTGTCGTACGGTTCCAGCCACATCCCGACGATCAGCGCCCGCACCTCGGAGACGTCGACCGAGGCGGCGAAGCGCTCGAAGGCGCTCGTCCACTTCTCGTCGGAATTCTCTCCGTACTCGTCGACGGCGATGCGCCAGGCCACGGTGGACGCGGGCGGCAGCTTCGCCTCGAAGCCGGCTTCGGGGAAGTCGAACACGGGCAGGCCGTGCAGCTCCTGCAGATGCTCCGAAATGGTCATGGCGTACGACTCCAGACACCGGGCGGCGTTGATCGGCTGGTTGGGAGAAGTTGTACCAAGCCGCACTGACAACGCCCGCCGGGGGGCCCGCCCCGAGCTGTTCGGAGCCGCGTTGTCAGACCCGGCCGTTAGCGTTTTCGGCAGTTCGGCGCACTGGGCGCCGGACGTTCGAGGGGAGAGCCATGTACCGGCAGGGAGATGTGCTGATCGTGCCCGTCGCGCAGGAGGCCGTGCCGCCGCATGTCCTCGCCGCCCGGGGCGAGTCGAGGGACGCGCGGGGACGGCTGGTGCTCGCGCTCGGCGAGGTCACCGGCCACGCCCATGCCGTGCCCGGCCCCGGCCGGCTGGTGCGCGAGCCGGGTCCGTTCGGCCCGATGGTGCTCCATCTGCCGGAGGGCGGCCGGGTGGTCCACGAGGAGCACGCCGTGATCGCACTGCCCCGGGGCTGGTACCGCGTGCTGCGCCAGCGCGAGTATCTCCCGGGCTCCGTCCGCGTCGTCGCCGACTGAGCGGTCCTTGCCGCCATCCGGCACCACTGAACAGCACCGGTATCACCGGCACCATCCGCGATTGAGCACGACACCGATCGAACAGCGCGCAGCGCACAGCGAGGCCGGCCGACGGCCGGGCGACAGGGACGGGGAGACACATGCAGGACATGGAGAAGTGGCGGACCGTGGCGGCGGCGACCGGACCGGCGGACCGCCCGGCGGCCGAGGACGGCATCCGCCTCGCCTACCGCACGGCGGGGCTCGCCGAGCCTGAGCGGATCATCTGGGCCGACTCGCCCCGCGCGGGCGTGGAGGCCGTCCGCGCCCTGAAGGACGCGGGCCGCCCGGTCCGGGAGGGAGTGCGCACCCTGCCCTGGGCCCAGGAGCGCCGCCGGGTCCACGACGAACTGGGGCCCGCGGGCTGGACGGAGCTGTGGAGCGTGACCGGCGCCCTGCTCTGGGACGGCACCCGCGCGCTGGCCGAGCGGATCCGCGAGGCGGTCGTGGCCGAGCTGACCGAGCCGTCCGCCGCGGACACACCGTCCGCCACCGTCCCGGGGGGCGGACGGCTGCCGCTGGTCGAGATGTCCGCCGTCGAGACCGAGATCCGGATGATCCTCCTGGACGCCGTTCTCGGACAGCACGACGCGGCCTGGCTCGCCGCCTTCGACGGCCGCGGCGAACGGCTCGAAGGACTCGCCCGCGTCGCTGCCCACGCCGGCTGGTGGTGGCCCTACGAGAACGCCGTGGTCGTCTGTGAACGCCCGGTCGAGCTGCACCGGGACGAGGCAGGCCGGCTGGACAGCGGCACCGGCCCGGCGCTCGCCTTCGCCGACGGCTTCGGGCTCCACGCCTGGCGCGGCATGCCGGTGCCCGCGGAGTTCCTGAAGGAGCTGCCCTCGCTCACCCCCGAGCGCATACGCGCCGAGGAGAACGCCGAACTGCGCCGGGTGATGCTGGAGTTCTACGGCTACGACCGCTATCTCGCCGAGTCCCGGGCCCGGCCCCTGCACCGCGACGAGACCGGTGTGCTCTGGCGAATAGAGCTGAGCGGCGACGAGGACGTGGTGATGGTCGAGGTGGTCAACTCCACCGCCGAACCGGACGGATCCTTCCGCACCTACTGGCTGCGGGTGCCGCCCGCCACCAGGACCGCCAGAGAGGGCGTCGCCTGGACCTTCGGGCTCACCGAGGAGGCGTACGAACCACTGCGCCAGACCTGAGCGGGGGCGGGGTCCCGGGACCGGCGGCGGTCAGCGGGTGGCGGCGGTGAGGGCCTCGCGCGGCAGCCCGAGTTCCCGGGCGAGCGCCTCGTCCGTCCACTCCAGCATCGCCGCCCGGGTGAGGGAGCCGGCGTACGAGGTCATCTGCACGGCGAGCCCGTCGAGGAAGGCGGTGAGCCGCCAGGCCGCCGAGGCGGGGTCCGCGCAGGGGAACTCGCCGTTCGCGGCGCCTTCCGCGATCACTTCGGTCAGCGCGGCCTTCCACTGCTGATCGAGACCGCGGGTCACCTCCCGCAGCGCGGGCTCACGCAGCGCCACCGACCAGCCCTCGATCCACAGCCGCCAGCCCTTGGCGGTGCCGGTCGGCGCGTACCAGCGGACGGCGGCGCGCAGCCGGCGCAGCGCGGAGGTGCGGCGGCCCAGCAGCTTGCGCAGATGGGCCAGGTCTCCGTCGGCGGCATGGGTGAAGGCCGCCGCCAGGAGCTTCTCCTTGGTCGAGAAGTGGTACAGGACCAGAGCGTTGCTCACCCCGAGCGCCGAGGCGACATCGGCTATTCGCACCGCGGCGACACCGCGCCGCTCGATCTGTTCGACGGCGGCGGCGAGGAGTTCCGCACGCCGCTCCGCCACGCTCATCCGGACTCTTGCCACGGCGACACCTTACACAGGCGATCTTCGCGGGAGGCGGTGGAATCGGAAGACGAGGAAAGGGGCTCAGCCGTTCTGTGCCCCTTTCGGCGGCCTTGCCGCGCGCCCCCGAACCCGCGGCGCAGGAACATCGGGGCCGCCGCGCACGTTGCTCCGACCGTGACGCCCCGGAGGCCCGGGACGCCGCCCGTGCGGCCGATCCGCACGCCGCACTGTCACAGCCCGCGCACATAATGAGAAGACCCGACACCAGGAGGTGCCGTGACCGGCGCCGGTTCGCCCCACCCGCTGAGATCCCGGCTGCGCTCCCTGCGGTCGGCCGCCTTCGGCGCCGATCCCGCCGGAGCGCGGATGGACCGGATCAGAAGCTCGCCCAATTTCGCGGACGGAGTCTTCCAGAATCCCGTCGCGGCCAGGACCAGACCGTCCGGCGTGCCCCTGACCGAGTTCGCCAAGATCTACTTCGAGAAGGAGGCCCGGGCCCGCAGGGCTCCCGAGGGCCCGATCCCCCTGCACCCCACCACGCTCACCGATCTGGCCGAGCCCCCGGCATCCGGGCTGCGCCTCACCTGGATGGGGCATTCCACCGTGCTCGCCGAGATCGGCGGCCGGCGGGTGCTGTTCGACCCGGTCTGGGGGGAGCGCTGCTCGCCGTTCTCCTTCGCCGGACCCAAGCGGTTCCATCCCGCGCCCGCGGCGCTCGCCGCCCTCGGTCCCGTGGATGTGGTCGTCATCTCCCACGACCACTACGACCACCTCGATCTGCCCACGATCAAGGCCCTGGTCTCCACCGGCACGGTCTTCGCGGTCCCGCTCGGCGTCGGCGCGCACCTGGAGCGATGGGGCGTGGCCCCCGCCCGGCTGCGCGAGCTGGACTGGAACGAGACGGCGGAGGTCGGCGGCCTCCGGTTCACCGCCACCCCGGCCCGGCACTTCTGCGGTCGCGGGCTGCGCAATCAGCAGCACACCCTCTGGGCGTCCTGGGTCGTCGCGGGCCCCGAGCACCGGATCTACCACAGCGGTGATACGGGATACTTCCCCGGCTTCCGGGAGATCGGCGCCGAGCACGGCCCCTTCGACGCCACCATGATCCAGATCGGTGCCTACAGCCAGTACTGGCCCAAGGGGCACACGGACACCACACCGGCCCCCGGGGCCTGGCCGGACATCCACATGACGCCCGCCGAAGGGCTTCAGGCCCATCTCGACCTCCAGGGGGACCGGCCTGCGGGTGTGCTGCTGCCGATCCACTGGGGCACCTTCAACCTGGCCCTGCACGCGTGGGCGGAGCCTGTCGAGTGGATGAACGACGTCGCCGAGGAGGCCGGCCAAGCGGTCGCGTTCCCCGGCCCCGGCCGCCCCTTCGAGCCGGCCGGGCAGCTGCCGACGGCTCCTTGGTGGCGCGAGGTGTCCCGACCGCTGGCGCGCCCGTGGCGTCGCCGCGCGGAGCCGGGGGTGACACAGGGGGAGGCCCTGGGAGAGGTCGAGCTGGCCGCCGACCACTGACGTCGGGCGGCCGTCTCCCCGCCCGCCGGTCAGAGCGGGCCGTCGCCCCCTTCGCCGGGTTCTCCGGGGCCGCCCGAGGGGAGCAGGATCTCCCGCAGCACGGTCTCGTACTCGTCGGCGGTCGGCGGGGTGTCGGTCAGCAGCGCCTGCATCAGCATGCCGTCGACCACGGCGACGAGGATCCGGATCCGTACCGGGCTGGAGGTGTAGCTGCGCGCGAAGTCCGCGAGGGCGTCCATCCAGCGTCCCGTGGGGCCGCGGAGGCCGGGGCGGCGGGCGGCCAGCAGGAAAAGCTCGTACTCGGCGAGCAGCCGGTCGGGCACGGACACCACCTGGGCCATCAGCCGGGCGAGGGCGCGCAGGCTGGTGTCGGTGCCGTCCACCTCCGCGGCGAGCCGCCGCATCCGGTCGGCGTCCTCGTCCATGCAGGAGGTCAGGGCCGCGGTGAGCAGGTCGTCGATGCTCTTGAAGTGGTAGGCGGCGGCCGTGGCGGGCTGCTCGGCCTCGCGGGCGACGGCGCGGTGGCTGACGCCCGCGACGCCCTCGCGTGCGACGACCCGGAGCGTCGCCTCGATCAGCTCCCGCTTGCGGCGCTCACCCTTGGCCAGGCGGCCGTCGGTGGTCGGCTCTCGCAATTGCTCTCTCCCGATGGTCTCTCCGCGACCTCGTGCCGGGACCGGCCGCCGCGACGCCGATTCCCCGGAGACGATACCCGCTCGCGGGTGCCGTTCCCGGGGGCGGCGGGATCTCGATGACGGCCCCTCAGAGCGCCTCCGTCCGCCCGGTGGACTCCGCCTCGGCGGCCTCGGGGGACTCCGTCCGGCCGCCGGTCCGGGCGAGGAGCGGGCGGTGGCCGACGAGCGCGAGGAGTACGAGGGCGAACCCGGCCGCGACGGCGACGAGGAAGCCCCCGCCGGGGCCGTACGCGTCGATCATGGTCCCGGAGACGGCCGCCCCCAGCGCGACGCCGACACTGAGGCCGGTGATCACCCAGGTCATCCCCTCGGTGAGCTTGGCCGCGGGCACCGTCTTCTCGACCAGCCCCATGATGCTGATCATGGTGGGGGAGAAGAAGAGACCGGCGAGGAAGACCGCCGCCGCCAGCGACCCGACATCGTCGGCCAGCAGGAACGGCAGGGTGGTCAGCGCCGTGCCCACGGCGCCCAGCAGAAGCAGCCGGGGGAGCGGGGTCCTCAGTTCGAGGGCGCCGAGGACGAGTCCCGAGGCGGCCGAGCCGATGGCGTAGGCGGAGATCACGACGCCGGCCCCGGCCGCCATGTTCTGCTCCTTGGCGAAGGCCACACCGGCCACGTCCACCGTGCCCACGATCACGCCGCCGGCGACCAGGGTGAGGGTCAGCAGCCGCAGGGCCCCGATCCGGATGGCCGAGCCGCCCCCGCCGCTCCCCCCGGCGCGCGGGAGCACGGGAGGCTCGGTCCGCTTCTGCGGTACGAACAGCAGGACTCCGACCGCCAGCAGCGCTGCCGCGGCCAGCGGACCCGCCTCGGGGAAGAGCGCGGTGCACAGGGTCACGGCCACCGCGGGGCCGACCACGAAGGTCAGCTCGTCCACCACCGACTCGAAGGAGAAGGCGCTGTGCAGCCGGGGATCGTCCCGGTACAGATGGGTCCAGCGGGCCCGGACCATCGCGGCCATGTTGGGCAGCGCGCCCGCCGGGACCGCGCAGGCGAAGAGGGCCCAGGCCGGGGCCCCGTAGCGGGCGGACAGCAGGAGAGCGCCCATCGACAGCACGCTCACGCCCATGGCGGGAACCAGTATCCGCCCCTGGCCGAACCGGTCCACGAGACGGGAGATCTGGGGGCCGAGGAGGGCCGTCGACAGCGTGAAGGCGGCGGCGACGGCACCGGCGAGACCGTACTCGCCGCGCATCTCGGACAGCATCGTGATGATGCCGATCCCGGCCATCGCCATGGGCAGCCGGGCGATGTAGCCGGCGAGGGAGAAGGCCACCGAGCCCGGGGCCCGGAACAGCGCGCCGTACGGATTAGCCACGTCGGCCACCGCCGTCGGCGGGGCGGGATCGGAACAGCTGAGCGGGCATGACGGGGCCTCCGTGTCGACCGGCGGGAAACGCGGACCAAAACTTGAACGATCGTATCAATTGAAACGACTGTTTAATTTTCTGGTCGTGAGTCCGCCCCCGTGGAGGCGATCCGTGCCGCGCCGGACCCCCGTTCGTCGCTGTCAGTCGCCGCCCGCCCGGCCGGAACGGCCCGCTCTTTTCGCACCGGAGTGCGGTGCCTCATACCAGAGCGGGGTGAATAGCGGGGAACTTTGTCAACTCCCCGTCGTCCACGCTCATCGGGCGACTACTGTGTGTGGCCAGTGATCAACGGTGGGCTTCCAACGCCCGTGCCGTACGCCGTTGTCCGAGCCGGACCCCACACCCAGCACAGCCGATCCCCCGAGTACGCATGCCGAACCCTGGGACCCCCACGTACCAAGGACGCAGATGTCTCCATTACGCGCACCCGTCACGCGGCCGGACCGCCGTGAGGGCGGGCGCCACGGCCGGTCAGACACCCGCCCCGCCCCCTCGGCGGACAGACCGCGTCCCCTCCCGCCCACCCCGGAGAACCGCATTCGCCCACGCCTGCTCCGCACGGCGGTGCTCCCCGCACTCGTCGCCGCGCTGAGCGGCGCGACCGCCGTCACCTTCACCGTACGGAGCACGGCACCGCCGCCGTCCGCGGCGCTGTGGGCCGTGCTCACCGCCACCGCCGCCCTCGCCGTCGCCGCCGTCGCGGCGGCAGCCCTGGGCGCCGACCGCATGGCCTCCTCACTGCTGCACCGCCTCTCCTCGCTGCGCCGCTCCACCGACCGCCGCCAGGCCGACCTGCGCACCGTGGTCGAACGGCTCCGGCGCGGCGACGGACCGCCCCCCTCCCGCCCCCTGCCGCAGCCACCCCCGAACGCGGACGAACTGGACCAGCTCGCGCTGGGGCTGAGCCGCTCGCACGAGACCGCCGTGGCCTCCGTGGTCCAGGCGTCCAAGCTCTCCAGCAGCGTCGGCAACGAACAGAAGCTGGAGGTCTTCGTCAATCTGGCCCGGCGGCTCCAGTCGCTGGTCCAGCGGGAGATCCAGCTCCTCGACGAGCTGGAGAACGAGGTGGAGGACCCCGAGCTGCTCAAGGGCCTCTTCCACGTCGACCATCTCGCCACCCGCATCCGCCGCCACGCGGAGAACCTCGCCGTGCTCGGCGGCGCGATCTCCCGCCGCCAGTGGTCCAACCCCGTCACCATGACCGAGGTCCTCCGCTCCGCGATCGCCGAGGTCGAGCAGTACCCCCGGGTCAAGCTGGTCCCCCCGATCGACGGCACCCTGCGCGGCCACGCCGTCGCCGATGTGATCCACCTCCTCGCCGAGCTGGTCGAGAACGCCTCCGCCTTCTCCGCCCCCCACACCCAGGTGCTGCTCCGCGCCCAGCATGTGACGGCCGGCATCGCCGTCGAGGTCGAGGACCGGGGCCTCGGCATGCCCATGGACGAACAGAACCGGATGAACGCACTCCTGGCCGACCCCGATCAGGTGAATGTCGCCCGGCTGCTCCAGGACGGGCGCATCGGCCTCTTCGTCGTCTCCGCCCTGGCCCGCAGACACGGGATCGCGGTCCGCCTCCAGTCGAACATCTACGGAGGCATCCAGGCCATCCTCGTCGTCCCGCAAGGACTGCTCGGAGCCGAGCCGGGAGGGCTCCAGCACATCGACACCACCTCCACCGGCGACACCGTGGGCCACGACCGGGCCCGGCCCGCCCTCACCGCCCGCACCGCGACGACACCCCCGGAGCGCCCCCACCCCCACCACCGGCCGGCCGCCGCGCCCGAGCCGCCCGCCGCCGCCCGCCCCGGACCCCGGCCGCAGCCCGCCGCCCAGCCGCCCGAGCGGCCCCCGTCCTCACCGGTGCACAGCACCCCCAGGACCCTCGCCCCGCTGCCCGTGCGGGCCGAGCACGTCGACCGCCCCAATCCGGCCGCCGCCCGCCCCGGGGCCCATCTGCGATCACGGCCCCCGGCCCGGCCCGCCACCGAACGGCCCAGCCTGCCGGTCGTGCCCATCGGAGTCGTCCAAGAGAGCCTGGGCCGCCCCCAACTCCCCAGGCGGCGCAGCCAGGAGCACATAGCTCCGCAGCTCAGAATGGGTCCGCCGATCCGCAAGGACGACGACCACGCCATCGCCGACCCCGGACTGATGGCCGCCTTCCAGCGAGGCATCGAACTCGCCGAGGCGACAGCGCCCCGGGGCGCGGGCACCGCACCCGCCCCGGAATCGGAGCCGGCCCCGGCGAACGCCCGGGCCCGGGCCCGGCATCCCGAACCACAGCGCCAAGACAACACCTCCAAGGAGTAGATGCACCATGGCGAGTGATGCGCCGAACGGCCAATCCTCGGACCTCGACTGGCTGCTCAGCGGTCTGGTCCAGCGCGTGCCGTACACCCGCAACGCGGTACTGCTCTCCTCCGACGGCCTGGTGAAATCCGTCCACGGACTGGACCCCGACAGCGCCGACCATCTGGCGGCCCTCGCCTCCGGCCTGTACTCCCTGGGCCGCAGCGCCGGAGCGCGCTTCGGGGACGGCGGCGAGGTGCGCCAGGTGGTCGTGGAACTCGACTCCACCCTGCTGTTCGTCTCCACCGCCGGCTCCGGCACCTGCCTGGCCGTCCTAGCGGGCCGGGAGGCGGACGCCGCCGTGCTCGGCTACGAGATGGCGATGCTCGTGAAGAGCGTACGGCCGTATCTGACCACCCCGGCCAGACAGTCGAGCGGGGCGCCGAGCATTGCGGGTCGCTGACCGTGCCCTTCCCGCCGGACGGGCCGCTGCTGGACGATGCGGCGGGCCGGCTCGTCCGGCCGTACACGGTGAGCGGCGGGCGCACCCGGCCCACGGCCGAACTGGACCTGCTCTCCCTGGTGATGGCCACCGGGGCCGCCCCCCGGGAGAATCTCGGCCCCGAGCACGCGCTGGCGCTCGGCCTGTGCGGCGGTCCGATCTCGGTCGCCGAGATCTCGGCCCATCTGGGGCTCCCCGCCGCCGTGACCAAGGTGCTGCTCTCCGACCTCGTGGAGTGCGGCGCCGTCACCGCCCGGGCCCCCCGCCGCCACCACCCCCCGACCGACCGTTCCTTGCTGGAGGCAGTGCTCGATGGCCTACGACGACGGCTCTGAAGTCGACGGCTCCCTGCCGTACGACGCCTTCCCCACCGCCCTGAAGATCCTTGTCGCGGGAGGCTTCGGGGTGGGCAAGACCACCTTCGTGGGCGCGGTCAGCGAGATCGAACCGCTCAGCACGGAGGAACTGTTGACCCAGGTCGGCATGGCGACGGACCCCCTCTACGGCGTCGAGTCGAAGTCCACCACCACCGTCGCGATGGACTTCGGCCGGATCACCCTCGACGAGCGCCATGTGCTCTACCTCTTCGGGACGCCCGGCCAGGAACGCTTCTGGTTCATGTGGGACGAGCTGTCCAGCGGGGCGTTCGGGGCGGTCGTCCTCGCCGACACCCGCCGGCTCCAGGACTCCTTCTCCGCCGTGGACTTCTTCGAGGGCCGGGGCATCGGATTCGTCGTGGCCGTCAACGAGTTCGACGGCGCGTACCGCTACGAACCCGACGAAGTCCGCGCGGCGCTCGACCTGGGGCCCCATGTCCCCGTCGTGATGTGCGACGCGCGGATCGCCAGCTCCGGCATCGGGACCCTGGTCACGCTCGTCCAGCACCTCCTTCTCACCACCATCGCCCCCGCCGCCCCCACCTCCGACCCGACCCCGACCCCGGCCTCGGCCCCGACTTCGACTCCGGCCCCGAGCTTTGGAGCTCCGACATGACGTATCACCCCACCGGCCATCTGCTTCTCACCCCCATCGACCGGGAAGCGCCGGTGCGGGTGCGGCGGCTGCGTCAGCTCGGCTTCGGCGACCGCCCGGACCCCGCCTTCGACCAGTTCGCGGACCACCTCGCGGCGGTGACCGGCGCCCCCTACTCCATGGTCAACTTCATCGACGAGAACCGGCAGTACTTCGCCGGGCTGCACACCCCCTCCGGCGAGCACAACGGCGCCGATCTGTCGGCCGCCGCCGCGGCCGGCAGCGAGGTCAGCCGGTTCATGGCCCGTGACCACGGCTACTGCCCCCATGTGGTGGTACGGCGGAAAGCCCTGGTGCTGGAGGACGTCTGCGACTACCCGAGATTCGCCGGAAACCCGGTCGTCGACGAGATCGGCATCCGCTCCTACCTCGGCGCGCCGCTGATCGACCGTACCGGGATCGCACTCGGCACGATCTGCGTCGTCGACACCGAGCCGAGGCCCTGGGGCCGGGCCGGACTGGAGACGATCAAAGCCCTGGCCGCGGAGCTGATCGAGCAGATCCACCGCCGTGAGGACGGCACGATCTGAGCGCCCGGCCCGCCGCGCGGCTCCCCGGGGGTTCCTCCGGCTCTCCCGGGGACGCCACCTCTCCAGGCCGGCCCATTCGCTCAGACCGCCGGTTCCAGCCGTACCGTCTCGGACAGCCGCTGGGACCACTGGCCCTTCACCGTGCCGAGCGCGACCTCCGCGAGACGCAGCAGCTGTACGTCCGAAGTCCCCGCCGGGGCGAACATGTGCAGGGCGTCACGCAGATAGCGCTCGATCGGCCGGTCGGTGAAGAGGCCGGCGGCCGCGTGTATCTCCATGGCGCTGCGCGCCGAGTCGATCGCCGATTCCACATTGATCAGCTTGGCGTTCATCAGCTCCGCGTCACACGGCAGCCCCTGGTCGAGGAGGTGTACGGCGTGGTACGCGGCGAGACGCGCGGTCATCAGGCTCGACTGGAGCTTGCCCAGCTTCAGCTTGATGGAGGGTAGGTCGTGCAGCGGCTTCCCATAGCGATGCCGCTGGGCGCAGAATCTTGTGGTCTCGTCGAGGATCGCCTGATGGATCCCGAGCGACACCGCCGTGAGATTCGCCCGCCCGTACAGCACGCTGGAGGAGTACGCGACGGCGAGACCGTCACCCTCCGCCCCCAGCCGATTGCGCACCGGCACCCGGCAGTCCCGGAAGAACAGCTCACCGAAGCTGAAACCGTGCAGCCCCATGGCCGGGAGCTGCTCCCCGGTGCTGAATCCCGGCCGGTCCGACTCGACCAGGAAAGCGGTCAGCCCTCCCGACCCGGGGCCCGTCCTGACGACCACCCCGTGCAGATCGCCGACGTGACTGTTGCCCACGTACACCTTCCGTCCATTGAGGATGTACTCGTCGCCGTCCCGTACGGCGGTCGCCGCCATGCCCAGCACATGGCCGCCCGACTCCGCCTCCGTGACGGCGATCGTCGGCAGGCAGTCGCCCGCGGAGATCAGCGGGAGCCAGCTCTTCTTCTGCTCCTCGTTCCCGAAGTGGACGATCTTCGCCGCGCCCAGCTGGGACGCCTGCACCATCGCGCCCATCGCCCCGCTGACCCGGGACAGCTCCTCGATGATGATCGTCTTGGCCAGATGTCCCGCGCCCATCCCCCCGTGGTCACGGCTGATCGTCGCGCCCAGCCAGCCCTGCCGGGCTATCAGCCGCGACAGCTCGCGGTGCGCCGTGCGCGATGCCTCCATCGCGGGGATCCTCGGGCGCACCTCCCTCTCGGCGAAATCTCTGACACGGCCACGCAGCCGATGGTGAAGCGGATTGGTGAAGTACCCGTCCATCACGAGCCTCCCTCTGCGAAACGCCTGCTCGGGCGATTGTTCGAGCAGGTGGTGCATCGACAGTGGTCCCCCGTACCAAGAGGCCGACCACCTCGGTTCTGCCGTACGGCATTCCCTCCGCACGGATGTGTGCCACATGCCAACGGCAATGGATTCCTGGTGCATGGGCATCGGGCGACAGCGAGCCGTCTCAGGCGTACACAGTTACGGCATCCGACACCATCTGAAGAACCGATACGGCATAGACCTGGCCGGAAGCGGGTGCATCCGGGCGGCACGCCCGGAGTACAGAACCAGCCGTACCAGCGCACTGGGGCATCCGTCAGCGTGCGCAACAGGACAGGTCGCGAGCAGCGCGCGAGAAGGCGTGCTTCTGGCCGCGCGCCCCCGTCCCCGAGGGCGGGGGCACCATGATTTTGCCCCAGTATGCGGGCGAGTGCCGGGGAGTGCCGGGGGTCCTCCCGTCATGTTCCAGGGCGTGCGGCACCTCTCTCGTGAGCCGTTTTCACGCCGGGTGCGCCAAAACACCCATAAAAAGCTCCCGCACCACCCTCCGGCCCCCCTCGATCCCCCGCCCCCTGGTGTCGGGAACGCATGCCTTGTCCCGGATCGTGCCCGAGTGCCTCCCGGCCGCCCCCTCCGGCCGGTGGTTCGTGACCACCGCTCCGAGTGCGGTATTGTTCTCATGCGCGTTCAGCCAGGGGAAACCCCAGGTCAGACGGGCAACGGGACGTGGCGCAGCTTGGTAGCGCACTTGACTGGGGGTCAAGGGGTCGCAGGTTCAAATCCTGTCGTCCCGACCAGCGTTTTCGCAGGTCGGAGGCGGTATCGGAGAAATCCGGTACCGCCTTTCCGTCGTTCCTGGGGACCGCACGGTCCAGCGGCGCCTTCCGGTGACGGGCTGGGGCGCGCGGACGGGGTTGAGGTGGGCCGTGAGGGCGGCCCGGCGCTGGTGATCTGGGACATGCCGGGGTGTGGGCAGCGGTGAGCAGGGATCCGTTCGGCGACGGGAGGGAAGATCTCCTCCGCGGTGGGTACGTGGCGGGCGCGTTTGCCTTTGGTGTTCTCGACCACGGGTGCGCCGGGTACGGATGCGGGGCAGCTGGCCATTCCGGAAGCCAATGTCCTTGGCACCAGTGAGATGGTGAAGCTCTCGTCAGTCGCCAGTCGGCCGGTGCTGTGACTGAGTGTCAGCGTGCAGGTGGTGGCCTCCCCCCCCGTTGATCTCGGAGCGGTCTCGATCCGCCCATTCGTCTGATGCGGGGACGCCGATCTGTTTACCTTGTTCATTCTTGAACGACACGCTTCCCGGAGTTTCGCTTTGGCCATGCCCACATATCCGCCGCCTGTCGGCCCTCCCGCGCCTTCCAAGGGGTTCAGCGGTAAACAGAAAGCCACTCTCGGCTGTGGCGGGTTGCTCTTCATCGTCCTGGTCATCGGGCTTATCGGGTCCGCCGCCTCCCCCACCCCGAAGACGGTCACCAAGTCGGTACCGGGGCCCACGGTCACGAAGACGGTGACGGTGACCGTCACCCCCAAGGCCGAGGAGCCCGCGGCACCGGTTCAGCCGAAGAAGCCGAAGCCGGCCGGCACCGAGGCCGCGACTCCGGCCTCGCGGGCGGACAAGGACACGAGCACGGACACGGAGAGGCTGCCGAACCTGGTGGGGCAGCAGCTCCAGGCGGCGCAGGACGCGGCCCAGGCTGCGGGCTTCTATCTGCTCGGCTCGCACGACGCGACCGGCGAGGGCCGTATGCAGGTGCTGGACCGGAACTGGAAGGTCTGCTCCCAGACCCCTGCTCCGGGAGCGGCCGATCCGTCCAAGATGGTCGACTTCGGAGCTGTCAAGATCGAGGAGACCTGCCCGTGAGCAATGCGTACCCTCCCAATCCCTACGGGCCGACACCGCCGCCCGCGGCGGGCGACGGCACCTCGCCCGACGGGAAGCGGAAGACTCTGCTCGGCTGCGGCGGCATGGTGGCCATCACCCTCGTCCTCGCAGCGATCGTCGGGGCGTGCGCGCCCGATGATGTGGTGAAGACCAAGGCCGTCCCCGGTCCCACGGTCACGGCCACTCGTACCGTCACCGCCCCGCCGACGACACCCCCGGCAACGTCCCCGGCGCGCGAGGGGAACGATCAGGGCAAGGCGACCCCGATTCCGACCCGGACCTCGACTCCGACTCCGACCCGGACCCGGACCTCGCCCCCGACTCCGACCCGGACTCCGAGCCGCACTCCGACTCCGACGAAGGACAGCTCCGACGGGTCCACCAGTACGGGCGGGGGTGGAGGAAACGTCTACTACAAGAACTGCACGGCGGTTCGCGCTGCCGGTGCCGACCCCATTCGCAGGGGCGATCCTGGGTTCGGCCCACACCTCGACAGGGACGGCGACGGTATCGCCTGCGAGTAGGGCGTAGACGGACAGCCGTACGAAGTGGCCGACCGGTACAGGGTTCTGTGCCGCAGGGGCTGAGCCGTGCTTCCTGTCGGCTGCGGCCGACCGTCCCACAGGGAACCTCTTGCGGAACCTGACAGGTGTTCATGGCGGGTCGCGCTGGAGCAGCCGCTCCATGGCGGCGATGTCCTCGGTGAGGGAGTCCTGCCGTTGCCGGGGGCCGCAGCCCTGGACGAGGCGGGCGTAGTCGGCTGCCGCACGGTTGATGCGCCCGGCCAGGGCTGTGCCGCTCTCGTGGGAGCCGAAGTCGTCGGTGGCGGCGTAGACGCCTCGAGGGGACACGATGGCGTGCAGATAGGAGAACATCGGCCGCAGGGCGTGTTCGAGTACGAGGGAGTGCCGTTCGGTTCCGCCGGTCGCGCCGATGAGTACGGGCATGTCGGAGAGAGTGTCCTCCGGCAGTATGTCGAAGAACGACTTGAACAGTCCGCTGAAGGAGGCGTTGAACGCGGGAGTGACGGCGATGACTCCGTCGGCTCCGGCGACGGTGTCGAATGCCTCCTCCAGGGGCGTGGTGGGGAAGCCGCTCAGCATCGCGTCGATGATCGCGCGCCCCAGCGGGCGCAGCTCGACGAACGAGGACTCGACGGTGTGCCCGGCGCGGGTGAGTTCCGTGCGCGCCGATGACTCCAGCCGGTCGGCGAGCATGCGCGTCGAAGAGGGCTCCCGCAGTCCGGCGGTGATGATCGCGATCGTGGTGGTCATCTCGTGCGCTCCTCTCAGCTCTCCGGATTCCGCGGTGCCGACGATCCGGTGCCCGCGTCGCGCGCCCGCAGCAGTGACTGATGGGTAGGTGCGTCGGGAGCGTCGGGCGACCTGCCGACGGCGAACTCCTTGCGGAGCACCGGCACGACCTCCCCGCCCAGGAGGTCCAGTTGTTCCAGCACCGTCTTGAGCGGCAGCCCGGCGTGATCGACGACGAAGAGCTGGCGCTGGTAGTCGCCCGCGTATTCGCGGAAACCGAGGGTCTTCTCGATCACCTGCTGGGGAGAGCCGACCGTCAGTGGTGTGAGCGAGGCGAACTCCTCCAGCGACGGTCCGTGACCGTACACGGGCGCGTTGTCGAAGTAGGGACGGAATTCCCGCACCGCGTCCTGGCTGTTGGGGCGTATGAAGGCCTGTCCGCCCAGGCCGACGATGGCCGCCTCCGGTGTTCCGTGCCCGTAGTGCGCGAAGCGCTTGCGGTAGAGCTCGACCATCGTGCGGGTGTGGGAGGCGGGCCAGAAGATGTGGTTCGCGAAGTATCCGTCCCCGTGGTAGGCCGCCAGCTCCGCTATCTCCGCGGTGCGGATGGAGCCGTGCCACACGAAGGGAGGGATGCCGTCCAAGGGCTGGGGAGCCAGGGTGAAACTCTGGAGTGGGCTGCGCAGCTCCCCCTCCCAGTCGACCACTTGCTCGCGCCACAGGCGGCGCAGCAGTCCGTAGTGCTCGACGGTCAGGGGGATCGCCTTGCGGATGTCCTGGCCGAACCAGGGATACACGGGTCCGGTGTTCCCTCTCCCCAGCATCACATCGGTCCGTCCGCCGGACAGGTGCTGGAGCACGCTGAAGTCCTCGGCGATCTTGACGGGGTCGTTGGTGGTGATCAGCGTGGTCGACGTGGAAAGGATGATCCGTTCCGTCAGCGCGGCGATGTAGCCGAGCAGTGTCGTGGGCGAGGAGGGAACGAACGGCGGGTTGTGGTGCTCACCGGTGGCGAAGACGTCGAGGCCGACCTCTTCCGCCTTCCTCGCGATGGCCACGGTGTCCCGGATGCGTTCCGTCTCGGTCGGCGTACGGTTCGTGGTCGGGTCGGGGGTCACATCACCCACGGTGAAGATGCCGAACTGCATCCCGCTCATAGCGTTGTCACTCTCCCTACGTGTGTGACGCACGCACCTCTGCCGCCCCCGTGTTCCCGCCAGGGGGCGCCTTTGCTCCCGCGAGGCCGTTCGGACCACCGCGCCCGGCCGGCCTCGGGGAACCGCCGCGAGACCTGTGCCGGCCTCACGGCACACTTAAGTGTTCCCCTCCCTGGCCGGAATCGCAGCATTACCGGTAAATCCGACTAAACGGTGCCTCCCTCGCCCGCGCGGGGGTCGCTCGTGTGCCGGACCGGGACGGCCATCGTGGAGGCCGTGCTGGTCGTCGGCACCGTCGAGGTCCGTTCCTCGCTGGCGGCCGGCGTCGCGCGTGCCCCGGCACAAGCTTCGGAAACGTGTCCGTGCTCAACCGCGGCTACGAGGAGCCGGCGGAGCGGCTGAACTCGGTGGGGCGCAGATCGAGATCTTCCGTGACATCTGAAGGGCGACGGAAACCGAACAATTGACTTATCGGGCGGTCGATCTTCGAACGATCATCACGCGGGGACACACTTTCCTCACCGGAATCGTTCCTGCATCGGAAATCCTTGTCCGGATGCGCACCCGGAGTTCCAGTCGGGCCCGCCGGGGCCCGCCCGCCGCTCCCGAGTGCGTTCGGGCCACCCGGGCGAGCCGCCCGCGTGCGTTCGCGCCGCCGCGCGCCATGTCCCCCGGGCGGTGGCAGGGGCCCCGCCGCGCGTTCCGGCCAACCCGCCGCGCGCGAGCAAGGCGCTCGCGGAGGTCACGGAGGGAAAGGTTCCCACTTCATGACCTCGCGTTAATCGGTCATTGGCGTTCCGTTCGATATCTGGACACCTTCGTCACGTGTTCGACTTTCCCTCGTGCTTCCGGTCCTCCTTCCGGAATCCAACCCGTGCACCGCGGACACCACCGGCATGACAGAACGGATTCCCATGACCTCCGATCAGAGTCTGCTGAAGACCTACAGCGACCGGGTCTACCGCCACACCACGATGGTCCGTCACCAGGGCACCGCCCTCGCCTTCGCCCTGGACGAACAGCGGCGCATCGTCTACACCGTGCTCGACCTCGCCACCCAGGACCCCTCCCGGGGCGAACTCGACTCCGCCTACTGGTCCGAGAACCCCACCGAGCTGCCCTTCCCCCGGGAGATCGTCAAGGTCGGCCACGGCGTGGTCGGCGCCACCGTGTTACCCGTGGTCAAGAAGGGAGGACGGACCGAGGCCGGCGACAGCGAGGAACTGGAACCGGAGGAGACCGACCGCTTCCTCTCCACCACCGCCCGGCTCACCGCCGCCGTGCCCTTCCAGGTGCTCTCCGACGGCACCCATGTGGTCGTCCTCCGGCAGGCCGTCGGCTCCACGCACACCGACGCCCTTTTCACCCTCAGCGGCGGCGGGGTCTCCGGCGACCCCTCCCGTACCGACTACGTACTGACCGCCGGGGCCAAGGCACCCCTGGTCGCGGAGACCCTGCTGTGCGACCGCTTCCTGCTGGTCGACGGGCGGCTGAAGCCGGTGACGGAGGTGCGGTACAAACGCAGCCGCCACCGGACGGAGCCCGACTCGGCCAAGGACAGCCTGGGCGCCGCCGACATGGACGGCAGGCCCTTCCACGAGCCCACCCAGGAGCTGGCGTTCATCCGGAACCTGACCGAGGGCCGGTTCACCGCTGTCCTCACCCCCACCGCCGTCCAGGGACAGCAGCGCTGGCAGCTCTTCGCGTACAACGGCTCCACCCGGCGCATCGACTCCTTCAATGTCGAGCAGGGCTCCGACGGCCTCTTCAACACCCAGGGCAGCCGCTACTGGACCAGCCCCGACGCCCGCTACCGGGCCTCCGTCTTCGAACGCTCCCCGGGGCTCTGCCCGTTCACCAGCAATCCCCTGGTCCCGGTCGCTCCCGAGGGCCAGCTCGCCGAGACCGCGCTCACCTTCAACGGGACCAACGCTTTCGGCGCACTCGGCACCGCGGAGAAGCTGAAGTTCCGGGGCCAGGCCTACACCGTCGAGGCATGGGTCAGGCCGCAGGCGGCGGGAGGTCCGGTGCTCGCCCGCTGGACCGGCTCCGGACAGGGCGGCTTCCAGCTCAGGATCACCGCCAACCGCGATCTGGTGCTCGACCACAGCGGCGGCTCGGTCACCGCCGCCCAGGCGATCACCGTCAACGCCTACTCCCATGTCGCCGCCGTCTTCGACGGCAGGGTCGCCAGTCTCTATGTGAACGGCGAGTTCAGGACCAGCGCGACCCTCGCCTACCCCACCGACGGCACGGCCGAACTCCGTGTCGGGGCCAACCAGGCAGGCGGGTTCCTCCAGGGGAGCCTCGACGAGATCCGGATCTGGAACAGGGTCCGCTCCCGGTCCGAACTCTCCGACGAGCGCGGCTACCGGCTGATCGGCAACGAGCCGGGTCTGATCGGCTACTACCGGTTCGACGAGGGCTCCGGCACCTTCTTCTACGACCAGACGGACAACGCCACCCAGGGCACCCTGACCGGCACGACCACCTGGGTCACCTCCGAGGCCCCGGTCGGCGACCACCCCGGCATCCGCCGCGACAGTTTCACCCTCGCCGGGCGGGATGTGGTCTCCGGCCTCGCCGCCTCCCTCTACTACCAGCAGGAGAACGTCACCTCCGGCTACGAGGAGGCCGCCAAGCCCGCCAAGCGCCAGGCCCGGGTGCTGCTCGCCTGCGCCACCCGGCCCGGCGGCAGCACGACGGCCGACGCCCAGGTCGCCACCGTCG
Source organism: Streptomyces amakusaensis (assembly GCF_039532665.1). Classification (NCBI taxonomy): domain Bacteria; kingdom Bacillati; phylum Actinomycetota; class Actinomycetes; order Kitasatosporales; family Streptomycetaceae; genus Streptomyces; species Streptomyces amakusaensis. Next base: position 183,005 of record NZ_BAAASB010000004.1, on the reverse strand, counting down.
ACTTCGCTGTCGGGGTGGACGGCCGGCTCGCGGCCATCCCCGATGTCGTCACCCTCGCCGAGGTCGGACGCCCGGTCGAGGAGACCTCGGACCGGGTCAGCGCCCAGGAGCGGAAGATCCCGCAGCTGGAACAGGAGATCTCGGTCATCGAGACGGAGATCGCCAACCTCACCAGGGAGAAGGCGACCCTGGACACGGAGATCGCGGCGGCCCAGGCGGGTGCCGCCAACGACCCGACGAAGTGGTCCGTCCGCCTCCGTACCGGTTCCAGTTCCTTCACCACCTCCTATCTGTCGACGAACTACGGGAGGGCGGCCGCCGGGGAAGGACTGCGGGGAGAGCGCTCCCCCGCCAACTGGAATCTGATGGCGCTCCCCGGGGTCGCCGGACGCTACAACAACCCCGTCGCCGTCCTGGTCCGGATGGACTCGGGCGGTCTGGTGGCCGAGGCCCAGGGCACCAGTGCCGTCCTGGCCCAGTACTCCCTCACCGGGACCATCCCCGCCTCCGCGCAGTGGTACGTCCAGGGCAGCTGGGGATCGTACGTACAGCTCCAGAACGTCGCCACCGGCACCTGGCTCGCCTCCGGCAGCCTGAGCGCGGACGCCTACTGGCCCTACACCGTCGAAAAGGTCGGCATCGCCCCCGACCCCTTCACCCAGATCAAGATCGACCGGGTGGCCGTCCTCACCACCACACTGACCCAGCGCACCCGCGATCTGGAGGCCAAGCGGGCCGAGGCCGTCCTCGCCCGGGAAGAGCTGGCCCGGCTCACCAACGGCCTCCTCGGCGCGGCGGAGCTGGTCCTCCCGGTGCCGCACATCGCCCTCGACACCAGCGGGCTGAGCAGCGCGGGCGCACTGCTGGGCTTCGCCCGCACCGCCACCACCCCCCATCTGACGGAGAGCGCCTCCGGACGGGTGGTCCTCTACTTCCACGGCACCAACGGCCAGTTCTTCGCCGCCTATCTCGACACCTCCGTGGTGAGGGGCGCGCAGCAGCTCACCGGGAACGGACTCACGACCCTCTTCACCGCCCGTGACCCCGGGGTCGACCTGGGCACCGCCCAGATCAGGATCACCGACTCCCTGGTCAACAACGCGGCGGTGGCCGGGCTCTGCGACCTCACCATCACGCGGGGGAGCGACACCGAGACCTTCACCCGGCTGCCGCGCCGCGCCCGCGACCTGGCCGCCGTCGTCAACGGCACCTCGGAGGAGCCGGTCGCGGTCGGCACGGTCGCCAGCGTGAGCGGGGACCAGGTCCGCCTCGCCCAGCCCAGCACGCTCGCCGTCCCCGCCCCGTCCTATCTGCGGATCGGCGACACCACCTATCTCGTCACCGCCGCCGCCCCCGTCGGCTCGACCACGGTACGAGTGGTGCCCTCGCCGCCGGCCGGACTGACCGCGGGAACCACGGTCACGCAGACCCGCTACGACACCGCGCGGGCCACCGCCTCCCGCCCCGGTACCTCCCTGGCCAAGGGCTCCCAGTGGATCACGGTCAGCGCCGACAAGGCCGATCTCACCGTCCCCAACGGCACCGCGAGCAACCGGATCACCGGCTACGGCAGCCGCTGGCGCGGGGACTCCCCGGGCAGGTCCTTCCTCTTCGACGGTACGGCCAGCCGGCTCTCCCTCCCCGCCGAACGGCTCGACCAGGCCACCGCCGGCGGCGATCTGACCATCGAGGCGTGGATCAAGCCCGCCCTCGCCCGCTCCCCCCGCTCCCGCGTCGTCCAGCTGCGGCGCGGCGAGACCAAGGCCACCCTCGCCCTCACCGACGCCCCGCTCGCCGGAGGCATCACCCTCGGCAGCGGCGTCGCGGCCGATATCGCCGGAGCCGACCCGACCGGCGGCGACTTCACCGTCGAACTCTGGCTCAGGCGCACCGCCGGCCGGACGGTCGAGGACATCGCCGTCTCCTGCGGCAGCAACGGACTCGCCATCGGATTCACCGGCACCGGGGCCTTCACCTTCGGCTTCACCGGACAGGTGCTGACCACCACCGGCACCACCACGGACGGGGCCTGGCACCACTGGGCCGTCACCTTCGAACGCGCCACCAGGACCCAGATCATCCTGCGGGACGGTGTGGAGGTCGGCCGCCGCACCGCCACCGCCGTCCCCTCCGGCACCGGCCCCCTCATCGTCGGCCGCGCCGACACCGGGAACCGCGCTGCCTTCTCCGGACACCTCGCCGAGCTGCGCACCTGGAGCACGGCCCGCTCCGCCGCCGACATCAACGCCGACAGGGGACGCCGGGTCTGGCCCCGCGAACCCGGGCTCACCGGCGCCTGGATCTTCGACTCCACCCGCCCCACGACCAGTCAGCTCACCGACATCAGCGGCCAGGAACGCCATGGCCAGGTCTGGGGCACCCCGGCGGCGGCCGAGTCCGCGCTGCGCAGCTACCGGGTCCACGCGGCCGTCGGCGACAAGACACGGAGCAGCCGTGAGGTCTACACCTGCGGGGAGTGGTCCCATCTCGCGGTGGTCCACGAGCAGTCCTGGGCGCTGCGCTTCGACGGATCGTCCTGGGCCGAGACCCCGGACGCCGACCAGCTGGACGTGACGGGCGATCTCACCCTGGAGGTCTTCGGCACCGTGGACGCCCTCGGGGGACGCCAAGGGCTGGTCTCCAAGGGGCGGCTGGGGGACGGGGAGGGCGGCAGCGTCCCCTACCAGTTCGCCGTCCGGTCGGACGGGAAACTGGAGTTCGCCTTCGAGGAGCCCGGCGCCGTCGTCAAACGGTTCACCTCCACCACGGCGGTCACCACCGGTGTCTTCCACCGGTTCGCGGTGGTGCGCCGGGCCGGGCGCGCCACCGAGGAGATCAAGGGCACCCGCCAGATCACCTACACGGACTCCGCCGGTGCCGCCCAGACCAGGAACGTCGACGTGGTCGAACGAGTGGACGCCAAGGCATGGGACGACATCCGCTTCGTCGTCGACGGTACGGAGATCGGCACCGTCCGCTACACCGGCCCCGGCCCCCGGGGCAACGACGGGCCGCTGGAGATCGGCCGGGCCCTGGAGGGCACCGCCGTCCACGCCTTGAAGGGCACCATCGGCGAGGTGCGGATCTGGGGCAGGGCACGGGACACCAACCAGCTCGGCACCGCCCTCCAGCCCCGGGACGAAGGGCTCCTCGCCCGCTGGACCTTCGAGGAGAACGAGGGGAACACCACCGCCGACATCGCCGGCGGCCACGACCTGAAGCTCCGCCGCGCCCGCTGGGCCACCGATCCGGACCCGCTGGCCAGCCGGTTCCTGATCTACCGGAACGGGCAGGCCGTCCCCCTCGACACCCCCGCCGCCGGCTCGCTGGGCGACTGGGGCGACGAACAGCTCACGCTGGGGGCCGTGGTCCGTTCCGGGACGGCCGGCGAGTTCTTCGACGGCACCCTGGAGGAGGTCCGCGTCTGGCGCACCTCCCGAACCCGCGAGCAGCTGCTCGACAGCCTCTTCACCCGCCTCAAGGGCGACAAGCAGGACCTCATCGGCTACTGGCCCTTCGACAGCGACTCCACCACCGCCACCGCCGAGACCGTACGGGACCACTCGCTCCGGGGGAACCACCTCGGCCTCGGTACCGATGCCACCCGGCCCCGGGTGGTGCTCTCCACCGCGCCCGTCTCCAGCGACACATCCGCCGTCCGCTCGGCGCTCGCGGGTGTCCGCACCCCCTTCCACCAGTCGATCTCCGCTCCGCCCGGCTCGGTCGAGTACGCCGATCTCCAGTACACCGCCAGCGGTGAGGCTTCCGGGGTGCTCAAGCGGGCCTACACCCACCTCAGCGACGGTGCCTGGCATCTGACCACCGGCTACAAGGTCGGCGAGCTCGTCAGCGAGTGGGTGGGCCAGGTGCAGTTCGATCCCCAGCTGATCGGCTACATCGAGGGTGCGCCACCGGTTCCGTCGGAGAACCTCACCGGCGGTACCGACCCCACCGGTGCCTCCTCCGTGACCTTCCGGCAGGCGGACGAGGTGACCTCCACCCTCTCCTCGGGCCGTGAGCGGAGCGTCAGCGCCGCCTTCAGCATGGCGGCGGGACTGGAGGTGGACGCCCAGGTCCTGATGATCCTGGCGCCGCTCGGCTTCGGTACCGGGACGCCCATCGCGGATGTGTCGGTGAAAGCACGGATCGGGGGGAGCTTCGAGTTCTCCAACGCCTGGACCGACGAGACCTCCGTCTCCCAGGGCACCAGCACCACCCGCGACACCACCGCCGGCCTCACCGGGGCCTGGGAGAATCCCTCCTCCCTGCTGAACGGCGACATCGGCCGCCGCTTCGTCCCCACGAACAACGGCTACGCCCTCGTCCAGTCCGAGACCGCCGATGTGTACGCGCTCCGTCTCGCGCACTCGGGGGCCCTGGTGGCCTACCGGATCCTGCCGAATCCGGACATCCCCAAGGACTGGAACATCATCACCTTCCCCATCAACCCCCAGTACACCAAGCAGGGCACCCTGGACGGCGCGGTGGGCTTCAACGCGCAGGGCAAGGTGCTCGACCCCTCCTACGCCAACGCCTCCCAGCGCGGTGAGCACAGCTACTTCAAGCCCCGCGAGGCATACACGATCAAGCGCCGGATCCTGCGGGAGCGGCAGGAGCTGGAGAACTACTACAACAGCGTCTCCACCGAGACCCACGACCCCGACCCCACCGGGGAGCGCGCGGGCAAGGTGCTGGAGTCCTTCGTGGGCGCTCCGCCGGACACTCCCGGGAGGAAGGCGCCCACCGAGTCAACCGGTGCCTTCGCCAACCGGAACATCGCCAACACCTATGTCTGGACCGCCGACGGCGGCTTCTTCGCCGAGACGACCGGGACCACCGACGTGGTGACCGAGACCATTGGCGGCTCCTACAGCGTCTCCGGGTCCGTGACGGCCTCCTTGGAGGCGGGATTCGAGGTCGCCGGGGTCGGCGTCGGCCTCCAGTTCGACGCCTCCCTCGGCGGCGCGATGACCGTCACCCGCCAGCGCGCCAAGGAGTCCACCCGCACCCACACCCTGGAGGTGGTCTGCGACCCGACCCGGGACCTCCAGAAGTACGAGAACGGACAGCCCAGGTACGACTCCGCCAACAAGCCCGTCCTCGTCCCCGGCAAGGTGGACGCCTACCGTTTCATGACCTTCTACCTGGGCCAGGACACCGACCACTTCGACGACTTCTACCGCAAGGTCGTCGACCCCACCTGGCTCGCCAACAGCACCGTCCCGAACGCCACCGCCCTGCGACAGGCCCGCCACAGCTCTCGCAGGCCCCCGTGCTGGCGCGTGCTGCACCGGGTCACCTACGTCTCCCGGATTCTGCCGGCCGTTCCTCCGGCAGGAGCGCCCCCGCTGGACGGCGCCCTCCGCTCCGTCGACATCCCCAGCAACTACGAACTCATCCGCCGACTCGACCCCTACGTCTCCACCGCCACCACCTCGCAGTCCGCCCTCGCGGACGCCACCCGTACGGCGCTGACCACCCATCTGCCGCAGCTCCTGCCGTATGCCCAGGAGATCGCGCAGTTCCTCACCAACTACTACGGCGTCACCGACTGACGACCGGGAATCGGCGCCCCGTCCGCCCGGGTCTCCCGGGCGGACGGGGCGCTTCACCGTGCCGGGCCGTGGATACGGGCCTCAAGGAGGGAGGCGCGGTCGTAGTCGCCGAGGCCTGTGCCCAGGAGCAGGCCGCCGAACAAATGCCCGAGCGTCGACAGTGGCCTTCTGTCATTCTGCTTGCCATGTCCGCACGAAATCGAAGACTGCCCCGGCACCGTGCCTGGCCATTAACCACCACCGACATCAACGAGTGCCTCGGCCCCTGCATGAACCGAGTCACGGACCTGGCATTCCTCACCGGACATGACAGCGGGACCATTGTCCTGGGAGCAGCATGGACCGCTCCGAACCCCCGCAACTACGGCCGTGGCATCCATCCGGACAGGGTCGGCTTCAGCATTGAGGTCCACCCTGTCGATGCCACCGAACGTGCGGCCACCCGCGCTGTTCTACGAGCGCAGGCCCTCCCGCAACTCCACGAATGGATCACGCAGGCGATCGCTGCCGACGAGACCTGGCGATGGACTGACCACCGGCACTACTGGCGGCTGACCGACGGCCACCTCGTGCACGGCGAAGAAGCGTGAGACCGATTCCAGGCTGCACGCACCCGGCATTCCGATACGAGCCGGGTACCGGTGGGTTCATGCTGCGCCCGGACTCCGCGGCCTGGGCGACGAAGGCACGGGACCGCGCTGTTGACCAGCGGAGGCAGGAGCGGCCGGACCGTGGCGACGCCCACGCCGACCCGCCCCGGGGTCCTCCGCGCCGGCACCGATCCGGTCCAGGCCGTCGGGCAGCACCAGTGCCCCGGCCCACCGGGGCGCGCACCGACACCACCGGCGCGGACTGGTGCGGTGTTCAGGCGTTGGTGGGCGAGACGCCGCGGTGGGATGTTGAGCCGATGTGTCGGGCCTGCGGGTTCGTCCTGGCTGTGTGTGGCGGTGAGCTGCCGGAGGAAGTTCGTGGCCGACTGCTCTCCGAGAACGGGCGAGCCAGGTTGAGGGTAGCCCCGCCGACGAGGAACGCCGCCGTCATGCGGGTGCTGCGGGCGGAGCCACCGCCGTCCACCTGGACACCCTGCCCACCAAACGCTTCTACCAGGGCTTTCCGCCCCCGCCGGACGGCGTCTACGACCTCCTGATCAAGGGCCGGCTCACCGCCCGGGCCACCGTGGACGGCGGGAACCTGCGCACCATCACCGACATGCGGACCCAGACCGCGGAGTTCACCCCCTGGACCGGCGGGCACCGCCCACTTCACCGATCTGCCCGCCGGCGTCAAGGACATCGAGATCTGGCTCCCGCACACGGAGATCACCGAGCTCATCGCCCTGCGCACCGGCGCCCCCGTGCTGTGCCCCACCCACGAGAACACCCCCGGCCCTCTGACGCCGGACCTCTCCGGCGGCACGCTGACGTTCAGGACCCCAGCCTCCACTACCTCGACGGACTCGACCTCTACGGACAGAGCGACCACGACGAGTTCCCGCTGCCCGACGCGATCCACCCCGGCCCCGAAGGACACCGTCGCATCGGCGAGAACTTCGCCAGGCTCGCCTTCGCCGGCGACGGGCCCTTCGCCCCCGCCACCGGTTGACAACAGCCCGACCCTCCAAGTGCCGACCGGGCGCGAGTCGCACCAGCGCGATCCCGGGGCGGGCGGCTGTCGTGGCGGCGAAGGAGCTAGCTGTCGGATGCCGGAAACGGAGTGCGATCATCGTGCTGGCTCTCGGACGGCGGTCGGCATCGGAAGTTTCGAGGGGCGGCTTTTCCGGGATGCCGGGCTGTCCGTGTCCTCGTGCTGCCGTACGGGGACCTTGTACACAGGGTCAGTTGGCAAGGAAAGGAAGGCGGCGGCGTCCGCTCTGGACCCCGCCGGCTTCAGTCATCAATACGACGTAAAGGTAGCAACTGTGCGTTTTCTGCCGCGGCATGGGCTTTCGCCGCTAGCCGTACCTTCACCTGGAAGACGGGTGTTCGCTCCCTGGCGGGACGGGACGGCGCTGACCTGTGTGCTGGCGCTCCTCGCGGGCCTGGTGACGGTGATCGCCGCGGCATCGCCGGCCTCCGCCGCCCAGCCGGACCGCAAACGGTTCATGGCGACGTTCAACATGCTGCACTCCACCGCCGGCGGTGACATGTGGGCGGCGGTCGCGGAGATCTCCCGCGGCTTCGGTGTCGTCGCCCTTCAGGAGGTCCCGCGCAACGGCCAGCTCGTGCCGACTCCGCCCAACTTCCCGCACGGGAGCACCCTGCTGAGGCAGATAGGTACGGGGATCTGGGAGTACGAGTGGCGAATCGGGAGAGGTGCCGACGACGTTCGGTACATGTATCTGGCCACTAATCCCACGCAGCCTCTCGGAATCGTTACCACCCGGCGGGCGGACTACGTAGAACTGGTTGCGCATCCGACCATTCCGAACTCTCGTCCGGCGCTGTTCATCGCGCACAATGACATCCGGATGGCGTACGCCTCGATCCACGCCTTCTCCGGAAACGGCAACGACGGGGTGGGGTTGGTCAATGCGGTACGTGACGCGACGACAGCCTACGGGTCCATGAATCCCCCGCCTCCGGGGGGAGATCCGTGGAACTGGGCGGTTCTGGGAGACTACAACCGTGCCCCCGCCCTGATGCGCAATGATGCCAACCTGCCGCAGGGTGCGACTGTGGTCAGCCCCACGCAGAGTTCGCAGCAGGGGGGAAACACGCTTGACTACATGGTGACGTCGGTGGGGGCGAACTTCTTCAACGCGTCGACCGCGGCTCCCTGGAGTTCGATCCGCAACAGCGGAAGCGACCACCAGCCCGTGCTGTTCAGCCCCATGAGGGGTGAAGGGGCGAACCAGGGCTGGACCTACCGCTTCACCAATCCCACCGGACCCAAGAACTCGGCCATCTCCATCCCCGGCGGCACCACCGTGAACGGCGCCGCCGCAGTGCGAGAGGCGTGGAAGCGCGAACTGAGCCAGGTCTGGAGGGCCGAGGACTTCGTCTCCGACGGATCCAGCATCGCGTACAAGCTGATCAATGCGCAGACGGATAAATGTCTCACTCTTGACGCGACGCTCAACACCGTCCATCAGGCCGAATGCCGCGACAGGGACTCCCTGAACCAACTGTGGCAGTACCACCCGGTGGGCCGGAATCTCCAGAGCATGGAAACGTCCGCGGGCGTAGGATTTGTCGCCCGGTCGACGGATCCCGCCAACGGGAGTCTCACCACCGGCACCTATACATCCCCAGCCCCTGATGAGTATCAGTGGACCATGGAGCCCATCGACCTCCGGCACTGGAACACGGGCGGCTTCCCCGCCGGTGACAAGGACGCAAATCCCGTATACGTCAAGGACGGCAACGCGAACCAGAAGCTGAAGGCAGGCACCGACCATGTCTCGGGAGGGCATGCCGACCACAACGACAATGAGCATCACGGCGACGAGTTGTGGAATCACCAGCCGTCAGGCGTCGCGGGCGGACGCCAAATGGTCAACGTAAGCACCCAGGAATGTCTGACAAGCCCGGCCTCGGGTCAGGGGAAACCCACGATGGAGCCCTGCCAGTCCGGCAACCGGCACCAGGCGTGGGAGTACGTCAACGGGCATCTCATGGGGATCGCCGTGGGAGCCGTCGTCATCCTTTCCGGCGGGGAACTCGTGATGGCTGCGGCCGCGGCGGTCATCGGGGTGATGAGTTTTATCACCGGGCGCAAGCTGGGCGGGCACGTCAGCCTCGCGGTGATGCCGTTGGGTGACTCCATCACCTTGGGAGTGGGCAGCAGTACACGGAGCGGCTACCGGCCCGCGCTCAGCCAGATGCTCGCCAAGGACACCTCGGCGGTGACATTCGTGGGTTCGATGCGGGACCCGGACGGCACCCGGCACGAAGGCCATTCGGGGTGGCGCATCGACCAGATCAGCGCGAACATCGACCGCTGGATGGCTGACGCCAAGCCCAATGTGGTGCTGCTCCACATCGGCACCAACGACATGAACCGCAACCACGAGGTGGCCACCGCACCCCAGCGGCTCGGCCGGCTCGTCGACCAGATCCACGACGCGTCCCCGGCCACCGTGATCGTGCTCGCCTCGCTGGTCCCGGCCGCCGACCCGGTCGTGCAGGCCCGGGTCAACGCCTACAACCGAGCCATCCCCGGCATCGTCGCCGATCGCGCCGCGCGTGGCTACCGCATCGCCCAGGTCGGCATGGACGAACTGTCGGTGGCGGACCTCAACGACAACCTCCACCCGAACAACAGCGGCTACGCCAAGATGGCCCGCTCCTTCCAGGGCGGCATCGCCACGGCTTCGCAGAGGAACTGGATCGTCCCGGAGGTCACGGTCAAGCCCGCGCCCCCCGAGGCGGGCCAGGGTGAGGCGGCCGGTGACTACCGCGCCGATGTCAACGGCGACGGCCGCTCGGACTACCTCGTCGTCCAGGACAACGGAGCGGTGCAGGCGTGGGTGAACTCCACCGGCGCGGACGGCAGGGTGAAGTGGTCCGACCACGGCACCATCGCCTCCGGCTCCTCGGCGTGGACCGGTGCGCAGGTGCGGTTCGCCGATGTCGGGGGTGACGCCCGTGCCGACTACCTGATCCTCGCGCCCACCGGAGCGGTCCGCGCGTTCATCAACCAGGGCGGCAACGGCCGTGGAGGCTGGCTGGACAGGGGCACCGTCGCCACCGGCTCCTCGGCGTGGACCGGTGCGCAGGTGCGGTTCGCCGATGTCGGCGGCGACGCCCGCGCCGACTACCTCGTCCTGTCCTCCACCGGAGCCGTCCAGGCATTCATCAACACCACCCGGCCCGACGGAACGCTCACATGGGACGACCACGGCACCATCGCCTCCGGATCCGCTCAGTGGACGGCCGAGGACGTGCGGTTCGCCGACGTCGGCGGTGACGCTCGCGCCGACTACCTGATCGTCGAGGAGAACGGAGCAGTCCGCTCCTACCTCAACCAGGGCGGCGACGGCCGTGGGGGCTGGCTGTACGCGGGCACCATCGCCACCGGCTCGGCTTCCTGGAACGCGACCCAGGTCCGGTTCGCCGACGTCGGCGGTGACGCCCGCGCCGACTACCTCGTCCTCGCCGACAACGGGGAACTGACCGGGTTCCTCAACGTCACCAACGCCGCCGGCCGGACCACCTGGGCGGCCCAGGGCGTCATCGCATCCGGAACCGGCAACCCCGGACACCGCGTCAGAATCGGATGATCCCGTAAGGCCGCGAGGCCGCGGCACCGTGGGGTCACAGTCCTCCAGGACTGTGACCCCACGGTCTTGCCCGCCGGCCTCTGCCGGTGGCCGGTCGTCCGCTGTCCGTCGTGCGGCCCCGGCGGGTCAGAGAACCTTCTGCGGGGTGGGTTCCGTCTCCTCCGGCCGTACGGATGTGCTCCCGCGCAGCGTGAGGGCCGTCGCCACCGCGGTCACGGTGACGATCGCCGCGGCTGCGACGGTCGTCACCTGATACGCGCTGATGAAGGCGTCCTTGGCGGCGGAGGCGATGGCCCGGCCCGCTTCTCCCGGTGTCGCCCCGGCCACGTGGACGGCCTCGCCGATGGAGTCGGACGCCTTGTCGGGCACATCCGCGGACACCGTGGACGGCAGGGTGAAGGAGCGTCCGTAGAGAGCGGCCATGAGACTGCCCAGCAGGGCGATCCCGAGCCCCGCGCCGACCTCGTACGACACGGACTCGACCGAGGCCGCGGCCCCTGCCCGGTGTTCTGGCGCGCCGGTCATGATGGCGTCGGAGGCGACCGCCTGGACGGCCCCGTGGCCGGCGCCGATGAGGATCAGGCAGCCCGTGAGGGCCGGCGAGGTGCTGTCGGCGGCGGAGAGGGCGATGCCCGCGTAGCCCAGGCCGGCCAGGCCGAGGCCGCCCGACACGACGGTCGACAGCGCGAGCCGGGAGGAGAAGAAGCCGACCAGAGGGGCGGCGGCGAACGCGGCGACCGGCATGGGGAGGAGGAAGAGCCCGGCTTCCCCGGGGGACATCCCGATGACGAACTGCAGATGCTGGGCCAGTTGGAGTTCGAAGCCGACGAGCACGAAGACCGGAAGCACCGAGGCGATGACACCGGCGCGGAAGTGCCGCTCGCGGAAGAGCCTCATGTCCAGCATGGGGTGGGCCGACCGCAGTTGGCGGCGTACGAACAGCAGGGAGGCGAGGAGCCCGATCAGACCCGGCACCACGATCCCGGCGAGTGCCCCGTCTTCCTGGGCGGCGGACTTCACGGCGTAGACGACGCCGACGATTCCGGCCACGGCGAGTACGGGGGAGGCCGCCTCCCAGGGTTCCTTCTCCTTCGCCGGCCGGTTGCTCAGCAGCAGGCCGACGAGGAGGAGGGCCGCCACGACGACGGGAATGTTGATCAGAAACGCCGATCCCCACCAGAAGTGCTCCAGCAGCAGCCCGCCCGCCACCGGACCCACGGCCGCGCCGCTCGCGGCGATCGCGCTCCAGACGCCGATGGCGACGGCCCGCTCGCGGGTGTCGTGGAAGACCTGCCGGATGATCGCCAGCGTGGCCGGGATGATCATCGCCGCGCCGACGGCCAGGGCGGCGCGGCCGGCGATCAGCGCTTCGGGCGTGGTGGCCAGGGCGGACAGCCCGGAGGACACACCGAAGACACCGAGCCCGAGCAGCAGCAGCCGCTGATGCCCGACCCGGTCCCCCAGGGGGCCGGTGATCAGGACCAGCCCCACCATGACTAAGGGGTAGATGTCGGCGATCCAGAGAACCTCGCGGGCCGACGCCCCGAGGGTCTCCGTCAGCGAGGGGACCGCGACATTGAGAATCGTCGCGTCCGCCGCGACGGGAAGGAAGCACCCCGCCACCGTGGCCAGGATCAGCCAACGCCTGCTGTGCTCTGCCCTTGTGTCTGGGCTCATAAGATCTGACCTCAACCTTGCCGGATTCTTTCGTGGACCTGGTCGACCAGGTCGTGGAACTCTGTCATCGAGGATGCGTAAATCACCGTGCCCAGGCGGCCCGCGGCGAGACCGGACAGTTCGCAGGGCACGACACCGCTCTTCGCCTCCAGGGGGGTACGGACCAGCGGTCCCAGCAGGCGGACCACGCCCTGCGCCGGGAGGCCCGCGGGGAGACCGGAGAAATCGAAGTTACCAATGGTGCAGGTGTCCAGATAGCCGGGGCCGAAGAAGTGCACCCCGAAGTCGTGGACATGGGTGGAACCGGTGCGCCGGGCGTTGAGGTCCAGCATGAAGACCTCCCCGTCGGGCCGGGCGACCGCGTCGATCCCGAAATGCCCGCGGTAGCCGCGCTGCTGGAGCTCCCGGGCCACGGCCCGGCTGCCGGAGACGAAGTGCGGGTACCACGCCTGCTGGGCCAGGGAGGCGGAAGTCACGTTCCCCCGGAGGCGGGTGGGGCCGTCGAACAGCATCTCGCAGACATGGGTGAGTTCGGGCGCGCCGTCGTGAGGATCCGGAACGATGTACTCGACGGACGGGAAGACGACCCCCTCCCCGGTGATGTACTCCTCGACGACGATCGGGTCGTCCCCGTAGTAGGGGCTCTCCGCCACCGCGCGGGCGATCCTGTCCGCGCTGTCTCCCGGCTGGAAGACGAGCAGCCCCACACTGGCCTCGCCCTTGTCCGCCTTGACGATGCAGGGCCGTCCCGCCGACAGCAGCGCGGAGGCCGCGGTGACCACCTCGGCGATGCCCGCGCAGTGGGACCCCTGGGCGATGCGGCAGCGGCCCTCGGCCAGTCCCGCGCCGGCCGCGAGGTCGCGCAGCCCGCTCTTGGTGTCCAGGAGATCGCGCAGCCCCTGGTCCGCGCTGCTCTCCGGCACCTCGACGGTGACGCTGAACTCCCGCGCCATGACGTCGACGAAGGCCCACAGATCGGGCGTCGTCGTGTGCGGTACGAGTCTCAGCCGCCGGCCGTCGCCCGCATGCTCGCGTATGCGGTCCATCAGCCGGCGGTCGCCCAGGATGTCGGCGAAGAGAGAGCCGGACGATTCATCCGGACAGTCGTTCACCATGCCCCGAAGGCCGAGGAACCGGGACTGCCAGTCGAGTTCGGCGATCGGGGAGGAGGTGATGATGAACTTTTCCGTGGGACGCCAGAAGATCGCCTGGTCCTGCTGCGCGTAGCATTCCGAGACAAGGGTTTCGGCTTTGATTCCGGGTGCTCTTCCGGCGATCCCCCGCAGGGTGTCGACGGCGTTCGAGACGCAGAGGGTGGGAATGTACCCGCCCCGCTGAGTGACGGTCGAAGTCGGATCCGAAAATTCCTGCACAGTCACTCCCGGTCTAGGAATACGTATCAGCGGAGCGCGGAGTCGGCGGAATCAGTAGCTGGATGCCCCGGACTCCGCAAGATTGTGCCGTTCTGTGCCCTTCAGGGGTGGGTTGAAGACACTGATCAGGACGAGATCGGATTCTTGATCGCTCCGGAGATAATGACGGTCGTGCTGATCCAGGACATACATGTCGCCCGGACGGATACGGAACACGTTTCCGTTCGCGTCCTCCACCTCGCCCTCCCCGGATATGCAGTAGCATGCCTCCAGGTGATTCTGGTACTGGAGAAGGGATTCGGTGCCGGCTCTGACGACCGTGTGACAGACGCCGTATCCCATGCCATCGGATTCGATCAGGAGACGGTAACTCTTTCCATTTCCCCAATCGATGTCGCGCTCGGTTCCCCGGACTTCGTCAAGACTCCTGACGTACATTGCCACCCCCTGCGGCCGGTCGGTCATTGCTTCGAAGGAGTCCCTCGCCCTCGCGGACGAGGGAGATCGCCTGGGAGACGATGTGTTCGAAGAGCCGTTCCCCCAGGGCCGCGCTCGAGCCGGAGGTCGAGGACAGCACCCCCTGGTTGGTGCTCCGCGCCACGTCCACCGGGTGGAGATAGACACCCGCGCGCGGCGGGCGGTCGTGGTCGGGCCGGAGGTCGGACACCAGATCGGGCCGGAGGTGGAGCATGAGACTGGTCTCGGTGAGACCGGCGTGCTCGGCGTGCCAGCCGGGGAAGCCGGGCACCTGGTCCCGCAGCCAGGAGTCCTCCACCAGGCTCCACCAGCTGAAGGCGATGATTTCCTTGCCCTCGGCCGAGCCGTGACGGCAGAGACCGTCGAGCGCTTCGAAGATGAAGGGTTCGTTCTCGAAATGGCCGTTGACCACGATGAGCCGGCCGAAAGGCAGCCGGGTCATCGACTGGGCCGTCTCCCGCAGAAAGCGGATGACGGTCTCCCCGCCGGCGTACAGCGTGCCGGGGAAGGCCAACCCGCCACCGCTCTGGGGCAGGGAACGGGCCGCGATCGACTGCGCCGGCACGGTGAACCCGCCCAGCTCGTGCGCGATCCGCCCGGCGAAAGCCTCCGCGAGCACGGTGTCCACCGACAACGGCAGATGCGGACCGTGCTGTTCGGTCGCGCCGATCGGCCAGACGACGTCCCGGCCGCGCACCTCCTCGACGACGCTCGCGCTGGACAGCTCGGCCAGGTCGCGCCCCTGGGGCCGCGGTGTCATGACGCCACCGGGGAACGGTCGGTCCGCCGGTCCGCCGTGCCGGGCGGGGACGCCTCGGAGAGGGCGCGCGTCTCGTCGAGGATCCTCTCCAGCGTCTGGTACATGTCGGTGTGCAGCGCCGTGTACACCTGGGCGACGGTCGCGCCCATGCTCAGATAGTCCATGACGTCGCGGCCGGTGGTGATGCCGCCGCAGCCCAGGACGGGCAGGGAGAACCCCTGCCGCCGCAGCCGCCAGAGGGCCGCGAGCACCAGCGGCTTGATGCCGGGGCCGGAGTAGCCGAAGGCTCCGCCGAGTTCCGGTTCGCCGTCGGCCGGGGAGACGACGATGCCGGGGATGGTGTCGCTGAGGGTGATGGCGTCGGCCCCGGCCCCCGCCGCGGCTGCCGCGCGGTCCTCCAGGCCCTCGCCGGCGGCCAGTTTCACCGAGAAGGGCAGGGCCGTCCGGCTCCGCACCGCCGCGGCGTAGGCATGGACCCGCTCGGGGGTGTCCTTGAGCCCGTCCTCCTCGTTCAGACAGGAGATCCCGAGCTCCAGCGCCCGGCAGCCGGTGCGGGCGACCTGCCCGGCGAGCTCGCCCAGTTCCGCAGGGGTGTCGGCGTGCAGTGAGGCGATGACGGGCAGGCCGTCGGCCGCGAAGGTGCGTAAGACGTCCAGCCAGTACGAGACCGGCCGTTTGGAATACGTGGTGCTGTTGATCATGCCGGTGTCGAGCCGGATGATCCTTTCGTTCAGCGTGGCGGGCGGGCTGGGGTGAATCGTCTTGGTGACGACCGCTCCGGCGCCCACTTCCAACAGCTTGCGGATATTGCGTTCCTGGTCGGTGAGCAGGCCCGAGCCCACCAGCACCGGGTTCTTGAGCGTCAGGCCGAGAACGTCCACATGCGGCATGGGAGACCTCCCTCTGAGTTGCGGAGAAAGCGTGGGACGAGAGGGGAGAGGCCTCAGGAGGCGCGGAATCCGGCGGTCTGCCGGGTGCGCTCGGTGGCCGTCAGGATGCCGTCGATCAGGAGCCCCGGGTCCTTGCTGAAGTCGTCGATGTCGATGACCTGGACCGAGCCCACCCGGTGCAGCCCCTTGAGGAGATGGCTGGCCGACTCCACGAACGGCTGCTTGGTGAGCATGACGATCGGCCGCCCGAGCGCGGTGGCCCAGCCCAGCTCGACATGGGTTCCGTCGGTGCGGAGCAGTATGTCGTCCGAGAGAACGGGGAGAACCGGGACGAAGACATCGCACTTGGTCATCCAGCGGAAGTCGCGCACGGACACCTGGTCCGGAGTGAACGATGCCGTCTCGACGCCGAACTTCTCCGCCACATGGGCCGAGAAGACGGTTCCGCCCCTCTCCTCCACATGCCAGATGGCTGTGGATATGGCGTCGCGCAGATCTCCTTCGAAGCCGCCCGGAAGAATGGCGTGCTGAATCGGGCCGCCAACGAATACATCCAGGCCCGCAAGTGTTTCGGCCGTCTTGACTGAAGACATTTCTCCGCCCATTTCTGGTCTTGGGTCATATGCGGGAAGGAGGCGCTCCGCTCGGCTCGATCATTCGCGCGGAATATCTTTGTTCGCGATCTTCCCGGAAGTTCCGACCGTAGGGACGGCCCGTTTGAGGCGTCAAGCCGGTGACGCAAAGGTGTAGAGGGCACTCTGTGTTAGTGACAGCTAATTCATTTAAGGGGATTATCACCCTAAAGTGGGTGTGCCGAAATGGGATGAATGGTGAATGATGGTGCATATCCCAAGGTGATGCACGTGATGCGTGTAAGCAAAGCAAGATCCCTTCGGCTTCGTCGCGCTGTTCACGGAAGGTGATCTTCGTCGGCTTTGCCGCGGCGCTTCATCTGTCTCGGAAGGAACCCTTGGCGAGATGTTTCCTCCGCCGGCTGTGCCGGTCCGCGTGCCCGGCACACGGACCATGGGCGGCGAACTCCCGCACCCGCACCGGTCTCGGGGGGCGATCTTGTTCGGGCGAGCAGAGAATGAGCGCGAGGCCGCTTGAGCCGCCGCAGCGGTGCTTCCGGTCGGGCTGTCGGCCGCGGAGCCTCCGGGACGCGCCACGCCCACCCCGGACCAGGGAAGAAGGACTGATCGTGATGTCGGACAAGAGAGCCCGGCGCATCGCGGATTTCATCGGGCCACTACGGGTGGAACCGGGGACGAAGGTGCGCCTGCACCGGGACTTCGACCCTCGGTACAAAGCGGGTCTGAAGAAGCGGGAAGGGATCGAGCTGCTGCGGACCGGGGTGTCGCTGCTGGCCGAGTACCAGGAGCGGCTGGCCGCCCAGGACACCTACGGCGTTCTGCTCTGTCTCCAGGCGCTCGACGCCGGCGGCAAGGACGGAACGATCCGCCATGTGATGAGCGGGGTCAATCCCCAGGGCGTACGGGTCAGCAGCTTCAAGGTGCCCTCGGCCGAGGAACTCGACCACGACTACCTCTGGCGCTACGCCCGGCGGCTGCCCACGCGCGGTGAGATAGCCATCTTCAACCGCTCGCACTACGAGGAGGTCCTCGTCGTACGCGTCCATCCCGAGAACCTGGTCCGGCAGAAGCTGCCGGACGCCACGCGCGGGCCGGACATATGGCAGCGGCGTTACCGGGAGATCAATCACTGGGAGCGCTACCTCACGGACAACGGGTTCAAGGTGGTGAAGATCTTCCTGAACCTGTCCAAGGAGGAGCAGCGCATCCGCTTCCTGAAACGGATCGACCTGCCGGAGAAGAACTGGAAATTCTCCGCGGCCGACGTCCGGGAGCGGCGTCGATGGGACGACTACCAGCACGCGTTCTCCGAAATGCTGTCGGCCACGAGTACGAAGTGGGCACCGTGGTACGTCGTGCCGGCGGACCGGAAGTGGTTCGAGCGGATCTGCGCGGCGGCGATCCTCGCGCACACCCTGATGGACATCGATCCTCAGTACCCCGACATCGGGGAAGAGGCACGGAAGGAACTGCTCGTCACCAAACGGGACCTGGAGCGGGAGGCCCCCTCCGGGGCGTCGCCCGATCCGTACACCGACCGGCCGAAGAAGAAGCGGGGCTAGGGAGCCCTGGGGCCTGCCGGAGCGGGGTCGAGTCCGGCTGTGCTCATCGGCGGCCACGGATCGGAGGCGGAACGATGACGGTGCGTTCGGATTCCGGGGGAGAGCGGTCTCCCTCTTCGGCCGGGGGCTGGTACGCGCACGCTCCCGATGACGTCGTAGCGGCGTTCGGCGTCGATCCGGCGGCCGGTCTCTCCGCGGCACAGGCCGCGCGACTCCTGGCCTCGCACGGCCCGAACTCGCTGCCCGAGGAGAAACGGCCCCCGGGCTGGCGTCGGTTCCTCCAGCAGTACCGCAGTTATATGCAGATCGTCCTCGTGGCCGCGGCGGTCGTCTCACTGCTCGTCGGGGAGTGGACCACCGCGATCCTGCTGTCCGTCCTGACCTTGCTGAACGCGGTCATCGGCCTGCGCCAGGAGGGCAAGGCCGAGAGCGCGATGAACGCGCTCCAGTCGATGATGAAGGCGACGGCACGGGTACGCAGGGACGGCACGGAGGCCGAGATCCCCGCCGAACAGCTCGTCGTCGGCGACATCGTGCTCATCGCCGCGGGGGACCAGGTGGCGGCGGACGGACGCGTCATCGAGGCCAGCGCCCTCCAGATCGACGAGTCCGCGCTCACCGGCGAGAGCGTTCCCGCCTCGAAGAGCACCGGCGCGCTGCCGGGCCCGCTGCCGGCGCCCGGCGACCGGGCGAACATGGCGTTCATGAACACCCCGGTCACCCATGGCAGCGGGGTCCTGGTCGTGACCGCGACCGGTGCCGCGACCGAGGTCGGCAAGATCTCCGGAATGCTGTCGGCCACGGAGAAGGAGGTGCCGCCGCTCACCAGGGAGCTCGACACCCTGACGCTGTGGATCACGGGGGCGGCGGCCCTGACCATGATCGTGATGTTCGTCCTGGGGCGCGGCCGGGACCAGGCCTGGGACGTCCTGTTCGTCAGCGCGGTCTCGCTGGCCATCGCGGCCATCCCCGAGGCCCTGCCGACCGTCACCCAGGCGATCCTCTCCGTCGGCAGCCTCAACCTGGCGAAACGGAACGCCATCGTCAAGGAACTGCCGTCGGTCGAGACCCTGGCTTTCACCTCGGCGATCAACTCGGACAAGACCGGCACCCTGACCATGAATCAGATGACGGCCGTCGAAGTCGTGAGTCCCACCGACCGGTACACCGTCTCGGGCACCGGCTACGGCCTCGACGGGAAGATCCACCATGCCGCGGGTTCCTCCGCGGGCATCGAGGACGCGATCCTGCCGTACGTGGTGGCCAGCGACGCGAAGCTGGTGGACGGCCAGGTGGTGGGCGATCCCACCGAGGGCGCGCTGCTGGTGCTCGCGCACAAGGCCGGGCTGGACATCGAGGCCACGAGGGAGCGCCTGCCCCGGCTCGCCACGCTGCCGTTCGACCCGGACTACAAGCTGATGGCCACCTTCAACTCGGCGGTCGACGCCTCCGGCCGGCAGGTCGTCCGCTGCTTCGTCAAAGGCGCGGCCCCGGCGGTGACGGCGCGGGCCGCCACCGCGCTCGCGGCCGGCGGGACCGTCCCGTGGGACGACGGACTGAAGGCGCGCGCCAAGGCGCAGAACGAGCGGATGGGCGGCGAAGGACACCGGGTGATGGCCGCGGCCACCCGTGATCTGGACCCGGCCGGCTTTGACTCGGACGGCGACCTGCTCGCGTACGTCACCGAGCTGCGGGTGACCAGCCTCGTCGGCATGGTCGACCCACCCCGCGAGGACGCCAGGGCCGCCGTGGCCGGCGCCCAGGCGGGGCACATCAGGGTCCGCATGGTGACCGGCGACGACGTCACCACCGGCGCGGCGATCGCCCGGCAGCTCGGCATCCCCGGCGAGGCGGTCCTCGGCGCGGACTTCGCCGCCATGAGCGAGGCCGAGCGGCTCGCCCGTGTCGAGGGCATCGGTGTGGTGGGGCGCGTCGCGCCGGAGCACAAGGTGCTGCTCGCCGACACGCTCAAGAAGAAGGGCGATGTCGTGGCGATGACCGGGGACGGCGTCAACGACGCGCCCGCCATCAAAGCCGCCGACATCGGCATCGCCATGGGCAGCGGCACGGACGTGGCGAAGAACGCCGGACGCATGATCCTCTCCGACGACCGCTTCGCGACCATCGTCTACGCCGTGGAGCAGGGCCGGAGGATCTACGACAACCTCACCAAGTACATCCGGTTCGTCCTGCTCCTGCTGGTCACTTTCGTGCTCACCTTTCTCGGTGCCACCGTCCTCAACATCGCCGCCGGGGAGCCTTTCACCCCGCCGCAGGTGCTGTGGATCCACTTCGTCGTCAACGCCTCCTTCGGATTCGCGCTCGGCTTCGACCGGGAGAGCCCCGGGCTCATGCGGCGCAGGCCGCGTCCGCGAGGGGAATCGGTGCTCACCCGGCCCGTACGGGTCACGGTCGGCCTGGCCGGCCTGGCGGTCACCGTCATCCTGCTCGGACTGATCAAGCTCGGCCAGGCCCACTTCGGCAGCGTCGAGACCGGTCAGTCGATCGCGTTCACCGCCTTCGCCCTCTGTCTGATCGTGGCCGCGTTCGAGTGCCGGAGCGAAACGGATTCGGTGCTGACGACATCCACCTTCGACAGCAGGCAGATGAACTGGGTGGCACTGGCCCAGTTCGTGCTGGCGGTGCTGGTGACCCAGATGGACGTTTTCCGCCGCATCCTCGGGACGACCCGGATCGACGCGCGGCAGTTCGGCTGGGCGCTGCTGGCAGCCCTCGCACTCCTGCTCCTGTGGGAACTGGGCAAGTTCCTGGCCCGTCGCTCCAGAGACACCTGACGCTCCGGCGCTCCACAACCCGGTGGTCCCGGCCCGGACGCCGGGGAGACGGCCGGCGGAACGCCCCCCGGACGGCCCGGGTTCACGAGGGGTACGGCAGCAGCCCCTGGTCGATCCGTTCCCACGCGCTCCTCAGCTCCGCCAGGAGTTCGGGCCGTACGGAGGACTTGTCGGCCTGTTCACGGATGTCCTCCGACAGCCGGTGGAGGCGGTCCCTGCCGTCCTTGCCCCGGTAGTACTTCCACTCGCCCCGCCGCAGCGCCCGCTCTCCCCGGACACGCCAGAACAGGTCGCGCGAGGGCGCCTCGGCGCCGCGCAGCAGATAGCCGGCGAGGCTGACGCCGTCGAGGGGGTACGCCGGATGGGGCCGCGCCCCGCCCACCTCCAGGAGGGTCGCCGTCCAGTCGGGGGAGTACACCGGAACCCGGCTGACCTGTCCGCCGTCGATCCGTGCGGGCCAGCGCAGGATCGAGGGCACCCGGATGCCGCCGTCCAGGAGCGACCCCTTGTTGCCGCTGAGCGGCCAGTTGTACGAGAAGCGTTCGCCGCCGTTGTCGCTGGCGAAGATCACCAGCGTGTCCTTCTCCTGCCCGGACCGCTTCAGGGCCGCGAGCACTTCGCCGACCGAGCGGTCGAGGTCCTCGACCATCTGCCGGTACTTCGCGAGCGATCCCCCGTCCTGGTGCCGCAGCGCCCGCCGGTCGCCCGCCCGGATCCGGCGGACGATCTCCGCGCCGGCCTCCTCGTCGCCGTCGGCGATCCACGGCCAGTGCGGGGTGGTGAAGTTGAGGTTGAGGAGCCAGGGCGCGCGCCCGTGGTCGCGGCTGACGTACTCGACGGCCCGTTCGGTCAGGACGCGGGTGTAGTAGCGCAGGTCGCGGTACTCGGCGTCGCCTTCGTAGAGGTCGTACTCACCGCCGGAACTCAGCTTGGAGTAGTACTCCAGCGCCCCGCCGAAGTTGCCGAAGAACTCCTCCCAGCCGGACCGGGTGGGGCTGTGGTCGGGCAGGTAGCCGCAGTGCCACTTGCCGATCAGGGCGGTACGGTACCCGGCGTCGCGCAGCAGCGAGGCGAGGGTGGGATGGGCGGGGTCGAGCCCCACCGACCGGTCCGCGATCGGCTCGGCGAGCCCGCCCCTCGTACGGCCCGGGTAGCGGCCGGTGTAGAGGCTGAACCGGGTGGGCGAGCAGGTCGCGGAGCCGCTGTACGCGTCGGTGAACCGCACGCCCTGCCGGGCGAGCCGGTCCAGATGGGGTGTGCGGATCTCCGGCGCGCCGTAGGACGACAGATCGGCCCAGCCCAGGTCGTCGCCCAGGATGAACAGCACATTGGGGCGTCGGGCACTCCGGCCGGGCGTGCGGGCGGCGCGGAACGGACGCTCGGCGGAAGAAGTTCCGCCGCTGTCGGCGGCGGCCTCGGCGGCGGAGAGCCCGAGGGCCGCCACGGCCCCGGCGGCGGTACCGCCGAAGGCACGCCGGGACAGGGAGGAGTCGAAGGAGGTCACAGGGGTGCTCCAGGGCAGGAGTGCGGGTCCTCACGGACGCGTGGCACGCGCGCGGACGGTACGTCGGAAACCGGAACCGGGGTTGCCGGGGCGGGGGAGTGCGGTACGGGGCGCGCCCGGTCAACCGGAAGGCCGACGAGGCCTCAGGGCCGGGCGCGGTGGGTCAGACGCGACGACAGATGGCGCTCGCGACACGGACCAGGTCGACGTGGCGGCGCTCCACAAGACGGACCCGCAGGTCACCCAGTGGCTGCATGCCTCCAGACCCTTCCCGATGCCCCTCCTCCTGTCAACGCCCCTCCCACCCCTCGAACCTCCGCCGAGGCAGGGCTTCGCACATGTCCGGAGAACCTCTCCGCCTGCCGTCCCGGGAGCCCGGAAACATGTCCGGTGATCCCCCTGAGTGCCGCCGGATATCCTGCATCGTTCTGAAACGAGCCAGGAAGGTCCTCATCATGAGCAGTGCCACGTCGCCCTTTCCCGATCGGATCGAGCTCGTGGGGGAGGGTCTCGTCCTGCGCGACTGGGCGGAAGGGGACCTGGCCGCGATGCCGGAGCTGTTCGACCATCCCGACATCGCGTACTGGACACCGATCGTCTCGCCCTTCGACGAGGCGGCGGCTCGCGCGCGCCTGGACCGAAGCCGGCGGCTGAGGGCGGAAGGCACGGCCATCCTGCTCGCGATCACCGTGGACGGCGGCGCGCCGCTCGGCGAGGTGATGCTGCGGCGCGCCCCCGAGGGCACGGAACTCGGCTACGCGGTCGGCCCGGCGCACCGCGGTCAGGGGGTGGCCGGGCGAGCGGTGCGAGTGATGGCGGAGTACGCCTTCGGGGAACTGGCCCTCGACCAGGTGATCCTGGAGCTTGAGGCGGAGAACGCCGCCAGTGTCGCCGTGGCCACCAGGGCGGGATTCAGCCTGCTCGATGTTCCGCTGATCAAGGGCGAGGACAAGGGACGCCCCTATGCCCTGCAGACGTGGGGTCTGCGTCGCCCCTGATCCACAGCGCCCGAGAACGCGCCCGAGGCCAACAGCGGAATCCCGCCCGCCCTCGCCGTTCCACCGGCCCCGCCGGGGACGGGATCCTGCCACACAGCGTCAAGATCCGGACTGCGCGCGCTGTCCGGTGGAACGTCCATGCATAGGGCACCGTCCTCTCGCTTGGCAATCGGCCGCGACCCGGTACGGGTGCTACCCCCGGCGGCGGCCGGACCGCAACGGCGAAAGAGGTTTCGTGGAGCAGCTGTGGGAACGGGAACACGCCCTGGACGAATCCGCGCGGTGCGCCGCCCTGGCACGGGCGGGCGAGGGCCGGTGGCTGCTGCTGCACGGGGATACGGGCGCGGGGCGGACCGCTCTGCTGAAGGAGGTCGTCCGGCGGGAGTCGGCGGACGGGCGGATGCGCGCGCTGCGGGCCCATGCGGCCCCGGGGGAGGAGGAATTCGCCTACGCGCTGCTGCGCCGTCTGTTACCCGGGGCCGGACAGCTGCCCTTCGGCGGGCTCTCTCCCAGCGCGGAGCAGCGGCTGCTGCACCGACTCACCGAGCACCTCGCGGTCATGGCCGCACAGCGGCCGGTGCTGCTGGCGGTGGACGACATCCACCATGCCGACGCGGCTTCGCTGCGGTGGGTCGCCTATCTCTCGCACCGTCTGGTCCGCCTGCCCGTGCTGCTCGTGCTCACGGCGTGTACCGGCCCCGGTCGCTCCGGTGCCCTCTTCCCGCCCGGCGCGGGCCAGGAACTGCACATGGACACGGGCGGCCGTGTTCCGCTGCATCCGCTCGGACCCGAATCGGCCGGCCGGATCCTCACCAGCAAGGCGCTGCGCGGCGACCCGGCCCGCAGGGCCGCCGCCATGGGCGCCGGCAACCCCGGTCTGCTGAACGCCCTGGCCGCCGGGTCGGCCGCGGGGGAACCGGAAGACCTCGCCGCCGGCGCCGGCTACCGTACCGCGCTGGCCCACTGGCTCGGCAGCCCCGCCGCCCCGGCGCGCAGGCCGGTCGCGCTCACGCTCGCGCTGATGCCCGGCGCCGACCTGCCGCCCCTCGGCGACACGTCCCTGATCGCCTCCGCTGTCGTCCCACTGCCCGACCGGTCCACCGTCGACAGCCACCTGGCCGAACTCATGCCCCTGCTGGCCGCGCCCGAGGTGCGCGAGGCCGTCCTCGCCACCGCGACCGACCAGGAACTCCCGCATTACCGCCGCCGCCTCGCCCACGCCCTCTACGACCACGGCAGGCCCGCCTCCTGCATCGCCCGTCTCCTGCTGCACACACCCCAGACCGGTGAAGCCTGGATCACCCACACCCTGGAGGAGGCGGCCGAGCACGCCCTGCGCGCCGACGACCCCGAACACGCCGCCGGAATTCTTCGGCATGCCCTGACCGGACCCGTCGAGCCCACCCGCCACTGCGCCCTCACCCTGCGGCTCAGCGCGCTGGACATGCTCCACTCCTCCCGGACCGGCATCCGCCGCCTGCGCGCGAGCCTGCAACGGGCCGACTGCCACGACCCGTACGCCGTCTCCGAATCCCTCAGCGGCGCACTCGTCGCCCAGGGCCATGTCCACCACGCGCTCCAGATCCTCAAGGAGACCGGCCGCGCCGCCGACGACGACCAGCTCAACGCGACCCTGCGGATCGCCGTCGCCGGGCTCTCCAACCACGACGCCCGCGAGTGGCACCACACCGTCCACGACCTGCGCGAACTGCAGAGGACCGTGGAACCGTCGGTGGAACCCCTGGTCTGTGCCCTGCTCACCATCTACGAGGGCGGCACCGGCCGGATCGACGTCCGCACCGCCACCGAACGGATCACCACCCGGCTCCACCGCCCCGTCAACCGCCGGCTGCGCACCGGGTTCATCGCGGCCGCCGCCGCGATCCTCGAATGGGCCGACCGACTGGTCGAGGCCAGAAACCTGGTCGACCGCGAACTGCCGGCCGTCTCCCTGCCCCCGGATCTCACCAACCAGGCCCACCAGCAGCTCATCGCCACCCGCACCCAGGTGGACCGCAAGCTCGGCCGTTTCCGGCAGCTGATCGAACAGACCACTCCCCTGCTGGAAGCGGTCCAGGACGACGACGTCCAACTCCCCTACCTCCGTGCGCTGACCGCCTGCGCCTGGTACGAACTGGGCAGCCCCGAACGTGCCTGGCGGCTGCTCGACGCCTTGGGCCCCCTGCCCGACAACACCTCCTGGACCTGGGACGAAGTCCTCTACACCCAGGGCCGTCTGCACCTCGGGGCCGGCGACTGGCACCAGGCCCTCGCCGTTCTCACGACGCTGGGGGCCCGGATGGACCGCCGCGGCTTCGTCAACCCCGTCGGGCAGCCCTGGCGCACCGGCGCCGCCACGGCACTGGTCCGCCTCGGCCGCCACACCGAGGCCCGGACCCTCGCCGAGGAGAACCTCCATCACGCCCGCGCCTGGGGGACGGCGCGTGACATCGGCACCGCCCTGCGCACCCTCGCCCTCACCCTGCGGGGTCGTCCGGCCCTGAACACCCTGGCCGAAGCCGTGGGCATGCTCCGTACCGCGCCCGCCCCGGCGGAGCTGATCGTGACCCTCACCGACCTCGGCCGGACGCAGACCGACACCGGAAGCACCTGCCAGGGCCACGCCACCCTGCTGGAAGCGCTCCACCTCGCCCAGACCCTGCTGCCCCCGCAGCCGCCGGACGGGCTCGTCGAACCGCCGACCCCACGCCTCCTCGCCGGGGTCGAGCACGCCCTGCGCCGGCACGACGCCCACCGCCGCCCGGCGGCACCGGCGGCCCCCTCCACGGGCCTCACCCCCGCCGAGCGCCGTATCACCGAGCTGGCGGTCCAGGGCCTGACCAACGACGAGATCGGCTCACAGCTGCATCTCGCCCGTCGCACCGTGGAGACGCATCTGACGAAGGCGTACCGGAAACTCGGCATCACCCGCCGCACCCAGCTCGCCGCCAAGGTCGGCGAGGTCGCCGGACGGCGCTGACCCGCGAGGGCCCGGATCCCGCCGGTGGGGCGTCGCCGTACCGGCGGCAGGGGGCCGCTTCCCCGGGGCGGTCTCCGGGGCGCGCAGCCAGGCGGCGGTGTCGCGGGGCAGCCCGAGGCGGTGCAGGGGGCCGCTGGCTAGGAGGAGGGTGTGCCCCGGTGGCAGGGGGACGGGCCGGTCGCCGAAGTTGACCACGCAGAGCAGGTCACCCCGGTGGAAGGCGAGGACGTCCGCCTCGCCGGGCAGCCACCGCAGCGGGACGCCGGACGCGGCCGGGCCCGAGCGGCGCAGCCGCAGCGCGGCCCGGTACAGCTCCAGTGTCGAACCGGCGGTGCCGTCCTGGGCCGCCACGGTCAGTCCGGCCCACCGCCCGGGCTGCGGCAGCCAGGGCTCGGCCCCGTCCCGGGTGAAGCCGTACGGCGGGGCCGAACCGGACCAGGGCAGGGGGACCCGGCAGCCGTCGCGGCCCGGGTCGGTGCCGCCGGAGCGGAAGTGGACCGGGTCGCGGAGCCGTTCCGGCGGAATGTCCTCGACCTCCGGCAGGCCCAGCTCCTCGCCCTGGTAGAGGCAGACCGCCCCGGGCAGCGCCAGCATGAGCAGGGCGGCGGCCCGGGCGCGGCGGGTGCCCAGGGCGAGGTCGGTGGGGACGCCGCCGGTCCTGGCGGCGAGGTCGAAGGAGGTGTCGGTCCGGCCGTACCGGGTGACGGTACGGGTCACATCGTGATTGCACAGTACCCAGGTCGCGGGGGCGTCGACGGCCGTGTGGGCGTCGAGGGTGGCCTCGATCCGGCCGCGCAGCGGCCCGGCCGCCCACGGACTGCTCAGGAAGTCGAAGTTGAAGGCCCCGTGCAGGACGCCGGGACGCAGATAGCGGGCGAACCGGTGGGGCTCGTCGGGCAGCCAGATCTCGCCGGTCAGGACCCGGGGGTCGGGGTAGGAGTCGGCGACGGCGCGCCAGGAGCGGTAGATGCCGAGGAGTTCGTCGCGGTCGACGTAGGGATGCGGCCCGCGGCGTTCGGCAGGGGCGTCCGGGGCGTCCGTTTCGGGCAGGTCGGGATCCTTGGCCAGGGCGACGGCGGTGTCGATGCGCACCCCGGCGGCACCCCGGTCGAACCAGAAGCGGAGCACGGACTCGTACTCCGCTCCCACCCGGGGGTGACTCCAGTTGAGATCGGGCTGTTCGGGCGTGAACAGGTGGAGGTACCACTCGCCCTGAGTGCCGTCGGGCAGGGTGGTGCGGGTCCACGCGGGGCCGCCGAATTCGGAGTTCCAGTTGTTCGGCGGACGCTCGCCGCCGGGCCCCCGGCCGGGGCGGAAGTGGAACAGGGCGCGCTCGGGGCTCCCCGGGGGCGCGGCGAGCGCCGCGCGGAACCACGGGTGGGCCCGGGAGACGTGGTTGGGCACGAGGTCGACGAGGGTGCGCAGACCCAGCTCGCGGGCCGCGCCGATCAGCCGCTCGGCCTCGTCCAGGGTGCCGAAGTCGGGGTGGACGCCGCGGTGGTCCGCCACGTCGTAGCCGCCGTCGGCCATCGGGGAGGGATACCAGGGGGTGAACCACAGAGCGTCCACCCCCAGCCGGGCCAGATACGGCAGCCGGTCCAGGACACCGGCGAGATCGCCGGTGCCGTCGCCGTTCCCGTCGGCGAAACTGCGCGGGTAGATCTGGTAGACGACGGCGTCGCGCCACCAGTCGGACCCGGTCGCGGCGGAGTCCGGCACCGGCACGGCCGTCATGACCGTCGCCCCGGGTCCGGATCGGCGGAGTACGGCGTCCCCGCCAGGTCCACCGCCCACAGGCCGGGCAGCACCCGGTCGGCCGCGGAGTAGTCCAGGGAGCGGGTCAGCTTGGTGGGGACGGCGGTCACGGTGATCCCGGCGGCCTTCGCGGCGGCCACCCCGGTCAGCGAGTCCTCGAAGGCGACACAGCGCGAAGGCGGCACACCGAGCCGGGCGGCGGCCTCCAGATAGACGGCGGGGTCGGGCTTCCGGCGGGGTACCTCGTCGCCGCCCACCACCGTGTCGAAGAACTCCCCGATGGCGAAGTGGGCCAGCCAGCGCGAGACCCATTCCCGGTCGGCCGCCGACGCCACCGCCAGGGACAGACCGGCCGCGCGCAGCCGCGGCAGCAACTCCCGGACGCCCGGCAGCAGCCTGATGTGCTCGGGGGTCATGAACCGCTCCCACAGCAGGGACAGCCGCTCCCGGAGTTCGGCGTGCGTACCGGGGCGGTCGGCGGGAGAGCCCCCGGAGCCCGGCCGGCCCGGTGCCCCCAGGGGATCCAGCAGCAGATCGAACAGGCGCGGGTAGCCGTCGGGCCGGCCGCACACCTCCTCGGCCCACAGCCGCGCCGGGAGGGTGGCTCCGTGCTCCTCGAACAGGGCGGAGCAGGCGAGGAAGTCGGGGCGGACGGAGTCGATCAGGACGCCGTCGTGGTCGAAGACGACCGCCTCGGCCTCGGGGGCCGAGGGCGGGCGCGGGACGCCGGGGCCGGTCATGGCGGTCACAGCCCGCGGACGATTCGGGCGGGGTTGCCCACCGCGAGCACCTTCGGCGGCAGGTCCTTGGTGACGACGCTCCCCGCGCCCACCACGGTGTCCGCGCCGATCGTCACCCCCGGCAGGACGGTCACGCCGCCGCCGAGCCAGACCCGGTCCTCCAGGGTGATGGGCCGGGCCTGCTCCCACATGGTGCGGCGCAGCTCGGCGTTGAGGGGATGGTTGGCGGTGAAGAGCTGGCTGCGGGGGCCGACGAAGACGTCCGCGCCGAGGGTGATGGGGGCGCAGTCCAGCATCATGACATCGAAGTTGACCTTCGTCCCGGGGCCGAGCTCGATGAAGAAGCCGAACTCGCACAGGAAGCGGGGCATCACCCAGCCGCCCGGCCCGAGCCCGCCCAGCAGCTCGCCCAGGACCGACTCACGGGTACGGAAGTCGCTCAGCGCGGTGCCGTTGAACCGGTCCAGCAGGTCCATGCAGCGCTTGCGGTACGGGCGCAGGGCGGGGTCGGTGGCCGAGTACAGCGCACCGCTGGAGAGCCGGGCCTTGATCCGGGCCAGCTCGGCCGGGTCGGCCGGGCCGGGGCCGGGGGTCTCGGCGGCGGGTTCCGCGGGTGCGGACGGGGTGCCGGGTGTCGTCGGGTTCATCGGTGGGGGAACTGCCTTTCTGCGTACGGTCCCGGCCGCTCAGCCGCGGCGGAGCCGGAGGGTGATCGGCCGGTGGTCGGAGGCGGCGGGCCGGGCCCCGTCCGGGTGCAGCCGGGGGTCGTCCAGCGGCTGGTAGGAGGCGAGGTCCGGGGCGAGGGCGGGAGCCAGCAGGAACAGGTCGATACGCCGTGCCGCCTCCCCGGCCGGATGGAAGCCGACGGTCGGCGACCGGTCGCCGGCCGTGGCGCCCGCGTCGAGGAGGAGCGGTTCCCGTACGGGGCCGAGCAGCCGCTCCAGCGGGGCCCGGTCGGCGTGCTCCTCGCCGGGCGCCGTGTGGTCGGCGCGCCGGTGGCGGGGGACGGCGGACCAGTCCGGCTCCGGGTCGCCCGGCGGCACCGTGTTGGCGTCCATGGCCAGCACCGTGGGGTGCGGCGCGCCGGGGTCGGCGTACTGGCGCAGATGGTCGGACTCGATCCGCCGGTTGGTGGCGCTGAACGGGTCGAGGTGGGCCACGACGAACCGCAGGGGCGTCGAGCGGCCCGGCAGCCGCAGGGTGACGCTGCCGTGGCCGTGCCACTGGGCGAGTCCCGGCTCCGGCTGCTCCACCTCGATCAGCTCGATGTCCCGCTGCCAGAACACGGCCAGATTGCAGCCGGTCCTGGCGGGGAAGAGCACACCGTCCATGCCGAGGGCGGACTTCGCGTCCTCGAAGAAGGCGCCGTCCTCGAACTGCCAGCACCACCCCTCGGTGGTCATCAGCACCCGGGGCCGGTGGTCCAGGACCAGATCCCGCTGGAGGTGCCAGCGCTCGTCGCTGCCGTGGTGGCGGTCGATGCCCGCTTCCCAGAGGTTCCAGAACATGATCAGGTCGCACTGCTCCGGCGGGGTCATTTGATCCCCACGACCATGGACTCGGGACCGTCCAGGTGCTCCACACAGACCTGGCCGAAGCCCGCCTCGCGCAGCCAGGCCAGGCACTCCGCGCCGGTGTAGTCGAAGCCGCCGGGGACCTCGGAGTGCATGATGAGACTGAGGATCAGCCCGACGGCGTTGCTGCTCCGCTCGTCGTCGATGAGCGTCTCGTAGATCAGCACCGCGCCGCCGTCCGGCAGCGCCTCGTGGGCGGCGCGCAGCAGCCGCAGCTTCTCGTCCCGCCCCCAGTTGTGCAGTACGTGCCCGAGGACCAGCACATCGGCGGAGGGGAGGGGGTCGCGGAAGAAGTCGCCCTCCTGGAAGGCGATCCGGTCGGCGACCCCGAGGCGTCCGGTGTACTCCAGGAAGCCCGCCCGGGCCGGCGGCAGGTCGAACCCGATGGCGGTCAGATGGGGGTGGTGGGCCAGGACATGGCCGGGCAGCGCGCCCTCGGCGCAGCCGATGTCGGCCAGCGAACGGTACTTCTCCCAGGGGAACTTCACGGCGATGGCGCGGGCCGGGCCCATGCTGAGCGCGGTCATGTCCTTCTGGAACGCGCGCACCGACTCCGCCGCGGCGTACATGGTCCGGTAGAAGTCCCGGCCGTCCTCCGCCTCGTTGACGGCCCGGCCGGTGCGCAGCACCCCGGTGAGGTCGTCGGCCATGCCGGGGCACTGGGTCATGAAGCTGCCGCCGAGATAGGTGGCCGGCCGGTTCGCGTCCAGATACTCCGCCGCCTCCGGCGAGTTGGCGTACCGGCCGTCGGCGCGCACCAGCAGCCCGAGGGCGACCAGGGCGTCGAAGAAGTCGGCGGCGGGACCGGGGTGCAGGCCCAGGCGGTCGCGGAGGTCGGGGCCGGTCAGCGGTGTTCCGGCCAGTTCGGTGAAGACCCCGACCTCGACGGCGCTGAGCATGGTCCTGGTCTTCCAGTGGGCCCACATCAGGTCGGTGACGGGCTGCGGCGAGATCATACGGGGGTCTCCATTTCATGGCGGGGAACCGGCCGCGGAGCCGCGGTACCGGATCCGCGGGCCAGCCGGGCGGCGACCGCGACGGCCAGTCCGCACAGCAGCGTCAGAGAGGCGAGGGCGAGAGGGATGACGGCCGGGTGGCCCGGGGCCGCCAGGCCGATGAGATACGGAAGAGCGGCGCTGCCGACGAGATTGGCGATCAGCAGCACGGAGTTGACCCGCTGTGGAGCGGGCAGCAGGCTGTTCGCCCAGGCGAGCGCGGTGGGGAAGACGGCTCCCAGGGCCAGCCCGGCCAGTCCGTAGGCCACCGGAGCCGCGGTGTCGGCCAGGGTCGCGGCCAGCGCTCCGGTCGCGGCGAGCAGACACAGGCCGATCAGCCGGGGCTGGGCGAGCCGGCGCGCCGCCCACGGGACGATCAGCCGGCCGAGGGTGAGCCCGGCCCAGAACAGTGCGGTGGCCCGCGCCGCGTCGGCCGGGGAGTGGCCGACACCGGTCAGATGGGTCGACTCCAGTGCGCCAATCCCGGCCTCGACGCCCGCGTACACCAGCGCCAGCAGGGCGAAGACGGTGAGCAGCGGTGCCGACGGGCGCGGCGCGGGGCCGGTGCCGGGCCGGTTGGGGGCGTCCCCCACGGCCGTGGCCCGTACCAGCGGCAGCGACAGGACGCCGGTGACCAGCAGCAGCCCGGACACCTCGCCCCAGTGGCCCACCAGCAGCGGGCCCACCGTGGCCCCCGCGCCGAAGCAGGCGTGCAGCAGATTGAGCAACAGCGTCGCCCGCGGCATCGAGGGCCGGGCGAAGCAGGTGTTGAGGCGCAGGATCAACCCGCCGAACCCGGCCCCGGCGACCAGGGCGAAGACGCACAGCACCCACCAGGCCGGTGCCAGGGCCATCCCCGCGGCACCGCCCGCGAACGCCAGCAGCAGCGCGATCGACAGCGGCCGGCCCGGCAGCCGCCCGGAGCCGATTCCACAGCCCGCGATGGCGATCAGCGCGCCCAGGTTGTAGAGGACGACCAGCTCCGTGCCGCCGCCCTCCGCCAGCCCGTACTCCGACCGCAGCAGCGGCAGAGCCGCCCCCGGCGCACTGGTGACCGCGCCGAGCAGTACGGAGAGAGCCAGCGCAGGACCGACCGGCGGCCGGGACCCGATGACCGGTGCGCGCCCGGTCACCGGCGGTCGTCCAGGGGGACGGGGCTGAGGCGCAGCGGCTCGAACCGGCCCGTGGCGGACGGGGAGAACGGCGCCTGCGCGAAGACGCCGAGCCGCAGCTCCGGGGCGGCGAAGCCGAGGAAGGTCCGGGCGAACCGCCAGTCCTCCCGGGGCGACTGGCGGAAGAGGACCGCGAGCCGACGGCCCTGGCGGGTCAGCAGCAGATCGGCGGCGGGGCCGTCCAGGGCGGGTCCCATCGCCTCGTCGGACAGCGGGCGGGACAGTACGGTGACCACGGCCCAGCCACCGGCCTTGGTGCGCTCCACGCACACCTTCAGCCAGCCGTCCTCGCCGTGCAGGGACAGTCCCGCCGCGTCGCCCAGCGCCGAGCCCCGGACGGAGATCCGGGTCCAGGCGGTGAAATCGCCCGTGACGGTCCGCTGGAGCAGCGGCAGCGAATCCGCCTCGTACGAGCCGGGCAGTGCGTACAGATCCGCGCCGCCCGGTGCCTCGATGCGCAGCGACTCCCCGGTGCTGTGCCAGGACAGGGGCTCCCCCTGCCACTGCCAGCCGTCCCCGGCCCCGCCGCCGGACCCGTCCCCGCCGCCGGGCCAGGGCACCTCGTCGCCGATGGTCACGGGGCCGTCATCCCGCCGTCGACGCTGATCGCCTGACCGGTCATCCTGGTGGCCGCGGCCAGGAAGACCACCAGCTCCGCGATGTCCTCGGGGGTCTGGAACTCCCGCTGGGGGATCATCGAACGCATCCGGTCCCAGCACTCGTCCTCGCTCTCCCCGGGGCGGGTGAACTCCGCGAGCAGATACCGCCACATGTTGGAGCGGACGATGCCGGGGCAGACGGCGTTGACCCGGATCCCGTCCCGGGCGACCTCCTGGGCGAGCGCGGCGGTGAAGCCGACGACGCCGAACTTGGCGGCGCAGTAGTGCGCGACCTTGGCGAAACCGGAACGGCCGGAGACCGAGGAGAAGTTGACGATGGCACCGCCGCCGGAGGCGCGCAGCAGGGGGAGGGCGCTCCGGGCGGACAGGAAGACACCGTCGAGGTTGCCCGAGACCACGTGCCGGAACTCGGTCAGCTCCATGGTCTCCACCGGGCTGACATGGGTGACCCCGAAGGCGTTGACCACCGCGTCGAGGCGTCCGGACCGCTCGGCGAGATCCGCGTACAACTGCCGGACCTGCTCCTCGTCGCTCGCGTCGGCCTGTACCGCCCGTACCTCCAGCCCCTCCCCGGTCAGCCGGGCCGCGAGCTGCCCGGCCTCGGAGAAGCCGGTGACCCGCGTGGACCGGTAGTGGTTGAACGCGGAGGGCAGGGTGTCGGTGTCGGCGACCACGACCCGCGCCCCGCGCCGGGCGAACCCTTCCACCACGGCGGCTCCGATGCCCCGGCCACCGCCCACGACCAGCGCCACCTTGCCGGCGAAACCCGTTGCGAAGTCCATGTCTCTCATTCCTCTTTCTCTCCGGCGCCCGCGCCCACCGGCGAAGGCGCGAGACGATAGGTCAGCGGCGGCAGCACCAGGGCGTCCAGCAGCCGGGGGAAGGCCCGGTAGTCGGCGAGATTGCGGTCCGGCCGGTCGACCAGCTCCCGCAGCGCGGCCCACTCCCCGGAGTCCGGGGAGTTCCCGGCGGCACGGGCGTCCAGCGCGCGGTGCACCGCCCGGTCGCGCCGTCCGAAGAAGTCGGTGAACAGCCGCTCGGCCCGCTCCAGGGCGAGCCTCGGATCGACGCCGGTGCGGGCGGGCACCCGTACCGCCCGCGGCAGCGTGGTGTCGTGGCCGGGGACGGGATCGACCGGTTCACCGGACAGGGCGCGCAGAAACGTCTCGTCCCGGAAGGGCGAAGCGCTCCGCACGGCGGCCGGGGCGTAGTCGCGGTCGAGCAGCTTGCGCGCCAGCACGCCCTCGTCGATCCGGCCCAGCGGTCCGACCCGGCTCATCGTGAACTCGCTCGCGGTGTCCAGGACGGTGGGGACCAGATTGCGGGCGGGGAGCAGCTCCACAGCGGGTCCGACGTCCGCCGCCAGCACCGGCACACCGTGTGCCAGCGCCTCCAGCACCACCCGCCCGAGGGTCTCCCGGGAGGCCGTACTGGGGAAGAGCAGCACATCGATCCGGGCGAAGAAGTCGGCGAGCCGGTCCTGGCCGATCGTGCCGGGCAACTCGACGGCACCGGGCCGGACGCCCAGCCCGCCCAGGGCCGCGCGGACCGCGTCCGTCTCCCAGCGGGGATGGTTGGGCTTGCCCGCGCACACCAGACTCGCCCGGCCGCCGCTCTCCCGGTGACAGCGGGCGAACACGGTCAGCACCTGGTCGAAGTTCTTCGCCAGCGACAGCGCACCGAGATAGCCGACGCGCAGCGTCTCCCCGGGCCCCGGAGCGGGCACGGGATCCCTGCGGGGCAGCCGGTCCAGCATGGGGTAGGCCACCGCCGAGTTCTCCTCGGTGACGGAGGCGAAGTGGCGGACGAACAGACGGCGGGTGTACTCGGTGGGGAAGAGCGCCAGGTCGCCGGGGAGCACCAGCGGCGCGCACAGCTCCTCCTGGGCCCAGTACCCCGACCACAGGGCGGTGTGCACCTCACGCACGATCCGGAAACGGCCGCCGGTCCGCTGCCGCCAGTGGTGATAGAGGAAGGCGTACGGCCCCGACCCCGCGTAGACCACGTCGCCGGGCCCGGCCGACGCGACGCTCTCCGCGCCGAGGGTCAGATCGTGCCAGGCCACGGGGTGACGCCGGGTCAGCAGCCCGGCCGTCTCCCGGTGCATCAGGATGGCCCCGTCGAGAATGCCGTCGTCGTCCGGAGCGCGGTAGTCATGCGTATGCAGTCGCACGCGCGTCCTCCCCGTCGCTTCCGTCGCTTCCGTCGCTTCCGTCGCTCCCGTCCGCGGTGCCGTCGGCGCCGTCCCGGAGACCGCGCAGCAGCTCGCCGAGCTGCTCCGGGCTCATGCCGTGCAGCCGCAGCTGCTGGTCGTGCACGCGGTTGGCGATGTCCTGGCGTACGGCGTGCACCCGGGCCGGGAGCAGATACGCGGTGCGCAGCCGCTCGCCGAAGCCGCCCTGGGCGCCGTTGTACTCGACCGTCAGAAGCCGTCGGCAGGCGCGGAGCCGGGCCAGCGTGGCACCGTCCAGGACTGGATCCAGGGCCGCGCAGTGCAGATGCGGGATGTTCAGGCCGAGGTCGCGGTTGGCCTCGGCGACGAGCACCCCGGCGTAGCCGAAGGTGACCACGGCCGCCTCCGGCCGCTCGTCGCCGGGCGGGGTGAGCCAGGTCGCGCCGTCCACATCGGCGGCACAGTCCACCGGGGGCGGATCGAACCTGGCATCGACGGCGCTGATCACATGGGTGGTGTCCGGATGCCGCCCCAGCCGGTCCAGACAGGCGGCGAACTCGGCCGCGGTGACCGGCTCGTACACCCGGGTGTTCAGCAGCTGCCCCAGCAGATTGGTGGCGTTGTGCGCGCCGCCCCACGCGCCCCAGCTGCGCCCGGCCAGCACCAGCAGATTGCGGACGCTGGTGGTCGCCTCGGTGAGCATGCTGAGCGAGTCCATGTAGTACATCGCGTCGGTGGCGACGACCTTGACGGTCTCCTCGGGCAGGGACAGCGTCATCCCCAGGCTGAGGGTCTCCGCCAGCCCGGTGTTGCTGTACGGGACCGCGCCGCGCAGACCGAAGCGGGCCGCCATGTCGGCGGTGAACACCACCAGATCACGGCCGGTGCGCTCCTGGTAGGCGGCGAGCGCCGGGCCGGAGGTCCCGGCGAAGGGCACCTTCGCCGGGAGGGCGGGGGCGGCCGGCGCGGCGGGGGCGGGGGGCTTGAAACTGTGGTCGCCCTTGCGGGTACGGCACACCAGGGCGGCGGAGGACGGCGCGGCCAGCAGCTCGCCGAGGGCATCGCGGACGGTGCCGGTGTCCAGGCCGTCGACCTCCTCGACCCGGTCGAAGTAGCTCGCCAGATAGCCGCGGCTGAGCGGCTTGAGGAGCGGCTCGATGCCCATGTCGTTGGCGTCCACGACCAGGATCAGATTGGTGAGGTCCACCTCGTGGGCGAAGCGCAGACACTCGAAGACCACGCCCTCCTGGAGTTCGCCGTCGCCGGCCAGACAGACCACCTTGCGGTCCACCCCCCGGCGGGTCAGGTCCCAGGCGAGGCTGACGGCCTGGGCCACGCCCACCCCCAGGCTGTAGCGCATGGTGTTGGCGAAACCCAGATCCTGGTGGACGACGCCGGTCAGCCCGCCCTGGTGGAGGGTGGCCAGCGGCGCGAACGGAAAGGCGCCCCGGACATAGTGCTCGGCGTAGAAGGCGGGGGCGATGTGCCCGCGTCCGACGATGAGATCGGCGGGGCCCGGCCCGTCCTCGGGCACCAGACCGAGATCGAAGCAGGCCCGCACGATCGGGAGCGAGGACAGATTGCTCTGGTAGTTGCCGGCCCCGGCGATCTCGTGCATCCGCAGCAGCACGCGCGCGCTGTCGTCGTAGAGCCGCTCGGGCACTGCGGCGGCCAGCTTGCGCAGGCTCTCCGGCAGCGAGCCGCTCCAGACACCCGCCTCGAACTCGTCGAGCTCCCGGCGGACCACGGCGCGCTCCCGCTCGGTGAGGCGGGGCGGCGCGGTCGGGCGCTGGAGGATGGTCCGCAGCGTGTTCACCGGCCCGCCCCGCAGACCTCGTCCAGGGCCTCGCCGAGAATCCGCAGCGTCTCGTCCGCCTCGGCCTCGGTGGTCACGAACGCGGGAGCCAGCACCAGCCAGTCGTCCTGGCCGCGGAGGATCAGCCCCCGCTCCAGACAGGCGCGGGCGACCCGCTCGCCGACCGGGCCCTGCCCGCCGTCGGGGCCGGTGAGCTTCGCGCCGTACAGCAGACCGATGGAGCGCAGGGTGCCGCGCCCTTCGACCAGCTTCCGCAGCCGGGGCTCGATGAACCCCGCCAGCTCCCGTATCCGGGTGAGGTAGTCGCCGTCGTTGAACAAGGTCACCGCGGCCAGGCCCGCCGCCGAGGCCATGGGGTTGGCGGCGTAGGTGTGGGAGGGGGCGAAGGAGCGCGGTCCGCCCTCGTCGCCGAGGACGGCGGCGATCCGCTCACTCATCAGAACGGCGGCCAGCGGCGCGTAGCCGCCGGATATGCCCTTGCCGACGCACATCAGGTCGGGGGTGACCCCGAAGGTCTGCGCGGCGAAGGGGTTCCCGGTGCGGCCGAAGCCGGTGACGATCTCGTCGAAGGCGAGCAGGATGTCGTGCCGGTCGCAGATCTCGCGGAGGCGGGTGAAGTAGTCGGCCGAGGGGATGGCCATGCCCCGCAGATGGATGACCGGCTCGATGACCAGGGCGGCCACCGAGTCGGGCCCCTCGGCCTCGATGGTCCGCTCGATCATCTCCGCGGCCAGCGCGGCCGACCGCTCGGGCTCGACGCCCCAGAATTCCTCCAGACAGTCCGGCGGCCACACATGGACGACGCCGGGCAGACCGGGACCGAAGCGGCTGACATCGGGGCGGCCGGTCAGGCTGAGCGACCCGAAGGTGGCACCGTGGTAGCCGTGGTAGTGGCTGAGGACCTTGACCTTGTCGGGCCTGCCGTGCGAGCGGTGGTAGAGGCGGGCCAGCCGGATCGCGGCCTCGATGCTCTCCGAGCCGCCGTTGACCAGCTTGGCGGCCGTGATGCCCTCGGGCGCCAGGTCGACCAGGGCCTGGGCGAGGCCGAGCGCGGCGCGGTTGGCACCGTGCAGCGGGGGACTGAACGGCAGGGTGTGCAACTGCTCCTGGACGGCTCGGGCGATGGGCTCGCAGTCGTATCCGAAGCAGGTCACGAACACCCCCGACAGGGCGTCCAGATAGCCGCGCCCGTCCGCGTCGGTCAGCCGGACCCCCTTGGCGGAGGTGAAGAGGCGGGAGTCGGCGGAGTGAGGGACCTCGAAGCAGTAGGCGGACAGATCGGTGGGCCACGGCGAAGCCGCGGACTTCTGTGCGGGCATGCGGGGACTCTCTCTGTGCGGGGACGGGTCGGGGAGGGTCGGGGAAGGGCGGCGCGAGGCGACGTGAGGGCGACTCGCGCCGTACGCGCGGTGAGGCGGAGGGGAGGGGGACCCGGACGCGCGGTCCCGGGAGTACGCGGTCGATCACGCGCCGGGCCGGCTCACGCGCCGGGCCGGCTCACGGGCCGGATCGGCTTGCGCGGCGGGCCGGCTCACGCGCCGGATCGGCTTACGCGCCGGATCGGCTTACGCGGCAGGAGCCGTGAGCAGCTCGTGGATCTCCCGCCGGCGCGCCGGCGACAGCAGGTCGAAGTAGCCCAGCCAGACGGGGCTGAGGATGTTCCGCTCCAGGATGTCCTTGGCGATGTCGACGATCACCGGCAGCGCGTGGGCCATGAGCAGCGGCATCAACAGAGCCTCCTCGCCCGGCCGCAGCAGCCCGCGGGCCCGTGCGGCGGCCGTGAAGGCGGCGAGCGAACGACGCCGCCCGGCCGGGTCCGCGACCCGGCCGGCCGCCTCCGCCAGCCAGGCCAGGTCCAGCAGCCGGTCACCGAGGTGCGCGTTGTCGAAGTCGAGGACCCCCTGGACGCACGGCCGGCCCCCGGGGCCGTCGGCGGTGAGCAGGAAGTGGTGGTGGTGCAGGTCGCCGTGGACCACCCCGGGCCGGGGAACGGGGTCCCCCACGGCGGGCACACCGGCCGCGCGCGGCAGCCGTCCGGTCGACACGACCTCGCGCAGCGCCCCGGCCGCGGCCCGGTGCCAGTCGCTCCCGCCCCGCTCGGCCAGTGGCAGCAGCCGCTGTTCGGCGTCCTCGAGCGCCGTGGGCCAGTGCTCCTCGTCGACCAGCCGGGGCAGCGGGACACGGGCCAGTTCCGCCGCCACTCCCGGCGGCAGCTCGTCCAGGGCGGTACGCAGTTCCAGCCCGGTGCGCACGACCTGCTGGGCCTGCGCGAAGGTGAACGAGGGGGTGGCGGCCCCGTCCAGCCGGGGACTCAGCTCGCAGACCAGCCCCTGGCACCACACACCGGTGGCACCGTCCGGCGTGGGCACGGCCGCCGGGACCGGCACGCCCCGGTCCCAGCAGTGCGCCGCGATCCGTTCCTTGAGGGGGTAGAAGCGGCGCTCCCGCACGGCGTCCGGGTTCAGCTGCACCTTCAGCACATGGGCGCGGCCGGGCAGGTCCACCTGCCACAGCCCCGCGGTGTGGCTGAGCGGCGCGGCCCCGCCGGAGGAGAAGGGCCGTACCGGCACCCCGGCCCAGGGCTCGCCCCAGCCCGCCGCCAGCACTGCGCGCACCCACTCCGCGCCGCCGGGCGGCGCACCGGGCGCGGGGATCTCGTCCCGGCGCTGCTCCTGCCATTCGTGACTGCTGCGCATGTCGTCCTTGCTCGCGTGGGCCGGTGGGCGGCGATCGTCCCCGCCGGAGGGATCGGCGACGGGGAGTCGTTCTGACGGGTGACCGCGCCGGCCGGGGGTGTCCTTCCGGTGCGATCGGTGGTGCCGTGACCGAGCATGTCGGGTCGGCCGCAGGCCGGACATCGTGGAAGACCGCATGGCTGGATTCGCGTGCGGGCGCGAATTGATCTCGTGGATTGCCGTATGCGGCCGGATCCCCGCCGGCGCGGGGGCGGAGTCCGTCCGTGCCCTCGGACGGCCTGGGCGGGTTCACCGGGAAGCGCCTCGAAGAACCCCTCGAAGAGCGCCCCGAATTCCGGCGCGAGGCGCGCATGGCCGAAATTCTGCCCAGCGGGGAGAGCGTCCCGGCGACCGCCGGCCGGGCCGTCATCGCCCGGTCGTCCATCAGCCGCCTCGCGGCCGGGGACGGGGGTGTCGCAGTCGCCGCCGGGCCCCGGCGGCCATTCCTGTGGACTGAATTGCTCGGCCCGGCATTCCATGTCCCGAACATTCGTGCCGTGTGCGGTATTGCGGTGCGCAATCGAATGGCAATTCCCCGGCGAGTCCGGACCGAATCGACTCGGATGAAGCCATGTCGAAATCTGTGACGACGAAAAATTCTGGGACCCCTGGGCGCGGTGCACGCCGGAGGGTTTGCGACTTCCGGGTGAGACGGGACGCCTCGGCGGCGTCGAGGGCCCCGGCGGAGTCGTGCAGGTGCCCTGGGGTCCGCCCGAGCCGTGAGCCGGCGCGCGCCGCCACCGTGGGTGGTCGGCCGAAATCGGAAGGTGTAAACGGAATATATGAATCCCGAAAAATTGCTCAGCGTTGACCGGCGATAACGGAAACCCGCACCTTCCCGTGCGGTGGTGCGACCGGCCGCCCCGTCGGCCCGCCGCAGCCGTCCCGGACGGGCGTCGAATTGGTTTACGCACACGGGGCACCGAGGAGCATAGGTGGGCATACCTCTGGGTGTGCCGGTCGATTTACCTCCGGGTTTTAAATATCACTTGCCCGACCGGGCAGTGGTCAGTAATTTTCCGGCTAGCCATTTCTTCCGAAGTTTCTCCACTTCGATATCGGGCAAGGCCGGAAGGTAACCATGCACAACCGGAGTCTCTCCAGACGTACCCTCATCGCCGCTTCCACCGCGACCGTCGCCACGGCCGCCGTCGCCCAGGGCAGCACCCCCTCCCTGGCCGCCGAGAGCCCCGGGTCCCGGGACGAACGGCTCAAGAAACTCATCTCCGGGATGAGCCTGGAGGAGAAAGTCGGCCAGGTCTTCGTACCGTTCGTCTGCGGTCCGTCGGCCACCGAGCCCGGTGAGGAGGCCGCCGAGGCCAACCGCTACCTGCTGGGTGTCAGCACCGGGGCCGAGGCGGTCGCCAAGTACCACCTCGGCGGGGTCATCTACTTCGTCTGGTCGGGCAACCTCAGAAACCCCCGGCAGATCGCCGGT
The DNA here is from genome assembly GCF_039532665.1 of Streptomyces amakusaensis. Classification (NCBI taxonomy): domain Bacteria; kingdom Bacillati; phylum Actinomycetota; class Actinomycetes; order Kitasatosporales; family Streptomycetaceae; genus Streptomyces; species Streptomyces amakusaensis. Next base: position 141,602 of record NZ_BAAASB010000004.1, on the reverse strand, counting down.
CTCTCCAACGGGCTCCAGCGGGCCGCGCTCGAAGCCCCCGCCCGACTGCCGCTGCTGATCTCCGTCGACCAGGAGTACGGCGCGAACGTCCGGATCGGCGCACCGGCGACCCAGCTGCCCGCCGCGATGGCCCTCGGCGCGGGCGGCTCGGTGCGCGACGCCCGCTCCGCCGCCCGTATCGCCGCGACCGAACTGGCCGCGATGGGCATCCGCCAGAACTACGCCCCGGTCGCCGACGTCAATGTCAACCCGGCCAACCCGATCATCAACGTACGCGCCTTCGGAGCCGATCCCCGCGCCGCGTCCCGGATGGTCACCGCCCAGGTCGAGGGGTACCAGCGGGCGGGTGTGTCCGCCGTCGCCAAGCACTTCCCCGGCCATGGCGACACCACGGTGGACAGCCACTTCGGCCTCCCGGTGATCACCCACACCCGCGAGGAATGGCAGCGGATCGACGCCCCGCCCTTCCGGGCCGCCATCGCGGCGGGCATCGACTCGATCATGACCGCGCATCTCCAGATGCCCGCGCTCGACCCGAGCGACGACCCGGCCACGCTCTCCCACCCCATCATCACCGGAGTGCTGCGCCGCGAACTCGGCTACGACGGCGTCGTCGTGACCGACGCGCTCAATATGAAGGGCGTCCTGCTCAAGTACGGCGAGGAGCGCGTCCCGGTACTCGCCCTGAAGGCGGGAGTGGACCAGCTCCTCTACCCGAACAATCTGCCCCTCGCCTGGAACGCGGTCCTCAAGGCGGTCAAGGACGGTGAACTCGCCGAATCCCGCCTGGACGAGTCGATCCTGCGCATTCTGCGCCTCAAGGACAAGCTCGGACTGTTCCGCAACCCGTACACCGACACGGAGCAGGTGGACTGCCGGGTCGGCACCCGGGGGCACCTCGCCACCGCCGACCGCATCGCCGAGCGCACCACGACCCTGCTGGTCAACAAGGGCGGACTGCTGCCCCTGAACAGACGCAGGCAGAAGAATCTGCTGGTCGTCGGCGCGAACGAGAAATTCCCCCACGACGAGAGCCTCAGCTCCCTGCCCACCCTGGCCGACGCCCTCACCGAGCTGCGCTTCACGACCACGGCCCTGCCCACGGGGCTCACCCCGGACACGTCCCGGATCGACGCGGCGGTGGCCGCCTCGCGCGACAAGGACGCGATCGTCGTCCTCACCCACGACATCGCGGCCGACGACGGACAGCGGACCCTGGTCCGGCGGCTGATCGAGACCGGGGTGCCGGTCGTCCACGTCGCCGCGCGCAATCCCTACGACATCGCCCACCTCGACGGAGTGGAGGCATCCCTCGCCGCCTACTGCTGGACCACCGTGGAACTGCGCGCCGCCGCACGGGTGATCGCGGGCCGCGCCGAACCCCGGGGCGAGCTGCCCGTACCCGTGCAGCGGGCGGACGACCCCGCCCGGGTGCTCTTCCCCCTGGGCCACGGACTCTCGTACGACGACTGACCCGGCACCCGGCACCGCCCCGCCCCGGATCTCCGGGGCGGGGCGGTGCGGTACCGGTCCGGGGCTCCGGCGGGCCGGGGGGAGTGGTGGGGTCGTCCCCGGCCCGCCGGGCGCACTCAGCCGAGGTGCGACAGCGCGGCGTCGTGGTCGACCCGCCCCTCGGCCTCCAGCTGACGGATCGCGTCCTCCAGGAAGAGCACTCCGTACAGATAGTGGCCGGTGGCCAGGTCCACCGGGTCGAGCTGGTCCTCGCTGTCCTCACCGGTGCGCTTCTTGATGTCGGAGAGACGGCATGCCGCCTCTCCGAGCAGATGGAAGGCGTGCCCGATCAGATAGCGGCTCTCCCAGCCGCGGTCGTTCTCGGTGAGCCGCCGGAACTCGGGCAGCCCGCGCAGCAGGCCCAGCAGGCCGTCCGCCGCGGAGCGGTACGCCGGGTAGTTGCCGCCGTCGATGGCGACCTGCCAATCGCGGTCCTGCCGCTCCAGCCGGAAGCCCTTGCGCAGCCCGGCGTCCCACACCGTGAAGCTGAAGAGGATCTTCGACAGGTCGTACGCGGGGTCCCAGAGGCCGAGGGTGCCGCGTGGGTCGATGATGCGGTAACCGCCCGTGTCCGCGCCCGCCAGGGCCGCCTCGTCGGTGACGAGGATGTTGCGGGTGTTCAGATCGCCGTGGATCGGGTAGTACAGGCGCTTCGGGTCGATGCCCGACGTCAGCCGGGGGTCGTCGAGGAGCCGCTGCGCCTGCTGGAGCGGATTGCGGCAGGTCACCCCGTTGACCACGATCTCCGGGGCGTCCACCAGCGAGCTGGGCAGATACTTCTGGAGCAGCCAGAAGCGCCGGATCAGCCGGTCGCCGTGCACCTCGGAAATGTGTCCGGGCCCGGTCTCCGCGCTGTCGCGCAGATGGCCTTCTCCGATGAGGTCGGAAAGGATGGTGCGCAGCTGTGGGGCGTAGCGCTTCTCGATGTCCTCCCCGGCCCTCAGGGGTGCCGCGATGTCCTGATTCGGGTAGAAGGGCATGGTGTAGGCGGCCCAGTTCTCCCCGTGGAAGGCATGGGACAGCTCGGTGTAGACCCCGCGCAGCGCGGGGATCTCGTCGCGGATCTTCTCGATCTGCTGGATCTTGACCCGGAAGGACTCCAGGTCGTGGCCGTCCACGGCGCCGGGGATGTCGACCAGCAATTTGATGACCTGCGGATCGCCGTCCGGCAGGTCGAGCTTGGCCAGCCGGGCGGGTGAGCCGCCTTCGGTCAGCTCGTCGGCGAGGGTGCCGCCGAGCCGGCCGGCCAGCTCGGCGAGGAGAGCGTCCTCCTCCTCGCCCACATCGGGGGCGGTCGACGGTCCGGTCTCGTGCTGAAGAGTCATGGGAGATGCACCTCGTCGTCGGGTGTGAGGGGGGCGGACGTCAGCCGGCGATACCGGCGGGGTGCCCGGTGGGGCGCCCGGCGGTGGCCCGAGTCTCGGGGAGCGCGGCGGCGTAGTGGTCGATGGAGCTGTCCACGGCGTCCCGCAGCCGGGCGTCGATGTCGATGCCCCGCTTGTCGGCCGTGTGCCGGACCGCTTCCTTGAGGGCCAGGAAGCCCTCGGTGGCGAAGGTGTAGTGACCGGCGATGACGGCCCGGTCGGTGTCGCTCGCGGTGGTCCGGGGGTGCATCCACTTGCCCCAGGACTTGCTGTTGTAGGCGGCTTCGAGGAACCGCTCACGCTGTACGGGAAGGTTCAGCTCGTCCAGCAGGGCGAGGAAAGCGCGGGTCTCGACGACGCCGAACTCGGGGGCCACGTTGAGCGCGTCCACCCCGGCGGCGTTCAGGTACGTGAGCTGTTCGCGCGTCAGATAGTCGCAGTTGTGCGCCTTGAGGGCGATGCCGTGCCGGCTGGTGATCCCGACCAGTGTCCGCACCGTCGTGGCCACGGCGAACGGCGCGATGGTGAGCGCGCCCACATTGCGGGTCTCCATGACCTTGGTGGCGGTCTGCGCGACGATGAACGTCGGCAGGGGCAGTCCGGCGCCCTTGAGCCGGTCGAGGGCGGTGGAGACCTGCTCGTCGAACTCCGCGGGGTCGTTGGTGTCGCCGCCCTGGTCCTCGAAGCCGATCTCGAAGAGGGTGCCGCGGCCCAGGGAACGGGCGGTCTCCACGGCCTGGCCGTAGAGTTCGACGGCCCGGTCGATCGCGTCGTCGAGGGGGGCCACTCCGTCGAGGTCGACGGAGGTGTCGATGTGCAGCAGGTCGAAGCCCTGCCGGATGTCCTCCTCGTACGACTGGGCCGCGGACTTCATGGCCTCGCCGAGCGAGTAGCGCTGGAGCTTCTCCTGGGGGTTCTGGTAAGGGCCGCCGTGGTCGCGGCAGAGCAGGATCAGTCCGTCCGGGTCCTGCGAGCGGACGTACTCGGCGAACGACTCGGTCGTCCAGCCCTCCACATAGCCGCCGCCCTGGGCGGCCGTCTCCACCTGGCGGCGGCTGGGGATGAGCATCAGACGGCGCTGTCTGCGGTAGGCCACCTGTATCGCCGCGTCCACCGCGTTCTTCGACATCGGTCCGACACCGAGACGGGACGGCACGGACAGGCCGCTGACGGGCTGGGGAGAGTTCGTCACGGGGAGTTCCTCCGGGTGGGGGGTGCTGGGTTCGTTGCGGTGCCTTGTGCTGACAACCTTGTCGAACCCGGCTTTCCTCGTAACTTCGTCTGCCTTTCTTGTGGATGACGGACCGTCGCGGGGACGGCCGGTCCCCGGGGCGGTTTCCCGGGGGGCACGGCCTCCCCGCCCCGGTGGCCGGTCCGCTCCCGGCCTCAAGAGGTCCCTGCGGTCCTCCCGGGGGCGGTGCCGGCCGCGGGGAAGCCGGGGAGTACGTACTCGGCGATCTCCGCGAGGGCGTCGTCGACCGGCCTCCGGCTCAACCGGAAGTTGAGCGCGACATGCGAGACCTGTGCCTTCTCCAGATCCGCCAGATAGTCGATCAGAGTGTTCCGGCCCAGCCGCGCGCCGAAGCGGATCGGCCGGGCAGGGGTGTCCGGGTCGTCCGTGAGGTCGACGAGCATGGTGGTCAGCAGCGGTCTCCACCGGTCCGGCCCGCAGGTGTCGTGCCAGCTCTGGGCGACGGGCCGCATCTCGGGTCCGGGGCGGTGGTAGGTGAAGTGCCCGTCCGTGTGGGCCGCGAGCCACTCGGGGCTCTGTCTGCCGCGCCCGGCCATGATCAGCGGGACGGCCCGCTGCACGGTGGCGGGCAGGACGCGTACGGAGCCTTCGACGTCCTTGCTCCTGGCCGACTCCCAGGCGTCGCGCAGGACTTCCACGGCCTCCCGTACGGCCTCTCCCCGGCGGGCGTGCTCCAGGCCGAAGAGCGGGTACTCGAACGGCCGGTCCCCGGAGGCGATGCCGAGCAGCAGCCGTCCCCCGCTGAGCCGGTCGACGGTGGCGGCCATCTTCGCGACATGCAGCGGGTGGCGGAGGGGGAGGGCGATCGCGGCGGTGCCGAGCAGGATGTCGCGGGTGACGCCGGAGAGATAGCCGAGATAGGGGAACGGGTCGAAGACCTGGCCCGCGTCCCCGAAGCCCGGTTCCCACAGCGGTACGTCGCGCAGCCACAGCGCCGCGAACCCGAGGCGGTCGGCCAGTACGGCGAGTTCGCCGTGTCGTCGCATGTCGGGTACGCCGGACGGCCGGCCGTCGGACTCGGCCCGGTGGCCGCCCTGCGGCGACCAGTCGTTGTCGAGGGGCAGTTCCACCCCGACGGTGAGCCCGCCGGGAGCGGGGGCCAGCCGGTCCAGCGCGGACGGGACGGCGGGGAGTGCGGGGACGGTGGGGACGGCAGGGCTCATCGGGCTTCCACGGGGGAGGTTCCGATGTCGTCGGCGGTGCCGCCCGCGGTGGTCCGTGTCTCCTCGTCCGGGCCGGCGGGGAGATCGCGGTCGGCCGGCTTGCCGTGGGCGTCGAGCCAGCCCGAGTAGACGGCGATGCCCAGACCCACCAGGGAGATCACCGCGGCGACCGGCCCGAGGACCGGCAGGGAGTATCCGGCGGCGATGACCCGGCCGCCGATGAACGAACCGGCGGCGTTGGCGACATTGAAGGCGGAGATGTTGAAGGAGCTGGCCACGGCGGGCGCGTCGCCCGCCTTGGCGAGGATGCGCATCTGGAGGGGCGGCACGGTGCCGAACGCGGTGGCCCCGAGGAGCAGTACCGAGATGGCGGCGGCCGTCTTGTTCTCGCTGGTGAGGCTGAAGGCCAGCAGCACCAGGCTGAGGGCCAGCAGCACCACGTACACCGTGGGCATCAGATGCCGGTCGGCGGCCTTGCCCGCCAGGAGGTTGCCGCCGAAGAGACCGACGCCGAAGAGGACCAGCAGCCAGCTCACGGTGGACTCCGCGTACCCGGTGACATCGGTGAGCAGAGGGGTGATGTAGGTGAAGAGGGTGAACACGCCGCCGTAGCCGAAGACGGTGATGAGCAGCGCGAGCAGTACCTGCTTGCGCCGGAGCACGGCGAGTTCCGCGCGGAAGCTGGGCGGGTTCTGCTGCTCGATGACCGGTACGAGGACGGCGATCCCGATGGTGGCGATCAGCGAGATGCCCGAAACGACCCAGAAGGTCGAGCGCCAGCCGTAGTCCTGCCCGAGGAAGGTGCCCAGAGGCACACCGAGCACATTGGCCATGGTCGCGCCGGTGAAGACCATGGCGATGGCGCTCGCCCGCTTCTCCTTGGGGACCAGGTCGGCGGCGACGACCGAGGCGATGCCGAAGAACGCGCCATGGGCGCAGGCGGTGATGAACCGGGCGCCCATGAGGATGCCGTAGTTGGGCGAGAGCGCGCACAGCAGGTTTCCGACGAGGAAGATGCCGCTGAGGATCAGCAGGGTCCGCTTCCGCGGAAGCCGGCCGAGCAGCGCCGTGAGGGTGGGGGCTCCGACGACGACCCCCAGGGCGTACCCGGTGACGAGCAGGCCCGCGGAGGTGATGCTGACGCCTAAGTCGTCGGCGACATTGGGCAGTAGGCCCATGATCACGAATTCTGTGGTGCCGATGGCGAAGGCGCTCAGTGAGAGCGCCAGGAGAGCGATGGGCATGGAGGTGTCCTCTGTCCGTGTGCGGGAGGCCCGTAACGCGCCATGAGGCATGGCTTGTCGAGAATCAGCGGCGTCAACATATATGCTCATGCATAGAATGTCAACACATCTATTGTTTATGCATATCATGTAAGGGCGTGCTAGGGTTCTGTGAACCCGTCTGTTCGCACGAGGAAAAGGAGACATACGTGCCACTCATCAATCAGGTGAGCCCTCACATCGAGCTGCCGACCGTCCTCGAACAGCGCTGGCAGACGGTGCGTCTCCTCACGGCGCGCCTGGAGGAAGCGCTCTCGAAGGCGCTCCAGGCCGAACACCAGCTGTCGGTCTCCGAGTTCTCCGCGCTGGCCGCGCTCGCCCACTCCGACGACGGCGGCCATCTCCGCCAGCAGTTCCTGGCCGACGCCATCCCCCTCAACCAGAGTTCGGTGAGCCGCCTGGTGGGCCGACTGGAGAAACTGGGACTGACCGAGCGGTATCTCTGTCCTCATGACCGCCGCGGCGTCTACACCCAGATCAGCGAAGAGGGACAGGCCCGGGTCGTGGCGGCCCGGATCACCTATGTCCGAGTGCTGGAGGAGACCCTGGGGGAAGCGGCCGAGAACGAGGCGTTCGCACCCCTCGCCGCCTGGCTCACCCGGGAGGCCGCCCCCCAGCGGTCCGCCTGAACCCGGCGCCTTCGGAGCGCCGGGGCCCGGCCGGAGGCCCGACCCCGGCAGCGAACACCGCCCCTGAGCGGAAGGCGGCCTCGGGACCGGCCCGGTCAGCTCAACGGGGCAGTCGCCGCTCCACCACCCCGATGAGTCCCAGCAGTTCGGCCGGGCTGCCGACCGTCACATCGACCAGCCGGGCCGACGCGCCCAGACCCGCGCCCGCGATCCCCACCACTCTGGCGCCCGCCGCCCGCGCCGCCCGCACACCCGCGTCCGCGTCCTCCACCACCAGGCACTCCCCGGGAGGCACTCCCAACCGCCGGGCGGCCTGCAGATATCCCTCCGGGTCGGGCTTCCCCCGGACGACATCGTCCGCCGTGACCAGAACCTCCGGCAGCCGGAAACCCGTCGCACGCAGCCGGGTGGTGGCCGTGGCCCGGCTCCCCGACGTCACGATGGCCCAGGGAAAACCCTCCAGCTCCTCGGTCAGCTCAACAGCCCCCCGGCAGGCGGAGATGCCGCCCAGATCCGCCGCCTGCACCCGCTCCAGCTCCGCGCCCTCGCGCTCCGCGTCAAGATGCGGAGCCAGCAGAGCCACGGTCTCGACGGCCCGCCGACCGGGCAGCAGCGGGTGGACCCGGTCCCACGGAACACCGTGCTGCGCCGCCCACGCGCGCCACACCCGGTCGATCACCGGCGCCGAGTCCACCAGGACACCGTCCAGGTCGAACAGCACGGCACCGGCACTCAGTACGGCATTGAATTCATTGCCTGTGGACATGGTCTCTCCTTCGCAGAGATCAAGAGATCAATGGTCGTCTTCAGCGGCGGCCGGCATCGGCCTCACGCCGCCAGCACTTCCTCGAAGAGCGCCCGGAGCTGCACCCCCGGCTCCACCCCGAGCTCCTTCACGAACACATTCCGGGCCGTACTGAAGGTGGCGACCGCCTCCGCGCTGCGCCCGGCCTCCAGCAGCGCCTTCATCAGGAGGTACCAGGTGTTCTCCCGCAGGGGGTGCACCGCGACGAGACGGCGCAGGTCCGCCACGGCACACCCCGGCTCGCCGCCGGCGATCCGCAACTCGTGCAGCCGCTCGGTCAGGTCGAGCTGCCGCTCGCGCAGCTGGAGCCGTGTCCTGTCGTACGCCGCCGCGGCCGGCACATCTTCGAGCAGCTCGCCCTGCCACAGCGCGAGCGCCTGCTCGATGCACCGGCGCTCCGCCGTGTCGTCCCCGCTCTGCCGTGCCACCCGGGCCCCCGCGCACCAGTCCTGATACGAGGTCAAATCCGTGTCGAGCCGGTCGCAGACCACCCGGTAGGAACCCTCCTCGGTACGGATGACAACGTTGAGCCGCCGGTCCGCCCGAGCCAGGGCGTGCCGTAGCCGGGCCATATGGATATGCAGCGCACCGCGCTCGTTGTGGGGTCTGCGGTCGTCGTCCCACAGATATCCGACCAGTTGCTCCAGGGAGACGGACCGGGGCGCCTCCGCCAGCAGCAGGGCCAGCAGCACCCGCTGTTTCTGCGCCGGAACATACAGCCGCTGTCCGTTCACGGAGACGCTGAACTCTCCGAGCAACTTGGCCTCAACAAATAAACTCATGACCTTCCCCCTGTCGGACGGACCGTCGCCGGGATTCAGTGCGTGTGCTTCTCGCGTCGGCCAGGGTCAGCGGCTTGCCCAGCCCAGTCCCTGGCGTATCAGCCGAGTGACGTCGGGATGGCTCAGATCCTTGAGGTAGTGACCGACCGAGCAGTAGAAGACCCGGCCGGCACCCCAGCGGCGCACCCAGGCGACCGGCATCCGCCGGCCGGCGAGCCAGGGCAGGTGCTCGCCGCTGAACTCGGTCTCGGCCAGGACGTGATTGGCGGGATCGACGTGCATGTAGTACTGCTCCGACGCCACCTCGAAGTCCGCCACCCCGGCGGTGACCTCGTGCGAACGGTCGGTGATCGAGACGGTGTAGGGGACCTCGACCCCCTCGCCCCCGGGGTGGGAGACACAGGAGCCGCCCACCAGGTGGTTGTAGCGCAGGCTCGCGCGAAACGAGGCCGCCATGCCGTGCCAGCCGGCGACCCCGGCCCCGTTCTCGACGGCGTGCAGCAGGCTGTCCTCCTGGCGGGCGGTCAGGGACTCGGTGGTGTGCGCCTGGGTCCAGCCGATGACGATCAGGTCGTAGGCCGACAGATCGGCTTCGAGGCGGTAGGGGTCGTTGATGGCGTCGACGGTCAGTCCGAGGTCCTTCATCTCTGCCGATGCCCACTCTGCGACCTCGTACGGCTGGTGGCCCGGCCAGCCGCCGTACAGATACAGGACACGTGTCACGGTGACTCCTTGAGGGGGGTTGGGGATGTGGGGCGGAAGGGGGGTTCAGACGCCGAGGTTGCGGTACAGGGCCACCACGGGGTCCTCCGCCAGGAAGTAGCCCGGGGTGTAGTAGCCGATGGTGGCGAAGTCCAGCCGGCCGTCCCCGGAGAAGTCGGCGACGGCGATCCGGGCGGCCGAGTCGTACGACACCCGCCGCTTCACCCAGAGCCCGGCACCGGCGTCGACCGCCTTGTAGAGGAAGACGCCCTGCCACGGCAGGGGGCCGCGCAGCGCCACGAGGAACTCGTCCTCGCCGTCGCCGTCGAGATCGGCGGCGACGACATGGTGCCCCGGGCCCTCGCCGACCTCGTTCGGATCGCCGTACACATCGAGCACGGTGCGCTGCCACAGCCCGCCGTCGGCGGACTCGGTGTACACGGCCACGGTATTGCCGTGGAACGGCTCCACCGCCGCGGCGTACCGCACCTGTTGGCCGGGCAGCGACCCCACCGCGACACTGTTGCTTCCGCGGAAGCCGGTTCTGCCGTGCTGGCTGTCCTCGCCGGCTCCCAGACGGCGCGCCTCGAAAGAGCGGCGGGCCGTGTTCCAGCCGTACTCGCTGAGGCCCTCGCCACTCGCCACGTACAGCCGTTCAAGTCCCGAATCGGCGGGGGCGGCGGGGGTGTAGTCGTGCAGGAAGGTGAAGGACGACCGGTCGACCGCCGAGGTCTCCCAGCCGGCCGCGCCCAGGACGTCGTCCGGACGGTCCAGCACACTCACCGCGGCGGGCTGAGCCATGCCCTCGCGCCCGCCGGCCCCGCCGACCACGGGCAGGACCAGCAGCTGAAGCCGGTCGGTCCGGGTGAACCGCCCGAGCCGCAGCCGGTGCGCCGAGGTGAGCCCGCCGATACGGCGGCGTTCCCAGGGGCCGTCCTGCCCTCCGGGGCCCGGGTTGCGCAGCCAGGAGATGGTTCCGTCGTGCGGTTTGTGGGCGTACATGCTCTCGCCGTAGTCATGACAGACGACGAGATCCATGCTGCCGTCTCCGGTGATGTCCGCGGCGGCGTAGGCGACCGGCTGACTCAGCTCGGCGATGGTGCGAGGCGTCCAGCCGCCGCCGCTCCGCCCGGGGTTCGCGTACCAGCGGACGACTCCCTCCGCCAGCCCCGATGTCAGGATGCCGGGCCGGCCTGCACCGTCGAGGTCGACGGCCTCGATCCAATACCCGTCGGTAAGCCCATCAGCCACCACTTCGCGCTCAAAATGCGGTATCTGCACAGGTCCTCCACAGTTTGCATACCCGCCTGAACTTAAGTTGCACGCACATAAAATGCTTGCGCGTAGATTACGGGTAACGCATCACCATCCGAAGTGACCTGCGTCACACAGAAATGATGATGGTGTGGCTGATTCCGCACCCTGACGGAGAGTCATCACCCGGAGTTCCCGCAGGCCGTGCGCGAGGGTGATCGGGGACGGGAATTCCGCATCGTCCCTGGGAGCGGTCCCGCCGAGGGTGCGGTGCGTGCCTCACCTGTCACATTCGCCACCGTCGACCGTATGCGCCGCGTTCCGGACGCGTGCGGGCCGGTTAGCGTCCTTGAATGCACGCGCCACCGCCGGTCCGGCGGCCGATGGCGGATATTCGCACGATCTTCACTGTCTTCGGCACCGGCTTCGGGAGAGCTATTACGCGGCGATTACCGACGGCTGGTTCCCGGATGGGTGCACCCGTGGGCAACCGCACGGGTGTGCCTGCCCAGCGACGAGGGCCGGCCCCCCGACGGGGGACCGGCCCTTGCTGAAACGTTTCTGACGGAGTCGATCAGTACGTGAACCTCTCAGCCGGTGCCGTCCGCCGCCGCCTTCGAGCCCACATAGCCCTGGCTGGTGATCCGGCGCGCGGCTTCGGTGTAGTAGCCGGGTTCCGCCGGCAGCGCGGTGCCCAGTGCGTCCACATAGCGGTTGTACATGCAGAACGCGGCGGCGATCAGAACCGTGTCGTGGATCTCGGTGTCACCGGCCCCCTCCGCCCGGGCGGCCGCCACCGCGGCGTCGGACACCGGGTGGGGCTGCTCCCGTACCTCGGCCGCGATCCGCAGCAGCGCCCGCAGCCGCTCGGACACGGGCGCTGTGTCCGGCTGGTGGAGCACCGCCTTCACCAGGTCCTGGCCGCCTTCGAGCTGCGCGGCGGCGAAAGCGCTGTGCGAGGCGGAGCAGAAGCGTGTGCCGTTGAGTTCGGAGACGTACGCGGCGATCAGCTCGCGCTCCCCGCGGCTGAGCGGTGACGGGCCGCGCAACAGTGTTTCGACCAGCTGGGACAGCGGGGCGCCGGTGTCCTTGCGGTGGGCGAGCAGACCCGAGATGCCCGGCAGATCATTGCTCAGTTCGATGTGCGGCACTGTGCGCTTCCCTTCGTGGGGCGAGCGGTTCGACGTTTCATCCTCATCAGCTCCCGTTCCCGGGAGCAACTCCCAGATTGCGGCGGTTCGGTGAGGACGCGGTGACCGTCTCCCACGGGCGGTCGCACGAGGGCATGACGCGCCATGGCTTGATTCATATAATCGTTCGGGTGGGGTCGCGGCGATGTGCGGCACACGCACCGCTCGCTCCGGCGGGCGGTGGGGCGGGAAGAGACGATACGGGGATCACAGCATGGTGTTTGGGCAAGGAGCCGGGCCGGGCGCGGCCGGGGAGCAGTCCGTACTGCTGAACGGGCTGCCGCCGGACGGGCCGGCCGCCCCGGGCGGCGGCCAGGGCGACCTGGCGTCGACGCCGGCCGCCAAGCGCGCCGCCGCCAACACCATCGAGTCGGAGCTGGAGCCCCGCACCAAGAAGGCCGGCGACCGGCCCGACGACGCCAACGGCAAGGTCATGAGCGGCCTCGACAACTGGGCCACCGCCGCCGGGATGAAGACGGTCCAGGAGACCTGGGACCAGCAGGTCAAGTCCCTGATGGGGCGGCTCGCCGGGGAGAAGGGGGCGCTGCGCGCGACCGTCGGCACCCTCCAGGCCACCGACGGGGAGCGCAAGGCCCGTATCGGCGCCGTCCAGTCGAACTTCGACAAGTACTAGACCGCCGTGACCGGCGGCGGCCTCGCGGGCCGCCGCCGTCGTCGTCGTGTCGAGGTGCTCGAACGCTCCCAGGGGGAACACACCATGCTGACGTATCACGATGTCATGACGGCCGACTTCGGCGGTCTCTCCGCCGCCGCCGACAAGTGGCAGGAGACGGCCGACGAGTTCGGCAAGGTGGAGAAGCGCTACCGCGACAGCGTGGAGAAAATCACCATGGACCGCACCTGGCTCGGCGACAGCGCCAACGCCGCCCGCGCCAACTTCGCCGCCACCCGCTACGAGTACGAGGCCGCCCAGACCCAGGCCAAGGCGACCGCGACCCTGCTGCGCAACGCCCACACCCACTTCACCGAGTTGAAGAAGCAGCTGGAGTCCTCCCGCGCCGACGCCGTCAAGGCCGGGATGAAGGTCTCCGAGCAGGGCGAAGTCAGCTACGACTACGACCGGCTCACCGCCCAGGAACGCGGCACGGCGATGAACCACCCCGGCCACGCCCAGGAGATCCAGACCGCCGTCCAGAGCTGGCGCGACCATCTGCGCGACCGCGTCAAATTCGTCGACGACGCCGACAACGACCTCAAGAAGGACCTGGAGGCGGTCGTCAAGGACGCGGGCGGCAACAAGAACGACGCCACCGTGGGCGGCTTCAACGGCGACGCGGGGAAGGTGGCCGCCGCCGACGACCAGGCGAAGAAGGTGCGGACCGAGCTGGCCTCCGTCATGGAGATGGGGGAGAACGAGAGCCTCGACGACTATCTGAAGAGGCTCCAGCGCGAGGGGATCACCCGGCTCACCGGCAATGAGCAGCTCGCCAAGGCCATCAGCTCCTATCTCTCGGGGACGGGTACGGCGGTCATGGTCGGCCAGGCCATATGGGCCACCGGGTACTGGGGCACGAAGTTGGCCAGGTACCTCCCGGAGCGGAACCCTATGAATGCGCCCAGCACCATGGTTGCCAGACATGTCGGCACCAGGCTGGCTGCGGCCCAGCCGGGAAGCCTGCTCAGCAAGGTCCCGCCGAACATGGTGCGCTTCATGTACGGCTCCGACATGGCTGCCGAGTTCGGTGCCCATATGCGGAACGGCAACTACTTTATTCCCAAGGCGTACCAGGCGAATCTGGCCACAGTCGCCAAGAATGGCGGTCTGGGACAGGCGGTCAAAGCGGCCGGCTGGGCGCGTGGTGTGGGCGTTGTCGGCAGTGCCGCCGGGACGGTCTACGGTGTGGCGAACCTGGCCACGTACAACACCGACATGATCAAGGCCCAGCCCGCGAAGTTCGCCACTGATCTGACCGGTACCGCCTTCAACGCCTCCATGACGGCTCTGGCGGTGGCGCCCAACCCGATCACCGCAGGCCTGGCTGTCGGCACTGGCGCGGCCTATCTCATCGCTGCGGGAATTCAGCACCGTGAGGTCATCGGTGACGCCATTGGCAACGCGGCGGAGTGGACCGGGAAGACGGCTGAGAAGATCGGGGACGGGGTGTCCAAGGGCCTCGACAAGGTCGGGGACGGCATCGCGAGCGGAGCCAAGAAGATCTTCAACAATCCCTTCGACTGACCACCACGGCGCATCAGAGCGAAGGAGAGACGCATGCATACCGAGACCACCTTCCGGATGGATTCCCACCGGACGCACAATGGCAGTCAGCGGCCTGATTTCCTGGGCTGGCGGGGTACGTCCCCGGAGTTCGGTGAGATCACGGTTGCCTACCCCTTCATGACCGGTGAGTACGAGATCCGCGCCACGGTTCGAGGCGACAAGGTCCCTACAGTCCTTTTCGACGTCAAGGGCTTCCATGTGCCCGGTCTGCTCATGCCGACGCTGAACAGGGGCACCCTGAGGGTGGGTGAGCGCGAGGTCGTCATGAGCCGCAACCGGCTCGGTGTTACTCGACAGGGGCGTGCGCTTCATCTCACCCATGGGGAGGATCAGTACAAGCTCTGGGCGATCAGCCGCAAGCACTACGCCCTTGCCCGGAAGCCGTCCGGTGCGAGGCCCGGGGTGACCGTCAAAGTCAAGCAGTCCGGTATCGGCGGCCGTCGACACCTGTCCGGCGGTCTGTATCTGACGGTCACTGTTGAGGGGCGCGCTGAGCCCACGGACATCGCGCTCGCGGCCATGTTCTCCGGTGTCGACCGTTCCAATCTCACCCGTGGAGGTGCTTTCCGATCGATCTTCTCCCGGGGTGCCAACCACATCGTGCACCTCGGCTCCTGACCGCCCGCCGAAGCGCCCCGACAACTGCCGCACAGTGAAACGAGCGAATTGCATGCCGTCCCCACCCGAGCAGGGAGCAAAGGCGCAGACTGCCACCACACCCTTCCGGTTGAACTCCTTCCGGGATCCCCACCCCTCGTACAGGGTCGGCTTCGAGGGCTGGCGGGGCACGTCTCCGGAGCTGGGGGAGATCTCGGTCACCTACCCCTTCAGGGACGGCGAGGAGGAGATCCGCTCCATTGTCCGGGGCGAGAGGATTCCGACGGTCCTCTACGACGTCAAGGGCCTCCATGTGGCGGCCGGTCTGCTGATGCCGACGTTGAATCGTGGCACTTTGAGGGTGGGCGAGGACGAGGTGGCGATGAGCCGTAATCGGCTCGGTGTCACTGAGCAGAGCCGTGCGCTTCATCTCACGCACGGGGAGGACAAGTACCGGCTGTGGGCGATCAGCCGTCTGCATTACGCCCTGGCCCGGGAGGCGTCCGAGGGAAGGCCTGGGGTCACTGTTCAGGTGGAGCAGTCGGGCAAGCACGGTATGAGGGCGATGAAAAGCGGTCGGCTGCATCTTGCCTTCACGATTGAGGGCATTGCCGAGCCCACGGACATCGCGCTCGCCGCCATGTTCTCCGGTGTCGACCGATCCAACCTCACCACAGGGGGCTCCGCCCGGGCGCTCTTCACCCGGGGCCGAGATCAAGCGATGGAAATCGCCTGGGGGACCTGGCAGCCCTGACCGTCCGTCGAAGCCCTCACACGCACAAACACCCGCCACACAGCGAAACGAGCGAATTGCATGCCTTCCTTCGACCTCTCCCGGTACCGGTTCCGCCTCAGTGACGACGACTTGGCGGCCGTCGCGCTGCTGGCGACCGGGGAGCCGGTGCCCGACCGTTTGGCCCCGGCTGTCGCAGGGCTGCGGGAGGCGGGGCTGATATGGCCGGACGGGAGGCTGGCCGAGGCGCTGCTGCCGCTGGTCAACGCGTTGCTCGGGCCTTCGGTCATTGTCGGGATCGAGACGGCGGGGCGGCAGGGGAAGCTGGCGCACGGGCTGTTGGTCGGATCGGAGGACGTCTTCTCGCACGAGGCATGGCCCGGGGAGGGGGAGTCGGAGTACGTCAGGGTCGACCGGAACATGATCGTCTGGGAGCTGGCCCGGATGGTGAACCTCCAGCGCTCCGGGGTGCCGCTGACCGGGCCCGGGACCGTTGAGTCGACTCTCGGTGTGCTGGACGCGGGGCTGGCGGCCATGGATCACGCGGCCTCGGCCGCCGATGAGCCCGTCGCCGTGCGGGCCGCGTTGGCGGCTGCGGTGGGGCCGTACGCGCAGGTGCCGGAGGGTCTGGCGGAGCTGATCGTTCAGCTGCGGTGCAGCTGGCGGATGACGGCGGCCTGGCCGGGCCACGACGGCACCGGGCCCGGGGTCACGGCTCGGGGCTTCGCGATCTGGGACTGTGGTCCGCTCGGCCATTGGTACCGTGAACTCCCCGCCGAACCGGTCATGGAGGACGCGACCGGACCCACGACTCCGCTCCGGCTCACCCGGGTACTCCCCAAGGAGATCTGGCGGATGATCGCCGATCTCCTTCCTGAAGAATCGGAAACAGCCGCTGCCTCGGCCGCCTGACCGTCTTCTCGTACAGGGATTCGGTCGTCGCCCATTAGGGTGCACCCGTGCAAGCATTGCGGGTATTGCTGGTGGAAGACGACGAGCCCGTCGCCGAGTCGCTGCGACGCGGCCTGCTGCGTTACGGCTTCACCGTGGAGTGGGCCAGTACGGGGACGGCCGCGCTGGCCGTCACCGAGGCCTATGACCTGGTGCTGCTGGACCTCGGACTGCCGGACACCGACGGGCTGGACGTCTGCCGGGAGCTGCGCAGGCGCGGTGATGTGCCGATCATCGTCATCAGCGCCCGCAGTGACGAGACCGACCGTGTCGTCGGGCTGGAGATCGGGGCGGACGACTATGTCTCCAAGCCCTTCGGCGTCCGCGAGGTGATCGCCCGGATCCGCGCGGTGATGCGACGGGTCCAGCCCGCGCAGAAGGCGGCAGCCGGGCCGGACCGTTACGGCTCCAGGCTGCTGGTGGACCGCAAGGCCGCACGGGTCCGGCTGGACGGGGCGGAGGTCGCGCTCACGCCGAAGGAGTACGACCTGCTGGCCTTTCTCACCGAGGAGCCCGGCGCGCTGATGTCGCGCGAGCAGATCATGGAAGCGGTCTGGGACGCCAACTGGTTCGGCCCGACCAAGACGCTGGACGTGCATGTGGCCGCCCTGCGCCGCAAGCTCGCCGGGGCGGTGGTGATCGAGACGGTGCGCGGCGTGGGCTTCCGGCTCGTCCTCACCGAGAGCACGGACGCCGGGTGAGCGCCGTGGCGGCCCCGCGCACAACGGCCCCGCGCACAACGCCCCCCCGGCGGCGGGACGACGGCATGATCCGGCGGCTGATCGTCAGTTACGTCCTGCTGGTCGGCGTCGCCCTGGCGGCCTTCACCGTCCCGGTGGCCTTCACCCTGACCACGCAACTGCGCGGCGACACCGAGGAATCGGTACGCCGCGAGGCCACCACCATGGCCCTGCTGTTCGGAGGCGGTGACGCGCCCGCCCGCCAGGCGCTGGCCAGGGTCGCGGAGGCGTACGCGGACGAGACCCCCGGAAGGGTTGAGGTGGTCTCCGCCGACGGGGTGGCCGTACCGCCGCTGCCGATGCCCGCCCACCCCGCCGACGCCGCGTTCACCAAGGCGCTGCGCGACGGCCGCACCACGAGCGACTGGGGCGACCGCCCGGTCTGGGGCCCCGAACTCGTCGTCACCGTGCCCGCGTACGCACAGGCCGACGAACGCCGGATCGTCGGCGCGGTGCGCATCCGGTACGCGACGGAGGAACTCAGCGACCGGCTCTGGCGGATCTGGGGATTCCGGGCCTTCCTCGCCGTCGGCGTGCTGGCCGTCGCGGCAGGGCTGGGCGCGATCGTGGCCCGGCTGCTCACCAAGCCGCTGCGTCAGCTCAACGACATGGCCAGCCGCTTCAGCGACGGGGATCTCACCGCGCGCTCGCCGATCACCGGGCCGCAGGAGACCCGGACCCTGGCCCGCACCCTCAACCAGGGGGCCGAGCGCCTGGACACCCTGGTCGCCGCCCAGCGGATCTTCGTCGCGGACGCCTCGCACCAGCTGCGCACCCCGCTGACCGCGCTGCGCCTCTCGCTGGACAATATCGCCGACGGTGTGGACGACGAGTTCGTACGGGAGGACGTGGAGCAGGCCACCGCCGAGGTGGTCCGGATGAGCCGGCTGGTCAGCGGATTGCTGGTGCTCGCGCGCGCGGAGGCGAAGGTGTCCGCGCCGGAGCCGCTGGCGCTGTGGGAACTGGTCGCGGAGCGGCTGAGCGTCTGGCGTCCGGCGGCCGACGAGCGAGGGGTACGGATCATGCTCATCGGCAGCGTCGACGAACGCCCGCATGTGCTGGCCGGTCCCGGAAACCTCGACCAGGTGCTCGACAATGTGCTCTCCAACGCGCTGGAGGTCTCTCCCGACGGAGCCACCATCGCCGTCCGGCTGACGGTGCCGGACGGTGAGACGGCGGTGCTGGAGATCCTGGACCAGGGGCCGGGGATGTCCGCCGCCGAGCAGTCCCGCGCCTTCGACCGGTTCTGGCGCGGCCAGGGGCTGACCGGCAGATCCGGGACGGGCCTGGGGCTCGCCGTCGTCCGGCAGCTGGTGACGGACGACGGCGGGACGGTGGCCCTGGGCGACACACCCGGGGGCGGGCTCTGCGTACGGATCGGTCTGCGGCTCAGCCCGCGGCCGGGAGCACCGAGGAATGGTGGTTGATGATCAGCCACTTTCCGCCGCGCTTCTCGTACTGGTAGGTGTAACGGGCCACGACGGGGGCGGTCTTGCTGGTCTTGGGGTCGGTCAGGTGGAAGCGGTACAGACCTGTGTCGACCGCCGAGTTCCCGTCCAGCACATGGATGACCGAGCGGATCTTCTCGCCCTGGGGCTTCTTCTGGAGGAAGTGCTCGAAGTAGTCGACGATCTGGGTGCGGTCGGTACGGATGTCCGGCGAGACCGTGGGGAGCAGTACGGCGTCGGTCGCGTAGCGGTCGGCGACCTTCTCCGGGCTTCCGGTGAGCAGGGCCGCGTTCCACTGGCCGAAGAGCGCCGCTATCTCCCGCTCGACGGCCTTGGTGTCGCGCTTGTCGTCCGTGTCGCCGGCCTGGGCGACGCCCACCGCGACGGTGACGGCGACCGCGGCGGCCGTCGTCGCGATCAGAGCGCGGGTACGGAAGGTGCGCTTCATGGGGAAACTCCTGCTCAGTGGGGGTGGGCGAGTCCGGTTGCATCACCTTCCCGGCAGTCGGGTTAGCGCCCGTACAGAGGACGGCAAGGTCACGGACAAATCCTTTCCAAGACCGGGGGACCCCGGAGGGGGAGACTCGGGAACGGGGCGTTGTCAGTGCCGGGTGATTCACTTCTCGGCATGGAAGCCGAACAG
This sequence comes from Streptomyces amakusaensis, assembly GCF_039532665.1. Taxonomy (NCBI): domain Bacteria; kingdom Bacillati; phylum Actinomycetota; class Actinomycetes; order Kitasatosporales; family Streptomycetaceae; genus Streptomyces; species Streptomyces amakusaensis. The sequence goes on along the minus strand of NZ_BAAASB010000004.1, from coordinate 122,312 downwards.
TTACTGAGGGCGGTGAGCCCCCTCGTATGGCCCGACTCCGTCGAGCTGGTCTGCCCGGAGCCGGGGCACCGGGCGGGGCACACGTGTCTGACCGTCCCCGAGGGAACGAACGTGGCGGACGTTCCGGAGGTGCTGGACAACTGGTACGGGAGTCCGCTCACCGAGGAGGGCGGGCTGCCGGCGGAGCTGCCCTGCGGCGAGGAGGCACGCTGGACGCATGTCTGGCCGTTCGCCGGACGGTGGATAGCGTTCGGCAGGCGGCGTGGCGAGGACGCTCGGCCGCTGCTGGCCGTGGCGCGGCGGCCCGCGCCGAGCCCGGACGGGCTGCCGCCGGACGCGTCCTGGCTGGACCGGCTGGTCGCCGTCACGGGCTGGTCGCCCTCAGGGGCGCCCGGCGAGGTCGACTGGGCGGCGGTCGAGGCCCGGTTGGGCACCCGTCTGCCGAACGACTACAAGCGTCTCCACGAGACGTTCGGGGAGGGGCTGTTCGACGGATACTTCAATGTCTACTCTCCCCGCGACGTCATCCGGCACGCGGATTTCGCGGTGCGAGCCGGTCAGGAATCGTGGGAGCCCTATCCGCCCTTCCCCGCACCGGGAGGAGTGCTGCACTGGGCCGGCACTGAGGACCACCATGCGTTCGCCTGGGTCACCGAGGGCCCCGATCCCGACCGTTGGGGCCTGTACGCCACCTATGAAGGGATCGAGGAGGGAATCCGGTTCGAGTGCACCGTCACGGAGTTCCTGTTCCATCAGCTCACCGATCCGCACCATCCCTTCGGAGTGCCCGCCGCGTTCGGGGCCCACTGGTTCCATGACCACAACGGGCTGAAAGAGGACGGCTGACTGGCGAACGCGCCGCCTGTCGAGCCATGGTTCCCCCGCTTACCTCCTCACGTAGAGTCGCTGCGTCAGCAAGGCTTGGACCAGCACTTATTCCTTCGTTCTGGAGGCATCATGCACCGACGCTCACTCCTCAAAGGCACCTTCTCCGGCGCGATGCTCGCCGCGGTCCCGCTCTCCGCGCTGCTGCCGGCCGGCGCGTCCGCCGCCACGACGAGGGTCACTTCGCTGAGCGACCTTCAGACCGAGATCAACCGAGCGGCCCCCGGGGACCGGATCGTCCTGGCCAACGGGACATACACCGTGCCCTCCGGGGGCGCGATCAACATCTCGGGCAAGCACGGCACCAGCGGCGCGCCGATCACCATCGTCGCGGAGTCGCGCGGCGGCGCGGTGCTGAACGGCGAGCGCAGCTTTGTCTTCAACAACTCCAGCGACATCGCTGTCAGCGGATTCGCCCTCCGCCAGAGCACCACGCTGGAGATCCCGGCGAACAGCCCCCGCATCCGGCTGACCCGCAATGACTTCCGGTTCGCCGACATCACCGGGCTCGACTGGGTGGTCGTACGCGGCGACGACGCCAAGGTCGATCGCAATTATTTCCACGACAAATCCACCGAGGGCATCTTCGTGGTGCTCGACGGCCCCGGCTCGACCGCGCTGGCCCAGCGTCTGCACATCTTCCGAAACCGTTTCGCCAACCACAGCTTCGCCGGTGCCAACGGCGGCGAGCCGATCCGGCTCGGCGTCAGCGGCCGGGCGCTCTCCAGCGCCCACGCGATCGTGGAGTACAACCTCTTCGAGAACTGCAACGGAGACCCCGAGACCATTTCGGTGAAGTCCTCGGACAACACCATTCGTTACAACACGATCCGCGACAGCCTCGGCGGAATCGTGCTGCGCCACGGCAACAAGACCACGGTGGACGGCAATTACCTGATCGGCGGCACCGACGGTGTGCGCGTCTACGGCAATGACCATCTGATCGTCAACAACTATCTGAGCGGTCTCTCGGGACGGGCCCTGGTGGTCGGCAGCGGCACCACCCGTGACCACCACTCCGGCGAGACGATCGAGCAGCGGCGGGGGAACGACGCCTGCGACCGTGCCGTGATCGCGCACAACACCCTGATCGGCAACGCCCGTACGCTCTCCGGCGAGACCAGGGCCCATGAGCCCCGGGACGTGGTCATCGCCGACAACCTGCTGGTCGGCGGTGTGGGCAGCCTGGTCGAGATGGGCGCGACCACGGGCTTCGGCTGGCAGGGCAACATCCTGTGGGGCGCGGCGTCCAACGGCAACATCCCCGCCGGAAGCTACACCCGGGTCGACCCCCTCCTCCAGCAGGGTGCCGACGGGGTGTTCCGGCTGTCGGCGGGCAGCCCGGCGATCGGCGCGGCGACGCTGGCGAGCCCCGCCGTCGCCGACGACATCGACGGCCACGCGCGCGGCACCGCCCGTGACATCGGGGCGGACGAGTACACGACGGCGGCCCCCGTCCGCCGTCCGCTCACGACGACGGACGTGGGCCCGAACGCGTCGTGAGCCGTTGATCACGGCAGTGGCCTGACTTCGGCCCGGTGGCAAAGGCCGTGCGAATTGGGCGGGGGTTTCAGGAGCCGCGAAACTGTGGCTGCCGGGGCCCCCGCTCCGTGGGTTGAGCAATGAGCCCGGTGGGGTGACGGATCAATCCCCCGTGCGCATTAAGTCATTCATATGGCAAAACCATTTCTGGCCAATCTCGGCCGTCAGCATTTCGCTCAGGGTGATCGCGGTAGCATGGAATGTCGCACGCGGCAAGAATTCTTGTCGCGTCAACTTCCTTTTTCAGGAGGGTTCATGGGCGAGCCGACCGGTCAGGAAAACATTCTTGAGGAGATCGAGGACCTCGACAGCCTTGAGGTTCTCGAGGCCGAGGATCTCGACGAGAGCGTGGCTTTCCACGCTTTCCGCTTCGCCGCGTGATCGGATGAAACACTGAAGGGCGCATGCCGTCGGCCGCGTACTACGCCTCCACTTGAGAGATTCCGACCCTGAAGAGGCGGGTCGGCGGCGTGCTTCATCGAGAAAGGTTTTCTCTTCCCGGTGGGAATCTACCTCCGTCTGTTGAGAAGCGGCCGGTTCGCCGGGCTCTGTTTCGGTCAGGCCGTCTCCCTTCTCGGTGACGCGTTCTTTCCCATCATCGTGGTGGTCGCGGCGGCCCAGTCGGGGACGGCCGCGGAGACCGTCGGAGCGGCGTTCGCCGCCCGTTTCATCGCCCTCGGCGGTGTCGTGCTGTTCAGCGGCGCGCTGCTCGACCGCGTCAACCCGGTCACCGCCGCCGTCACGGCGGACGCCACCCGATTCCTCGCCCTGATCGCCCTCGCCCTGATGTGGGACGGCGAACTGGACGCGATCCTTCTGACCGTCGCCGTCCTCATCGGACTGTGCGAGGCGGTGAGCGAGCCCGCCCTGCTGCTGATCGCGCCACGCACACTGCGCGCGGGCCCGCGCCCGGAGAGCGCCCCGGCCCGGCCGTCCGGCCCGACGGGCGCGGACGACGAAGCCGCGACCACCGCCATGTACGGACTCCTGGAGGGCATGCGGAACATCTCCGGCATCGTCGGACCGACGCTGGCCGCCACCCTGGTCGCCGTACTCGACTCCTCGGCCGGTGCGGTCGCCGCCGCGGCCGCGTTCGGACTGTCCGCCGTCGCCACCCGCTGGGCCGGAGCGCGCTTCGCCCGACGCCCGCCGGCCGCGAAGGCGCACCCCTCGGCGGACCCGGGCGACGGCACCCGGCCGGACCCCGCAGACCAGGGGGAAGAACCCCGGGAGTCCCTGGCGCGATCCGCCCTGGCGGGACTCGCCGTGCTCTGGCGGGTGCCCTGGCTGCGGCAGATGCAGATCCTCGCCGTGGTCCATGTCCTGCTGGCCGTCGGCCCCTGGATGGTCGCGCTGCCCGTCTTCCTCATCGAGGAGGGCCGCAGCGCGCGTGTCTACGGCTTCGTCCTCGGGGCCTTCGCCATCGGCACCGTCGTCGGAGCCCTGGTCGGCGGCCGGATCACCGGCCGGCGGCGCGGGCTGTACGCCCTGGCCCTGCTCGGCCTGTTCGGCGTCACCGCCCTCTCGCCCGTCCTCACCGGATCCGTCCTCCTGCTGGCAGCCGCCTTCGTCGCCGGAGGCATCGGCCAGCAGGCCTTCGACGTCGTCAAGATGGCCGGACTGCGCAGGGAAGTGCCCGAGCGCCTGCACGGCCGGGCGTTCTCGGCGGACTTCTTCTTCTCCTTCGCCTCGCTGCCCCTCGGCCAGCTGCTCGGAGCGGCGATGCTGCGCTTCCTCGCCCCCGGCACCATCATGCTCTGGGCCGGTCTGCTCGTGCTCGTCACCACCGCCGCTGCCACCCTCGGCGCGGACGCCCGGCGCTTCTCCTCCCGGAAGACGCGGCCCGAGCCCGAGTCCGCACCCGCCGCCGTACCGGCGACGCCCCGCACGCCCCGCGCGGAAACGGAAGGGGCCCGGGATGCGGACGCGCGTTGATCTCTTCGAGGAGCACGGAGAGGTCGCGGCGCTGTGGCCCGACAGCCCGTACCGCGACCGGACCGTCGTCTGCTTCGACCGGCACCTCGACCTCAAACCGCTCGCCCCCGGGGGCGAGGAAGCACTCCGCGCGGCCGTCGCGAACTCGGCCTCCCCCGCCGGGCTGGTGCGCGGGCTGCCGGTCCGCGGCGTGCCCGGCGCGTTCGGCCTCGACGACTTCTGGTCGGCCGCCGCCGTCGCCGCCGACCTCAAGCACCTGGTGTGGGTGCCCTCCTGGGGCGCGGGGGAGGGGTGGGAGGCACGGGCCGTCAACGGCGTCTCCCTCATAGCCACCGGAGGAGAGCCCGCCGAACCGGTCGTCAGCGACTGCTGTCTCACCGTGACGCTCTGCGGCGTACGGCTGGCCGTGGTGCCGCCGGAACTCCTCTCCCGCCATCTGGCGCGGCATGTGACCGGCGAGGTGGTCACCGACATCGACCTCGACTGGCTGGTCGACGAGCACGGCACGACCGAGCACTCGGCCGACCGCCTGGCCGAGCTGGTCACGGTCTGCGGGGGCGAGGTGTCGGCCATGAGCTGGTCGACCAGATCAGGATTCCTGCCCGCCGAATTCCGCTCCGTCGGCCCCGACGTGGCACGGCGGCTCGGCCTCGAAGCCCGCGAGTCCTCGTACCTGCCGCCGCTCCCCTGGCCGGAGGATCTGATGCTCCGGGTCCACCGGGGCGCCGGCGTGGGCGATCCGAGCGGGGCGACCGGCGCTCCCGGCGTGGTGCTGGCGCTGCTCGGCCTCTCCGTCGCCGACGGGGACCCGGACGGGGCCCGGACGCTCTTCGAGCGGGCCGCCGCCCTCGGACACCGCTCCAGCTGGCTCGCGTACCGCATCGGCGCGACGCGCTACGCGCGGGGCGAGCACCGCGCCGCGCGGACCGCGCTGCGGGAAGCGGCGGCCATCGACCCCCGCGACACCCTCGGCATGCACGCGCGCGTCCTGTGCGCCCGCGCCACCCTGCGCCTCGACGGCCCGGGCCCCGCCCTCGCCGAGCTGCGCGCCGTCGCGGACGAGCTGCCGCTGCGCTCGAACGTGTGGCGGACGGTGGCGCTGCTCGCCGCCTCGGTGGACGACCGGGAGGCCGGGGAGACCGCCCGCCACCGGCTGTCGGTCGTCGACACCCTGACGAGGGGGAGGAGCGCGGGCCGGCCATGAGTGACGTACTGCTGGCGATGCCGCCGGTGAGCGAGGCGGTGCAGTTCCCGTATCTGGCCCTGCCCCAGCTCACGGCGGCCTGGCGGGCCCAGGGCCACGAGGTGCGCACGGTCGACCTCAACCTTGAGTACCGCGCCCGGGTGATGCTGCGCGACGCTCCCGGCACCGGCGGCCCGAGCGGCGCGCCGCCCACCGCCGGGGCCGTGTTCAGAACCGTCAGCGAGCGCTACCGGGCGCTGCACGGCTCCCGTCTGCTGCGGACGTCGGGGGACCGGACGTCGGGGTTCGCCCAGGAGGCCGCCATTCAGGCGACGGGCCGCTATGTCACCCAGCAGGCCGACCGGGACGGCTGGATCCTCCACGGTCCCCTCCTCCTGTCCGAGCTGGACACCCTGGTCGCCCGCAGCCGGGAGCGCTGGTCGGCCCAGTGGTGCGCCGGGCGCCTCGACGAGCTGCTCACCGGGGATCCCGCGCGGATACTGGGCTTCTCCGTCCCGTTCTTCAGCCAGGTCGTCCCGGTGCTCACCCTCTGCGCGCTGGTGAAGGAGCGCCGGCCCGAGCAGCGCATCATGCTCGGCGGCCCGACCGTCCAGATGTGGGCCGCCGCGCTGCGGAGGAGGACGGCGGCGGCCCGGCAGGTGGACCACTGGTGCCTGGGCCACGGCGAGGAGTATCTGACCCGTCTCCTCGGCGACGCAGGTCCCGGCGGCGGCCGTGGCTCCCGTACGCGGATACGCACCGGTCGTACGGGAGCCACGGCCGCGATCCGCCGCACGGCGGACACGGACGCCGCCGGGCTCGCGGACGGATTCGCCCTCAATGAGCAACCCGCCCCGGATTTCGGCCCGTTCGACTTCCGGGACTACAGCAATCAGGCGCATCAGTTCCCCTACCGGCTCACCGTCGGCTGCTTCTGGGGCAAATGCACCTTCTGCTCGTACGGGAACCGCTACCGCGACGCCCGCGCCTTCCAGCAGATCGATCCGGAGACCGCCGCCCGCCAGCTGGTCGGCCTCTCCGCAGGGCTGGGGATCACCGATGTGGCGGTCGCCGACGAGAACACGGGCCTGCGGCATCTGCTGCGGGTGATGGAGGCGGTCCGCGCGCGCGGAGCCTCGCTCACCTTCCGGGTCCGGGCCCGGCTGGAGCCGGAGCTGGCCGATCCCGCGTTCTGTCTGCGGCTGCGCGAGGCGGGATGCGTACAGGTGTCGACCGGTTTCGAGACCGGCCGGCAGGAGATCCTGGACTCCCTGCACAAGGGCCAGGACGCCGCCCACGCCGAACGCGCCGTACAGAATCTCGTCCGGGCCGGCATCGTCGCCAATCTCTCCTTCATGGACGGTTACGGCCATCCGCTGGCCGCCCGGGGCTTCCGCGACACCGTCGACATGATCCAGCGGCACCCGGCCGAACTGGGCCTCGACACCATGCAGCTGCTCGTCGCGGAACCGGGCAGCTATCTGTGGGCCGAGCGGCTGCGGTCGGCGGCGGGCGACGACGAGTACCTCGTCACCAACGACGGGCTGGCCTTCGCCGCTGGTCGCGTCGGCGGCGCGATGCTCGACGGCGAGGCCACCGAGGAGGCCCGCCGCCGACTGCTGCGGATGACCGTGGAGGCGGTGCCGGACGTCGAACGGGCGAGCCGCCCCGACCTGCCGCAGACGCAGACGCAGACGCAGGCACAAGCGCAGACGCGGACACCGGGCCAGGACCCGGCGGGCCGGGGCGGGGTGAGCGCCCTTCGCCGGGGGCTGAGGGCCCGGCCGCGCTTCGCGGTGGCGCTCGACTCCGTACAGACGCGCTGGTTCCTCGCCGATGTGGCCTGGCCGAGGATGACGGCCGTCCCCGCCGGTGTGGTGCGCACCCCCGACGGCTTTCTGACCGCCGACAAGCCCGGCGCGGAGCGCTGGCTCAGCCGGATGATCGACAAACGGTTGCTCGAACCGGAATCCCCGGAAGCGGAGAGTGCCTGATGGAGAAACTCGGACTCGGGTTGGGCATGGACCTCGTGTGGGGCGAGCGCATCGGCTTTGAAAGGGGCGGCCCGGGGCGTCCGACCGATCAGGTGGAGACCTTCCTGAAGCGGAACGCCCATGAGTACGACTACCTGTTCGTCGCCTTCCAGCCCATCGACCACGGTCCGCTGACACCGGAGCGCTACTTCCCCGCGTACGACCGGATCTTCGAGCTGTTCGGCCCGGAGCGCCCACGCGCCTTCCACCACACGATGCTCAACACCGGCAGCCCCGAGACCTACGACGGCTCCGCGATCGCCGATTTCACCAACGCCCTGGTCGAGCGGTACGGATTCCGCTGGATCATCGAGGATCTGGGCATCTGGTCACTGGCCGGCCGGAGCCTGCCGTACCCCATGCCGCCGGTGCTGACCGAGGAGGGCCTGCGGCTGTGCGTGGCGCAGGTGGGCCAGTGGGTGCGACGGCTGGACGCGCCGCTGTCGGTCGAGTTCCCCGGTTTCACCGAGGGCGGCAGCTTCCTGGTGGGCACGCTGGACGCCTTCGACTTCTACGCCGCGGTGATCCGGGAGACGGGGGCGCTCGCGACCGTCGACATCGGCCATGTGCTGGCCTACCAGTGGCTGATGGGCCGGACCGGCGAGCGGATGTTCGAGGGGCTCGACGCGCTGCCGCTGGAGCGGTGCCACGAGGTGCATCTGTCGGGCTGTCAGATCGTCGACGGCAGATTCCGCGATCTGCACCACGGCGTCCTGCTGGACGAGCAGCTCGCCCTGCTGGAGCATCTGCTGCCCAGGATGCCCAGGCTCGCCGGGATCACCTATGAGGATCCGAAGTTCGGGGCCGACGGAGCGCTGGTGCCCAAGTCCCGGCCGAACGCCGAGCGTCTCTTCTCCCTCGTCCGCTCCTGGAAGGAGTACGGCCGTGCCGTCTGAGGCCCCGGACACCGGCACCGGCACGGAGACCGATCCCGGTGCCGATCCCGGTGCCGGCCGGCACGAGCGGATCCTGCGGGTCCTCGACCGGCTGCTGTACGACGCCGCCTTCCGCGCCGCCTTCGTCTCCGGAGGCCCCCGGAACCCGGAATTCCCTGTCGACGGCGATCTCACCGACGTCTTCGGCAAGGTCGACCCGCACGAACTGACCCTCGTGGGCCGCCGTATCCGCTCCAAGGTCCTCGGCGGAACCGGAACCGGAACCGGGCCGGGACTCAAGGACGCGTTCCCGCGCACCCTCGAAGCCGTCCGCGAACTGCACGGCGTCACGGCCGGTGAACTCGCCGAGGCGTTCATCGCCTCGCCGTCCTTCCAGGCCTTCCGGGACGTCCCCTTCTCACCCCGGGGCCGTGGCACGACCCTGCCCGAGTGCTTCCACCACTTCATGGCGGCCCCGCCGCCCTTCGACCCCGGCGGCGCGCTGGAACCGCTCGTCTACTTCGAGGCCGCCACCGCCGTGGCGCGCACGGTCGCCGCCGGCGCGGGCGCGACCTTCGCCGTCACCCTGCCGCACTCGGCGTTCCACGGCCCGGTGTTCTGCGCGTTCCGTGAGTACGACGAGGCCCCCGCCGCCTGGGCGCTGCGCCCGACGATGTATCTGGCCGGCGCGGGGCGCTGTGTCGTGGGACCGGCCCGCCGCCCGGTGTTCGAAGCGCTGAGGACGATCCTCGCGGGGCGGGGAGAGCTGATCGCCGCCGAGGTCCGAGGGCCGCTGGAGGAGCGGCTGCGCGCATGGGGGTTCCGCTGACGGCGCGGCGACCGCCCCCGTCCTGAGCATCCGCACCGACACCGGCACTGGCCGGACACCGACATGGGGAGAGGCATGCACATCAAGGATCTCGCAGCGGACCGGTCGGCGGAGGGACTGCCCGACCTCTTCACCGTCGTCCTGGCGAAGGACCGGGCGGCCGTCGCCGCCAATGAGCTGCTGCACCGGGTGGTCGCCCGGCAGTATCTGGTCCGGCTGCTCCGGGCGGTGCGCAGGCTGCGCACGGAACAGCCGGCGGCACCGCAGCTCACCGCCGTCGCGGCGCTGCTCGACGCCGCGGACCTCGACACGGCGTTCGCCTGGGCGACCCGGCCGGATGTGACGGGCTGGATCTGGCGCAGCGGCATGAGCGGCGCGGACCCCGTCGGACTCCTCGACCGGCTCGGCCGCTGCCTGGCCGAGGAACCGGCCGGAGCCGCCGCTTCCGTACCCCTCGGGCGGCACCCCGCCGTCCCCGTGATCACCCCCGGGGCCTCCGCCCGGTCGGCGCAGCTCTTCGACTGGGCGTCCGAGGGCGACGAGCGCCCGCTCGCCCTCGATCCGGCGCGGGCCGCCGCCTTCGCCGCGCGGGTGCGGGCCGCCGCCGAGGTGCTGGGGAGACTGTGGCCGGAAGGGCTCGACACGGCCGCCACGGACATCAGGGCGTTCGCCGCGCTCGGCGGCCACCGGGGGCTCCGGCCGCTGAACTTCAGCATCCACGGCCTGCGCGGGCTGGTGCTGACCAGCGAGCGGCCCGCGTACATGCTCGCCCAGACCCTGGTCCACGAGGCCGGCCACCAGCGGTTCAGCGGGATCCTCGACTGTGTCGCGGTCGTCCGCAACCCCACCGCCACGCACTACTCGCCGTTCGTCGACGCGGAGCGCCCGCTCGGGCACATCCTGCACGGCATCCTCTCCTTCATCAACGATGTGCACGCGGCCCGCCGCTGTCTCGCGGCGGAGGCCGACGAGACGGAATCCCGGCGGATCGAACGCTATGTGGCGCTGAAGACCGACCAGCTCCGGCTGGCGGAGAAGAACTTCGCCGAGGTCGCGGAGCCGACCGCGCACGGCGAGCGGCTGTTCGAGGGGTGCCGGGCCGCGATCGCCGGCCTGAGCCGTGACTGAGACCCTGGCCGCCGAGGTGGGACGGGCACGTGTCCTGCTGGGGCCGGGGGCCAGGGTCACCGCCGGTGAGACGGACGGGCTCTGGAGCGTCCGGATGAGCCTGGGCCCGCCGTGTCACGGCCACACCCCGCAGTGGGGCGTGGCCGCGTACGACGAGGCCCATGTGACGGCCCGGGTCGGCAGCGGCGTCGCCGAGCTGCTCTCGGACCGGGAGCTGCTCAGGGCCCGCAGACCGCTGACGGCACCGGTCACGGGACCCGCGCTGCTCACCCCGACCGCCGCCGGAGTGCTCGTGCACGAGTGCTTCGGCCACACCAGTGAGGCCGACAACTACCTCGCGCACGGCGGCTCGCTGAACCGGGGAGTCGGCGACCTGTGGACCCGGGCCCCGCTGACGGTACGGGACCGGCCCGGGGCCCGTCCGTACGCGGGCAGCTACACGCGCGACGACGAGGGCTCGGAGGCCCGGACGGTGACGCTGCTGGCGGACGGGCGCTGGGTCGGACTGCTCACGGACCGCGCGACCCGACGGCTCAGCGGCGGACACAGCACCGGCCACGGCCGGGGCGGCGGGGGAGCGATCGCCCCCCGGTGCAGTGTGCTGGAGGTGCGCCCCGGGAATCACCCGGTGACCGCGCTGCTCGGCGCTCTGGGCGACGACGGCTGGCTGCTCGGATCGGCGATCGGCGGGTTCTCCGTGCGCGAGCACGCGATCATCGAGCTGCTGTGGGCCCGCCGGGTACGCGCCGGACGGCTCACGGACGAGGTGATCGGCCCGGCGGCGATCTGCGCCCGCAAGACCGCGCTCGCCGCCCGCATCACCGCGCTGGGCGACGATGTCTCGGTGCTCAGCTCGCCGTACACCTGTGTCAAGGACGGGCACGAGGTCGGCTCCACCCTCATCAGCCCCTCCATGCTGCTGGAGCGCTGTGTGCTGCGCCCGCTCAAGGACGTCCGGCGGCTGGTGTCCCGCGCTCACCCGGGCACGGACAGGGCCGCGCGGTAGTCGGCCAGGGCCCGCGCGGTGCCGGTGAGCGGGAAGCGGGCGGCGAGCTGCCCGTCCGGGCGGACGGCGAAGCCGGTCGGTCCGCCGGGGCGGTAGAGCCGGGCGAACTCCCCGGCGGCGTCCCGGTATCCGGGGACGGCCAGGGCGTCGAGGACGTCGACGGCGGTGGGCGGCGCTTCACGGGCGAGGACGGCGACGGTGTCGGGGCCGCCCCCGGCGCTGAGCGCCGTCCCGGCGGCTTCGGCGGCCTCGGCCAGCCCGTCGGGGTCGGCCGAGTACAGGAGCACCACATGCCCCGTACGGCCGCGCAGGACGTCCAGCAGCCGCAGCGGGTAGGCGGCGACGGAGGCGGTCAGTCCGGCGCAGTCCGGGGCCCGGTCGCCGGGCTGGGGCGCGTCGGCCGGGCCGTGGGGGCGGCCGGTGAGCGGGCCGCCCCGGTAGCCGACGAGCAGTTGGGCCTCGCGGAGCAGCAGGGTCCCGGGGTCCTCGGGGTCGGCCCCGACGCCGTGGACGGCGTGGCGCACGGTCCGGCCGACGACCTCCTCGCCGACCGGGCGGCGCTCGGCGTCGTAGCTGCCGAGCAGGGCGCTCCCCGCCTCCCCTCGGACGACGAGGGCGAGTTTCCAGGCCAGGTTGCAGGCGTCCTGGATACCGGTGTTCATGCCCTGGGCCCCGGTCGGCGGGTGAATGTGGGCGGCGTCGCCCGCGACGAAGACCCGGCCGTCCCCGTAGCGGTCGACGATCCGGTGGCTGACGCGGAAGACGGAGGACCAGCGCATCCGGGAGAGCACGGCCGGCTCGGGGGCGAGCCGGTCCACGACGGCCTGGATCCGGGACAGCTCCGGGAGCGCACGGCCGCCCTCCGGCCCGCCCTGAAGCCCGTGCGCCACGCCGTCGTCCTCGCCGTCGCCGTCGCCGCCCGCGTGCTCCCCGCCCGCCGCCCGCGCGGAGAGTTCGGGCGGGACCAGCATCGACATGCGGTAGCGGCCCGTACCGGGCAGCGGAACGCAGACCAGCAGATCGTCGGTGGAGCCGTCGTCGGCCAGATGGCTGGAGCGCACGCTGTATCCGTACGGCAGATCCCAGTCGGCCTCGACATCGGCCAGCATGTACTCCTCGGGAAAGGCCCCGCCCCCGAAGGCGAGCCCCAGCCCCTTGCGGACGGTGCTGTGGGCTCCGTCGCAGCCGATCAGATGGCCGACACGGACCTCCTCCTCGGCACCGGAGGCCGTGCGCAGCGCGGCGGTCACCCCGTCCCGGTCCTGAGCGAACGACAGCAGCTCGGTGCCGCGCTCGACGGCCGTGCCCAGCCCCGCGACGTACTCCTCCAGCAGGCGCTCGGTCTCGTACTGCGGCAGCGCGGCGAAGCCGTACGGCACCTCCGGCGGCAGCGTGAGGCCGGTCCGCGACCGCTCCCGGCCATTGACGTAGACCAGCTGGCCACGCAGCGGAACAGCGGCCTCCCAGGCGGCGCGCGCCAGACCCATCCGGTCCCAGATCTCGAAGGTGCGCGGCTGGACGCCGACCGCCTTGGCATACGGCAGCCGTGCCGGCAGCCGGTCGACGAGACGGCAGCGCACCCCGCGGCGGCGGAGTTCGGCGGCGGCGCTCAGTCCGACCGGACCGGCGCCCACGATCAGTACGTCGTCGGTCATCACGGGTCTCCCAGCGGCTGTCCCCCGGGACCTGCCCCGTACTCCATGGTCGCCCGCCGGCGCGCGGGCGGCGAGCCGGGCCCGCCTGAGGAAGATCCTCATGCGCTCATGACCGAACGGCGGAACAATCTTCAGTGGAAGGGAGCGGTCATGGCAGATGTCCAGGAGTCCGAGGACGCCATGGGCGACGAGGTCTATCAGCCCCAGGGCCCGGGCGACAGCGAGGTGCTCGACGACGTGGGCATCCTCGACTCCGAGGACACCCTTCTCAACCGGGGCGTCGACCCCTACGACGAGGGCTGGTCCCCGCCGGAGCGCCCCCTCGGCGTCGACCACACGGGCGTCACGGCCCGCGAGCAGCGGGAGGGCGAGACGCTGGACGAGCGGCTCGCCGAGGAGGTGCCCGAGGACTGGGACCGGGCGTACGAGGGGGACGGCGTCGGCGACGCGGCCGACACCGACGGGGAACTCCTCGACGACGAGGTGGGCGACCACCGCGCGGGCCGCCTCGTCGCCCCCGACGAGGGCGCCCGTCCCGACGAGGAGAAAGACCTCCTGGCGCGCGACGAGGGCTTCGCCGGTGGAGCGGCTTCCGCCGAGGAGGCCGCCGTCCATGTCGTCCCCGACGACGACTACTACTGAGCCCTCAGGACAGCGCGTTCGGGCGGCGCGGCGGCGGCACCGCCCGCAGCAGTTCCCACAGCGGCGCCGAACCCCCGGCCCACCGTGCCAGCAGGGCGCGGTCCACGAGGTGGAGGCGCTGCGAGCGGGCGAAGTCGACGGCTTTGGCGGTGAAGCGGCCGTTGGTGACGAGGACCACGACATCCCCCTGATGCACGGGGCGTCCGGTGCCGTTGAGGACATGCAGGTCGGGGGTGCCGACCGCGGCCCCGGACGCGCCCGCCCTCCGGTGCTTGCACTGGATCACCCACCGGCGGCCGTACGGGTCGGTCGCCTTCACATCCGCGCCGTTGTCGCCCGCGCCCCCGACCTGGACCGCGTCGGCGCACCCGTCCCGGCGCATCAGATCGCGGACGGCGTACTCGAACTGCCGGTGGTGCAGGGCGTCGATCTGCGGCATCGCGTAGCGCAGCCCGCGCCGCCGGGCCCGCTCCCACCGCCCCCGCTCCCGTCTGCGCGCCGCCCAGAGCCCCGCGCCCCCGGCGACGGCGGCCGGCAGCAGGACGACGACGGCCGGATGCTCGGCCAGCCACCGCAGCGCCCCCGCGACCATGCTCCCCACCACCACGGCCACGAACGCCCCCAGCACCAGCTTCTCCCCGCCGCTCCCTCCGCCCTTCCGTCCGGACCGCCGCCGCGGCCTCCTCACGGGCCGGCGCGCCGGACGACGGCCGCTCATCGCCCACCGTCCGCACGTCCGCGGCTTCTCGACGCAGGCACCGCGCCCCCTCCCGGAAACCTGACAGGCCGGACGGGGCCCGGCCCCGGAGAGCGGATCCCTCCGGCCCTCCTGTGTAGCCGCCGCCGCGGGGTCTCGCGCCCCGATCGCCCGGAGTTGGCGTCAAAACGCCCGCTCTGGCCGGAACGGACGGGGACGGCTCGCCGGAGGAGGTCTCCGGCGGGCCGTCGGCGGGATCGGGTGCCCGGTGGGGGCGGGGGCTACTTTCCGAAGTACGCGTCGATGACGCTCACCGAACTCCTGTTGCCCGAGGTGTCGGTGATCTCGGCGCGGAGCGAGACGCTCTTGCCCTTCGCGGGGTTCTTCACCGTGATCCGGCCCTTGGTGACAGGGGTCCTCCGCCAGCTCCTGCCGCCGTCGTGGGAGACCTGCACGGCGAGCGACCTGAGCCTGGAGCCGGCCGCCGCGCCCTCGACGGTCACCGGCAGGGTCGTCTGCCCGCCGGCCGGTACGGTGCTGTCCAGCGCGGTCTTCGCGCCGAAGCGGGCGGTGGACGCGGGAAGCTGGACCGTTGTGCCGTCGGCGGGCTTCTTCGAGCGGAAGGTGAAGCTCACCTCGGTACGGCTGGTGGCACGGGCCACCTCCGGCGGACGGCTGACGGTGCTCCTCAGGGTGTACTCGGCGTCGCCCGGGCCGACCTCGAAGCCCTCCTCGCCCCGGAGGCCGCCCTCGTACTCCCCGATCTTCGTCCTGCCCCGGTACAGCTCGGTCCTGTACTTGGTCCCCGCCGACCATCCGGGGTGGCCCGCGCCGTCGGTGAACATGCCGACCTCGCCCCAGACGTGGTTGCCCGCGCGGTTGACGCCGCCGCTCCGGGCGAGCGCGGGGGAGACGACACCGGAGTTGAAGTCCTCCTGGTAGGTCCTGCCCGCCGTGAAGGCCCTGGGCTCGCCGATGGAGTAGTTGACGTCGGAGTCGACCATGCCGGCCCACTCCTGGGTGATCTGCTGGTACTCGATGCCCCAGGCAGCCCTGTCCTTCACGGACAGCAGCACGGTACGGCCGACGGGCAGCTTCCCCGGGTCGTAGGGGCTGACCCCGCTGTGGAGGTCACCGATCCGGAAGCCGATGTTCAGCGCGCCGATCCGGTTCTTGGCGGAGCCGCCGAGCCCGGTCCTGACGGTGGCGAAGTCGGCCGCCGCGAACTTCTTGGAGTAGCCGGTCGCGAGCTTCTCCACCGCACCGCCGGAAGCCGTGCGGTACTCGGTCTTCCCGCCCTTCTCCCACTGGAGGTGCCAGGTCTGGGCCAGCGAGCCGTCGGTGATCCGCGGACCCAGGTGCGCGGTGCGCAGACCCGCGAACGAATTCATCACGAAGTCGGCGCGGAGACCGCCCTCCCACGGCCTGCCCACCGTGTAGCCGGTGCCGGCGAAGGAGGGCTTCGCCCCGGCGTCCGGGACGGTGACGGAGACGGGCCTGGCGGTCCGCGCGTCGACGGTCAGCGTGATGTCCTCGGTGACGGACAGCCTCGGCCGGGTCAGCAGATCGACGCCCTTGGCGGCGTTCTCAGGATCCACCACATCGCTGGACTGGAGGGTGTACTCGCCCTTGGGCGCGCGGACGACCGCGATCCCCCTGGCCCGGTCCTCCCAGCGCGTCTCCGGATCGCTGCGGTACTCCCCGGACAGCTCCGTGGAGAAGTTCCGGCCCGGCCCGCCGTCGCGCGCGATGTGCTTGACGGTGACGTCGTACGCCTCCGCCTCCAGCTCCGTCGTGGCGGTGGTACGGACGCTCTGGCCGCCGCCGACGGCGCTCACGGAAGCGGAGTAGTGGCCGGAGACGGTGGAGCCGCGCCGGGTGTCGGCGGTGATGCCGACGGAGGCCGTACCGCCGGCCGGAACGGTCACCCGGTCCGCGCCGAGGGTGAAGAACCCGTCCGGGGCGGGGTCGCCGTCGGGCCGGTGGCCGGTGACGGAGAGCGCGAGGGTGACGGGCTTGTCGCCGAGGTTGCGGTAGGCGGCCCTCTTGGTGACCGGGGTGTTGTCGGAGTGCGGCCACAGCTGCTCGCCGAAGTCGAGCGACACCTTCTCGGCGAGCACGGTCTGCTTCAGCGCGCGGTCGACCGCGATCCGGCCGGTGCCCTGTGTGAACGGGGCGTGGGAGGCGTCCCGGGCGGAGGCGCTGAGCGCGCCCTTCAGCTCCTTGTACGTCCACCGGGGGTGCCGCTGCTTGAGCAGGGCCGCCGCCCCGGCGGCGTGCGGGGAGGCCATCGACGTACCGGAGATCGTCAGATGGCCGTCGGGCTTCTGGCCGTACTCCTTCGCCAGGGAACTGCCGGCCGCGGCGGCCGCGGTGGTGCCGACGCCCGGCGCGGTGACATCGGGCTTGACCCCGCCGCCGTCGCCGTTCGGGCCGCTGCTGGAGAAGTCGGCGGGCCCGTCGCGGCCGTCGGTCGCGCCCACGGTGAGCGCGGACTCCGCCGTGCCGGGGGAGTTGATGCTGTAGGCCTGCTGTCCGCTGTTGCCCGCCGACACGGCGAAGAGGACGCCCCTCTTCCGGGAGAGCTGCTCGACCATCGCCTCCTTCGGGTCGGTGCCCGGGAAGTTCATGCCGCCGAGACTGAGGTTGACGATCCCGGCCCCCTGGTCGGCGGCCCACTCCATGCCCGCGGCGATGTCCGAGTCGGAGCCGTAGCCGTCGTCGTCGAGGACCTTCCCGCTGATCACCTCGGCGCCGGGGGCGACGCCCTTGTGGGTGCCGCCCGACTTCGCGCCGGTGCCCGCCGCGATGGAGGCGACATGGGTGCCGTGGCCGTGGCGGTCCTTGGCGTCCGCCGACGCCGAGAAGTTCTTGGCGGCTCTCAGCCGGCCCTTGAGATCGGGATGGGAGGCGTCCACTCCGGTGTCCAGGACGGCGATGGTGACGCCCTTCCCGTCGTAACCGGAGGCCCACGCCCCGGGCACGCCGATGTGGCTCACGCTCTTGTCGAGCGAGGCCCGGTTCACACCGTCCAGCCAGATCCGGCTGATCCCGGAGGCGGTGGCCCGCGCTCCGCCGTCGCTCTCCTCGGTGAGCGCCTCCCAGAGCGCCGCCGGGTTCTCGCGCGACGCGGTGACCGCGTCCGCGTCGAGCGCGGCCAGCGTGCGCCGCAGCCGGGTGTCGCCGGTGGCGCGGACGCCGCCGCGCGCGGACTTGGCGGCCGTGCCGCCGTACCCCACGATCACCTTGAGCCCGTCGCGGTGGGCGGCGCGGCTCTCGGTGCTGCTCAGCTCGGTGAGGTCGAAGAGCCGCCGGTCGAGACGGCCGCTGTCGATCAGCCGGCGCGCGTCCTCGGGAACGACGAGGGTGCGCCCCTGATGGGCGCGGATCCGGACGGGCACGCCCTCGCGGCCCTTCGCCCGCTGGAGGCCGAGCACCTGGCCCTTGGAGCTGCCCCGAGTGCCCAGTCTGACCCGGTCGCCGGTGAGCAGCGTGACCACCTGGGAGGGGTCCTTCTTGTGCACGGCCGTCGCCGTGGCGGCGGTGGGTTGCGTGGGGATGGCCGGAACGGTCGCCGACGGGCCGGTCATTCCCGCCACGAGCGTCACGGAGATCGACGCGGCGAGCAGGCCGATGCCGAGGTTCTGATATCGGGTGAGCATTCTTCCCCCTCAAGAATCAGAGCGGAACAGAGTCGGGATCCCGTCCCTTCTGACGCAGGAACCCCATCGCCCGTCGCCCGGGTTGGTTCCGAACATGACAATTGGCTGGAAAAGTCTGTCTGCTGGAACGATTCCGGCCGCCGACCCCATGGCGGGGCCGGCGGCCGGAGCCGTTCTCATGCCGCTGTTACGGGGCGTTCCGCACCGTGCCGGTGAACTCCGGGCCCTCCCGGGGCTCCCAGGACTCGTCGTAGAGGACCGAGCGCAGCCGCAGCCGCTCCTCGGGCTCGGCGACCGCGTCCTTGACGGTGGGCACGGTCACCTCGGTGCTCAGCTTCCCCGCGGGCACCACCGCGTGGAGGTAGGCGGTGTCCACCAGGCTCGACAGGGGCCGCTCCGGGTTCGCCGACACGCCGAAGACCTCCTCCAGCCAGGCCGGGGAGACGTCCAGGCTGGAGAGCTCCGGCCCGCCGGCGGGCGGCAGGATGTCGAATCCGGTCACGATCTCCGTACCGGCGGCCTCGGACAGCGAGACCCGCCAGGTGAGCGGCTTCCCCTCGACGACCTTGTCCGCGACCGGAGTGACGGTGACCTTGGGCATCGGGTCGTCCTCCTTGACGGTCAGCCCGCCCAGGTGCGTGCCGACCGCCGTGCCCTGAACCGCCTTGACGAAGGCGTTGTGCTGGGTGCCGTAGCTGTACCGCTTGTCGCCCTTCACCTTGACCTGGGCGACGATCTCGCGGTTGCCCGGACTCAGCGTCACGAGCCGGGAGGAGATCTTCCCGGAGTTCGGATCCGGGAGGAACAGCCGGACCTGGCCGTTGCCCTTGCCGGAGACCCGGATCGGAATCCGGTGGGTCCGGACGCCGGAGTCGCCCTCGGCGACCTCCGTCCGGCCGATGTCGACGCGCGCCAGCGGGGCCGGATGCGTCACGGGGGTGCCCGGACGCCAGTTCCACGCGTCCATCAGCCATGCCTGACCGGCCCGGCCGCGCGGGGTGAGCTCCAGGGTGGTGATCCGCCGCAGATCCAGCTTGGCGCGGGTGGCCGCCGACATCGGCAGCCGGACCTCCCGCGCCCAGTGGGAAGCGGTCCGCCCGGTGCCCGGCAGCCCGTCGACCTTGGCCTGACCGAGCTTCGCCCGCCGCCCGGAGGCGTCGACGAGCGTCACGTCCAGCTGGGTGCCCGAGGTGTTGGGCGGCACGATCAGCCGCAGCGCCAGCGAGCTGTCGCCCCGCAGCGAGACCGGGCGCGCGGGGCGCACCCGTACCGGCGAGCCGGGCTTCGACCATTTCATCCGCACCGCGTGACGGCCCGGCTCGGAGGAGGTCTCCCAGACGGCGAAGTGCGGTGAGGCGCCCCTGACGTCGGACGGCAGACAGGCGTCGGCGGATTCGCTGTCGACCTGGGCGCAGAGCCGGCCGCCGGACCCGGTCACGGTGACCGAGGAGTCCGGTACGAACGCGGGCCTGCGGTTGCCGCCGACGGCGTGGCTGAGCACCCGCGCCGGGCCCGCCGAGGGCGCGCGCCGGTCCGAGCCGTCCAGCAGCGGACGCACCCGGTCGTCGCCGGCGACGAACAGCCGGGCCGCGGCGGCGATGTAGGTGGAGCCCGCCTTCTGCTGCTGCTTGGCGGTCAGCCGGGTCTTGGTGCCGGGCGAGCAGACCGCGTCCGGGGTGTCCTCCGTCCAGAAGTCGTCGTCGGCCGGGGCCTCGGCCTGGCCCGGCGTCCACTCGGTGTTGAAGAAGTTGTGGTTCGCGCCGACCATGTAGACGGCGCTGTGCAGGGCGGTGCCCCTGCTGACACCGCGCGTGCCGTCGAGGTAGATCTGACCCTGAAGGTCGCTCACATCGCCGTCGCAGCCCGGCAGGATGGTCATGGAGGGCACGTCGGGGACCGGGTTCTGCCCGAAGATCGTGGGGCCGATCAGTACCGTGCCCCGGATCCTCCAGCGCACCGGACCCTTGTACCCCTCCTGATCGGCGGGCGGCCGGGAGAGGGTGTCGAGCGCGGCCCGGTTGACTCCCTCGCCGCCGCGCGAGTGACCGACCAGCAGAACGCGGGACAGATCGGCGCGGGAGGCCGCGCGCACGGCGGCCGGGGCCTTGGCCGGATCGGCCGACCACTCTGCCCAGCGGGCGAGGTGCTGCCGGACCAGGGAGGAACGGGCCTGCGCGCCGCCGTCCTCGGCGTTGTAGTCCTGCCCGTTGATGCCGTTGGCGGAGACGGAGACCGTCACATAGCCCTGGGAGGCCAGCAGCTTCTGGTCGTGCAGATAGCCGCGGTGGCTCGGCACCGCCTTGCTGTTCGCCGGGCAGGGCCAGCCGCCGAGCGCTTCGCCCTTGGCGTCGTAGCAGGTGAAGTGACGGCCGTGCAGGAAGAGCGCCAGCGGGCGGCGGCCGGTCGCACCGACCGGCCCGGTCACGGTGGCGCGCATCTCCACCGGCTCGGGGAAACCGGGCAGCTTGACCGGGTCCAGCTCGTACTCGCCGCTCACCGTGCGGAACGAGCCCGGGACGCCCGGGTCGACACCGTTCGCCTTCGGAGGGGCCGGCTGCTCGGCCGGCGGGGCGGAGCTGCGGGGGCCCTTGGCCGCTGCGGCCCCGGCCTCGTCGAGGCGGCGGCCGCCGGCCAGCACCTTCAGTTCCCGCGCCGGGCCGATGTCGACGCCGTCGAGAGGCAGCCGGAAGGTGTGCCGGTCGTCGTCGGCCAGCGGCCGGCCGAGAAGGGCGGAGCCGGAGTGGAACTCGACCCGGGCGTCCCCCATGGGCACCGGGACGGGCGAGACCCAGACCAGCTGCCGGCCCTCCCCGGAACCGGATATTCGCCAGCCGTCGGGCAGCCGCTCGGCGGCGCTCCCCGACGGGCCGTCGGCGGTGGAACCCCGGGTGGAAGGCGGGGAATCGGCGGACGGCAGCGCTTGCGCCACCCCCGGCGATCCCGCTGCCAGCGCGAGTACCGCCATACCGGCGGTCACCATGCGCGAGACACGGATCAAGATGGTCCTCCTCGTGATTGAGCCTGCGTCAAGTACCCCAGGGGTCTCATGAAGCCCAGGGGTCACTCCCGCATCCCGATGACGTCCGGCCGGGGCACCGAGGTTGCCTCGGCTCGCGGACTGTGAGGAAAACGTTGTTCACCCGCGGCCGGGGTGAATCCTTCGGCGCGGTCCGCGCCTCTTGTTCCTGTGCGGACGAAACCTCGACACAGAACATTCAGCACAGGACATTCGGTACGGAACATGGAGGCTGTCATGATCGAAGGTGCTGTCATCGGCGCGATCGTGCTCATCTGCGCGTGCGTGGTCGTCGTGATGCGGCGGAAGGGGCGCTCCCGTGGCTGAGTTCGACTGGCCCGGCGAACAGCTGATCACCGCCGCCCGGGAGGGCGACCCCGAGGCCACGGCCGCCCTGGTCTCGGGCTCGCACCCGCATGTGCGGCGATTCGCCCGGACGCTCTGCGCCTCGCCGCAGGACGCCGAGGACGCCGCGCAGGAGGCGCTGATCATCCTCTATCGCAAGATCGGGATGCTGCGGGCCTCCGGGGCGCTGGCCTCCTGGATGTTCCGCATCGTGCGCAACGAGTGCGTGCGCCGGACCCGGCTGGCGCTGCGCGGCGGCCACGGTCCGCTCCCGGACGCCGTCGCGCCCTCGTTCGAGGAAGAGGTCTTCCTCCGGCTGGAGGCGGGCCGGGTGGCGGCCGCGATAGCCGCCCTCCCCGCCGACCAGCGACGGGTCCTGATCATGCGGGACGTCCAGGGCCACAGCGGGCGGACCACCGCCGACGCCCTCGGACTCAGCACCGCCGCCATGAAGTCACGGCTGCACCGGGCCCGTACCACCGTCCGCCAGGCCCTGGGCGACCAGGACGGCCCCGACCACCCGGGCGGCGGCCATGACTGACACACCGGACTTCGCCAGCGCGACACTGCCCCGCCATGTGCTGCGCGGTGCCGTGGGGTTCGGCGCCCTGGCCGGCTCCGTACTCGCGCTCCCGGCGGTGGGCCCGGTCAGTCTGCTCCTGGTGCCGGTGGGACTGCTCGCGCTCCGCGGCTGCCCCATGTGCTGGACGATCGGCCTCGTGCAGACCCTCTCGCGAGGCCGGCTGCGGCGCTCCTGCGCCGCCGGCCGCTGCGAGCTGACAACCACCGGCCGGTGACCTGACGGGCTCCGCGCGGCGGGTGCGGCGCGGTGGACGGCCCGTCCCTACCGGGTCAGCCGGGGGGCCTCCGCAGCCGCGTCGACCGGAGCCCCGTCCCTCTCCCCGCCCTCGCCGACCCGCGCGGCGAGGGCGCGCGCCCAGGCCACCAGCCCGGAGACGTCCACCCCGTACGGATCCCGACAGCCGCCGATCCGCTCCGCCCCCCTCAGCAGCAGCCTGGCCCCGCCCTTCGCATTGCCGCGCGCCGCATGCGTCAGCCCCACCGCCAGCTGCGCCAACCCCCGCCACAGCTCGCGCTCCGGCTCCGGGCCCGACTTCCAGGCATCCTCGAAAACCTCATGCGCATGGAACGGCTTCCCCTCGTCCAACAGCCGCTGCGCCTCCATCAGCGTCCGCTCCGGCGAACGCACCACCCCCTCCGGCTGCCGCTCCACCCCCTCCACCCCGTACGGCATCGGCCGCCCCAGCCCATCACGGGGCCGCGCGCTCCGGGCACGTCCTTCTGGGTCACGATCACGTGGTGCGCCGCTCATCCCCCGATTCTCCCCGACACCCCGCCCGGCCACCGGCAAGGCGGTCCGACCTGCCCCGGGAGTGGGGTAATGTTGCTTCTGCGCGCCCGGCCGGAAGGCCGAACAGGGCACGCGATCGGGACGTGGCGCAGCTTGGTAGCGCACTTGACTGGGGGTCAAGGGGTCGCAGGTTCAAATCCTGTCGTCCCGACCAGCGTTTTCGCAGGTCGGAGGCGGTATCGGAGTAATCCGGTACCGCCTTTCCGTCGTTCCTGGGGACCGGTTGGGGATCAGTTGGGGACCACGCGGCCTGGCGACGCCTCCCGGCGAGGCTGTTCTTCACCGTGGAGCGGCCCTGTTCGTCGGCGATCCATCCGTGGACGGCGCGGTCGACGGCCCTGTAGGTGATTATCCGTACGGGGAAGTGCCCGAGCGCGGGGACCACACGCCGACGCCAGCCGGCGAGGTAGGGGTCGAGGGTGTCGAGGGTCTTCGGTTCCGGGCCGCGCAGGGCCAGGTCCATGGTGGCGGTGCTGTACTCGGCCAGGGGCATGGTGGCCACGTTCGGCGCGATCCCGGCTTCCGCGGCCTTCAGGATGCCGGCGATCCAGTCCTCGGCCTCGTCGTGCGTTTCTTTGCCCTCGGAGAGGGATCTGCGGCGCCTGGAGACGGGTTCGAACCAGCGGACGCGCGCACGGTAGGGCGAGGCGCGGTCGGGGCGGTACCCGATGTCGCCGGCCGCCCGCACACCGAGCGGAGCGGCCTCGGTGTAGGACATCAGACCGCCGCACCGGGCGTGACGCGGCGGGATCGGCCCGCAGGAGGCGGGCGAGTTCCCCGGTCGAGTACCAGGTACCGGACAGCGGCCCTTCCGGCTCGGTGCCGGAAGACGTGCCGGATGGAGTCGAGCGGGTGGGCTAAGGGTGTGTGCACGGGTGGTTCACCCTTCAAATCTCGGAAAGATCCCCAGTTGCAGAAACCGGGGATCACCTGCTGTAAAAGCCGCCCACATACGCCAGGGAGGCCAATGTCAAACGGATGTGGGGCAGATGGTCATTCCGGAAGGGAATGTCCTTGGTGCCCGCGAGATGACGAAGCCCTGTTCAAGTGGAGTGACAGTCCGCCCTGGACCTCTGGTTCCGAGCGCCAGTAGGAAGCCGATTCGCTGCTCTGTGCGCAGCCAGGCCCTGGACATGGCTGTAGAGCGGGGCGTGGATGTCGAGGAGCTCGGTGGGATCGAGATCTCATCCGCCAACCGCCCCCGGCCGTCGCGTCGCGCCGCCCCGGCGGCGGCTTCTCGTCGGGTCCGCAGTCTATTTCCGCGTAATTAACGCGTCGGTAATCGGGACCGAGGGGGTTGTAACGGTCCCCGGGCCGGCGCGTCGTGATCGGGGACGGTGAGGGGACTGGTGAGTTATGGCCAATTCGCCTACTCCTTCTGCCACATAGGCATCTTGGGGGGCCAGAATTCCCCATAGCCTCTGGCAACGGTGCGCCGGACGTGTTCCGTGCGGATACCCGTGTGCCCGGCCGGGGGTCGTACAGACGCCGGGCGATGTGCCGTCGGTGCACCTCTCCGACTGGACGGCCGGGGCCGTGACAGACCTTTGACGCATAGGAGTTGAGATGACGCCACTCCCTCGCAGAGCATCAGCCGCCGCAGCGATGATCACCGGATTAGCCCTGTTCGCGGTGGTCCTGCCGCCGGGCGTCGCGGGGGCCGCACCCGGGGCGGCCGAGGTGGTGCCCCGGTCGGGTGCGCTGCCCTCGTACATCAGTCCGGCCGAGCAGGCTCGGCTTCTCGCGGACGCCACCGCCGCCCGCGAAGGGACCGCGAACCGGCTCGGGCTGGGGGGCAAGGAGCGGCTCGTGGCCCGGAGCGTGCTCAAGGACATGGACGGCACCCTGCACACCCGGTACGAGCGGACCTACGACGGGTTACCCGTCCTGGGCGGCGATCTGGTCGTGCACACCGCTCCGTCCGGGCGGATGAAGGGTGTGACCAGGGCGAGCGAGGACCGGATCGCCGTGCCCGGCACCAAGCCGGTCCGGAACGCGCGCTCGGCCGGTGCGTTCTCGGTGCGGGCCGCCGAGGCGGCGGGCACCGAGGGCGCGGTGGTCGGGCGGGCACCGCGCAAGGTCGTCTGGGCGGCAGGGGACGGGCGGCCCGTGCTGGCCTGGGAGACCGTCGTCAAGGGGACCCAGGCCGACGGCATGCCCAGTGAACTCCATGTCGTCACCGACGCGACCACCGGTGCCGAGCTGAACCGCCGCGAGGCGGTGGTGAACGCCGTCGGTACCGGGGCCCCGCGCGACACCGGGGCCGAGCCCGCCAAGGCCGGGCGGGTCGAGGACAGGGGCGTCGGGCACAGCCGCCACAGCGGCCGGGTCGAGCTGGGGACCTCCCGCTACGGCTCCCTGTACACCCTGACCGACAACGCCCGGGGCGGACACCGGACGTACGATCTCATGAACGACCAAAGCGGCTCGGGCATCGGCGGCCGGCTCGTCACCGACACCGACAACGTCTGGGGCGACGGCACCTCGGCGAACCGGCAGACCGACGCGGTCGACGCCGCCTATGGGGCCCAGGTGACCTGGGACTACTTCGCCGAGGTGCATCAGCGCTACGGCGTACGGAACGACGGCGACGGCGCGTCCAGCAAGGTGCACCGGACCAACAGCCGTGGTGCCTACTGGTACGACTCCTGTTTCTGCCTGGTGTACGGCGAGAGCGGAACCACCCCGTACACCTCCATCGACATGGCGGCCCACGGGATGGCCTCCGGACTCGTCGCCGCCACCACGAACTTCTCCTACTACGGGGAGTCCGGCGGGATCGCGGCGGCGACCAGGGACATCTTCGCCGCCGCCGTGGAGTTCCACGCGGACAACCCCCGCGATCCCGGCGACTATCTGACCGGCGAGAACGTCGACCAGGGCGGCCTCAACCACCGATACCGCCAGATGGACCGGCCCTCGAAACAGATCAGGGGCACGGACTACTGGCATCCCCGGATCAGTTCGAGCCAGCACGGTACCTATATGGCTGGACCGGCCACGCACTGGTTCTATCTCCTCTCGGAGGGCGACGGTGCCAAGACCGTCAACGGCGTCGCCTACGACAGCCCGACCCATGACGGACTGCCCGTCACCCCCATCGGCCGGGCCGCCGCCGAACGGATCTGGTACCGCGCCCTCACCGTCCACATGACCTCCAGCACCGACTATCTCGGCGCGCGCGCCGCCACCCTCGCGGCGGCGGCCGACCTGTACGGTGCCTCCTCACAGACCTACCGCAAGGTCGCGGAGGCATGGGGTGCCGTCAACGTCGGTACCCGGCCGGGAGGTTCGCCGCGACCGGTGGGGCCCAGCTTCGAGAACACCGCCAACTACCCCTTACCCGCCGACGCCTCGACAGCCGAATCACCGATCACCGTCACCGGCGTCCCCGGAAAGGCCCCCAATATCCTGCTCGTCGATGTGAACGTCGTCGACTCCGGCCAGTTGATGGAGCTTGTGGCCCCGGACGGCAGTACGTATCCCCTCGTCAATGGCTTCTCACTCGAAGGCGACCCCAGCATCTCCACAAGCGGCGTCGACGCATCCGCCGAGACCGCCAACGGCACCTGGAAGCTGCGGGTCCGGGGCAGCGGCTACTACTCCGGGTACATCGACAGCTGGAAGCTGACCTTCTGACCTGGAATCCACTGACCCGATGGCCCCGGCGATCCGCCGACCAGGGCCGCCCGTACCGTACGCCGGGGGTGGTGATCGGATCGAAGCCCCGCCGCCCACCCCCGCGCGTTCGTCCGTCAGGGCGGCCCGGGCCGGGCTCAGGTTCCGCGCCGGCACTGATCGGGCCGCAGTAGCGGCCCGGAAACCACCTTCGGGACAGTGCCCGGCACGGCCGAACTCCAGGCTTCAGCCAGTGCCCGGCGAACCCAGAGGTGCGGGCGGACCGTACGACAGCACGCGCCGCCCCGCGTGGCTGTAGGGGCGGGGCTTGTGCGGTTGACGACGGTGACGGGCTCGGCCGGCCTCCCCCAGAAGGCGCAGGGCTTGATGGTGGAGGTGAAGTCGCCGTAGATCGGATAGCGGACCTTGCCCCGGATGGCGTCCTTCCGGTACCGCGCGGGGTCGCGCGGCCACGCCTTCTCGTTGTCACCGCAGATGACCGCCCAGGTGGTCTCGGTGGCGCCCGGGGGCGGCTTGTACGGCTCCGGGGCGGGTGGCGGACCCATGGGCAGTCCGAGCGAGGCCCGGCGCAGGTCTTCGACCTTTTCCGCTCCCGTTTTGACGTATTCGGGTCGACGGCGCTGTCGAGGACAAGGCGGTCGGCGCGGTGCGGGAACATCTGGGTGTAGACGGCTCCCAGACAGGTCCCGTACGAGATGCCGAGATGCGAGATCTTCTTCTCGCCGAGGACGGCGCGGATGACGTCCATGTCCCGAACGGTGTTGCGGGTGGTGATGTGCGGGATCCGATCGCCCTCCTTCGCCTCGCGCTTCTGGGCCATCGAGCGGGATATCGCGATATCCCGCTGCGCGGTCTCAGCCTCGCAGGGGCTGTCGAAGAACTGCTCTTCCTCCTGGGTGAAGCCGCAGTTCAGCCGGGAAATGCGGCCAAGTCCCCGGGGTCGAAACCGATCAGGTCGGGGGTCGTGCCGCCGCACTGTTTCCACTGGGGTTTATGGCTCTCGTACCAGGTCGTGGTGGAGTCCGATCCCGGAGCGGCCTGGGCGGCGAATGCTGTCTGAGGCACCAGCGGGGCAGTGATTCCCATGGCGGGCACGGCTGCGAATACGCTCAAACGCAGAGCGGCCCTTTCATCCGCCCTTGGGCTGGGCGGAGGGTCACAGAAGACCCTGCCGTGCACAGGCAGCTGGGCGCATCGGCCTCATCCGGGTCCGCGTGCTACCACAGCGGTACCCGGACGCCTTGGTTGACAGCCGAAAGGCGGAGTGATCCCCGGGAGATCCCGGCCCCGCCCTCCCGCTCGGAGGGCGCCCGTGGCGACCACGCCGAACAGCCGCACCGAAGCCGACAGGGACCGTTGGGCGGGAACCAGCCGGCGATGCCGTCCAGGACGACCGGCCACCGGCACGGATCCTGACCTGACCTCGGGATCGGCCCCGCACAACTCCACACCGGCCTGCGCGTTTCCAGCCACCATCGACGACATCGGCGTCGGCCGGCTCGTGGCCCAGGGCCTTGCCGACGAAGACGTGGACGACGGAGGGGGACGGTCGCTGACTGCTGGACGACTTCGAAGCCTGTTGTGGGGTGTCGGCGGCCATTGACCCGGAGGGCCATGCTGTAAATACCGGTCGTGATCCTGGTGGTGGTGGCAGCGGTGGAGCGGAGCCGGTGCTGTTTGGTCAGGGTGACGGGCTGCTCCGGTTGGGGGAGAGCCGGACGGGCGGGTCGGTGGGGGTAGCCGAGGAACTCGTACGCCGTCGGCCAGTCAGCGCCTCCATCACCCAGGCAGAAACCGGTCGTCGTCGCCCCGACGGTCATGAACGCTCGACTGCCGGCGAGCCGGTTCGCCTCCTCCAGAGCCCGCAGTTCGGCCGGGGTGAAGCCGCTGAGTCCCCGTGCTCAACCCTTCGGAACTTATCCTCCTGCTCCGCCACCAGGTCCGGACGGTCTTCACCGCCCAGCCCGCCCCTCCGTCGGCGGCTGGGCCGGGGCATGGGCAGCGGAAACCAGGCCACTGGCGAGAATCGGGAGTCAGGCGCAGCCGAACCCCTGCCTGGGCGCCGGCCACAGCTCGACGCCCCGCGGAGTGCGGATGTACACCCGCGAGGCGTCCGACGTACGGAACAGGGCCCGCTCGCCCTGCCGGTAGCCGGTGTCACGGGCTTCGGGGGGCAGAACGGCATCCCCGTCGTACCGCGTGGAGAACTCCTCCGGGGGGAACACCCCCCGGGGATCGCGGACGTACATCCGCTTCTCCCGCCCCTCGCCGAGATGGAGGAAGTGCGCCGACTGCCAGTCGCAGTGCTCGGGCCCGGCCGAACTGCTCATCCGGGTGACGGGCACCCGCCGGCCCCGGGCGTCGGTCCAGATCTCGTACTCCTTGGAGTCGGTGTAGCTCGCCGGCAGCTCGGCCGGATCGCAGGAGGCGCTGGTCTCCGGGCCCCAGCCCGGCCGGTCCGGCCGGTCCTCGGCGACGACCACCGCGACCTTGGTCTCGCCCTTCACATCGAAGGAGTACAGCACCCGGTCCCCTTCCTCGCGCTCCACGCGGTAGCCGCTCCTCGGGACATCGGGCTGCTCGATGTCGAAATAGAGCTTCAGGCCCTCCTCCGGGGTCGATCCGCCGTCCCCCTCGCTCCAGGGGTCGCTGATCCCGCCGCCGTACATCTCCCCGTCGCACTCCACGGCCCGCCCGGCGGCACCGGAGGCGTCCCGGAGCCGCCGGGGGTCGTCCTCTCCGCCCTCGCTGGTCTCCTTGACCGGAACGGCCAGCGGCCCGTCGTACGGCTTCGCCGGGGGAGTGCCTTCGATCACCAGCCCCCGCCCCGCGTCGTCCGTCCCGGCCCCGCCGCCGCAACCCGCGACCGCCGCCGTGAGCGCGAGCGCTGTTGCCAGCGTCCCGACCAGACCCTTGCGCATATGTCCGCCTCCAGGAGTTCCGCGTCCGTGGCGGTCGGACGGACGACCCGCCCCGCTGGTTCCCCCGGGAGCGCCGGTGATGATTCCCGCACGTCAAATACGTTCGTTCCAGGGGCTAGGGCATGGAGCACCGGATTCCTACGTAACCAGACCCGCCGCCTTCACCGTCGTGATCGCCCTTGCCGCTGCGGTGACAGCGGCCTTCGCACCCTTTCCTGTCTGACCGGTTGATGGCCGCCTACTTGGGGAACAGTTGGGGACCACACGGCCCTGGCGACGCCTCGCGGGGAGGGGCCGGGCTGCGAGGCTGGGGGCGTTGGCGCAAGCCGCCCCGGGCCGTCGACGCCGGTACCGGGATCAGGCGGTGACGAGCTTCTGCTGGTCGGGTGTCTTGACCTTGGGCTTCTTGTTCGGCAGCGAGAGGCGGAAGACCTTGTGCCACGCGGAGAACACTTGCTTGGGCAGCGGCCCGGTGACGTATTCCAGCTCGTACTTCTCGAACAGCGCGCGCACCTTCACCGCGACCTCGGCGTACCGGTTGCTCGGCAGGTCCGGGAACAGGTGGTGCTCGATCTGGTGCGACAGGTTGCCGGTCATGAAGTGCATGGCCCTGCTGCCGCTGATGTTCGCCGAGCCCATCATCTGGCGCAGGTACCACTGGCCGCGTGTCTCGCCCTTGATCGACCGGCGCTCGAAGACCTGTACGCCCTCGGGGAAGTGTCCGCACATGATCACCGAGTGGGTCCAGAGGTTGCGGACGAGGTTCGCGGTGAAGGTGGCGGCGAGCGTGGTGAGGAACGACGGGCCCGACAGCAGGGGGTGGATCACGTAGTCCTTGAGGACCTGCTTACGGATCTTGCGGCCCACGGCCCTGGCCCGCGCGCGGAACTCCGGGTTCTTGCGGCGGCGCTTGTGCAGGTTCTTGCCGAGTTCCAGGTCGTACGCTGCGATGCCGTACTCGAAGAAGCAGGCGTTGATGAAGTTCCACAGCGGCTGGCCGAGGTGGAACGGGTGCCACCGCTGGTCCTCGTCGACGCGCATGATGCCGTAGCCGAGGTCGTTGTCCTTGCCGATCACGTTGGTGTACGTGTGGTGCAGCTCGTTGTGCGAGTGCTTCCACTGATCGGCAGGGGAGACGTGATCCCACTCCCAGGTGGTGGAGTGGATCTTCGGGTCCCGCATCCAGTCCCACTGGCCGTGCAGGACGTTGTGGCCGATCTCCATATTGTCCATGATCTTCGCCACGGACAGGCCGGCGGTGCCGATCAGCCACGCGGGCGGGAAGATCGAGAACAGCAGCACGCCCCGGCTGGCCAGCTCGAGCTTGCGCTGCACCGAGATGACCTTACGGATGTAGGCGGCGTCCTTCTCGCCGCGGTCGGCGAGCACCTCGTCGCGGATCGCGTCCAGCTCGCGGCCGAGCTCCTCGATCTGCTCCGCGGTCAGGTGGGCGGTGGGGTCGATGGCGGTCACGGTGTTCCTACCGTTCGATGTCGCAGGGGCCCGCCGCGGCGGACACACAGGTCTGGATGAGGACGCCCGGCTCGGCCTCGGTGATCTCGCCGGTACGCAGATCGCGGACGGCGCCCGCCCTGAGCGGTGTGACGCAGCCGAAGCAGATGCCCATGCGGCACCCGGAGGGCATGAGCACGCCGGCCTCCTCGCCGACGTCCAGCAGCGGAGTGGCACCGTCCGCGTCGACGGTCCTGCCGGTGGTGCTGAACGTGACCTCGCCACCGTCTCCGGTGACGACGATGCCGGGGCGGAAGCGTTCGGTGTGCAGGCGCTCCGGTACGCCGTGCTCGGTCCAGTGGTCTTCGGCGGCGTCGAGCAGGCCCGCGGGCCCGCAGGCCCAGGTCTCGCGCTCGGCCCAGTCGGGCACGAGTTCACCGAGACGGGCGATGTCGAGCATGCCGTCCGTGTCGGTGTGCACCTCGGTGAGACGCAGCTTCTTGTCCGCGGCCAGGTCGTGCAGCTCGTTCCGGAAGATCACGTCTTGCGGCTGTGGCGCGCAGTGGACCATGACGACGTCGTCGAGCTCGGTGTCGCGCAGCATGCCCATGACCGGGGTGATGCCGCTGCCGGCCGTCAGGTAGAGCACCTTGGCGGGCTTGGCCTCCGGCAGCACGAAGTCACCGGTCGCCTGGTCGAGCTGGATCAGCGTGCCCGGTTTCGCCTCGCGGACCAGATGGTTGCTGACCTTGCCGCCCGGGATCGCCTTCACCGTGATCGTGACGCGGCCGTCCCGGCGGTCTGCCGGCGAGGTGATGGAGTAGGCACGCCACAGACGCACCCCGTCGACATCGATCCCGATCCGCACATACTGACCGGCCCTGTGGCCACGCCAGCCCCGTCCCGGCCTGATCACGATGGTCGCGGCGTCCTCCGTCTCGGGACGCACGGCCTCGACGCGCCCCCGCAGGTCGGCACCCGCACGCAGCGGACTGACCAGGTCGAGGTAGTCCGACGGCAGCAGCGGCGTCGTGACCATCTCCAGCATTTTCCAGGCCCTGCTGCGGAGGGCTGCACTCGTCATGGCTCCAGCTTGATGCGCCTCAGGGCGTAAAGTCCTACCCGTAAGGCGTGAAACCGGTTGGCTGAATTGTTCGCAGGGAATAAAAAATGGGGCATGCAATCCGGAGAGTCACCGACCTGGCCCTGGATGAGACGACGGTCACCGCACTCCGGGCCGAGCTGAAGAGCACCGCCGACGAGGTCGTCCAGGCGATCATCGACGAGGTCCCTCCCTACGCCAACGCTCTTTCGGGCCGCATGGGCGGCACCATCCGCCGGGCCGTCCGTACCGCCCTGGGGCACTACCTGGACCTCGCGAGCGGGAACGCCACGGGCGGCGACGCCGGTGACGCGGCCTACGAGCTGGGTCGCGGCGAGGTGCGCGACGGCCGTTCGATGGACGCCCTGCTCGGCGCCTACCGTGTCGGCGCCCGGGTGGCCTGGCGGTGCCTGGCGGCGGGTGCCGTGCCCGCGGGTCTGCCCGCCGCCGAGGTCGCCAAGTTCGCCGAGCTGACCTTCGCCTACATCGACGAGCTCTCCGCCGCGAGCGCCGCGGGCCACGCCGACGAACTGGCCGCCCGGGGCCGGGCCCAAGAGCGCCACCTGGAACACCTGGCCCGCGACCTCCTCGCCGACGCGAGCCCGGACGTGCTGCTGGCCTCCGCTCAGCGGGCAGGGTGGCAGCCCCCGGCCTCGCTGACCGCGGTCCTGCTGCCCGCCGCCCAGGCCCGGCCCGCCTACCGCGCGCTCGACCCGAGCACCCTCGTCCTCGACGATCTGCCGGACGCCACCGGTGTGCTGCTCGTCCCCGATGCCGACCGATCACATCTCCTGAGGCAGCTGACCGACCGCACCGCCGTGGTCGGCCCGGCCCGGCCATGGGCGCGAGCGTCCGCCTCGTACGCGCGAGCCGTACGCGCGCGCTCCCTCTCCTCCGAGGTTCGCGACACCGAGGACCACCTGCCCGAGCTGGTGCTGACCGCCGACGTGGACGCGTTCGCGGACCTGCGTGCGCGCGCTCTCGCACCGTTGCGGACCTTGCCTGCCGCGACGGCACAGCGACTGGAGGAGACGCTGCGGGCGTGGCTGCTGCACCAGGGCAGGCGGGACGAGGTGGCGGCGGCGCTGTTCGTCCACCCCCAGACGGTCCGGTACCGGATGTCGCAGCTGCGGGAGCTGTTTCC
Source organism: Streptomyces amakusaensis (assembly GCF_039532665.1). Lineage (NCBI taxonomy): Bacteria > Bacillati > Actinomycetota > Actinomycetes > Kitasatosporales > Streptomycetaceae > Streptomyces > Streptomyces amakusaensis. Next base: position 89,249 of record NZ_BAAASB010000004.1, on the reverse strand, counting down.
GGACCTCGCATCGCCGCACCGGGTCCTTGAACTGACACTGGCGGTCGGCCTTCGGGCCGGCTGACCCGCACTCCGACCGTCCACGGCCGCGTCCCTGGGCCCGAGCCGGGGAACGTGCCTCGCTCTCGGTGCCGTGCGAGGTGAAAACCGGACAAGGAAACGGGAAGCCGGCCGGAGGCGCTGTCTCTGAGAAGCGGGTGGCGGATACGGCTCGACGCCGGGCCGGGGCGGCCCGGGACCCCCGTACCCGGGCCGCGCCGTCCGGCGGTCCACCGCGTGCGCCCCGGAAACCGCCGGAACAGCTGTGGCGAGCCCAGCAAGATCCGTAAGAGACGGCCTAGAACTGCCCCCGGTTCAGAGCCGTCTGGAGGGCCCGTATCGTGGCGGGCCCCCACGCGCCGTCCACCGTCAGACCCGCGCCGGTCATCCGGTTGAGGTGGGTCTGCAGCGCCCGGTACGTCCCCGGTCCGGCGGCCCCGTCGACCACCAGCGCGGCACCGCTCCAGGTGTTCAGATGACGCTGGAGGCCGCGGACCGAGTTCGGGCCCCACGCACCGTCCGCGGTGACTCCGACGACCCGCTGGGTCGCCCTGATGGTCGCCGGCCCGAAGCCCCCGTCGACCGTGAGACCCGCTCCGTTGTCCATGTTCCCCGCGTACGCGGCTTCGGTGGTGGGTCCCCAGAGGCCGTCGGTGCCGACGCCGAGGCGGGCTTGGAGCCATCGGACTCCGGCGGCGGTGTTGGGTCCCCAGGTGCCGTCGACGATGAGGGCGGGGGTGTGGCCGAGGCCGTTGACGGCCTGCTGCTGTGCGGCGACCGACCGGACCGAGGTCATTCCGCCCCCGCCGCCGGTACCGCCGCCGAGGTTCCCCGCGTACGCGGCTTCGGTGGTGGGTCCCCAGAGGCCGTCGGCGCCGACGCCGAGGCGGGCTTGGAGCCATCGGACTCCGGCGGCGGTGTTGGGTCCCCAGGTGCCGTCGACGATGAGGGCGGGGGTGTGGCCGAGGCCGTTGACGGCCTGCTGTTGTGCGGCGACCGACCGGACCGAGGTCATCCCGCCCCCGCCGCCCGAGCCCCCGCCGGAGTCGCCGATCGATCCCGTGCCCCCGTGGACCGGCAGGGTGGTGGCGGACATCCCGCCCTGGACCCACGCCCGCAGACCGGCGCCGGGGCACTGGGTCGACTGCCCGGAGAGCCCGCCGTGCCAGGTCCGGTCCAGGGTCCGTCCGGCACCGGAGTTGGCCGCCTCGTACAGCGCGCGGATCGCGGAGAGCGCCCGCGGGGTGGCGTCGCCGTCCTGTCCGATGAAGCAGACCCCGATGTGTGTGCTGTTGTGACCGGTGGCGTGGGCGCTGACGACATCCCAGCCGCGCCCTTCGTAGATCCGGCCGTCCCGGTCGACGAGGAAGTTGTATCCGATGTCCGACCAGCCGCGGGAGTCCATGTGGTAGTTCTGGATCTGCCGGACGGTCTGGGTGGCCGCGCCCGCCGAGTAGTGGACGGTGAACCCGGTCCGGGAGGACATCGGAACCCGTGTGACCTCCGTGGGCGGACGAGCGCCCCACTGGGTACGGGTGTAGGCGAAGAGCGGCTGGTTCGGCTTCGGCGGCGGCGGGGTCTCCTCACCCGTGCCGGTCGGGTGGAAGTCCCCCCGCCGCACATAGGGCTGGAGCTTCCCGGGGCAGTCGGTGGAGGCGACATCCAGGTGCCCCTTGATCGTGGGGCCGCCGTCGTGGCGTGCCTGGAGCCACGCGATCAGCTCCCGGACGGCGGACACCATCTCGCCGTGGACCGTGTCGTCCGACCCCATCATCGCGCAGATGGCGAAGTGGTTCTGGTTGGCGCCCGGCGTCTCGGTGTCGTTGGCCGCCGACCGCACGGTGGGCCCGCGGCCCTCAAAGACGATTCCGTGGTTGCAGACGAGGTAGTTGTACGAGATGTCGTCGTACACGTCCAGATCCGGACGCCACAGGGGCGGGTCCATGTGCGACCGCTGGACGTCGCGTACGTGTGCGTAGCAGTCGTCGTGACGGCTCTGGAGCTTCAGCCCGCCACCGAGGTGGTGAAGGACGAATCCCCCGAGCCAGGGGGTGAAGGAGGCGGTCTCGGGCTTCTTGCGCGGGAGGGCGTGCCACTCTTCGCGCCTGACGATCTGGACCATGGCGGTGTTCTCCGTGGGAAGGTCTGCTGGGTGTCGGGTGGGAGGGGCGGGAGCGGCTCAGCCGCCGACCACGCCTCCGTCGTCGCGGCGCACCGTGATCGTTGCCGAGCGCGGGCGGCCGTCCGGCCGGTGGTCGGGCCAGGAGCTGACGGCTTGGGGGTCGGTGGGCGTGGGGGCTCCCCAGGCCGCCGTGGCGGAGCCGGGGTGCTGGATGTTGACGAACAGGGTGCGTCCGTCGGGGGTGCTGCTCACCCCGGTCACCTCCGCGCCGCGCGGCGCGGTCAGGAACCGCCGGATCTCCCCGGTCGCCGGGTCGGCGGCCAGCAGCGCGTTGTTGCCGAGGTTCTCGTGCCCGCGCTCCGCCAGGTGCTGGGAGTGCGGCGAGACGCCGGTGCTGATCCACAGCACTCCGGCCGGGTCGAGATGGAGGCCCTTCGGCGAGCCGAACGCGCTGGACGGGCCGAGCCGCACCGACGGGTCGTGCGCGGGGTCGCCGCCGAGGACGAAGACGTCCCACCGCAGCCCCGTCCCGCCGTCCGGGTCGTCGTGCATGCGGATGATGTGCCCGTACGGATTGGCGTCCCGGGAACCCGCGTCGCCGCCGAAGCCACCGGCGCTGTTCGCGAGCGCCGCGAACACCTCGCCGGTGCGCGGGTCGACCACGATCTGCTGCGGCCGGTCCATCCGGGTCGCCCCGAGGGCGTCCGCCGCCTCCCGGGCCCGCAGCACGACGTCCGCCTGGTCCCGCCAGCCGTACGCCGCGGTGAGCGTGGCACGGCCGTGGACCAGCGGCAGCCAGCGGCCGGTGCCGTCCTCGTCGAACCGGGCCACCTGGAGCACCCCGTGGTCGAGCGGACTGCGGCCCCCGGCCCGCTCCCGCCGCCAGGGCCGGTCGCCGACGAAGCGGTAGAGATAGCCGCCGTCCTGGTCGTCCCCGCTGTGCACGGTGACCCGCCCGTCCCCGGTCTCGCCGACCGCGGCGGCGGAGTGGTTGAACCGTCCCAGCGCGGTCCGCTTGACCGGGGTACGCCCGTCCAGCGCGAGCGGGTCGACCTCCACGATCCAGCCGAAGCGGTGCGGTTCGCCGGGCGAGCGGGCCAGGTCGAACCGGGGGTCGGCGCGGTGCCAGCCGTGACCGTGGTCGAGTGCGCCGAGACCGTACCGGCGCTCTGTGGCGGTGGGCCGCCAGCGCGGGTCGTCGGTGCCGAACCAGCCGTTGGCGTTCTCCTCGCAGACGAGGTGGGTCCCCCACGGCGTCGCCCCGTGACCGCTGTTGCTCAGTGTGCCGACGGGCTCCGCCGTGCTCTCCAGCGCCGGGTGCCCGGTGGCGAGGGGGCCGCTGAAGACCACGGGAGTGGTTCCGGTGAGCCGCGCGTCGCGGGGCGAGCCGACCGGATGCCAGGTCCCGTCGCGACCCCGGCGGACCTCGATCGCGGTGACGCCCTGGGCCGCGAGACCCTTGGCGACCCGCGCCGCGGTGACCGCCCGGCCGCCGCCGGGCTCCCGGTGGTGGAGCAGGACGGGGTCCACCGACTCGTGGTGGATCACGAGCATCCCGTGCCGGTCCCCGCCCGCGCCCCCGGCCAGCGGCAGATACCGCAGCCCGCTGTGGTGGGACCCGATCTGCCGCGCCTGGTCGGCGGCCGAACCGCCGCCGTCCGGCCGCCACCGCGGACCGTCCGGGAGCAGCGGCGCCCCCCAGGGGGCGAGCACCGCGGTGCGGTGACCGGCCGGTACGACGACCCGGTCCGCCGCACTGGCGGGCACGGGCCGGAACGCGGCGCGGAGCCGTCGCCCGGCGGGCCGCGCGAGCGCCGCCGCGCCCGGGGCGAGTGCGAGGTGTGCCGCGGCGATCGTCGCGCCGAGCACGATGTTCCGGCGGCTCGTGCGGGCCGTCAGCACATCGCGGAAGTCCCGGCTGCCGTGCCGGGGCGGGGTCGTGGGTGGCAGGGCGTCGTCCACCGTGCAGCTCCTTGTCACTGGGGCACCCCGCGCGGCGGTCACGTCGCCAGGTCACGGCGGCCATGGCTCCGGCGCACCGGCTGCGGGCGATCACCGCGGAGGGGTCCACGGGATCCGATCTCCCTCGAACCTAGGGGAAACCGCAGCTCACAGCGGTCATGAGGCGTCCCAGGGACGTCCCGTGACAGCCCGTCGGCGCGGTGGGACACCGGTGACCGGGGGAGGGGGAGGAGAGACGGGGCCCGGTCGTCGCGCAGTCCCCGGGCTCCACGCGGCCACGCCTCACGGCAGAACGGGTGCCGCCCCTTCCGGCCTCGGCACGGACCGCACCCCGGTCCCGGTCGCGGTACCGGTGCTGCCGGCTCCCGTCGTCGCCGTCTTCGTCGCCGTCTTCGTCTCGGCGCACGCCACCTCGCGCTGCCGGGGGATGGCCCCGCAGACCGTCATCGCGGCGAGCGGCGCCTCGGGGGAGACGGCGAGCATCCGGGTGTAGGTGTCGTTCTCGAACCGGATCGTCGCGTCCAGCTCCTCGCCCCGGGCGTCCTTGATGATCACGCGGTCGCCGACCGTGCCGCCCTCTATCCGCCCCCAGACCGACTGGCAGGCGGCGCTGTAGCGGAGTTGGATGTGCATGCCCCGCAGCCAGGTGGCCTGGGTGGTGGTCGCGTCCCACTGGCAGTCCTTCGCCTGGGGGTCGTGGCGCAGACAGGTGTCGGATCTGCACCCGATCCGGATGACCTCCTCCTTGAGCTCCATGCGGGGCGAGCCGCTCGCGGCGGCGTCCCGGCCGCCGGGGGCGCCGGAGGGCGTCCCGTGCATCGCGTCGGAGACGAGCAGCGCGGTGGCGACCGAACCCAGGACCGCGCCGAGCGAGACGTAGCCGACCACGCCGAGCCGCCGCCGCCACGCCGGCGGGACCGCGGGGAAGCGCGCCCGGCCCGGCCGGACCGGTTCGGCTCCGATGGGTTCTCCGGCAGTGGCCCCGGCGGCGGGTGCCCCGTCGGCCGGGGCGTCGGTCGCCCGCTTCAGCAGGGCGAGCAGCGGCTCCGGGTCGTCCCCCGTGACGGCGGCGAGCTGTTCGACGGCCACCCGGGTCGGCAACTGCTTCCCGTTGAGGAAGCGTTCCCAGGACGACCGGCTGTAGTGCGTGCGGTGCGCGAGCCGCCCGAAGCTGAGCTGAGCCGTCTCCCTGATCCGCCGCATCTCGCGGAGCAGCTGGTCGCGCGCGGCCTCCGCCCGGGCATGGCTGTGCTGCTGATCGGTCATTCGAGTGAATCCCCCCGTGGTTCCTGCGCCGGGGCCGTCTCGTATCGGGGCCGAGGCGGGAACCAGATTAATCCGGCGGGAACCCGGATCGACGCGAGGGGACCGCGGTACGCGCACTCACGTTCGCCGCACGGGCCCGTGGACACCGACCCGGGAACCCGCGCGGCCCCCGGCTGTCTCCACCGGCTCCGGGCCCGTCCGGCGGGCCGGTCCGTCCCGGCAGCGCGAGGGGACCCCACCGCGCCCGTGGACCCGCAGATGCGCCGGTGGGTGGCTGGCCGCGACTAACCTGAAGAAATGGGCCGCCTGGATTTGGGGTATGTCGCTGAATCTGGCACCGTGATGCGACTCAAAGTGTTGCTGGGCCAGCATCTGCTTTCTGATCTCAATGTCGCCGCTCAGTACGACGAGGGGGCTGGCCTGCTTCAAGCCGATAATGGATTCCTATGTGGTAGAGGCCACGCCTCGCCTTTCAGTTGTGGTGTCGGGAGACGGACGGTGTGTGGGCGGATCACTTCGCGCGGCCTTGGAATCGGATGGCGCGGTGCCATCTGTGGTCGGATGTCAGATGGTCGAGGCCGACCCATTCCTGGGCGAGCCGTTGCCCCGACAGCATCAGATCGATGGCCGCAGGCCGTTGGTGCGGTGCGAGCCAGGACGCCAGCCGTTCTGCTTCCGCGCGTGACACGTTCCGCTCCCTCGGCGGGACCCGGCCCGGGACGCCGAGCTGGAGCAGGGAATCGTACAGCTCCACAGCGGGCAGTACCTCGGGGATGTGCGAGCCGCTGATCCTTGTGTTCGCGCGCAGGGGGATACGCAGCCCCGCAGGGTCCAGATCCCCGAAATAGCGGATGTGGCTGACGTCGTGGGCGGGGGCGATGCTGGCGATCGACGAGGCGAAGTTCCAGCCGATTCCCCAGGCGATATAACCGAGGTCGTGGCTGATGCTGTCCAGCCGTTTGGCGATCGACCAGTAGGTTGTGGAGTTCTCCACGACCAGGAGTCCCCGGCCTCCCTCAACCGGGTGGAACCCTGCTTCCTTCCCCAGTTCCACGACCCGGGGGAAGGTTTTCGTCAGCAGGGGCAGATCAACGGCGAACGAGCGGGTGAGCCTGTACAGCTCGGAGAGATCGGAGAACACTGGCCGTGCGGAGAACTTGTCGAGCACCTTCTCCGCCGGATGTTTGTGCTGCTGGAAGAAGGGATGCTGCCCGAAGATACGCATGGCCCGTTCCCGCCAGGGGATCTCCATGGAACCGTAGTCCCCCGCGTGGAGCCAGGCATTGAGTGCTTCGTACGCGGCCTGGATCTTTTCGGTACCGGAGTCCCAGTACGGTGCGACACCGCGCAACTCGCTGTACCAAACGGGTGCGGGGCGCTTGAGTCGTACGGACGACTTGACCGGTGTCAGAGTGATGTGACGCGGCAGCCGGTAGCGCTCCCGGACGGTACCTGCGGACCAGCCGATGGCCTCGGCGGTCACCAACTCCGTCAGCCGGGCGAGCAGTACGGCATCCGGAAGCTCGTCCTTGTACCCCGGTCGGTGGACCGAGTGGAACACCTTCCGGACGTCGTCGAGAAGAATGCGCGTGGCGGTGGTGCCGGGCCACTTCCGGCTGTCGCTCGCGAACCGCCGGAGTGCGCCCAGCAGATCCGCTGCGGGGCCGGGTGGCGGATCGGGGCGCAAGGGGTCGTAGTCGAAGGTCAGAGCCCGTCCACCGGTCATGTGCTGTCCTGCTCGTGGGTGAAGTACCGCATGGCCGAGAGCTGGGGTTGCGCAGACGGGCCGAGGTCGCTCTGGACCAGCCGGCCGATGGCGCTGTCCACTGACAGGTACTTGCGCCGGGCCCGGAGGTCGGCGTCATTGCGGAGCCTGATCACCAGGGGGAAGGTGTCCAGTGCCGTGGTGTCGAACAAGCCGGTGGTGAAGATGAGCTGCACCCCCAGGGCGCGGGCCACCGACTGCTGGAGGCGGAGCAGATAGCCGGCCGAGGCCCGGCCGATGGGGTTGTCGAGGAAGAGCACACCGGAGTGCTGATTACTGGTCCGCCCACGGTCGTTGGCCCGGAGAGCCGCCATGGTGCAGTAGAGGATGATCGCGGTGGTGAGGATCTGGCCTCCCGAGAACACCGTCTTGATATCGCCCACCGGAACCCGCTCGGTGCGCAGCACCCGGTCCGGCTTGAGGATCTTCACGGTGAAGCCCTTGGGCTCCGCCGCCCGGCTGACTCCCCTGAGAATCAGCGAGAGCCCGTCCCGTTTTGCCTCCTGTTCCGCTGCCTCGTCGATGACCAGGGACATCTGATGCTGTAGCGCCTCGTCGGAGATCGTGGCGAAAGAGATCCGCAGAAATTCCTGCCCCGCCCAGTCGGCGAGCCCCTTCGGAAGCCGTGACAGCCGCTGGGCCCGCCGCAGAGTATTGAGCGCGTCGTCCACCTGCTGGGCCAACAGACCGGTGATCTCCTGGCGATGCCGTTCGATGGACTCCAGATCGTCCTTCAGGGACTGGAGCCTGGCACTCAGAGCACGGCGCCACTCCTCGGCGTGGCCCGGCAGCTCATCACGCGGTGTGCCTTGGATGATCTGCCGGTTCGCTGTGTTCAGAAGAGAGAACCGGGGGGCGCCGGCATGGGCGGCGAGACGATCGCAGAGATCGCGTTCGTTTTTCTCGGCAGTGCTGCGGACTTCACGGGCCGTTTCCCATGCCTTACGGAGGCTGTCGCAGTGGTCCCGTGCGGTGGGCAGTTCTCCCCCGAATGGAGAAGACGCATCGAGTGGTGCCTCATCGCCACCGAGACCGTGCCAGGGCTCGGCCAGCCGCCCGAACGCCTCGTGTGCCCGGTCGGCTTCGTCCCATGCCTTGCCCACCCGAAGTCCGTGCTGCTTCAGGTTCTCCACGATGCGCTGGACGTCCTCCCCGGCCCGCTTGGCTTCGTCGATCGTGCGCAGGCCTTGGGCGAGATGGCTCGGGGCCTCGAAGGGAGTGAGATTGACGGGGCCGTCCGGTTCCCGGTACCGCTCGTACTCCTCCCTGCGCTGGGCGACCCGAGCGCCCAGCTCCGCCGCCCGGGCCGCTACCACGGACGCGTCTCGCTCCGCCTTCGCGCGGGCCGGTTCCCGGCTCGCCGAGTCGGCGCCCTCCGGGCTTTTCAGCAGCTCGGTTGCCCGGGTGCGGATCGGTTCGGGGTGCTCGTTCAACTCCTGCTCGGTCTCGGTGACCGCGTCCTCGGCAGCACGGAGATCGGCGAGCAGTCTGTCCCCGACCGACACCCGCCGGTAGCGTTCCACGGCCTCGGTGTGGAGACGGCGGAGCACTTCAAGGGGTGGCTCGTCCTTGGAGAAAGCGGGTACGGCAGGATCGTCGGGGACTGCGGGTAGATGCGCCCGTTCGTCGGCGAGTCGGCTCGCGGAGGAACTGAGGACGTCTGCCTCCCGCTGGGCCGCAGCTTCGCCGGTTCGCCGGCTCTCGGCCTCCCGTGCGGCCTCCTTGGCGGCCGTGCGCTCTGCGGCGGCCGCTTCACGGTGAAGCGTTGCCTCGGCGAGCCAGCCGCCTACCTTCGTCTCCTGCTCAGCCAGTGCCTTCAGCCGGATCGTCCGTTGGTCCAGCTCGCGCTGAGCCTTGCGCAGAGGAGTGATTCGTGACGCGACGGCCTTGCGTACCTCGGTGAGTGTCTCGCGGGTCGAGCGCACCTCCTCGACCTCGGCATCCGCCTCGGCCAGCAGTCCACGCAGTTCGTCGGAGCGCGCTCGGAGTTCCTGTGTCCGACCGGCCGGATGATCGGCTCGCCAGGTCCGCAGCGCGGTGAGGAACTCCGCCGCCCGGTTCTGGCGGGACGTCAGTTCAGCCAGTTCCTGTACACGCTGTTCATGGCGGCGCAGCAGAGTGGCGCGCTCCGCGTCAGCGGCCTGCTCATCGTAGAGGGCGGGATGCGCCGGTACGACGAAGTCGACACCAACGAGCGGGGGATGTTCGCCCTCCATGCCTTCGGTGGTGCCCACCGCGAGGAAGAAGGCCGGGTGGATGTCTTTGTCGTTCAGGACACCACGGGCCTCGTCCAGCTTCTCGGGATCATTGATCAGCACACCGCCGGCCAGGTGCGGGACCCGTTCCCAAAGCCGTCTTCTGCGATTGCGGTCGGGGGTGGCGGCGAGATACTCCCAGCCGGTCCACGCAGTGATGTCGGCTTCCACCAGGGCGTCCCTCGCCTGTACCGCCTCAGGTGACGGCGGCAGCAGCTCGTTCGTCTCCAGGGCGAGCCGGGCCCGCTCGTCCCCGGCCTCGGCCACCCGCCGGTCAGTGATCTTGGCGAGGGTCTGGTCGCGGATCTCTCTCAGTCTGCGGACCAGAGTGTCGTAGGTCTCCTCGATGTCCCCGGGCTCCCCGGCGAGCAGTTCGATGAGACCGGGGTCCGTGGCGAGCTTCTCCTTGCGTTCCTTCGCCCGCCGCCATGACTCCTCGGCGGTTTCGTACCGCCGTCGCATGTCGTCCCTTCGCCGCTCACTCCCGTGGAGTTGTTCCTGCGCGGAGGAGAGCTCCCGCTCCAGGCGTTCCGACTCGGCCTGCAGGCGCTCCGCCTCGGCGGCGTTCTCCGCGGCCGTCGTGCGGGCCCGCTCGGCGGCGTCCGCGACGGAGGTGTCCGGCGGCAGCAGGTTCTCGGCGACGGCCCTGGCGATCTGCGCTCTGACGTCAGTGACGCGCTCCTCGGCGACTTCGGCGTCCTTCTCCCGGCCGATGGCGCGCCCGATGGCCTCGTTGTGCGACTTCTGCGCCTGGGTGGCCCGCTCCGCCTCCGCTCCGGCTTCTGCCTCCCGTTCCTTCGCTGTACGGTTCATCCGGGAGATCTCCCGGCCGAGCGCCTGGTGCAGCCGTGCGACGGACGTGTCCCGGATCTCACGTGCTGGGCGAGCCTTCTCCTCGGTCGCGTCGACAAGGTTGCGTACTTCGCCCAGCTGAGCGGTACGGGTCAGATGGCGCAGCATCAACGGAGTCACGGCCCAGGCCTGAGCGGTCGTTCGGGCTTTTTCAGCTGCCTCGTCGGCCTCGCTGTGCCCGATGATCGCTTCCTCCAGCCGCAGCAGCGCGGTCAGGCGTTCGATCTCGGTTGTGACCACGGCCAATCGGTCCCGCTCGGCGGTGTGCCGGTCCAGATCCGCCGTCAGCTTCTCCCGCTCCTCGTGGAACTGGTCGGCAGCCCGCTTCTCCGCCGAAGCCCGCGCCGCCAGCTCGCCGAGGAAGGCACGTGCCGTGCGTTCGATGCCCGACAGGCCGGTCCGGGCGGTGTGGGTGGCGTCGGCGGCCTCGGCCAGGGGGCCGAGGATCTCCAGGGCGCCTTCCACGAAGGCACGGTCGTGCTCGAGGAGGCCGCGCTGCGTCAGACGCTCCGCGTAGGTGTCGAGCAGCCGAGCCAGCTCCTTCGGCGGCTCGGGGTCCAGGACGGCCCGGAGCAGGAAGTCGACGAACGTCTTGTCGTTGGTGAACGAGAACGCCTCTGCGGCCTCGCCCTCGTCGGCGTTCATGCTGAGCTGGTAGCGGAACAGCTCGGGATCGATCTCCAGATCGGTCAACCGCCGCACCCACTGGCCATGGCGGTCGAAGGCGGCGAACTCCAGGGACCGGTCCGTCGTGTGTGCCTTGGCCAGTTCTTCCAGATAGGCGGTGAGTCGCAGATACCGGTGGCCGTCCGAAAACGGCAGGCCGAGCAGATCCAGATCTGCGGAAGGACGCAGGTGATACCAGGTCTCGATAAGATTTTGGTGGTCGGACGAGGCACGCTGGTCCCGCCATTCGGATACCTTGCCAGTGATCAGCTTTCTCCCGCTGCGTGCATGTGTCCACTCCAGCACGGTGTGCGAGGTGTCCTGGGGGAGGACAAGCCGCTCCAGCCCCCCACTCCCGGCGCCCCCCATGGCATTGCGGCGGCCCGGCAGCATCACCGAGAAGATGAGCTTGAGCAGAACGGATTTGCCGCCGCCGTTCTCCAGGAAGAGCACGGTGGCGGGGGACGGGCGGCGGGGCGTCTCCTGCTCGAAGAGCCCCATCTGCCGTCCGCCGAAAGGCAGCCCCACGGAACTCAGATCGAGCAGGACGTCCTCGTAACGTGCCCCTTCGGGGCCGACCCCGCGCAGCAGGACACGGGAGAGTTCATACATCGATGGTGTCTTTCTCTCCGGGTCCGCCCGGTGTCGCGGCGCGCAGTGTCCCAGCCGGGCCGGTCAGGGGGACGACACCCAGGGCGAGGAGTTCCTTGAAGGCCGCGGTGGCGGCGAGCTCGCGGACCTGCACACGGTAGCGGGGGGTGGGCTGAAACACTTCCGGTTCGTCTCCGCCGCTCTGGAAACGGGACATGAGCCCCTGGTCCGTCAGAAAGCGGAGCGCACGGGAGGTCATGGCGAGAGTGGTGCTGTGCGCGGCACGACTGTCCTCGGTACGCGCGGTCTCCGGCCGACGTGCGTAGGCCCGCCAGGCCCGCTCCAGCTCGGGGGTGTCGCTGGGCGCGTCGGTCGACTCGGCGTTCTTGGCGGTCCGGTGCTTCAGCTCGTCGCAGATTCCCCGGACGAACTCGTCCACCTGTCCGGCGGTGAACCGTCGCAGAGACTCGTCCTCCGCCAGATCCGGCGGTCTGGGGAAAGACAGGGTGGCGATGGCGAGATGGATGACGCCGTGCAGCAGCTTCTCACCGTCGCCCCGGAGCCGGGCTGCCCTGGCGTAGTCCTCGATCCGTGTCTCGTAGACGGACGATTCGGCGGCGGCGAGCACCAGGCCCGCCTCCAGGCCCGCCGCGACTGTACGCAGGCCCAGACCGAAGGCTATCCGGTCGGTGAGCAGTCGGAAGTCGTCGTCCTGCCGGTAGCGGTTTATGAGCTCCGTGTAGACGGTGTCGGCGACCGGGTGCAGCCGGGGGCGCAGCCCGAAGGCGATCAGCCGGCCCGCGTCCTCCGCCTCGGTGGTGGTGTGGGTGGGACTCACTCGGGTGTTTCCTCCGGTGGGGTGTCGGTTTCTTCCCCGGTCCGCGGGGCCGGCAGCAGCGGCACCGTCCCGACCAGTAGATCGTCACCCCCGATGAGCGGGGTGTCCAGCAAGGCTTCGGCCCGCACGCTCACCAGCATCCGATCGTCCACCTGGTCGAGATGCTCGCCCACGGGGGGACTGAAGGCGTGGGCCACCCGGTGGGCCAGCAGCGCGGCCACGGCCGGCCCATGGGCGAGGGCGCGGGTCAGCAGTTCGCCGAGGCGTCGCGGGCCGCCTTCAAAGGAGAGCAGCTCATCAGTGATACGCCACTCCTCCACCCCGAAGGTCTCCATGGGTTCGGGTGTCTCCAGCTCGGGTTCGGGCACGCTCCCGCCCAGCCGTTCCCGCTCCCGGGGAGGCAGTAGCAGCCGAGGCACGAGGGTGGCGAGAGAGGTGACCGCAGGAACCTGGGGGGCGGTGGCCGAACGGAAGTACACGGTCGCCGCCGGCAGCGCGTCCCGGACGGTCAGGCTCAGCAGGGGGCGGAGGAGCTGCCCGTGGAGGTCGACCGTTTCCCGTACCGGAAGGTCGGCGAACTGTTGCCGGTCCTGCTCGGAACGGAAGAGATCCCCTGCCTCCAGCAGCCACTTCTGCAGCCGCATATGGCGGCGGATGCAGTCGCGCACGATGTCGACCAGCTCCGCGGCCTGCTGTTTGTGTGTGGGGTCCTCCGAGGCGTCACGCGCCTGGCTGATGTTTCGGAGGATGCTGTGCTCGGCACGGTAGCGGGCCTGGACATGGTCGAGTGCCTCTGCCAGCAGTTTCGGGACTTCGTGCTCCCAGTCGACCGTGCGGACGTCACGGCGGGTGGCATCGAAATGGCGCCGGATCGTCTCCCCGTACTGCACCGTACGGTAGCGAGCCTGTTCGGCGGCGAGCTTGGCCTCAGACAGCCGCTTCCTGCGAATGAGGTGCTCCAGTTTCACTTCGGCGGCGACCTGCGCGGACTCCACATCGGTGTCGAGCGCGCCCACCAGGACGTTGATGGCCTCGTCCGTGGCGCGTACATAGGTCTTCCCCTTGAAAGGGCGCTCCACGAGCAGCCGGAAGGGGAAGTGATGGAGCCGGTAGCCGCCCTCGCCGTCGATGAGCCCGTAGTCGCGGCCGAAGCTCCGGTCCGCCGTGCCGATGTTCAGCAGCCGCTGGAGCACCAGGGTCGCTATCCGCTCGTGTTCCTCGGTGGTGCGATCTGGCCTCTGGACGGCAACGAACGGTGCCACCCCGGCCAGGATGTCTTTGTGATCGGCCCCGGAGTCGAAATCCATCGAGACCGTGACGTGGTCGATGGTGTGCAGCGCGATCTCCGCGAGTTGATAGTCCTTGGCGGGGCCGAAGCCCAGGGACGCCTTGTTGTCGTCCAGGGCGAGCAGCGGTGCCGTACACGCCATGGACTTGATGCGGCGTGCCAGTCCCTCGTCGGGCAGGTGCCGGGATGCGACCGCGAGTGAGTCACGCATGCCAGCGACCCTAATCATCCTGCCGGAACGACGGCAAGATGATCATGGCCTTCGCTCCCGGGGTATGGGGAGAGTTCACCCAGCGTCGGGTTCGCTGCCGGGAAGTCGCCGCCACTGGTTGTGGCCGGATCGGAATTGTCTCATTGCGCGGGTTGCATGGTCGGCGTTCTGTGGTGATGGCCGAATGCTTGGTGCCGGACGAGCTGTGGGAGTTTTTCCAGCGCGGGTGATTCCGCTCGTTCCGGCGAGACCACAGGGGGATACCGCCCAGGCCCGGGTCACGTTGCACCATGTCATCCTCTGCGAACTCGCAAGGCGGTCCGGACCGGCCACGCCGCGCGATCGACCCGGTGGACATACAGGACTTGAAGGGAGGGAGTCGACAGGTCTGAATCCTGTCGACCGGGGCGAGAGGGGCCACTTGACCGTAGGGCGGGCAGGTCTGTCCATGATCCAGTGAATTGAAAGGTGTGCTTTGCCTGTTTCTTTAGCGTGCTCTGGTCGATATCGTCCTTCCGCCATTCTTGGGGACCATGGAGTCCAGTAGTGCCTTTCGCTGGTTTTGTTGGAGAGTTCGACAGCCCGCAGCCCCGGAAACCAGCCGCTCGTGCCGCAAGCCGCTCGGGAGATCAAGGCGAGCGCCGTTCGATGCCCCCGCACCCCTGGTTCATCCGATTCGGTGGATTGGGGCACGGGCCGGGGAGACGCCGAGGAGTGGGGGCCACAGTGGGGGAAACGCGGCTTCACGACATGCCACCCCCTGGCATGTCAGCCTCATGAAAGGCGGCACCACCGATGCGGACGGAAGCGCTCAACCGGGTTCGGCTCGTCTTCGATCTCTTCGATGTCAATGGCAATGGGGTCCTGGAGGCGGCGGACTTCGAGCTGATGGCCGACCGGGTACGGGACGCGGTCCCGGGGGCGGAGGCGGCGGCGCAGGAGTCGATGGCGGCGGCGTTCCGGCGGTACTGGGACACGTTGGTGGAGGAGTTGGACACGGACGGGGACGGCAGGGTCGACTTCGACGAGTATGTGGCCTGTGTGCTGGTGCCGGAGCGGTTCGAAGGAGCCGCCGCGGAGTTCGCCGGGGCGCTGTCCACCGTTGGCGATCTGCGGGGGGACGGCCGGGTGGGGCGGGTGGAGTTCGTCGCGCTGATGCTCGCGATCGGCTTCGCGCCGGCGAATATCCAGGCGCTCTTCGACGCTCTCGGCCCCGACGAGGAGGATCGCGTCGCCTCCGGGGCGTGGGACGCGTCGATTCGCGAGTACTACCAGCCCAATGCCGACGGCACGGTCGGTGACCTGCTCGTCGCCATCCCGGCGGAATGAGGCGGTCTCGTCCCGATCTGGTTCACCTGCACCCCATCCGGCGGGCCGGCTCTCGATCTGGCGCGAAGTGCCTGATCACATAGGGGTGCGGATGTTATCGTCCCACGCATGCCCGAACTGATCGCTCCCACGGGACGGTTGCATTCCTCGTGGCTCACGGCGCGTGACGAGTGGCAGCCCGGTGCGCACCAGGACGGGGTCGGCCTGCATCTGGTCGGTGACGACGACCTCGACCGCCCAGAAGGATTCGCCTCCTGGGCCGAGCGGCTGCGGCAGCAGTCCGACCGGTCGCTGCCCGTCGGGGAAGGGCGCGTCCACGCCACCCACTGGTGGATCGCGGACGGTGAGGTGTACCTCGGGGCCATCGACCTTCGGCACTACCTGAACGCCTTTCTGCTGGAAGGCGGCGGACACATCGGCTACAGCGTTCGGCCTTCCGCCAGGAGACGCGGACTGGCCTCGTGGGCGCTGGGAGCGGTTCTGCTCAAGGCACCGGCGCTCGGTCTGGACCGGGTCCTCCTCACCTGTGACGACGGCAACGTCGGCTCGGCGCGCACCATCGAAAGCAACGGCGGCGTCCTCGAAGATGTGCGCAGCACGGAAAACGGGATCAAGCGCCGCTACTGGATCGCTCTCGACGATGCCGGGGCACCCTGATACGACGTATGCCGTCGGTCAGTTGCCGCCGGGTCCGTATCGGCGGCCGGCCAGGCATCTTGCCTCACACGCCCTAGAGCGTGCCTCTTTGATCGGTTGGTCATTTGATCGGATGTGTCTGTCCGGTTAGTGATCACTGATGCGATCTGGGGCCGGATTGAGCCGCTGATGCCGGCCGATCCGGCCCGCGGTCGGCGATGGGCCGATCACCGCCGAACCTTGGAGGCCATCAGGTGGAAGTACTGAACCTGCTCGCCCCCTGGCGGGACCTGCCGGATGAGCCCGGTTCGTTCCAGAGCCCACAAACGGCTGATCCGGTGGGCCGTGGACGGCACTTGGGAACGCATCTTTGCTGCTGTCCTGGCAGCGGCCGAGGGTGCTGACGACATCGGCTGGACCGTGTTGGTGAACTCCACCGTCTGCCGGGCTCACCAGCATGCCGCCGGCGCCAGGAAAAGGGGGCTCCAGGCGCCGGGCCGAACCCGACGTCCATGCGCTCGGACGCTCCCGAGGCGGTCTCAGTACGAAGGTTCACCTCGCCGGCGACAGCCGTGCACGCCCCCTGGCTCTCCGGGGCACCGCAGGCCAGGCGGGCGACGCCCCGGCCTTCGAGACTGTCATGGCCGGCATCCGTGTTCCGCGAAGCGGACCTGCAAAACCGAGGACCCGAACCGATGTCGTCCTCGCAGACCGCGCGTACTCATCCCGCGCGATCCGAAGCCGCCTCCGCCGGCGCGGAATCCGCGCTGTCATTCCCCAGCCGTCCGACCAGGTCGGCCACCGTCTGCGGCGAGGCCGCACGGGTGGCCGACCACCCGCTTTCGACGCCGAGGCGTACGAGCAGCGCAACGCGGTCAAACGATGCGTCAACCGGCTCGAACAGTCGCGTGGGCCGACCGTGCGAACGGACAAGCTCGCGATTGCTTACCAGGCCGCACTCCACCTCGCGGCCATCCTCATCCGGGCCCGCAGATGACCCACGAGAGAAGCTTCAGGACTGATGGCCGATGCCAAGAGCGTGTTCTTTGAGGAATGCGCCCGCGTGGGCCGCTGCTTCTTCCGCGGTCGTGCAAAGCGTCCCATCGGCGACCGTGCCGGATGTCCCATCAGCGCCCTTGCCTGTCCAGCGCCAATCGCCGGAAGGCGACTGCACCAGCTCGGCAGTCCCTCCGAACAGCGCAAGTGTGCTTCTGCCCGCCGCCGCAGGTGTCGGGCGACTGACGGCGTCGGGCCATTTCTTACGGGCGCCCTGCCGGGTGATGCCCCAGACAGCTCCCAGCTGCTCATAACTCGCACCGTAGGAGCCGGCGGTTGCCGCCGCCCGCTCCGCCAGCCGCTTGATCTCGACATCCACCACCTTCCAAGCGGCCAGGACGGACAGCGCCACTTCGACGGGATTCGCATCCCACATACGGTCCGCGGGCAGCCCGGTCTCTCGGGAGCGGATGGCCGAGGCCAGGGGATTCAAGGCGTCGTACAGGGCCTTGTCGAGCTCTGCCTGCTCTTCTGGGGTGATCTCAGAGGGCGTCATGTGACAACCGTAGTTTCCAATACTGTCGATGTAAACTAAAGTTTCCGCCCTGTGTCGGTTACACCTCCGCCGCATCAGTGAGACAGGCTCTAGTCGGCCCGTCCCGCTTCTCTGAGACCGTGGGGCACCGGGCAGGCCCCGATGCCGGGTGCCGGGTGTGTCCCCAGGTCCGCCAGACGGTAGCCCCGGGGATACCCCTTGATCTCAGGGTTCAGCCGCCCGAAGTGAGGCGCCCGGCGCGGCGGCAGCAGTCGTACCGCGCGTCCGCGCAGCCGAAGGGCTCCGCCGACCGCGCCGCGCAGCAGGGGGGAGGGTGCCGGGAGGCGGAAGGTGTTGAGCAAGGGCGCGTCGAGGAGGGCGATGCCGGCCGCCCGGACGCCCGGGGCCAGTATTTGTGGATACCACGAGGCCATCAGGTCCAGTGTGGCGTCGGCGACCGCGCGACCGCCCTCGTCCCAGCCGAAGTGCTCGGCCTCGTAGGTGTCGAGGAGCTCTTCGAACTCCGCGAAGGTCTCCGGGATGTCGGGGATCCCCATGTGCTGTCCGAGATGCCGGTAGTACGCGGTGCAGGCCCGCATTTCGTGGTCGGTGAGCCGTCGCCAGCCGTAGGCGTCGATCCAGCGCTTGGGCACCACGACGAAGGTGGACAGAACGTACCGCATGTCGCCGTCGCCGATGTCGTAGCGGCGGTGCATCTGATTGATCCGGCGGATCGCCGTCCGCCCGCGCCGGCTCGCGAAACCGTGCTCGACCACCGCGTCCAGCAGCAGGACGGTGTCGTCGTACCGCTTCTGGGTCCGCTCGGTGAACTCCGCGGTACGGAAGAGCAGCGATCCGATACTGGGCACCGCGTAGGTACGGAACAGCGCCAGCTCCAGGGCGCGGGTGAAGTCCCACGGGAACTCGTACGCGGCGATGAGCCGGTACATCTCGTGGAAGTCCCGCTCCGGATCCATGCGCCGGATCTCTTTCAGCCGGTCGTACCGCCGCACCGCGCCGCCCCCTTGGTCACTGTTCCGTGACCGCCATTCTCCCATCCGGCGCGCCCAGCGCCACGAGGGATCGTCTCCGCCGCCGACAGTTGGCGGAACCTGAGGTTCGAACCGGCGCGCACGGCGCACCGAAGTAACGCCCATGTGCGCCCTCTTGCCATCCGCGCGCGCCCTACCGGGGGTCATGGGCCGAGGTGATGATGAGCCGTCCGCAAGTGATCCATAAGGTTCCGCACACCTGCCCCCGGTCAGGTGGACATGCGGTGGAAGGAGTCCGCGTTGCTGCTTCTCATCTCTCCGGACAGTGTCGATGAGGCCCTCGACTGCGCGAAGGCGGCGGACCATCTCGACATCGTCGATGTCAAGAAACCCGATGAGGGCTCGCTCGGCGCGAACTTCCCCTGGGTGATCAGGGAGATCCGCGAGGCGATCCCGGCGGACAAGCCGGTGTCCGCGACCGTGGGAGACGTACCGTACAAGCCCGGCACGGTCGCCCAGGCGGCGCTCGGCGCGGTTGTCTCCGGGGCCACGTACATCAAGGTCGGTCTCTACGGGTGTACGACGCCCGAGCAGGCCGTCGATGTCATGCGGGGGGTCGTCCGCGCGGTGAAGGACCATCGGCCGGACGCGCTCGTCGTCGCCTCGGGCTATGCCGACGCGCACCGGATCGGCTGCGTCAATCCGCTGGCCCTGCCCGACATCGCCCGGCGCTCCGGCTCCGACGCGGCCATGCTCGACACCGCCGTCAAGGACGGGACGCGGCTGTTCGACCATGTGCCGCCGGAGGTCTGCGCGGAGTTCGTCCGGCGGGCGCACGAGGCCGGTCTGCTCGCCGCGCTCGCGGGCAGTGTGAAGGCGGAAGACCTCGCCGAGCTGACCCGCATCGGCACGGACATCGTGGGGGTGCGCGGGGCGGTCTGCGAGGGCGGCGACCGCGACGCGGGAAGGATTCGGCCGAAGCTGGTGGCCGCCTTCCGGGCGGAGATGGACCGGTGCGCCCGGGAACACGCGGCCGCCGTCAGCGCCGCGAGCTGACCGCCCGCATGGTGGCACATCAGCCCCGTCACACGCCCGCAGCACCCGGAACTCCCGGCGCGCGCTTCGCCGTCGTCGATCCGGCGACGGGCGAGCCCTTCGAGGAAGCCCCCGACCAGCGGCCGGACGCGTTGGACGCCATCGTCGGCCGGTCCCATGACGCCTGGCGCGGCTGGCGGGCCGACCCCGCCGCCCGCGCCACCGCGCTGCTCACGGCGGCCGACGCGGTGGAGGCGGCCGGGCCGGACATCGCTCCGCTGCTCACCCGTGAACAGGGCAAACCCCTGGCCGAGTCGTACGCGGAGATCGCCCGGACGGCGGCTCGCATGCGCTACTTCGCGGGGCTGGCCCCCGAGACCGAGCGCATCGCGGACGGCCGGCCGGTACGCGGCGAGATCCGCTGGCGACCGCTCGGGCCCGTCGCCGCGATCGTCCCGTGGAACTTTCCCCTCCAGCTCGCGTCGGCGAAGTTCGCGCCCGCGCTCGCCGCGGGCAACACCGTGGTGCTCAAACCGTCCCCCTTCACCCCTCTCGCCACGCGGCTGCTGGGCTCTGTCGTCTCCGCGGCGCTCCCCGAGGACGTGCTGACGATCGTCACCGGCCGGGAACCCCTCGGGGCCCGTCTGGCCGCCCACCCGGGGATCCGCCACGTGACCTTCACCGGCTCCGTGCCCACCGGGCGGGCCGTCGCGGCGGGCGCGGCGGCCTCGCTCGCCCGGGTCACCCTGGAGCTGGGCGGCAATGACGCCGCCATCCTGCTGGAGGACGTGGATGTGGAGCGGATCGCGGACCGGCTGTTCTGGTCGGCGTTCCGCAACTGCGGGCAGGTCTGCATGGCGGTCAAGCGTGTCTACGCTCCGGCCCGGCTCTGCTCCGACGTCGTCGAGGCACTCGCGCAGCGCGCCAGGACCGCCGTCGTTGGAGCAGGCCTCGCCCCGGACACCCAGCTGGGCCCGGTCAACAACGCCCCCCAGCTGGCCAGGGTCGAGCGCTGCACGGCGCGGGCGCTGGCGGACGGTGGCCGCGCCGCGGCCGGTGGCCACCGGCTGGACCGGCCGGGCTATTTCTACGCGCCGACGATCCTGGCCGATGTCCCGCCCGACAGCCCGGTGGTGAGGGAGGAGCAGTTCGGCCCGGTCCTGCCGGTGCTGCCGTACGACAGTCTCGACGGAGCCGTCGAGGCGGCCAACGACACCGGCTTCGGGCTGGGGGGCTCGGTGTGGGGGACCGATCTCGACCGGGCGGAGGCGGTGGCCGACAGGCTGGAGTGCGGTACGGCATGGATCAACCACCACGCCGAACTGTCCCTCGCCCAGCCCTTCGCGGGCATCAAGGAGAGCGGCGTCGGCGTCGCGGGCGGCCCCTGGGGGCTCTACGGGAACCTCAGGCCGTTCGTCGTGCACCGCCCCGAGGAGGAGATGTGACGCGAGGAGGCGAGACGGGAAGAGGCGTGACGGGAAGAGGCGCGGCGATGAGGTTCGGCGCGGCCGTACTGCGCTCGCCCGAGGCACGGTTCGCCATCGAGGAGGTGGTCCTGAACGAGGGGCCCGCCGACGGCGAGATCCTGGTCAGGGTCGCGGGCTCCGGGATGTGCCGGACGGATCTCGCGGTCCGGGGTCCGGCGAGCCGCTCGCCGCTGCCGGCGGTCCTCGGCCACGAGGGGGCCGGGGTCGTGGTGGAGACGGGCGGCACCCACACCGGTCTGAGCAAGGGCGACCACGTCGTGCTGAGCTTCGACTCCTGCGGACACTGCCGGAGCTGTGTCTCCGCCGCCCCCGCCTACTGCGAGTCCTTCGCCTCGCTCAACCTCTTCGGAGGGCGGAAGGAGAACGCCGCCCGGTTCACCGACGCGGCCGGGGGCGCACTGGCCCCCCGGTGGTTCGGCCAGTCCTCGTTCGCCGAGTACGCGGTGGTCCCGGCCCGCAACGCCGTCCGTACCGACCCCTCGCTCCCCGTCGCACTGCTCGGACCGCTCGGCTGCGGCTTCCTCACCGGGGCCGGAGCGATCCTCAACTCCTTCAGGGCCGGACCCGGCGACACCGTCGCGGTCCTCGGCGCGGGAGCGGTCGGGCTGGCCGCGGTCATGGCGGCCACGGCCTCCGGAGCGGTGACCGTGGCCGTCGACCGGCACCCTGAACGACTGGCCCTCGCCGAGCGGTTCGGCGCGATTCCCCTGCATGCCTCGTCGGACGACCTGCCCGGCCGCATCCGGCGGCTGACCGACGGCGGGGCGCGGTACGCGCTGGACACCACGGCCTCCGGCCGGCTGATCAACGACGCCCTCCGGGCCCTGCGGCCGACCGGCCACCTCGGTCTGGTGGCACGCCTCCACACCGCGCTGTCGCTCGAACCGGGGACGCTGGACCGGGGCAGGAGGCTCTCCCACATCTGCGAGGGGGACGCGGTGCCGGGAGTGCTGATCCCACGGCTCATCGGGCTGTGGCGGGCCGGACGGTTCCCCTTCGACGAACTGATCCGTACGTACCCGCTCACCGACATCAACGAGGCCGAACAGGACTGCGACGCGGGCCGTGTGGTCAAACCCGTTCTGATTCCGTGATTCCCGAGGGAGGACATGTGGTCGGCACCATGCCCGAGAGCACCGATGTGGAAGGCGTGGAAGGAGGCGTCGGCCTGACCGCTCTCATGGTCGCCGCGGCACGGGCGATCGAGACCCACCGGCACGACGCCCTCGCACAGGACGCCTACGCGGAGCACTTCGTTCGCGGCGCCCCCGCGTCCGCCGACTGGCCGGTCCGTGTGCGACAGGCCCCGGACGGCGACGCGAACCCGCTGTGGGGGCGATTCGCGCGGTACTTCGGCCTCCGCACAAGAGTCCTCGACGACTTCCTCCTCCGGTCGGTGCGCACGGGAGAAGCCCGCCAGGTGGTCCTGCTCGGGGCGGGCCTGGACGCACGGGCGTTCCGGCTCGACTGGCCCTCCGGCTGTGTGGTCTTCGAGATCGACAGAGAGGGCGTCCTCGCCTTCAAGCACAAGATCCTCGACGCGGTGTCGGCCACCCCGACGGCGGCCCGCGTACCCGTCCCGGTCGATCTGCGCGACGACTGGGCCGGAGCGCTGGCC
This sequence comes from Streptomyces amakusaensis, assembly GCF_039532665.1. Classification (NCBI taxonomy): domain Bacteria; kingdom Bacillati; phylum Actinomycetota; class Actinomycetes; order Kitasatosporales; family Streptomycetaceae; genus Streptomyces; species Streptomyces amakusaensis. Next base: position 66,766 of record NZ_BAAASB010000004.1, on the reverse strand, counting down.
GGCGCCGGCTTCGACCCGGCCGCACCGAGCGTCTGGCTGGCGGAGGGGCTGCTGTTCTACCTGCCGCCCGCCGCCGAGACGTACCTCATCGACACGGTGGACCGGTTGAGCACGGAAGGAAGCGCTCTGGCGTTCGAGGTCAAGCTGGAAAAGGACTTGCTGGCGTACCGCGACAGCCCGATCTACACGTCGACGACCCAGCAGATCGGCATCGACCTGCTCCAGCTGTTCAACAGAGAGCCGCGCCCCGACTCCCAGGGCGATCTGGCGGGCAAGGGCTGGTCCACCTCGGTCCACACCCCCTTCGAATTCACCCGCCGTCACGGACGCGGCCCGCTGCCCGAGCGGAACGACGCGCTGGCGGGCAACCGCTGGGTGTTCGCGAACAAGCTCCGACCGTGACGCCGCCGCCGGGCTTCGAGCGGACCGTGCGGGGCGGCCCGGTCATGGACCGCCCCCCAGAATGCCGCGGTCGTACGCCGCGGCCACCGCGGCGGCCCGGTCCTTGGCCTCCAACTTGCCGTACAGATGGGTCAGATGGGACTTGACCGTCGCCTCGCTGATGAAGAGCTCCCGGGCGATCTCGCGGTTCGAGGTGCCCTTGGCGACCAGTTCGAGCACCTCGCGCTCGCGGGCCGAGAGCACCTTGGCCGCGGGGACGGCAGGGTTTCTGACGGCGCTGACGAGGCGGGCGGCGATGTCGGGCGACAGGATGGTGCGCCCCTTGGCGGCGGCGCGGACCGCGGCGAAGAGTTCCTCGCGGGGGGTGTCCTTGAGGAGGTAGCCGGTGGCGCCGGCCTCGATCGCGGGGATCGTGTCGGAGTCCGTGTCGTACGTGGTGAGGACGAGGACCTTGGCGCGAACGCCGCGCCGGGTGAGTTCGGCGATCGCCTGGACTCCGCCGCCGACGGGCATCCGCAGGTCCATGAGGACGACGTCGGGGTCGAGGCGCTGGGCGAGTTCCACCGCCTCGACGCCGCCCGCGGCCTCGCCGAGGACGTCGAAGCCGGGATCGGAGGCGAACATGCCGCGCAGGCCGTCCCGGACGACGGGGTGGTCGTCGACGATGAGCAGGGTGATGGTCGGGTCAGTCATGGCGCACCAACGGTACGCGGGCGCTGATCGCGGTGCCCTGACCGGGCTCGGACTCGACGGCGAGGGCGCCGGCGACGCGTTCGGCGCGGGCGCGCATCCCGTCGAGGCCGAAGCCGCCGCTGCCGGTGCGCGGTACCGCGGCGAGGGGGTCGAAGCCGCGTCCGTCGTCGCGTACGTCCAGGGTGACCTCGTCGTCCATGTAGGAGAGGGTGACACCCGCGCGGGTGGCGCGGGCGTGGCGGGCGGTGTTGGCGAGGGCCTCCTGGGCGATGCGCAGAAGGGTGGCGGCGATCTCGCCGTGCAGGGGCTCCTCGGTGCCGGTGACGGTGAACCGGGCGGTGACGCCGCTGTGTTCGGACCACTCGCCGACGGCCTTCTCCAGTGCCTCCGAGAGCGTGTCGTGCTCCAGGGCGGCCGGAGAGAGATTCTGCACGGAGCGCCGGGCCTCGCCCAGGGAGCGGCGGGCCAGCGCCTGGGCGCGGCCCAGATGCTCCCGGGCCAGGTCCGGGTCGGCGGCGGCGGAGACCACCTGGAGCTGGGTGATGACGCCGGTCAGGCCCTGGGCGATGGTGTCGTGGATCTCGGCGGCGAGCCGGCGGCGCTCGTCGGCGACGCCGGCCTCCCTCGCCTGGAGGACGAGCTGGGCGTGGAGGGCGGCGTTCTCGGCGAGGGCCTTCTCCAGGGCGGAGATGGTCTCGGCCCGCTCCTCCGCCTTCTCCGTCTCCTTGGCGCCGAGGTGGCCGAGGCCGAGGGCGAGGGCCGCGTTGAAGACGAACATCGTGCCGAAGACGATCCACTGTGCCGGTGAGTCCGGCGGCAGACCGCCGGACTGGGCGCCCGCCAGGGTGACGGCGGTGACCATGAGCCCGGCCCGGGCGGCGCGCGGCGGCAGCAGCTGCACGGCGTCGAAGCAGCTGAGGCACGCGTAGATCGCGTAGAAGGGATTGAGCCAGGTCAGGGCGAAGGCGAAGGCGGTGCGCAGCGTGAAGTGGACGCGGCCGGCGGTGGTCCCCTCGGGCAGCACCGGACCGTCGGCCTTCCGTCGCTCGTCGTCGTCGTCGCCGTCGCCGTCGCCGTCATCGGGCTCGGCCGACGACGCCGCCGCCGTGAGCAGCCGGGGCACGGCCCGCGACCACCACGCCTGCACGGCCAGCACGGCGAGGAGCAGAGCCCCCGCGGCGTACATCTCCCGCCGGGTCATCAACAGGGGGGCGGCCACGGCTCCGAGGAGTGTGGCGAGGCCCAGCAGGGCGTACGGGCCGTACCGGAAGAACTGCGCCCAGCGCTCCTCGACCGTCATCGTCATGGATCGGGCTACTCCCATGTGAACCAGCGGCGGGCCGCGGCGATCAGCAGGACCGCCCACAGCGCCGTGACCCCCAGATGCGTCCAGTCCGGCCACTGTCCCGCGGCGGCCTGGTCGAGGGCCCGCGCGGCGGCGCCCAGCGGGGTGAGGGTCACGATGCGCTGGACGACGTCGGGCATGGTCGCGACCGGCAGCCAGACACCGGAGGCGAACATCGCCGGGAAGAACACCGCCGAGCCTACCGCCTGGGTGATCTTGGTGGTGCGGCAGACGGCGGAGACGGCCGCGCCGAGTCCCAGGGCGGCGAGGGTGACGAGGGCGAGCGCGACCAGGTATCCGAAGAGCTGGCGGGGCAGGGCCACGTCGAACACGATCCGGCCCACGGCGAGGGCGAGCAGCGCGGAGACCGCGATGGCGGCGCCGTGCAGGGCGATCTGCGCGCCGATGAGGGAGCCGGCCCGCACGGGGGTGCTGGACATGCGGCGCAGGATGCCGCGCTCGCGGTAGCCGGTGAGCACGGGCGGCAGGGCCTGGAGCCCGGCCATGAGCACGGCGATCAGGATCGCGATGGGGACATAGAGATCCACGACGCGCAGACCGCCCAGATCGGCCTCCTGCTCCCGGTTGGACGGTATGGCCCCCAGGATGCACAGCAGGATCGTGGGGAAGGCCAGCACCCAGAACAGGGCCGCGGGCTCACGCAGGATCAGGCGTGCCTCGGCCTTGAGGACGGCGACGCCGCTGCCCCTGACGGCCGTCGTCCGGCGGTGGATGGGAGTGCTCATGCGTCCGGTCCCGCCGTCAGGCCGAGGTAGGCGTCGTCCAGAGTGGCCTCGGTGACGCGGAGCTGGTGGGCGGAGAGCCCCAGCCCGGCGAGCAGCGAGAGGACGGCGTGCACCGTCTCGTCCGTGCCGTTGACCACGATCCGGCCGTCCTCGTACGCCACCGACGCCACCGAGGGCAGGTCGGCCAGCAGCCGCGTCTCCAGCGGGGCCGAAGGCGCGAAGGAGATCACCGTGCCGCCCGCGGTGCGTCCGATCAGCCCGGCCGGGGTGTCCACCGCGGTGATCCGGCCCTTGTCGATCAGGGCCGCCCGGTCGCACAGACGCTGCGCCTCCTCCATGAAGTGCGTCACCAGCAGCACCGTGACACCGCTGTCGCGGATGTCCTGGATGAGCCGCCAGGTCTCCCGCCGCGCGCGCGGGTCGAGACCGGTGGTCAGCTCGTCCAGGACGACGATGCCGGGGTTGCCGACCAGCGCGAGGGCGATGGACAGCCGCTGCTTCTGACCGCCGGAGAGCTTCGCGAACCGGGTACGGAGCTTGTCGGTGAGCCCGAGGCGCTCGGCCAGGGCGCGCCAGTCGGCGGGGTGCGGATAGCAGGCCGCGTACAGTTCGAGCGCCTCACGGACGGTGATCCTGGGCTGGAGCTCGCTCTCCTGGAGCTGTGCGCCCAGGACCCGGGTGACGGCGTCCCGGTCGGCGGCGGGGTCGTACCCGGCGACGCGGACGCTGCCGCCGTCGGGCCGCCGCAGTCCCTCCACGCACTCGACCGTGGTGGTCTTGCCGGCGCCGTTCGGGCCGAGTATCCCGAAGATCTCTCCCTGCTGGACGTCGAAGGACAGGCCGTCGACGGCCCTCTTGTCCCCGTAGGCCTTGCGCAGGCCTCTGACTTCGATGATTGCCATACCGACGAGCCTGCCGCCGCGGGGCAGGGGCGGGCATCGGCCTTCGCGCTCGAAGGAGCATCAGCCGATCGGCTGATGGCGGGGTACGACAGGGCGGAGGACGAGGTGCCACCCCTGCCCCGCGGCGTCGACCGCGCTGCTCCGAGGGGCCATTGACAGCCGTCGGGATCGGAGTCACGGTGAGGGTTCCCCTGTGGCCCGAGACCGGAGGTCGACCCTTGGCCGGTTCGTCAGCACCTCGTTCGGACACCGATCTCGTCCAACGGGTACGCGGGCTTCATCCGCTCATCCGCTCGCACTCCGCGGACGCGGAGCGGCGGCGGCGGGTGACGGGAGAGGTGGTCGAGGCGCTCTCGGGGGCCGGGGTGCACCGTATGAACGTTCCCCGGCGGCACGGCGGGTACCAGACCCCGTTGCGGACCCAGGTCGAGGTGCTGAGCGAGATCTCCGCCGCGTGCGGATCGGCCGGGTACATGGCGTTGATCCAGGCGGGGTCGGCGTACATCGCGGCCCTGTTCCCGGACGAGGCTCAGGACGAGATCTTCACCAGCCCCGACGTACGGGTCGGGGGCACTCTCGTCCCGGGCTCGAAAGCCGTTCCGGTGGACGGCGGCGGTTATGTGGTGAGCGGGAAGTCTCCCTTCGCGACCGGCTGTCAGGACGCGGACTGGCATCTGCTGACGGCGCTCGCCGACACGGGGGAGGGCCCGCCGGAGATGCTGTGGCTGGCGATTCCCCTGGCCGATCTGGAGGTGCTGGACGACTGGGAGGTCACCGGTCTGGCCGGGAGCGGCAGCAATACCGTCGTCGCCGAGAAGGTCCATGTGCCCGCCCATCGTGTTCTGCCGGTGGGGCCGCTGCTGGCGGGTGAGTTTCCGTCGCGGCGGAACAGGGACGACGCCTTCTACGGGATGCCGTTGCTGCTGCTGTTCAGCGCCTGGACGGGCGCGAACGCCCTCGGTCTCGGGCGGGCGGCTCTCACGGAGTTCGGGGAGCGGGTCCGGCGGCGGGGGATCACGTACACCTTCTACGAGCGCCAGTACGAGGCCCCGGTGACGCATCTCCAGTTCGCCGAGGCCGAGATGAAGGTGTCCGCCGCGGAGCTGCTCGCCGCCGACCTGGTGGAGACGATCGAGTCCAGGGCGGCCGGCGGAGAGCCGTACACGACGGAGGAGCGGGCCCGGATCAGGGCGCAGTGCGGGTATCTGGCGCGGCTGTGCAAGGAGGCCGGCGATCTGATCGGGTCGGCCTCGGGCGCTTCGTCCCTGCACCGCGAGGTACCGATCCAGCGCATCGTGCGCGACCTGAACGCCCTGAGCCTGCACTCGTACGTCAATCCCGCCACCAACCTGGAGCTGTACGGCAGGGTGCTGTCCGGGCTCGACCCGGGGACGCCCTTCCTCTAGGTCGTGTCTTCGAACAGGTCGTGTCTTCGAAGTCCCGTCCGCCTGGACACTCCCTAACCCTCCTCCTCCCGGTCGGGCGGGGCCGCCGCCGTCTCGCCGAGCGTCTCGCGCAGCAGGACCGCCTCCCGGTCGAGGTGGTGGAGCAGCGCCTGGAGGGCGGGGGTGCGGGTGCGGTGGGCCGCCTCGGTGGTGCCCACCGTGCGTCCCACCGAGGGAAGCTCGACCGGCAGCGCGGCGAGGTGCTCGTCGTCGCGCAGGACCAGCTCGGGCAGGAGCGCCACCATGTCCGTCTGGAGGAGCAGCGCCCGCATGGTGAGGATGGAGGTGCATTCGACGCGGTCCGCGGGGAGTGCGAGGCCCCGGTCCACGAAGAGCGCGCCGAGCTCCTGGCGCAGGGCGGTCCGCTCGACCGGCAGGATCCAGGGGAACCCGAGGGTGTCGGTGAGCGTGACGCCCGGGGCGGCGAGGAGCGGGTGGCCGGAGCGGACGGCGAGGCGGATGGGCTCCCGGTACAGCATCCGCTGGCTCAGCCCGTCCCCTTCCGCGGGGACCGGTCCCACCCGGCCGACGATGACGTCCAGCTCGCCCGCGAGCAGCGCCGGGTGGAGGACGTCCGGGGTGCCCTCCCGCACGACCACCGTGAGCCGGGGCCGTTCCCGTTTGAGTCCGGCCACCGCCCGGGGCAGCAGCACATTGGCCCCGGCCAGCAGGGTGCCCACGGCCACCGTGCCGTCCTGTCCCTCCCGCAGCCCGGTGAGATGCTCCCCGGCCCGCCGTATCTCGGCGACCACCGCGCGGGCGTGTTCCGCCAGCGCCTCGCCGTAGACGGTGGGCCGCATGCCGCGCGGTACGCGGACGAAGAGCGGCAGATCGGCGATGGCCTCCAGCTCGTGGAGGGTCCGGGTCGCGGCGGGCTGGGTGAGGTGCAGGGACTCGGCCGCCCGGACGACGCTTCCGTGCGCGTGCACCGCGATGAGCAGGGTCAGATGCCGGAACTTCAGCCGGCCGTCCAGGAGGTCCATCGCGGCGGACTCCTTCCGGGGAGGCGGGGCGGCCGGGGAGGCCCGACGGCGCGACATACCAGGATCGTTATATCTCCCGCGCCGATCGGCATTGGATCGGCATAGCTGGGTGGGTGCACTATACCGGCACGCCCCGGGGGCGATTTTCAGACATCCCCGGGCCCAGTGACGGAGGTCTGCAAGGTGAGTTCACCCGCGCGGCATTACGTAGGAGGCGGGTTCGACGCGTCCGGCGTGCCGTTCCCGCTCGTCGACCCGGTCACCGGGCGAACCGTCGGCGAGGTGCCGGCGGCGTCCCGGGAGACGGTCGACCGGGCGGTGCGCGCGGCCCGGGAGGCGCTGCGCGGGCCGTGGGCCGCGTGGAGCCCGGCGGAGCGGTCGCGGGCGCTGCACCGGATCGCCGACGGGATCGAGCGGCGCTTCGAGGAGTTCGTCGACGCCGAGTGCGCCGACACCGGCAAGCCCCGCGAGCTGGCCTCGGCGGTCGACATCCCGAGGGCGGTCGCCAACTTCCGCTCGTACGCCGACCTCCTGGCCGGGCGGAGCGAGCGGTCCTGGCACACCGCCACCCCCGACGGGCGCGGCGCGCTGAACTACACCGTGCGCAAGCCGCTCGGCGTCGTCGCGGTGATCTCGCCGTGGAACCTGCCGCTGCTCCTGCTCACCTGGAAGGTCGCGCCCGCCCTCGCGACGGGCAACACGGTGGTGGCCAAGCCGTCCGAGCTCACCCCCGGCACGGCCTGTCTGCTGGCGGAGACGATCGCCGAGGCCGAGCTTCCGCCGGGCGTCTTCAACCTGGTGCACGGCCCGGGCGCGGACGCCGCGGGCCAGTGGCTCACCGAACACCCCGGGGTGGACGCCGTCGCCTTCACGGGCGAGTCGCGCACCGGCTCGACGATCATGCGGGCGGCGGCGGACCGGCTCGCGCCGGTCTCCTTCGAACTGGGCGGCAAGAACGCCGGGCTCGTCTTCGCCGACGCCGATCTGGAGCGGGCCGTCGAGGGCACGCTGCGGTCCTCCTTCACCCACAGCGGGCAGGTCTGTCTCTGCACCGAGCGGGTGTACGTCCAACGGCCGGTTTTCGACGTTTTCGCGGCGGCGCTGGCCGCCGGCGCGAAGGAGCTGTCCGGCTACGGCCCGATGGTCTCCGCCGCCCACCGGGACAAGGTGCTGGGCCATCTGGAACGGGCCGCCGCCGACGGCGACGTCCTGGCGGGCGGCGGGGTGCCGCGCTTCGGGGACGAACGGGACGGCGGGTTCTGGGTCGAGCCCACCGTGCTGACCGGACTCCCGGAGGACCACCCGGCGGTACGGGACGAGATCTTCGGCCCGGTCGTCCACCTCGCGCCCTTCGACACCGAGGAGGAGGCGCTGGCCCTCGCCAACGCGGGCCCCTACGGCCTGGCCGCCACGGTGTGGACCGGCGACGTGAGCCGCGCGCACCGGGTCGCCCCCGCCCTCGACGTCGGCACCGCCTGGGTCAACACCTGGAACCTGCGCGACCTCCGTACGCCCTTCGGCGGTGTGAAGGCGTCCGGGATCGGCCGTGAGGGCGGCGACCACTCCCTCGACTTCTTCTCCGAACCGATGAATGTGTGCGTGAAGCTGTGAGAACGACGGACGAGACCATGATCGCCGGGGGTGCGCCGCCCGACCCGGTGACGAGAGCCGCCGAGCGCCTTGAGGAGGCGCATCGCACCGGCGTCCCGTGCGCCCCGGTCCGCGACCTCCTCCCGCCCGGGGACCTGGACGCCGCCTACGCCGTCCAGTCCGTCCTCACCGACCGCCGACTCGCCGCCGGCCGCCGTGTCACCGGCTGGAAGGTCGGCCTGACCTCGGCCGCCGTGCAGCGGCAGCTCGGCGTGGACACACCGGACTTCGGCGTCCTCCTCGACGACGCCGCCGTGCCGGACGGCGACGAGATCCCCTGGGGCTCGGTGCTCCAGCCCAGGGCCGAGGCCGAGATCGCCCTCGTCCTCGAACACGACCTCCGCCACGAGCGGCACACGGTGGCCGACGTGATCCGGGCGACCGCCTTCGCGCTGCCCGCCATCGAGGTGGTCGGCAGCCGGATCCGCGACTGGGACATCTCGGCCGTCGACACCGTCGCCGACAACGCCTCCAGCGGCGCGTACGTCCTGGGCACCCGCCCCGTACCCCTTGGGGAACTCGACCTGCGCACCGCGGGCATGGTGCTGGAGCGCCGGGGCGAGCCCGTCTCCACCGGCGCGGGCGTCGCCTGCCTGGGAAACCCGCTGCACGCCGCGCTCTGGCTGGCCGACACCCTCGTACGGCTCGGCCGCCCGCTGCGGGCCGGGGACACCGTGCTCACCGGCGCGCTCGGGCCCATGACGGCCGTCGGGCCCGGCGATGTGTTCGAGGCCCGTATCGACGGGCTCGGCTCGGTGCGCGCCGCCTTCGGGCGCGCCGCCGCGGAAGGAGAGGTCCGATGAGCATCCAGTCCCTGGCCGAGTCCCTCGACACCGCGGCGCTGGACGCCCGCCCGCTGCCGGGCGGCGGCACCGGCCTGACGGACACCGCCGAGGCGTACGCGGTCCAGGACGCCCTGGTCGCGCGGCGGCTGGCCCGGGGGGAGCGGCTCACCGGCGTCAAGCTGGGCTTCACCAGCCTCGCCAAGATGCGGCAGATGGGCGTGTCCGATCTGATCCACGGGCGGCTGACGGACCGTATGGAGATCCCCGACGGAGGACTGTACGACCTCTCGGGGCTGATCCACCCCCGGGTCGAGCCCGAGGTGGCCTTCCTCCTGGGCGACACCCTGCGACCCGGCGGCGACCCGGCGGCGGCGGTCGCGGCCGTGGCACCCGCGCTGGAGATCATCGACTCCCGCTACGACGGCTTCCGCTTCTCCCTCCCCGAGGTGATCGCCGACAACACCTCCGCCGCGGCCTACGCCGTGGGGCCCTGGAGCGCCCTGAACACCCCGGACGATCTCGGCAACCTCGGCGTCCTGCTGGAGCTCGACGGACGCCCGGCCCAGACCGGTTCCACCGCCGCGATCCTCGGACACCCGCTGCGCGCCCTCGCCGCCGCGGCCCGGCTCGCCGGTCCGCTGGAGCCCGGCACCGTGATCCTCGCCGGCGCGGCCACCGCCGCCGTACCGCTGGAGCCCGGCACCTTCGTCCAGGCGACGATCGCCGGCCTCGGCACCGTCCGGTTCACCACGCGGGCCACCGCGAAGACCACCGGGGAGGACACGTGATCGTCCCCGGCGCGGCCCCGCCCCGCGGCCGCTTCCCGCATCTGAGGCGCGCGGGCGACCTCGTCTTCGTCTCCGGCACCAGCTCCCGCCGCCCCGACGGCACCTTCGCCGGAGCGAGCGCCGACCCGATGGGCGTCACGGACCTCGACGTCCGCGCCCAGACCCGGGCCGTGCTCGACACCATCGCGAGCCTGCTGGCCGCGGTCGGCGGCGGCCTCGGCGACCTGGTGTCGGTCACCGCGTATCTCGTCAGCATGAACGACTTCGGCGGCTACAACGAGGTCTACGCCGAGTACTTCGACGAGGACGGGCCCACCCGCACCACCGTCGCCGTCCACCAGCTTCCCCACCCCCACCTGCTGATCGAGATCAGCGCCGTGGCCCACCTTCCCCAGCGCGAGGAACCGCACCGATGACCATGACCCCGTTCAACCTCCAGTCCTGGATCGAGGAACACCGCCATCTGCTCAAGCCGCCGGTCGGCAATGTCCAGATCTGGCAGGACGCCGACCTCATGGTGACGGTCGTGGGCGGTCCCAACCGGCGCACCGACTTCCACGACGACCCGATCGAGGAGTTCTTCTACCAGCTCAAGGGCGACATGGTGCTCCGCGTCATGGAGGAGGAGGGCCGGCCGCCGCGCGACATCCACATCCGCGAGGGCGATGTCTTCCTCGCCCCGGCGCACCTGAGGCACTCCCCGCAGCGGCCCGAGGAGGACAGCATCGGCCTCGTCGTCGAATTCGCCCGGCCGCAGGGGCACCGCGACGCCTTCGAGTGGTACTGCGTGGAGTGCCACCACCTGGTCCACCGCAGCGAGGTCCAGCTCACCTCGATCGTCGACGACCTGCCCCCGGTGTTCGGCGCGTTCTACGCCGACGAGGCCGCCCGCACCTGCCCGCACTGCGCCGCGGTGCACCCGGGCCGGGACTGGCCCGAGGAACTGCGCCCGCGCACCCGCCGCGAAGCGGAGGCGGGCGCGTGACCGTCGTCGATGTGCACGCCCATGTCTTCCCGGAGATCGGCCGCGCCGAGTCCCGGCTGCTCACCGGCTCCGACGACGGCCCCTGGCTGCGCACCACGGACGGCCCCGGCACCGGCATGATGATGGCGGGCTCCGCCGAGTACCGGCCGGTGCGCCGCACCCTGTGGGACCCGGCGGAACGCGTCGCCGACCTGGACCGGCTCGGCGTGGACGTACAGGTGCTGTCCAGCACCCCGATGCTCTTCGGCTACGGGCTCGAAGCCGCGCGCGCCGCCGACTGGTGCCGGACGGTCAACTCCCATCTGCTGCGGTACGCCGCGCACGCCCCCGGCCGGCTGGTCCCGCTCTGCCAGGTGCCGCTCCAGGACACCGAGGCGGCCTGCGAGACGGTCGACGAGGCGATGCGGCAGGGCTTCCACGGCGTCCACATCGGCAACCACCTCGGCGACCGCGACCTCGACCACGGGGCGCTGCTCGAATTCCTCACGCACTGCGCCGAGAAGGACGCGGCCGTCCTGGTCCACCCCTGGGACCTGCCCTCGGGGCCGAGGTTCTCCCGGTACATGCTGGCCTGGCTGGCGGGCATGGCCGGCGAGACCCATCTGACCATCCTGTCGCTGATCCTCTCCGGGGCCTTCGAGCGCCTCCCGGCCTCACTGCGGCTGATGTTCGCCCACGGCGGCGGCAGCTTCCCGTACCTCCTGGGCCGGGCCGACAACGCCTGGCACCGCCGCGATGTCGTCCGCGCCGACAGCCCGCACCCGCCCTCGCACTACACCGACCGCTTCTCCGTCGACTCGGCCGTCTTCGACCCCGGTGCGCTGCGGCTCCTCGTGGACGTGATGGGCGCGGAGCGGGTGCTGCTCGGCTCCGACCACCCCTTCCCGCTCGGCGAGGAGGAGATCGGCCGGCTGGTACGGGAGAGCGCGCTCGCCCCCGAGGAGCGGGCGGCCGTCCTCGGCGGCAACGCCGTCGATTTCTTCGGTCTGACCCGGCTCCCGAAGGAGGCCCTCCGATGAAGGCGGCCGTGATCGGATCGGGCAACATCGGCACCGATCTCCTCATCAAGATCATCAGAGGGGCGGGGAACGTCACCGCCGCCGCGATGATCGGCATCGACCCGGAGTCGGAAGGGCTCGCACGCGCCCGCCGGCTCGGGGTCCCCACCAGCGCCGACGGAGTCGCCGGGCTGCTGGCCCTCGACGGTTTCGACGAGATCGACGTGGTCTTCGACGCCACCTCCGCCGCCGCGCACCACCGCAACGCCGCCGCGCTCGCGCCGTACGGCAAGACCCTCGTCGATCTGACCCCGGCCGCCATCGGCCCGTACGTCGTCCCGCCCGTCAACCTCGACCAGCACCTCGACGCCCGCAACGTCAACATGGTCACCTGCGGCGGCCAGGCCACCGTCCCGATCGTCGCCGCCGTCTCGGCGGTGACACCGGTCCACTACGCGGAGATCGTCGCCTCGATCGCCGCACGGTCGGCGGGACCGGGCACCCGGGCCAATATCGACGAGTTCACCGAGACCACGTCCCGCGCCCTCGAACAGGTGGGCGGCGCGGCCCGGGGCAAGGCGATCATCGTCCTCAACCCGGCGGAGCCGCCCCTGCTGATGCGCGACACCGTGCACTGCGTCGTCGACGACTGCGACACCGGGCGGGTCGCCGCCTCCGTGCACGCGATGGCCGCGTCCGTCGCCGCCTACGTGCCCGGCTACCGGCTCAAGCAGGAGCCGCAGTTCCGCGCCCTGGCCCCCGGCGACCCGCTGACCGGGCTCGCCGGCGGCGGACGCCTCCTCGTCTCCGTCTATCTGGAGGTCGAGGGCGCCGCCCACCACCTCCCCGCCTACGCCGGAAACCTCGACATCATGACCTCCGCCGCGCTGCGCACCGCCGAGCGCCTCGCCGAACGGAGCCGGGCCCGATGACCAAGGTCTACGTCCAGGACGTCACCCTGCGGGACGGCATGCACGCCGTCTCGCACCGCTACACCCTCGACCAGGTCCGCACGATCGCCGCCGCGCTGGAGGCGGCGGGCGTCGACGCCGTCGAGGTCGCCCACGGAGACGGTCTGTCCGGCTCCTCCGTCACCTACGGCCCCGGCGCGCACACCGACTGGGAGTGGCTGGCGGCGGCGGCCGAGGTGCTCGACCGGGCCAGGCTCACCACCCTGCTGCTGCCCGGCATCGGCACCGCCGACGATCTGCGCCGCGCCCACTCCCTCGGCGTCACCTCCGTCCGCGTCGCCACCCACTGCACCGAGGCGGACATCTCCGCCCAGCACATCGGCCTCGCCCGCGACCTGGGCATGGACGTGGCGGGCTTTCTGATGATGTCCCATCTCGCCCCGCCCGCCGAACTCGCCGCGCAGGCCCGCCTCATGGAGTCGTACGGCGCGCACTGCGTCTACGTCACCGACTCCGGCGGCCGGCTGACCATGGACGGTGTACGGGAGCGGGTCCGCGCCTACCGCGACGCCCTCGACCCGGCCACCGAGATCGGCATCCACGCCCACCACAACCTCGGCCTCGGGGTGGCCAACAGCATCGTGGCGGTGGAGGCCGGGGCGCACCGCGTCGACGCCTCCCTCGCCGGACAGGGCGCGGGCGCGGGGAACGCGCCGCTGGAGCCGGTGGTGGCGGTGTTCGACCTCATGGGCTGGGAGCACGGCTGCGCGCTGTTCCCGCTGATGGACGCCGCCGAGGAGCTGGTGCGCCCGACGCAGGACCGGCCCGTGCGGGTCGACCGGGAGACGCTGACGCTCGGGTACGCCGGGGTGTACTCCAGTTTTCTGCGGCACGCGGAGGCCACGGCCCTGCGCCACCGTCTCGACACCCGCGACCTGCTGGTCGAGGCGGGTCGGCGGCGGCTGGTCGGCGGGCAGGAGGACCAGCTCACGGACATCGCGCTCGATCTCGCCCGGGACCGGGACCGCCGCGCCGCCGAACCCGGACCCGGCCCTGTCGTCGCCCCCGCCCCCGCCCCCTCGTACGACCACGGAGACACCCCATGCTGACCGAACGCGCCGCCGCGCTGGACGCCGCCGACCCCCTCGCCCATGTCCGCGACCGTTTCCTCCTCCCCGAGGGCGTCGTGTACCTCGACGGCAACTCCCTGGGAGCGCTCCCCGCCGCCGTCCCGGCGGCCGTCGAGGACGCCGTGCACCGCCAGTGGGGCACCGATCTGATCCGTTCCTGGAACGGCAACGGCTGGTGGGACGCGCCGATCCGGACGGGCGACGCCGTCGGCTGGCTGATCGGCGCGGCCCCCGGCCAGACGGTGGCCGGGGACTCCACCAGCGTCCAGCTGTTCAACACCCTGCTCGCCGCCGCCCGGATGCGCCCCGGACGCCGGCTGCTGCTGACCGACCCCGACCACTTCCCCACCGACCAGTACATCGCCGACTCGGTGGCCCGGCTCCTCGGACTGGAGGTCCGCCGGGTGCCGGCGCGCGAGGCGGCGGCGGTGCTGGCCGCCGAGGCCGGGAACGTCGCCGTCGCCGCCTACGCCCCGGTGGACTACCGCACCGGGGAGCTGTACGACATGGCCGCGCTCACCGCCGCCGCGCACGCCGCCGGGGCCCTGGTCCACTGGGACCTGTGCCACGCGGCGGGCTCCCTGCCCGTCGAACTCGACGCCATGGAGGCGGACTTCGCGGTCGGATGCGGCTACAAGTACCTGTCCGGCGGCCCCGGCGCACCGGCGTTCGCCTACATCGCCCGCCGCCACCAGAAGGACTTCGACCACCCCCTCACCGGCTGGCACGGGCACGCGGAGCCGTTCGCCATGTCCGGTGCCTACACCCCGGGGGAGGGCATCGGCCGGGCCCGGATCAGCACCCCGCCGCTGCTGTCGCTGCTCGCCCTGGAGGCCGCGCTGACGGCCTTCGACGGGGTGGGGATGACGGCCGTACGGGACAAGAGCCTCTCCCTGACCGGCTTCTTCCAGGAGTGCGCCGACGAGCTTCTCGACGGCCTCGGCTTCACCATGGCCACCCCGCGCGACCCGGCGCGGCGCGGCAGCCAGGTCGCCCTGCGCCACGCGGAGGCGTACCCGCTCGTCGCCGCGCTCACCGCCCGGGGCGTGATCGGCGACATGCGCGCCCCCGACCTGCTCCGCTTCGGATTCAACGCCCTGTACGTCACACACGCCGACGTCCTGCGCGCCGTACGGGAGCTGCTCGCCGTCGTGACCGGGGGCGAGCACCGCGCCGCAGCCTTCCGGCAGCGCCCCACCGTCACCTGATCCGGCCCCAGGGGCACATCGCGCGCACGTCCCGCTCCTTCCTCCTCCGAAAGGACCGTCAGATGCGTTCCCCCCGAAGAAACGCCGTCCTGGCGGCGGCGGTCGCGGCCGCCGCCACGGCCACCCTGCTCACTCCCGGGGTCTCCGGCGCGGACAGTGCCACGGCCACGGCCACGGCCACGGCCGCCGCCGTCGATCCGAACATCCTCGACGTGTGCGCCGACCGGCGCCCCGGTCCCGCCGACCCCGGCTCGTACGGCATGCAGCTGGACGGCGGCTTCCGGCACCCGGCCCTCACCCCGGTCGACGAGGGGTCCGACCACCCCTTCCCGGGCCGCAACGCGGAGTACGACACCCGCTCGTACATCAAGAACATGAAGGTCGAAGCCGCCTACGAGGGGGCCGACTTCACCCCCGACTACTTCCACAGCTGGCAGAACATCGTCGACTTCGACGGCCGTCGCTATCTCTTCCAGTACGGCCGCTCCGAGGGCCGTGTCTACGACATCACCGACATCAAGAAGGTCAAGGTGGTCGAGAGGCTCAGCCGCAAGGACGTGGGCGGCGACGAGACCCGCGCGAACGGCGACTGGGCGGCGCACGACTACTGGGGCGCGTCCACCATCCAGTGGAACAAGAAGCTGGACGCGTATGTCATGGTCCAGAGCTTCGAGAGCAAGCGCCAGATCTCGGAACTCTCCGACCAGCCGTCCGGGGACAAGTACAACAACCCCGAGGGCGTGCGGAAGGTGCGGGCCAAGCCGGGGCTCAAGGGCTTCAAGGTGTACCGCCTGGACGGCCCGCGCAAGAAGGACTGGAAGCTGCTGACGACGGTCTCCACGGACGCCACCCAGGCCGATCCCCTGAAGAGCGACCCGGCCGCCGCGCAGCAGGGCTCGGGCTCGATCGACGTGCCGTACTGGACCGGTGAGAAGTACCTGTTCATCGCCACGGCACCGGACGACACCTACTCGGGGACCGAGTATCCGACCAATCTGCACTCGGCCGGCTACCAGTCCTGGGACATGTCCGACCCGGCCCGCCCGAAGCTCCTCGACACCTGGCATCTGCCGGGCCAGCGGACCGGCGAGGACGCCGCGTACCGGAACAACCCGCGCTGCGGGAACCGCACCAGCTGGATGGGCGCGCGGATGCCGCTCTTCCTTCCCCGGCCCGTGGAGAAGGGAGGGCGTTACGCCTTCGCGGCGATGGGCGGCTACGGACTGACGGTGCTGGACGTCTCCGACCCCTCCGACCTGCGGACCGTCAGCCATCTGGATCTGCCGGCCTCGGTCGCGGGCACCGAGGGCGACAACATCGACGTCTCCCAGTACGAGAAGACCGGAATGATCTACTACTCCGGTTACCCGCTCACCGAGGACTGCTACGAGCCGTACAAGGACGTCTACCAGATCGACGCCCGCGACCCGAAGCGCCCCCGTGTCGTCGGCGTCCTTCCCCGGCCGGTCCCGCCGAAGGCCGCCGGCATCACCGACTACTGCCAGCGGCGCGGCAGCTTCGGTCCCAAGCGCACCGGCTACTACACCAACCCGGGCCGGCACACCCCCGGGGTGCTGAGCTACGGCTTCTACAACGCGGGCGTGCAGTTCTTCGACGTCTCCGACCCCGCCGAGCCGGAGATCTCCGCCTACTTCGTCCCGAAGGCGTACGGGGCCGGGACCGCCGAGTACGCGTACGGCAACCAGACCCACGGCGTCTATGTCGAGTGGGACCGCAACATCGCCTGGACGCTGACCAACCACGGCATCTACGCGGTGTCCGCGCGCAAGGTCCTCGGCAAGCCCGACCTGGACGCACCGGCGAAGCCGTTCCGCAACAGCGAGTTCTGAGCCGCTCCCGCTTCCCGCCACCTTTCAGAAGGGCACCACCGCCATGGCCGCACCCAGCGACTCCGCACCGCCCGCCCCCGCCCCCGCCGACACCGAAGGCGGCAGACCCGCGCCCGGCGGAGGACTGGTCCGTTCCCTCACCCACCGGCAGACCACCATGATCGGGCTGGGCTCCGCGCTCGGCACCGGCCTCTTCCTCGGCTCCGGCTCCGCGATATCCGTCGCCGGTCCCGCCGTGATCGTCTCGTACGCGATCGGGGCGGTGCTGGTCGCGATCATCGCCGTCCTGCTGGGCGAGATGTCCGCCGCCCACCCGGTCCAGGGCTCCTTCGGCACCATCGCGCACCGCTATCTCGGCGCGTGGGCCGGGTTCCTCAGCCGCTATCTGTACTGGTTCAGCGCGGTCGTCGTCATCGGGACGGAGGTCGTCGCCTCCGCGCTCTACATCCGCTGGTGGTGGCCCGAGGTGCCGATGTCGGTGGCGATCCTCGCGATCGCCGCGGTGGTCCTCGCGGTCAACATCATCAGCGTGAAGTCCTTCGGCACCACCGAGTTCTGGCTCTCCACCGTCAAGGTGGTGGCGCTGTGCGCGTTCATCCTCTGCGCCGCCCTGCTGGTCTTCTACGGACTGCCCGACACGGAGGCCACCGGCTTCGCCAACCTCGGCGACGACGGCGGTTTCCTCCCGCACGGAGCGAGTTCGATCTGGCTGGCCATGGCCGTGGTGATGTTCGCGTACGCCGGTTTCGAGGTCGTCGCCATCGCGTCCGCCGAGGCGATCGACCCCCAGCGCACCATCCGCACCGCGATGCGCCAGCTGGCCTGGCGGCTGAGCTTCTTCTACCTCCTCTCCATCACCCTGGTCCTCGCGCTGATCCCGTGGCGCCGGATGGCGGACAGCGACGGAAGCGTCGAGACCAGTCCCTTCGTACGGGTCTTCTCGGAGGTCGGCGTGCCCGCCGCGGCGACCGTCACCAACGCGGTGGTCCTCATCGCCGCCATGTCCGCGGCCAACGCCCATCTGTACGGCGCGTCCCGGCTGCTGCACTCGCTCGGCGGCGACGGCCTGGCCCCGGCGGCGATGGCCAGGCTGAGCAGGCGCGGTGTCCCGGCGGTCGCCCTGGCCGCGTCGTCCATGGGGATCGTGGCCGCCGCGCTGCTGGCCTTCTACGACGTCAGCGGTCTCTTCGGCATCCTGATGTCGATCGCCCTCTTCGCGGTCCTGCTGGTGTGGCTGCTGATCCTCGCCTCGTACATCGCCTTCCGGCGTCACCGGGCGGCGAACCCGGGGGAGTTCACCGGCTTCAGCGTCCCGGCCGGCGGGAAGCTCGCGGTCGTGGCCGTGATCGGGGTGCTCGCCGTGGCCGCCACGGCGGTCGAGGTCCCCGACATGCGCCAGGCGGCGGGCATCGGCCTCGCCTTCACCGCCGTCCTCATCGCCTGCTACGGCCTGACCACCCTCCGCCGGGCACGCCGGGAGTGACGGACGGCGTCGCGGGCACCGCTGTTCCACGGCGGTGCCCGCGCACCGTCATTGGTGGTGTGATATTCAATCAACATTGCACAAAAGGTGATATGAGGGATATTTTTAAGGCATGCGTCGTGTGACGGTCGACGGTCGACGGATGGCACGCGAGTTCGGCTCTGTCGTGGTCCAGCGGTCCGACGCCGACGAGCGGGGGAGAGCGCTCTCCCAGCTGATCGCCCCGGTCGTCCCCCATGACGCCTTCACCCTGGTGGGCTCCGACCCGGCGATCGGCCTCGGCTTCGGGAGCTTCAGCTTCTGGCACGGATTCCCGCCCGCGCTCGTCGGCGCGCTCGTCCGCCACCGTCACCAGCAGGGCAGCCCCTGGCACGCCGACGTGGTCGCCCACGGGGCCGCCCCCACCCATCTCGTCACCGTCGGTGACCCGTCCCTGTCCCCGGCCGACCGGCTGCGCGCCGAGGTCCTCGCCGCGCACGGGGCCGCCTCCGAACTCCGGCTGCTGCTGCGCGACGAGCACGGGGTCTGGGGCATGCTCGCGCTGATCCGCTCCGGCGGCGGCCCGCCCTTCGACGCGGACGACGCCCGGCTGACCGCCCTGCTCGCGCCCGCGCTGATCGACGCGGTCCGGCGGCACGTCCTCGCGGGCCCGCTCGTGGCGGCGGCCCCGGCGCTCCCGGCCGGAGTGATCACCATGGGCCCGGACCACCGCGTCAGAACGGTCAGCCCGCAGGCCGCCGCGTGGCTGGACCTGTTCCGTACCCGCGGCCGGCGGATCGTCCCCGAGTGGATGCCCGAGGTCTTCCTGATGGCGCTCTCCCTCTCCACCCGGAGCCCGGCCCACCGAAGGAACGCCTCCGCCCCGCTGGTCTGCTCCCCGCCCGCCGTCTGCGGGCGCTGGATCGTCTGCCAGGGCCAGACACTCGGCGACGGGGACGGGGACGACGGCGGGGGAGACATCGCGCTCGTGATCCAGTCCCCCGTCGGGGACCTCCTCCTGCCCTCGTTCTGCGCCTGGTACGGCATCACGCCCCGCGAACGCGACGTCGTCGACGAACTCCGCACCGGGGCCGCCACCCGGCGCATCGCCCGCAGCCTCGATCTCTCGGTGCACACCGTCAACGACCATCTCAAGGCGGTCTTCCGCAAGACGGGCGCGGACGGGCGCGACGAACTCATCGCCGCACTGGGCCACTGACCGCCCACGGCCCCCCGCATGACCAGCGGGAACAGCCGCACCCCCCAAAACTCGGGATACCCTCCGCCGCCGCCCCGGACGAGACTCAAGGGGCAAGCGCGCATCCGCCCGGTGTCACACCCCGCCCGGACAGCGCCGAAGCCGCAGAGGAGAACCCCTCATGACCTTCCTCGCCCCGGCACCCACCGCCCCCCGCCGGCCGCTCCCCGGCCCCGCGGACCCCCGGCCCGCGCGCCGTCATGTCCTCGTCTCGGGCGTCTCCTCCGACGCCCACACCTGGAACCTCGTCTTCCTTCAGCTGCTCCTCGAAGAGACGGGCTACCGGGTGACCAACCTCGGCAGCTGCGTCCCCGACGAACTGCTGATCGACACCTGCCGGCGGCTGCGCCCCGACGCCCTGGTGATCAGCAGCGTCAACGGCCACGGAGCCCTGGACGGCGGCAGGGTGATCGCCCGGCTGAGGCGCTGCCCCGAACTGCGGCGGCTCTTCGCCGTCATCGGCGGCAAGCTCGGCGTCGACGACGCACCCGGCGTCCACGGCCCCGGGCTGCTCGCCGCCGGATTCGACGCGGTCTTCGAGGACGGGCGGGGCGTCGAGGACTTCCGCCGCCGCCTCGGCCGGGCCGCCCCCGCGCACGGCATCGCGGTGCCCCGCGCCCGTACCGCACCGGAAGAAGCGTCATGAACACCCGCGCCCTCCGGGCGGCGGCCACCGGGCCCCTCCGGCCGCACTCCGCCTTCGCCGCCGCCGTCGATTCGGCCCGCCGGCGCGGAGAGCTGGTGGTCCAGCCCCGGATGGGCTTCCCCGACCCGAGGACGATGCGGCGAGGACTGCTCGCGGTGCGCGCCGCCCGCGCGCACACCGTCGGCACCGTCACCCTCGACAGCTACACCCGCGTCGGCGACCACGCCCGCGCCCGTGCCGCGCTCGGCACCGGGGCCGCCCTCAACGGCTACCCGCTCGTCGCGCACGGCGCGGACGCCACCCGCCGGATGGTGGAGGGCCTCGGCGACGGGACGCCCGGCTTCGCCGTACAGATACGCCACGGCTCGGCCGACCCGTACGCCATCGTGACGACCCTGCTGGACGCGGGGCTCGACGCCACCGAGGGAGGGCCGGTCTCCTACTGCCTGCCCTACAGCCGCACCCCGCTCGCCGCGTCGGTCGACGCGTGGGCCCGCAGCTGCGAGCTGCTCGCCGAGCGCTCCGGCGGCGCGGCCCATCTGGAGAGCTTCGGCGGCTGTCTGCTCGGACAGCTCTGCCCGCCGTCCCTGCTGGTCGCGCTCTCCGTCCTGGAAGGGCTGTTCTTCCGCCGGCACGGGCTGCGCAGCATCTCCCTCAGCTACGCCCAGCAGACCAGCGCCGCCCAGGACGCCGAGGCGCTCGCCGCCCTGCGGGCCCTCGCCGCCGAGCACCTCCCCGGCACCGACACCCATCTGGTCCTCTACACCTACATGGGCGTCTTCCCGCGCTCCCGGCGCGGCGCGCTGCGGCTGCTGCGGGCCAGCGCCGAACTCGCCGCCCGCAACGGCGTCGAGCGGCTCATCGTGAAGACCCCGGCCGAGGCCCATCGCCTGCCCACCGTCGAGGAGAACGTCCTCGCCCTGGAGGAGGCCGCCGACGCCGCCCGGCGCACCCCGCGCGCGGCACCCGCCCACCACGGCGGGGACGAAGGGGAGTTCGGCGTCCTGGCCGAGGCCCGCACCCTGGTGGAGACCGCCCTCGGCCTCGCGCCCGACATCGGCACGGCCCTGGTCCGCGCCTTCGCCGCCGGGCTGCTCGATGTGCCGTACTGTCTGCACGCCGACAACGCCAACAGCGCGCGCGGCTTCATCGACCGGCGCGGCAGCCTCCAGTGGCGCAGCGGCGGGGCGATGCCCGTGCGCACCGCCTCCGGGCCCGAGGGCCGGCGGCTCGGGGCCGGGGAACTGCTCGACATGCTCGGGTACGTCCGGCGCGCCCACGACCCCGGCCCGCGCGCCCTCGCCGGGACCGGTGGGAACCCGTGCGACGCCCCGTGAAGAGTCCCCGCCCCGACCGGCGACGAACGACGGAGACCGTCATGCCTGCGACAACCGCCCCCGCGACCCCCGCCCTCACCCTCGCCGTCGTCGGGACCGGGCCGCGCGGCCTCGCCGTGCTGGAGCGGCTCGCCGTACGGCTGACCGAGGAGGCCGCACGAGCCCGCCGCGCGGGCCGGAGACCCGCCGCCGTGACCCTTCGCGCCATCGATTCCCACGAGGTGGGCGCGGGGCGGATCTGGCGCACCGACCAGTCCGGCTGGTACACGATGAACACCGTCGCGGGCCAGGTCACCATGTACTCCGGCGGCCCCGACGGCGGCCCGGCGCGCCCGGGCGCGGGCCCCTCGCTCGGCGAATGGCTCGCCGCCCACGCCCGGCCCGGCGAACGCGTCCCCGGACCCGACGACTACGCCCCCCGGGCCGTGTACGGCCGCTATCTGCGCTCCGTGCACCGCTCCATCGCCGCTCATCTGCCGCCCCACGCGCGGCTCGTCGACCACAGCGCCCGCGTCGACGCCCTCGTCCCCCTGCCCGCCGGCGGATACCGGCTCACCCTGGACCGTCCCCCGTACACCCTGCGCGCCGACGCGGTCCTGCTCGCCACCGGCCATCCGCACAAGGAACCCGGCGACCCGGAGCGCGCGTTGCTGGAGTTCGCCCGCAGCCACCCGGGCGTGCGCTACCTCCCCGGCGACTCGGCGGCCGACCTGGAGCCGGAACTCGGCGAGTCGGCCGTCCCGCCCGGCGCACCGATCGCGGTGCGAGGGCTCGGACTCTCCTTCTACGACGTACTGCTCACCCTCACCGTGGGCCGCGGCGGACGCTTCGTCCGCGCCCCGGACGGAGCACTGCGCTACGAGCCCGGCGGCCGGGAACCGCGCATCCTCGCCGGATCGCGCGGCGGACTGCCGATCCCCGCGCGCGGACGCAACGAGAAGAGCCCGGCCCACCGCCACCGGGCGCTCTTCCTCACCCCGTCCGCACTCGCCGCCGCCCGCGCGCGGCGGGCCGCCGCCACCGGCGGAGACCGGCGGCTGGACTTCGCCGAGGACGTGCTGCCGCCGCTGCTGAAGGAGTTGGAGCACGTCTACTGGACGGCGCACGTCCGGGCCCGCTCGGGGCCCCGGCGCGCCGCCCGGTTCGCCGTCCGCCACGCCGCCGCCCTGCGCGAGGGCCGCGACACCTCGGCGCTCCTCGCCCGCGAGCGGCTCGACGGCGTCCCGGCGCTCGATCCGGCCGCGCTCGCCCGGCCGTTCGCCGGGGAGGACTTCACCGGCCCCGGTGACTTCCGCGACCGGGTGCTCCGCGCCCTGGACCAGGATCTGGCCGAGGCCGCCCTCGGGAACGTCGGCGGCCCGCTCAAGGCCGCGCTCGACGTACTGAGGGACATCCGCTCCACGATCCGCGAAGCCGTCGACCACGGCGGGCTGCTGCCCCGCTCCCACCGGGACGCCTTCGCGCACGGCTTCCTCCCCCTCAACTCGCTGCTGTCGGCGGGCCCGCCCGCCGAACGCGTCGAGCAGCTCCGCGCCCTGATCCGTCAGGGCCTGGTCGAGATCGTCGGCCCGGAGACGGTGTTCCGGGCGGACGAGGAGAGCGGCCGGTTCACCGTCTCCTCTCCCCGGGTGCCGGGCTCCGCCCGCACGGCCGCCGTCCTGGTGGACGCCCGGATCCCCTCGCCGGAGCTGCGCCGGGACACCGCGCCGCTGACCCGGTCGCTGCTCGCACAGGGGCTGATCAGGGAGTTCGTCACCGTCAGCCCGGACGGGGAACGCCACCCCACCGGCGGGCTCGATGTCACCGAGGGCCCCGGCCGGGTGCTGAACGCCCGGGGCGAGCCGGTGGCCGGGCTGTACGCGCTCGGCATCCCCACCGAGCACACCCGGTGGTTCACCCAGGTCGGCGGCGGCCGGCCCGGCGCGCCCACCCGCTTCCACCAGGATGCCGACGCGGTCGCCGCCGCGATGCTCGCCGACCGCCCGGCCCCGGCTCCCGTCCCGGCTCCCGTTCCGGCCCCTGTTCCTGTTCCTGTCCCCGCCCTTGTCGCACCCCCGCACCCGGCCACGGAGGAGGCTCCGCGATGAACGCCCCGCCCCCCGGCCCCACGGCCGCCTTCCGGGCGGCGCGCGACACCCTGCTGCGGCACCGCACCGACCCGGCCGCCGCGCACCGGGAGTTCCGCTGGCCGCGCCCCGCCCGCTTCAACTGGGCACTCGACTGGTTCGACGCCGTCGCCGCCGACCCGGCCCGGCGCGACCGGACGGCGCTGCGGCTGGTCCACGGCCCCCGCCTCGCGGACGACACCACCCTCACCTGGGCCGGGCTCTCCCGCCGCTCGGCACGGCTCGCGAACCGGCTGCGCGGCCTCGGAGTGCGGCGCGGCGACCCCGTCCTGCTGCTCCTCGACAACCAGGAGGCGCTGTGGGAGACCATGCTCGCCGCCGTCAAACTCGGCGCGGTACTGGTCCCGACGTACATCACCGCCACCGCCGCCGAACTGGAGGACCGCGTCGAACGAGCCGGGGTGCGCTGCGTCGTCGCCGACGCCGGGCTGATCGACCGGCTGGGCCAGTGGCGTCCCGACGTCCCCCTCGCGATCGCCGTCCCGGCCGCCGGACCCCCCTGGAAGCCGTACGAGGACCACGGAACGGCCTCCGCCGACTTCCGCCCCGACGGGCCGACGGACGCCCGCGATCCGCTGCTGCGGTACTTCACCTCCGGCACCACCTCCCGGCCCAAACTCGTCGAGCACACCCACACCAGCTATCCGATCGGCCATCTCACCGGCATGTACTGGAACGGACTGCTCCCCGGCGACGCCCACCTCAACGTCTCCGCGCCCGGCTGGGCCAAACACGCCTGGAGCTCCTTCTTCACCCCCTGGAACGCGGAGGCCGCCGTGGTGGCCCTGGACTCGGCCGCCTCCGCGCGGCCGGAGACCGTGCTCGATGTGCTGCGCACCCGTGCGATCACCTCCTTCTGCGCCCCGCCGACGGTGTGGCGGGCCCTCCTCGCCGCCGGTCCCGGGCCCCGGCCGCCCGCGCTGCGGGAGGCGGTGTCGGCGGGCGAACCCCTGGACGCGGGGCTGCTCCACTCCTTCCGGCGGGCGTGGGGGATCGCCGTACGCGAGGGCTACGGCCAGACGGAGACCACCGCCCGGCTCGGCTGGACGCCGGGCGCCGACCCCGTGCCCGACCATGTCGGCCACCCCCTGCCGGGCTGCGACGCCCTGCTGACCGACCCCGGCACCGGGCGCGAGGTCCCCGACGGGACACCCGGCGAACTCTGCCTCGACCTCGCGGAACGGCCCGTCGGGCTGATGCGCGGCTACGCGGACGACCCCGCGCGCACCGCCGGGGCGTTCGCGGACGGCCGCTACCGCACCGGAGACCTCATGGTCCGCTCCCCGGGCGGACCGCTGCGCTGCCTCGGCCGCACCGACGACCGGTTCAACTCCTCGGGGCACCTCCTCTCCCCCCGGGAGCTGGAGGCCGTCGTGCTGCGCTGCCCGGCCGTCCGCGAGGCCGCCGTCGTCCCCGTGCCGGACCCGGCGGGCCGCCAGGTCCCCAAGGCGTACATCGTCCTCGCGCCCGGCGCTTCTCCCGGGGCCGCGGCCGACGCGGTCTTCGCCCTGCTGCGGGCCGAACTGCCCGAGGAGAAGCGGATCCGCGCCCTGGAGTTCCGCGCCTCGCTGCCGCGCACCCCGTCCGGGAAGGTGCGCCGCGCGGCCCTGCGGAACGCGGCCCCGGGGCCCGGGCACCGGCCGCGGCCGGACCGATGAGCCCCGGCCCGGCCGCCCGTCAACCGGACGGCAGACGCCTCAGCACCGTGCCCAGCACGCGCTCCGCCGGGAAGTACCCCACCCGGCGCGAGTCGAAGCTGACCTCCCGGTTGTCGCCCAGCAGGACCAGACTGCCGAGCGGGACCCGCTGCTCGGGGACGGCGGCCAGCGCGGGAACCCGGTCACGGGGCACCGGGTCGCCCGGCGCGGCGGCCACCCGCTTGATCAGCCACTGGCGGGCCGCCACCTCGGCGGCCCGCCCGTGCCGGGGCACGGGCGGCAGCCGCCAGCCCGCGCCCGCCGTCGGCCGCTCCACCACCACGACCTCTCCCGGTGCCGGTGCCAGGCCCCGGCGCACGAGCACCCGGTCGGCGTCGTGGTACGAGGGCTCCATGCTCGCGCCGCGCACGGTCACGGCGACGAGCCCGCGCGTCAGCGCCGCGTACAGCAGCCGGAGTCCGGCCGCTCCGACCGCCGTCACCGTCCTCCGTCCAGCGCCGGGTCCGGCTCGCCCTCGCCCCGGTACCCGGCGGCCTGAAGGGTGAACAGCCGGGCGTACGCGCCCCGGGCGGCCATCAGGGCGGCGTGGTCGCCCTGTTCCACGACGCTCCCCCCGGCGAGTACGACGATGGTGTCCGCCTCGCGCACCGCCCCGAGGCGGTGGGAGATGAGCAGGCTGGTCCGGCCCTCGCGATGCCGCCGCAGGGAGGTGTGCGCCTCGTGCTCGGCGACCGCGTCGAGCCCGGCGGAGGGCTCGTCCAGAATCATCAGATCGGGCCCTTCGCGCAGAAGGGCGCGGGCCAGCGCGAGGCGCTGCCACTGCCCGCCGGAGAGTTCCACCCCGGTCTCCGGATCGTCCTTCCCGGTCTCCATGAAGAACATCCGGGACAGCAGCGTGTCGTAGCCCCGGGGGAGCGCGGCGAGCTTCTCGTGGATGCCCGCCCGTGCCGCGGCGGTCTCGATCCGCCCGCGGTCGCCCAGCGCGTCGAGGTCCCCGAGACCGATGTTGTCGGCGGCCGTCATGTCGTACCGCATGTAGTCCTGGAAGACCGCGCCGATCCTGCGCCGCAGCTCACCGGGGTCGAGGAGGCGGATGTCCGTGCCGTCCCACAGGATGGCGCCCCGGGTGGGGTCGTAGAACCGGCAGAGCAGTTTGACGAGCGTGGACTTGCCGGCCCCGTTGAGCCCGACGAGCGCGAGGGACGAGCCGCGGGGGACGAAGACGCTGACGCCCCTCAGGACGTAGGGATGCGCCTCGGAGTAGCGGAACCACACGTCCCGCAACTCGATGCCGTGGCGCAGCGCGCCCGGCGGCCGGGGCCGGGGAGCCACGGGCAGGTCGGGTCCGGCCGCCGTGACGGCCAGGAAGTGGTCGAAGAGCAGCAGTGCCTGGTACGACCTGGCGATCTCTCCCGCGAGGGTCGCCAGCGCCCCCTGCACCCCGCCCACCGCCGCGACGAACATCGCGAGGCCCCCGACCGTCAGCGTGCCCGCCCTGGCCTCGGCCACCGCCCACACCAGCCCGCCGCCCGCGACGGCGGCGGCGAGCACGCCCAGCAGCGACTGGGTGAGGGCCTCCCGGCGGTCGACGGCCCGCTTCGCGGCATTGGCGCTCCGCCGTTCCGCCAGCATGCGGCGGCGGAGGAAAGGGCCCGTGCCGAAGAGCCGGATCTCCTTCGCCGCAGCCACGCCCGCGAGGAGGTCCCCGTAGAAGAACTCCCGGCGCTCGATGGGCCCCACGTCCCACAGCACCCGGGCGCGGCGTCGCGACAGCGCCACCTCGGCGGCCAGCACGGGCAGACCGGACGCCAGCACCAGGGCCGCCATCAGCGGGCCGAGGAGGAGCAGCGACCCCAGGAAGCCCAGGATCGTCACGGCGGCGCGGACGCCTCCGAGCACGCCGTCGACGGCCTGGTTGGGAGCCGTGCCGCCCGCTCCCTGCGCCAGCCGCAGTCTGTCGAGGAAGGCGGGGTCCTCGAAGCGGGCCAGCCCGGTGAACCGTTCGACCGCGCCGAACAGCCGGTCCTGGGCGAGGACTCCGGCCTTCCGCTCCAGCTCGGCCCGGAGGTACTGGCTCAGATGCGGCGTGGCCGAGGCCGCGACGCCCACGGCCGCGAGGCCCGCCGCGAGCATCAGCAGGGACCGCCACGACGCCGGGGCGGCGACCAGCTCGTCCAGGAGCAGGGTGGTGAGCCAGGCCGCCGCCACCGGCAGCGAGCCGGCGACGAGGGTCAGCGCCAGATAGGAGGCCAGCGCGCCGGGGGCGGCCCGGGCGGTGAGGGAGAGCGCGGCGGCGGCGTGCCGCCGGGTGGGGCCCCCGGCCCCGGCGGGCTCGCTCCCGCTCATGCCGCCGGGTGCGGACGGGTGGCCGCGGACTCCCTCGCCGGCCGCCGCTCCAGCCGCACCTGGTTGTCCGTCACCACCAGGGAGCCGCCGTCGTCCGGCGCGACCTTGAGCAGGGTCGGGAACATCTCGGCCTTGAAGGCCAGGCCCATGGGTCCGCCGGGATCCTCCACCACCACCCGTGCCACGGGCGACAGCCGGGAGACGAAGCCCGCCGCCGCGTCCCGGTCGCCCACCACGACGGCCACCGGCCGGTCCTCCGGGCTCCCCGCCCCGTCCGCACTCCTCGCGTACGAGACGAACGCGGGCAGCTTCTCCTCGCACGGCCCGCAGCCGGGCGAGAAGAACGCGACGAGCGTGTCCTGCGCGAACATCGCCCCGCTGAGCGGCTCGCCGTCGACGGTGGTCGCCGCGAAGTCGGCGACGCTCCCGCCCACCGGGATGGCGGGCGTGGGCGGCGGGGCGGTCAGCAGCTCGGTGTGTTCCCGCAACCGCTTGATCACGCCCAGCGTGAGCACCAGGTCCAGGGTGCAGAGCAACCCCACGAACACCACCAGTGCGGTCAGGAAGGGCATACGGTCTCCTCTGGGTCGTCATGGTCGGAGGGTGCGGACGGGACGGAACAGCTCGGCGATGTCGTCCAGCGCGGCTGTCAGCGCCCCCAGGGCCAGCCCGGCCAGCACGGCCGCCGCCGCGCCGCCGGGGTCCACCGTTCCCACCGTTCCCACCGGTCCGGGGCGGAGGGCGGCGAGTACGCCGAGCGCGGCCACCGCCGCGAGGACGGCGTTGCGTACGAGGTGCCGCACGCCCAGCGGGACGGCGGAGGCCCCGAAGCACCGGCACGGGGCGGCGGTCCCGCGCCGCAGCGCCCGGACGATACCGGCGGCGAAGACGGCCAACAGCCCTGCGGCGGCGAGGAATCCGGCCGTGACGGCGGGGGCGGGCAGAGGGGCGAGCAGCAGTACGGACACCGCGCACTCGGCCGACAGCACCCCCAGCGCCACCGGCCGGGCCAGCCCCGGCCGCAGGACGCGCAGCGCGCGGACCGAGGCGACGAAGGCCCCGAAGGACCCCCGTCCCGCCACCTTGCCGAGCACGGCCGCCAGGAACACCGCGCCCAGCAGACAGCGGGCGCCGATGACCAGGTACGGCATCACACCTCCCCGGTGCGCGCGCGGCGGTACGGCGCCGGGCGCGCCGTGAAGCCGCCGCCCGGCGCCGAGGGGATGGGAGCTACTGGCACTGCACCGGGTTGGAGCAGCCGTGCCCGTCGCAGCAGTAGGCCTTGCAGGGACGGTTGTTGGGACACTGCCAGCAGGCGGGGAAGCTCTTCCAGCCACACGCGGCCGTTCCCGCCGACGCGTCGATTCCCGGGACGAACCGTTCGAGCAGTCCGGCTCCCAGCGCTTCCAGCTTCTTGAGCATCTCGACACTCCTCCTCGTCTTCGCGGAGAGCACCCGGTCGGGTGCGGGGTCCAACCTGTGGCACCGGACGGAATGTGTCAGCCCTCCCGGGCGTCCGGGACAATCCCGGACGGTCCGGGGCCGTCCCGGACGCCCGGGAGCGGGCCGCCGGACAGCCGGCGGCCCGGATCGGCCCAGGTCACGGCGGTGTGGTGGAGCGGCCTGCGGCAGGGTGTCCGGGGTGGCGAGGACAGGATCTGGACAAGTCGAGCCGCCCCGGGGCGATGGCGGGATCCGCTATTGGTGTGAGCACGCCATGATGTGGACCATCTGGGGCATGGAGAAGGAGACCACCGGGAGCCCGGAGCCGGAGCAGGCGCGGAACGGGGCCGAATTCGTCGCGCTGATGCGGGAGCTCAAGCGCGTCGCCGGACTGACCTACCGGCAGCTCGAACAGCGGGCCGCCGACCGGGGCGAGGTACTGGCGCGCAGCACCATCGCCTCCGTGCTGGGCGGCACGGCGCTGCCGCGTCCGGAGCTGCTGGCCGCCTTCGTGCACGCGTGCGGAGAGGGCCGCCGGGTCGCGGTGTGGCTGGCGGCGCGGGACGCGGTCGCCGCGCGGCAGGCCGCCGGGGCGGCGCGGGAGGAGGAGCCTCCGGCGGCCCGGCGCTCCGTGTTCTCCGGGAGGCCCGGCAGGCTTTCCGCCCTGCTCGTCACGGCGGCTGCCGCGGTGATCGTGGCCGCCGCCGCGGCGTGGATGTCTCCCGCCTCCGACGCCCCGGCGGAGCCGGACCGGTCCGGCACCGCCGGGCGGTCGCCCCAGCCGTCCGGTGCCTGGGCCCCGCCGCCGAGCGGCTGGGTGCTCATCCGCCCGGTCACCGAACCCCGTCTCTGTCTGACCGACGGACGGGTCCAGGACCGGCGGTACACCCCGCTCGTCGCCGTGCAGCGGCCGTGCGGCAGCGTGGCACCGCAGAACACCATGCTGGAGCCGATGGGCGGGGACACCTACCGCATCCAGTGGCACCACCCCGACTACGGCAAGGGCTGTCTGAAGGCCCTGACCGACGGGCCGGGCGCGGGACTGCTGGAGCCGATGGACGCCTGCCAGGACGCCAGCCGCTTCCACATCGAACCGTCCGGGGCCGACGGCAGCGGCTGGTACGTGCTCCGCGTCGCCGGACAGGGCTGTGTGGGGATCAAGGGGTCGGGGACGTCCGAGGGCACCGAGGCCGTGATGGAACGGTGCGTGGGCAAGGGCGGCCAGGTCTTCCTGATCAACTCGGCCGCCTGACCCCGCCCGCGTCCCGGCCGTCTACCGCTTGGTGACGGAGACGTCTCCCCGGAGGGAGAGCGCGTCGCCGTACCGGCCGAGCGTCAGATCGGTCGGTGTGACGTCGAGATGGACCGGGTCCAGGTCGACGGGGACGGTCGGGAGGCTGCCCAGGGGGAACTCGATGCCCCGGAAGGCGTCGCCGACGAGGCCGCCGAGGGTGGACGAGAGGGCGTTGGCCACCCAGGAGGCGATGACGCTGACGAGGTCGTCGTGCGGATAGATCTCCAGGTCGAAGGGGCTCACGCTCTCCGTCGTGGCCTTGAGCGTGGTGCCGGACGTCGACAGGGTGAGCGTGACGGTGGGGTCCGGATCCAGCGCGAGATCGTAGAACGCGTCGGTAGAACTGCCCCAGAACCATTTGATACCGGCGCTTCCGCTGCCGGTGGCGGAGGCGTGGACGCGCACGGTCGGGAGCTCGGCGTCGTCCACGACCTCGCACCGCACCTGATGGAGGACGATCGTCGCGTTGTAGTAGCCGGTGCCGACGCCGAAGTCCGCCGAGTCGTCGGCGGGGAAGGACATCCCTTCGAGGTAGGCGGTGGCCGCCTCGGCGATCCGCTGGACCGTGTCCGTGCCGAGCAGGGCGAAGAAGGAGCTCGTCGGCCAGGCGTCCGGGAAGGGCGGCCGCGGTACGCCGTGCTCCGCCAGATTCATGACGGCCACGACCTGCCCCGGGCCGATGACGGGAACCGGGTCCGAGAGGCTGAGCAGCGGGATGTCCGGCTTGGGCAGGCTGATGCCCGAGAGGATCTCACGGGACTGGTCGAGGACGGCGGGCAGCACCACATTGTCCAGGATCACCTTCTGGACCTCGCTGGTGTCGCCGGCCACCGCCTTGAGCGGGTTCAGGGTGAGCAGCCCGGAGGGTGAGGTGCTGGCCTGGACGTCCACCGTCACGGTCACGTCCCCCTGTACGAGGTCCCCGCCGCCGCCCGTGTCGACGGTGACATGGACCTGGTGCAGGACGACCTGGAAGGTGCTCCCGTCCAGTGAGGTCCGCAGGGTGGCGGCGTACTCCGAAAGCTCTTCCTCGGTGAACCGCCGGCTCCCGTCCTCGGTGAAGCGCGCGCGCAACTCCTCCTCGGTGTGGGCGGGCGGGGTGAGGTCGAAGACGGGGGCGGTCCTGACGTCCCATGTCACCGTGGTGGGAGTGCCTCCGGCGTCGTACGGCTCGGAGCCGGTGAAGTACCTCGGATACAGCTGGCCGTAGACCTCCTCGGCCACCTTGTTCACGATGCCGGCGTCGGCTCCGACTGCGAGGTCGTACGTCATGGGGCGACTTCCTCCGATTCCTCCGGGCGAAGGGGCGGCCAAGAGGGCTCGTTCCGGGCGGGGTCCGGAGCCTCCGATGCCGCTGATCCGGCAACACTGCCCAAAATATGCGGAGTTGACCTACTCAAAGAGCGTAATGTCCGATTATAACTTCTTGAGGCTGGGTGAATTGGCCGGGATCCATGGCGGGAAACCGTCGGGGCGCTCACCGGGCCGGGAACCCGTCGCCGCTGGTCGTGCCCGATTCGCCACGGACGCGCGCCCGCCGCCGCGCCCCAGTGCCCTGGTGCCGAAACTGACGCGTTCGAAGCCGCCCGAGCACCGCTTTGCGACAGGGCGGAGCAAGCTGTGGTGCGGTCATCCGGGGTGCTTTTGGATGGGCGGCGTGAGCGACTCAAATTTCGACCTCGCGGTCGGAGTCGGCGGCGACGCCCTCGACTCCGGCCTTCAGAAGGCTTACGAACTGCATCGCGACGCGTTCCGGGGGAGCGTCACCCCGGACCCCATCGACGGCACGGCCTACACCTTCGCCTGGGACTTCCTGGACGCCCCCGCCCTCGTCCTCGCCCCGCCCGACGAGGACCTCTGGAACGAGATGATCAAGGCGGACGGCGTCACGGACCTCCCGGACTCCGGGGTGCTCCAATTCGTCGCCCAGCGGCTCCAGGCGGACTGCAAGGTGGCGGACACCGCCCTCCCCCAGGTCACCGGCAAGGTCACGGTGGCCCTGCGATTGACACTCGACGGCGGCGGAGGCATCACCGCCGTCCCCCTGGGAGTCTGGCTGGAGAACCTTCCCGACGGCCCGACCAGCATCATCGTCAAGAACGTCGTCGTCCCCGCACTCCTCACCCAGGGCACCACCCTGCTCAAGGGGCTGAAGATCCCGGCCCAGAACCTCTTCGGTGAGACGGTCGCCCTGAGCGTCGTCCGCGTGGACGTCATCCCCACCCATCTGGTCCTCGCCTCGACGGTGAACACGACGGCGGGGCCCTCGCCGGCGGCGCGTCCCGAACCCGTGGACTGGCCCACGGACAAGCAGGTGTTCACGCTCATCGGCAAGGGGCTGCTGGCCACGCTCCTGACGGCCTCCGTCAAGCGGTACGAGAACACACAGCTCGCCAAGGGCGACAAAACCATCCAATATCTCGCCTCGGCCCAGTGGGACGCCACCTTCCGGCGAGCCGTGAATCTGACGGTCGGAGCCGACCCGACGACCGCCTCGGCCGGAGTCGACATCGACTGGCACGCCGAACTCGACCTCGTACCCCTCTCCCCGGACGGCGGCGGAGGCTGCGCCCTGTCCAAGGCGGGCCACGAATCGTGACGCGGCGACGATCCGTCAGAACGACCCGCCAGGGCCGCTCGGCACGCACCGACCGGCCAGTCAGGAGAGACACGCCATGTCAGCGCCCATCGAATTCGACGTCTCCTACGCGCCGGACCCGCCCGTCGTCACGGTCCAGGCCACCGGAATCACCGACACCGCCCTCACCGTGAAGGTCACCGGCCTCGACCTGGAACGTGTCACCTTCACTCCCAAGACGGTCCTCGCCGACGCCCTCTCCGGCCTCGTCAACGACCTCGCCCTCGCGGCCCCCGGCATCGTCAAGAAGAAGACCGAAGGGCTCACCCCCGACATTCCTCTCGGAACGCCGATCGGCTGTGACATCCCGATCGGCGACGCGACCGTCAAGCTGCGGCTGGCCGCGCCCGAGCTGGCCGCCCACGGCGACATGCTCATGATCAGCGGGACCGCCGACGTCTCCTGACCACCCCGTCCACCGGTCCGACACACCGCAGGAGACGTACGTGAGCACCCCGAACCCCGAAGCCCGGCCACTCCACCTCGCGGACACCCCCGGCTACCCCCTCGCCCGGACCGTCGAACTGCCCGACACGGCCGGACACCCCACCGGCTCCCTCAGCATCCGCTTCGGCGCGCTCCGGGTCAGCGCCGAAGGGCGGCCGGAGGCCGTCGCCGGGCGGCAGCACACGTACCGCCTCCCGGCGCTCCTCCTCACCGGCCGGTACGCGCTCGACACCCGCCCCGACGAGATCCGCGACCTCGACACCGCCGGCGATCTGCGCCCGCTCTCCGAAGAAGCGAGACGGCCCACCCTCCCCGCCGCGAGCCGCGCCGCCGCCGTCACACCCGACCCGCCGGACGAGGAGACCCTGCGCAAGTGGCGCGACCGCGCCGACACCCACCGCGACAAGCTGATGCGGACCGAGAAGGGACAGCAACTGCTCATCACCTACGGGCAGAACAACGAGACCTTCTACGGCATCTTCGACAGCTCCAGCACACTGCGGAAGAACTGGCGCAGAAACGGCGTCACCCGGCGCATGTCCGAACACACCTACACCAACACGGACCTGGGAGCGACGGGCGACGGCGCGAACGCGGTCAACGACTGGACCGACCCGGACCAGGGGACCACGTACAACTCGCACGCGTTCGTCCAGTACGTCAACGTCACCAGCGCCCTCTCCTTCGAGATGGGCTTCGCGACGGCCCCCGAGGACCAGAACACCTACGGCGACGCCCTGGACGCGGCACAGAAGTTCGCCACGGCGGTCAACGACACCGGGAACTCCGGCGAACAGACCACCCCCCTGACCCATGAGCAGATCTACACCTCCATCGAACAGCACCCCGGCGAGGTCCGCGCGACGACACCCGAGGAGCTGGACCGCTATGTCGGACTGGTCCACGGCACCTACAGCGCCGCCCCGGAGGACGAGCCCGACGAGTGGTTCCCCCTCTCGGAGGAGCACCGGGAACGCTACCGGCGATTCGGCAAGGAGGCCTACGAGGCCAGGGCACAGGAACAGCCGGCCGCGACCCACACCCTCCACCGGGGCGACTGCCACGCCCGCCTGGACGACGTGCTGATCACCCTCGACCCCGCCCGGGGCGACGCCACCGTCACCCTGCCGCCCCTCACCCTCCACATCGACGACGCCGACTGGCGGGGCCCGGCCGGGGAGGTGGCCAGGGAACGGCTGCGGACCATGCGATTCGTCCAGGAACTGCTCCGCGACGCGGTCGCCGAGACCCTGCGGCACGCCGCGCTCACCGGCATCGCCGGCTTCGGCCCGCCCGGGGACGGGCGGTCCTGACCGTGCTCACCCTCGACCCGGGCACCCCCGCCGAAGACCTCACCACCGCCCTCTGGGCCGGGCTGCTCGCCGACGACCGGCCGCACTTCGACGCCATCCTCGCCGAGGCGCTCGCCCCCCAGCGGGAGTATCTGAGCGACACCGAACAAGCCCTCTACCGCCAGGGGAAACGGCTCCGCCCGGCGGTCCTGCTGCTCGCCGCCCGCATGGTCCTCGGCCCCGCGCCACTGCCCCGAAAAGTGCTGCAAGGAGCGGTCTCCCTGGAGATGCTCCATGTGGCGACCCTGATCCACGACGACATCATCGACGGCTCGGCGCTGCGCCGGGGGCTGCCGTCGGTCAACGCCGCACGCGGCACGGAAACCGCCGTGCTCGTCGGCGACCTCCAGTTCGTCCAGGCCATCCGGGGCTTCGTACGGACCGTGGACCGGGACCGCGACATGGCGCTGATCGAACTGGTCCTCGACACCGCCTTCCAGATCGGCTGCGGCGAACTGGACGAACTGCGCACCGACCTGAACCAGGAACCCGCCCGGCTGATCGAGCACTACTGGCGGACCGCCGACCGCAAGACCGCCGTCCTCTTCGGCCTGGCCGCCGAGGCCGGCGTCACCCTCGCCGGCGGACGCGACGCCGACGCCCGCCGCGCGGGCTTCGCCGGCCGCCGCCTCGGCCGGGCGCTCCAGGTCATGGACGACCTCTTCGACCTGGCCCGGGACCAGGCCGAATCCGGCAAACCGCGCGGCATGGACCTGCTGCGCCGCCGCGCGACGCTGCCCCTGGTGTACGCGATGGAGGAACTGGGCCCCGACCACCGGGTGAGCCGGGTGATGCGCGGGGAACCACTGGACGCCGGAGAGCTGGAACGGTGCGTCACCCAGGTGCGGGCGACCACCGGCTTCTCCCGCGCCTACGCCGACGCGCGCGCCCAGGCGCTGGAGGCCATCGAGCTGCTGCGCCCCTTCCCGGCGAGCCACTACCGGTACGCCCTGGAGGACCTGGCGCTGTACATCGTCGACCGCAAGCCCTGAATCCCACTCCTCGTAACCCGAGAACCGAGAACCGAGAACCGAGAACCGAGAATCCGAGAAGGAGCATCGTCATGGCCAAGGCCCTGATCGACTTCGTCTACGCCACCCTGCGCAAGCGGGCCGACGACCCGGACAGCCCGTACTGGCTGCCGAAGATCCTGGAGGGAATCCGCACCCCCGACGGGCGCACCCTGTCGCCGCTGAAGGCGGACTCGTGGGAACTCGGCGAGCTGACGGGCGACACGGGGACGACGGCCGCCGACTCCATCGCCGTCGCCTGGTGGAACTTCGTGGGCAAGGCCTTCGACCGGGCGAAGAGGGACGGGGTGGGCGGACTGCCGGAGAGCCTGGACGACTTCGACAGCCAGCGCGACCGCGACGACCAGTACCCCGGGCTGACGCTTTCCGGCGTCTCGGTCACCGGTCTGCCGAACGCCTCGGTGGGCGAACTGACCGACGTCACCACGACCGAGAACGGCTACCGGGGGAGCGTGCGGATCACGACCGCCGCCTACGACAGCCACGGCTACCAGCCGCGGATCACGGTCGACGGCTCCTACCGGCTCGTCCAGCACGTCGTGGTGATCGACGACCCGGAGAGCGCCCTCGACGCTCCGGAGGTGCTCGCCGGGACGCTGAGACCGCCGACCGCGGTCCCCGCCGACGGTCTGAAGGCGTACGGGGTGGGGTGGCCGTCCCAGACGATCGAGGGGAGCGGGGCCTTCCTCTTCACCGTCGAGGGGCTGGTCCTCGATGTCCGGCTGACCATTGAGACGGCCGGGTCCGGGTCCGGGCGTACGGAGAAGGTCACGGTCGAGTCCGTCTCCGTGGCCGCCGCTCCGGCCTTCGCCCTCGACGAGGACAAACTCACGATCGACGGCGACACGATCACCGACCTGAATCGCAAGGCCTGGAAAGGGGCGGCCGTCCTCGCCTTCGACAGCCCCGACGCCGCCGAGGCCCTGACCGCCAAACTCGCCGACGCCCTGAACGCCGAGGACTTCCGCACCCAGTTCTCCGGCTCCGTCACCGATCAGCTGACGAAGGCGCTCGGCGATGTGCTGGGCACCGGCCCGCTCCCCGCGGACAGCGGCCGGCCCCCGGCGGGCGACGGACCCGTGGAGGTCTGTCTCTTCGACCGCGTGCGGGCCTCGCTCAACGACGCGGACTCCGGCTTCTACCCGCCGACCGTGGTCCGCTCCTCCAGCGATCCGGCGCTCGACCCCCTGTCGATCGACACGATCGACCTCGGCGAGCATCAGGTCATGGGCGTCCCCGTCGACTTCACCCTGAGCGAGGTCACGATCAGCGGCATCTCCGACGTGCTCATCCCCGCCGAGGACGCCGCCCTCGTCGCCGAAGGCGTCGACGCGACCCTGCGGTTCGGCCGGATCTCCCAGACACCGATCACCATCGCGGCCTCGGTCGTGGCGACCTTCGTCAAGTCCGGCGATCACCTCAACGGCACCATGACCACCACCGTGCGACAGCCCTCCGCGACCCTCGGTCTGTCCTTCTCGGGACCCGACGCCGACTCCCTCACCATCGGCCTGCGCTCGCTCACCGTCGACATCGACCCGGACCAGCTGGACATCGGCGTCCATGTCGAGGGCCTGCCCGACGAGGCGCTGCACACCATCCTCAACACCTCCGACATCAAGGACGGCTTCATCAAGGGCGTCCAGGACGGCGCGGACCGGCGCAAGGACGACATCGCCCAGGCCCTCACGGACAACGCCCGCAAGGTGATCGCCAAGAAGCTGTCGGGCTGATCCGCGACCGGTCCGTACGCCCACCGGTCCGTATGCCCACAGGTCCGTACATCCGCACGCCCATGGGTCCGTACGCCCGTACGTCCGTACGCCCCCGCCCGGAAGGCAATCCCGCATGCGGTTCACCGAACTCCAGGCACTGCTCGACCGGCACACCGCCGGCGACACCCTCAGCCTCACGGCGGCCGACCTCGGCAGCGGGCCGGCCGCCGCGCTGGTCGGCGGCTGGCTCGACGGCGGGGCCCTCACGATCGGCGCTCTCCACCGCGAGGACCACCCGGACACGAACACGGTCGTCGTCGACGGCGAACTCGACGCCCTGGGCATCACCGGCGTGCGGGTCACCGGAGTCGAGTTCGGCCTCGACCCCGTCAATCAGGACCCGACCCTCTTCATCCCCCTCGGCACGCCGGAGGGCTGGACCTTCGCCGTCTCCTTCCCCGACACCGGGGGCAGCGACCTGGCCGGTCTCGCCTTCGGCGACCGCCTGCCCGAGCTTCTGCTCACCTCCGTGCCCCGGCCCGCCCGCGACGGCCGGCCCGTACTCGACCGGGGCCTCACCCTCCACGCGCCCGAGGTCCGGGACCCGGCCCCGCTCGGCTCCCTCGCCCCGCTGGTCCGCGGCCCGGGAGCGGCCCTCTCGCTCACCGGGCCCGTACTGCGCCGTCCCGTCGGAGCCGAGACCGTGACGGAGATCGCGCTGCGCTCCGTGCCGGAGCCCTCGGAGGAGTTCGGCGGGGACTTCTCCCTGTGGGCGGGCTCGCGCGGCGACGGCCCGCCGCTCTCGTACGGGCTCCGCCTGGTCGCGGACCTGGTGCTGGCGGAGGGCGTCGGCGTGACCGTCGGCGCGCCGGTCCCCGTGGCCGGGAACGAGATCGTGCTCGCCGTGGACGCGCCGCCGGGCGGTGAGGTGGGGACCGGCGTCCTCGAAGGGTGGTACGGCACGGGCGCGGCCGTGCGGCAGCTGACCGCGCAGGGGTTCACCCTCGGCGAGGCCGTCCGGATCGCCGAACTGAGTGCGACCGTCGATGTCACGAAGATCGGTCAGGGCCTGACCGAGGCCCTGACCACGATCACCGTCAGGGCCGAGGCGAGACCCGAGGTCTCCTGGCCCGTGGTGGGGGACGACCTCGCCGTGACCGGCGTCGGGGCCCGGCTGACCGTGACCGGGCCGCTCCGGCCGAGCCGCTCCGCCACCGTCACCGGATTCGGGGACTTCACGGTGGCGGGCACGCTCGCCCTGCACGCCTCCGCGGCCATCCCGCCCGGCGGCTTCGAGCTGACCCTCGACGAGGAGACACCGGCACGGCTCAAGGACGTGCTCACGCACTTCCTCCCGAAGACCGACCTCAGCGGTGTGCCGGATCTGACGCTGAAGAAGTTCCACGGCACGGCCGCGCCCACGCGGGGCGAGTACGGGATCTCGGCCACCGTGGCGGCCGAGTGGCACATCGGCGTCGGAGCGGCCCTGCTGAGGCTCGAAGAGGCCACCCTGGAGCTGGGGCGCGAGGAGGAGGAGGCGGCATCGCAGCAGCCTGCGACCGGCGGTGCCGCCACCGCGAGGACCACCGGCTCCCTCGCCGCGCGGGCGCGGCTCGGCCCGGCCGACGGCGACGGGATCGTCTTCGACGCCGCCTGGCATCTCCCCGGCAGCTTCGAACTCGGCGGCACCTTTCCCGACACCGATCTGACCGCCCTCCTCGAAGCGCTCGCCTGCCGTGCCGATGTGCCGCTGCCCGACGGTCTGCCCAGGGTCGGTCTGAGCGGCTCGACGGTGAGACTGCGCCTCGGCGGGGCCCGGGCGGGTGAGGCCGACGAGGGCGGCGGCTATGAACTGACGGTCGGCGGCACGATCGACTTCGCCGGGGCGAAGGCGCTGACCCTGGCCGGGAAGGCGGCGAAGGGCGGCTCCGGCACCCTCTTCGCCGCCGCCTTCTGGCAGGACGGCTGGACCTGGGCGCCCAACCAGGTCCAGGGCTGGTCCGAGGTCCTGGGCATCCTCGGTGACATCACCTTCGCCAAGTCCGGCCTGGCGGTCTGCTCCGCCGACGGCGTCAACCTCGCATCGGGCCCGGCCCCTGCCCCGGACACGCTCCCCGCCACCCTGGACAAGGGCCTCACCTTCTTCACCGAGATCGGCTTCACCGGACCGCTGGAGCCGCTCAAGGCCCTGTTCGACGGCGTCGCCACCGGCGTCCACCTGGAAGCGGTCCTCGCCTCACCGGTCGGGAACTCGGTGTTCAGGGCATCCGTGGCCGAACAGAGGCTGCGCCCCGGCTTCGGCGGACTGGAAGTGGAGATCGAGCCCGCCCGGCTCAGGATCGGCCTCAGCACCTCGTGGAACTTCACCGTCCCCGCGATGGGCTCCGCCCCCGAGACCCTGCTCCAGTTCGTGGCCGGGGGAACGGTCTCCAAGGAGGGCTTCTCCCTCTCCCTCACCCTGAGGCCCGCCGGCTCCGCCCCCGGGGCGTTCGCCGGACGGCTCGACCCGAGCCAGTACGCCTTCACCCTGGAGGAACCCGGGCTCAAAGCCCTCTCGGCCACCCCCGTGACCGGTGCCGACGGACAAGTCGTGCACGACGCGGCCCGCCGTCCGGCCGAGGCCGCCACCCCGCCGCCCGGGCCCGCGTGGAAGAACGCCTTCGGTATCGAGGGCTTCGACATCGAGGCGCTCTGGGCCCAGATCGGCGGCGGGACGAGCGGGCTCACCCTGGGCATCGGAGGGTCCATCGAGGTCGGCACGGCCGGCCTCGAACTGGATGTCGTCGGAGGCTTTGAACCGGAGCCCTTCGTCACCGTGTTCCGCTTCTCCCTCACCACCGCCGACAAGGACAAGGGCGTCTCCCTCTGGGACATCCTGGCGATCGTCGTCTCCCCGCCCGACGCGCTCTCCTTCCTCAAGTCGATCGTGCTGCACGAGCTGATGTTCTGCGCCGTGACCGTGCCCGGCGGCTGGACGAGCCCGCTGGACGAGCACTGGCCGCAGGGCTACTACGGCAAGGGGAACATCGACTTCTTCGGCAACAACTGGCGTTTCGAGATCGGCGTCGGCAACGACGGCGTCTACGCCGACAGCGCGATCGCCGAACCCCTCTCCATCGGGGACTGGTTCAGCATCTCGGACAAGGACGGCACCAAGGGCCCCCGCTATCTTCTCGACACCCGGGGCATCAAGGACCACCGCCTTCCGGAGAAGATCCTCCAACTCTCCGGCAAGGTCGCGCTCCTGGGGATCTCCGCCGCCGTCGAGGCCGAACTCGGCTCGGAAGGCTTCGCCTTCACTCTTGAGGCCCACCTCCTGAGCATCCTGGATTCGCGGATCAGCTGCACCCTCCACACCGGCACCGGCCTGCGCGCCACGGCGAACGTGAAACTGGACTTCGGCGTCGACCTTCCCCGGAGCGCCCTCCTCGGCGGCATCCCCGTCCCCGGCGGCACCCTGGTCGGCATCAGGGCGAGCGGCGGCTTCGACCTCAAGGTCGACGGCGACGGCGCGAATCTGCGGCTGACCGGCGACTGCGACGCCTACCTCGCGGGTGCGCACCTGGTGGGATTCGGCCTGGACCTGACCTTCTCCATCGGAAAGTGGGACGACATCGTCGGCTACCTCGAGAACAACCCGGAGAAGCTCTTCGAGAGCCTGGGCCAGGGAATCTGGGACGCGATGAAGGACTGCGCCACGACCAGGGCGGCGGAACTCAGCTGAGGCGGGCCGCCCGGCCGGCGCGATCCGCCCCGCTCAGGACCCGAGGCCGAGTATCGCCACCGTGAGCGGCAGGGCGGGCTCCTCGGGGAGGGCCGGCGGCTCCTCGCCCCGGCCCGTGTGCGTGGCCGGGACGACCCGCAGCGCCTGGACACCGTCGGCGGCCCACGGCGCGTCCGTCGGCGGCAGCGACAGCGTCACCCGCTGGCCGTCGACGAAAGTGGTCTCCAGCTTGACCGGCTCCGGTCGGTTCGTCTCCATGACAACTCGCCTCCGTGAATGAGTCACGCGCCCCGTCGAGGATCCGTCCTCGACCTCATGACGAACGGGGGAGCCGGAAGGTTCCCCCGTGCGACGGCCGAACTCATGCACCCACTCGCGCGGTTGCCGGATGTCCGGCCCGGCCGATTCCCGCCCACAACCGGAATCTCGCTGTCAGGTCCGCCGTCCTCCCGTGCGTCCTCCCCTCCGGGACGCCACAGGGAAGGCGTCCCGGCGAATCCGACAGCAGGGATCTTGGGTATGAGTCGCACGACGGACGGGCGTTCCTCCACGGAGAGGGCAGGAGAGCGTTTAGGAGCAGGGCAGGGACAGGGGCAGGTCAGGCGGATCGCGGATGTCGACGCGCTGCGGGGGTTCGCGCTCCTCGGCATCCTGCTGGTCAACTTCAGCGTCATGGCCACCACCCACCACGGCGGGGGACTGGTGGACGCCTCCTTCGACGGACCGCTCCACCAGGCATGGCGCTATCTGAGCACGGTGCTGCTGGAATCCAAGTTCTACCTCCTCTTCTCCTTCCTGTTCGGCTACAGCTTCACCCTCCAGATACGGTCC
Organism: Streptomyces amakusaensis; assembly: GCF_039532665.1. NCBI lineage: Bacteria > Bacillati > Actinomycetota > Actinomycetes > Kitasatosporales > Streptomycetaceae > Streptomyces > Streptomyces amakusaensis. The sequence goes on along the minus strand of NZ_BAAASB010000004.1, from coordinate 24,637 downwards.
GCCGAACGGGCCGGGGCCCGTCCCGTCCCCCGGTTCCTGAGGCGCTGCGCCGCCCTGCTGGTGATCGGTGTGCTCCACGCGACGCTGCTGTACCCGGGCGACATCCTGATCACCTACTCCGTTCTGGGAGTGATCCTGCTGACGGTGCGCGGCATCCGGCCCCGTACCGCCGTACGCGCCTCGATGTCCGTCTTCGTCTTCTGCGCGGTCGCCTTCCTGGTGCTGGGATGGCTGGTCTGGGCCGGTCATCTCGACATGGGCGCCAATCCGTCGCGGGCCGACGCCCTGGCGGCTCAGGAGGCCCTGCGCGGCGGATTCGGCTCAGTGGTCGGCCAGTTCGTCTCGGAACAGCCCGGCGGTGCGCTGATGACCGTGGTGGTCCAGGGGACGCCGGCGTTCGCCGCCTTCCTGCTGGGGCTCGCGGCGGGCAAGCGGGAGATCCTCGCCGACCCGCTGCGCCACCGTGATTTGCTGCGGAGGATCCAGCGGGTGGGCTTCCCGATCGGGCTCGCGGGCTCCGTCGTCTACGCCCATCTCGAGAAGAACGGCACCGGGATGGAGGCCGCGGGATTCGCCATGACGGTGAACATGCTGACCGCGCCCCTGCTGTCGGCCGCCTACGCCGCCACCGTGCTCCGGATGCTCTCCGGCGGACGCCACGACCGGCTGGGCAGGGCGCTCGCCCCGGCCGGCCGGATGGCCCTCACCAACTACCTCACCCAGTCCCTGGTGATGGCGCTGCTCTTCACCGGCTACGGCTTCGCCCTGGTCGGCCGGGTGGCACCGGTTCTGGTGACCGTCATCGCGCTCACCCTCTTCGCCGTACAGCTGGTGATCAGCCGCTGGTGGCTCAGCACCCACGCGTACGGTCCGGTGGAGTGGGTGCTCCGGGCGGTCACCAACGCGCGCCGACCGCGCTGGCGGAAGCGGGCGCGCACGGAATCCGGCTGAGCGCTCCCGTACCGCCGACGCGTTCGAGCGGTCTCAGTCCGCGGGGAGCAGCCCGGCGCGGTCGACCGCGGCCCTGGTGAGTATCGCGGACGTACCGACGACGGTTCCGGCCGGGCCCGCGTCGCCGTCCCTGGTCAGGACGGTGCGCTCGCCGAGGAAGGCGTGGCTGGTCCGGTCGAACACCCACTGCGTCTGCTCCCCGTGCGCGGTACGGGCGACGGCGACGCCCTCGCGCCCTGCGGCGTCGACGGCGGAACCTGTCACCGTGACACCGGGGATCTTCGCGGCGGCGCGGTAGAGCGCGGCGCTGACCTGCGGCGGGGCCCAGGTCTCGGTCAGCAGCTCGCCGATCGCGGTGAACGCCCGCTGATCCGGGTTCTGCCCCTGGCCCCGGGTCTGATCGCGGATCAGCCTCAGCAGGGCGTCGGGGTCGGTGGGCAGCGAGGCGACGTACTGATGGGTCGGATCGCCGATCGATGGGCCCGCCTCGCCCAGGGTGCCGGGCCGGGGCGTCGCCCCCCGGGATTCCAGGGTGTGGACCGGGCCGCCGGCTCGGAGTGGTGTGTCGGGCTCGCCCGGCACCCGCAGCAGACCGGGCCGGCTGCCGTCGGCGGACAGCCACACCTGGCGGCTCCGCGCGGGGGGCAGGGTCACGGGCCCGCCCCCGGCGCTCCGCGAGGCATGGGCCACCTTGCTCTCGACGTACACGAACTGGTCGGTGCGGACCGCCGGCCGGTTCCCGGCGGCGGCGGCGAGAGCGACACGGCCGAGGAGCCGGGCCGCCTCCGGCGAACCGGGGGCGGTGTCGCCCGGGACGGCCCGCTCGTCGCGTCCGGACGCGTCCGGGAGGTCCACCGTCACGACGACGCCGAGCGCCAGGGCACAGGCGACCGCCGGGGCCACGATCCACAGGACCGGCCGCCGACGCGGGCGCGGGGTCCGCGCGGCGCGGCCGGCGGGCCGGTCGGCGAGCGCCGCCTCGCGCAGCAGGGTCTCCCGCAGCAGCGGCTCACGGTCGGGGCCCAGCGCGGGGACCGGCGGCGGGGGCAGCAGACCGGCCAGGTCGAGGCGTTCGGCCTCGTCGGAGGGGTCGTTCTTACGGTGTCGCGGGTCGCGGTTCATCGGCGGTTCTCCTGGGGCGAGGGGCGGGCGGCGACACGGTCCGGCACGGGCTCGCCCGGCGCGGCGGACGCGGCGGGCGAGGGGCGGTGGGGGCGTGCCGATCGGGTGGCACGGGCCTCGGCGTCGGCGAGTTCGCGCAGCCGGGCACGGGCCCGGGACAGCCGTGACCGGACGGTGCCGATCGGCACGCCCAGTGCGTCCGCCGCTGCCGCGTAGTCCAGGCCCGCCCACACCACGAGGGTGAAGACCTCCCGGTCGCGGCGGCGCAGCCGGGCGAGGGCGGTGTGCGCGGCGCGCAGCTGTTCGGCGTCCGCGAGGTGGGTGACGAGATCGTCGGCGAAGTCCGGGACCGAGCCGCGTTCCGGGACGCGGGCGAGCGCGATCTCGTGGCGGCGGCGCGAACGCGCGTTGCGGCGGATGATGTTGGTGGCGATCCCCAGCAGCCACGGGCGCGGGGTGCCTCCGTCGGGGTGGAGCTTCTCCCGGCCCCGCCATGCCTCCAGGAAGGTCGCCGAGACGATGTCCTCCGCCTCCGCCCAGTCGCCCGTCACCCGCAGGGCATAGCGGTACAGCACCTGGGCGTGCTCGTCGTACAGCTCTCCCAGGGCGACCGGATCCCCGCGCCGGAAACGATTCCTCATCAGTGATTCCACGTTCTGCACTGCCCCGTCCGCGGTGTGGGTTCCGGTGAGCTGCGCCACATCGAGGCGTTCATCGGGTTTCGGAAATGTGTGTGGTGCGGCCCGGCCTCCGGGGTTTCGGGGGCCGGGCCGCCGTGCGCCGGTCTCAGCCTTTCGCCAGCGCGGGCGGTCGTCCGTCGCGCGCGATGGAGGAAGGGAGCAGGCTTCTCAGTGTCGGCGAGGGTTCCAGTCCCAGTTCGTCGCGGAGGACACTGCGGCACTGCTCGTACTGCTGGAGTGCCGCGCCTCTGTTGCCCGCGGCGAGATGCGCTTTCATCAGGACGTGGTGGGCGCTTTCCCGCAGGGGCTCCGCGCGGACGGCGGCGAGTCCGGCGGCGACCGCCTCGCCGTGGCGGCGGGCGGTGGTGAGCCGTTCGGTCATCGCCTCCAGTGCGTACAGCCGGAGTTGGCGGTACTGCTCCTGTTCGGTGATGACCCATTCATTCTCCGACCATTCCGGCAGCAGGTCGGCCGAGAGGTCGATGCGTGTCTGTGTGGTGAGAATGTCGTCGCAGGAACAGGTGAGGTCGAGCAGTCGGTGCGCGTTCGCCACGGCCTCGTGCACATCCACCATGATGTGCTCGGAAATCGCCAGTTCCTGTGTAGAAGTGTCGATGATGTGGTGGTCGGTCTGCGTCGCGCGCCACAGGGATGATCTGAGGTTCGCGTGGGCGCGTGACATGGTGACGTCGGGCCACAGGGTTCCAGCCACATAGGTTCGGGAGCGCGGCATGCCCTGGAGCGCGAGAAACGCGATGAGCCGTTGAACGCTTGAACAAAGGGGAACGCGTGTCTGATCGACCGACAGGGCGAATCCTTTGAGAAGCCTCAATGTGGTGACGTGAGTTGGTTCCTTCACCGATTCCCCCGGATGGTTCGGTTCCAATGATCCTTCGTATTACTCCCCGAATGCTGGAGCCATATTACGAACCAATCATGATCCTGTGACGAGGGCCTGGGGGTGAGAGATGGCGAAATGGCGTCACCGAAACGTCGCCGAGGCGTCAATGACCCTGGTCGAAGCGGATTGTTCACGCCTCCCCGGAATCACTGAGACGTTTTCCGAGCGTGTCCGCCGCGTCATCGGCCGGTGCGGGAACGGGCCGGTGACGCGCATGTGACGCATGTGTCGCGGCCCGGCCACGAGGGGCTCCGCATGCTGGCGGAGCACGTCATCGTGAGCGCGGCCGGGGGAGGATGCGGATGGGTGACTTCGGCGTCATCGGCGATGTCTCGACGGTCATCGTGGAGACACTGACCCAGTCCCTGCGCGGGCTGAGCCAGGTGGAACCGCCGATCGCGGAACTGAACGACCTCTCCGAGACGGTGCAGACCCCGCCGCCGAAGCTCACGGTGTTCCTCTACGACATCGCCGAGGACCCCAGTTCGCGCAACCGCCCCCCGGTGCGCTCACAGCCTCCCGAACCGCCGACCGTCCGCAAACCGCCGATGGCGCTGCTGCTGCGCTATCTGATCACCCCCTGGGGCGGTGATCAGGCGACCCAGCACCGGATGCTCGGCCGCGCCCTCCAGACCTTCTACGACGACGCGATCCTGGACGGCGCGCAGCTCTCCGGCAGCCTCGCGGCGAGCACCGACGCGCTGCACCTCAGCCTCACCCCGCTCGCCCTCGACCAGAAGTCCTGGGTCTGGTACGCGATCCAGAAGCCCTACCGGCTCTCGTTGAACTACGAGGTCCGTGTCGTCAATCTGGACTCGGCCGTCGAGACCGTGGTCCGGCCGGTGCGCAGCCGGGTCTTCGACGGGACGCCGACGTCATGAGCCCCTTCCTGCCGCTGGAGCGGTCCACACGCCACAGCCCGGTCTGGTTCGTGCCCTTCGACGAGTACGCCGAGCGGGTCCGGACCACGGGCGTCACGGTCCGGCTGGAGCGGCTGACCGACACCGGCTGGCTGCCGCTCGACGACGTGGCCGTCCGCACACCCAGCGCGGCCCTCGCCTATCCCGGGCTCGGCCGGCGCGCCGAACCGTGGACGGCCCGGCCGCTGCTCCACCGCGCCCGCTTCACCGCACCCGGGCACCAGCCGCTGTACCCGGCCGACGGCGAGCCGTTCTCGTCCGACCTCCTCGCCGTCGAGTTCCTGGTGCACCCCTACGACGACACCCATCCACCCGCCGCGGCGACCGTGCCCCGGCTCGTCCGGCTGCTGCCGAGCGTCTCCTTCCCGTACCCGCCGGGCGCGCGCACGGTCCACGGCGTCGTGCTCGACGCGGCCACCGGGGCCCCCGTCGTCAACGCGCTGGTCGAGGCCGAGGGCCTGACCAGCCGGGACGGCGCCGCCTGGCGGGAGCGGACCCTGTCCGACGCCGCGGGGGCCTTCCGGCTGGCCCTGCGGTGGGAGGGCGAGAAGAGCGACGCAGACCCGGGCACGGAGACCTTCCGTCTGCGCGCCGTCGAGCGGCCGGGCCGGTCCGGGGCGCTGGTCGTCCGGCTGCCCCGGGAAGCCGACCGCCGACACGTCATCGAGATCCGCGAGAACTGAGGAGCCATCCATGGCGGAGTATCTGAGCCCCGGCGTATACATCGAGGAAATCGACGCGGGACCGCGGCCGATCGCGGGAGTGGGCACGAGCACGGCCGGCATGGTCGGGGTCACCGCGCGCGGCCCCTCCAGCGGCAAGCCCAAGCTCGTCACCAACTTCCTGGAGTTCCAGAACACCTTCGGCGGATTTCTGCCGGAACCCGATCCGTCCGTACGGGACACCTGGGCCAACGATCCGGCCGAGGGCGGCCGCTGGTGGCTGTTCCCGCTGGCGGTCAAGGGATTCTTCGACAACGGCGGGCAGCGTCTGTATGTCAAGCGGGTCGTCAGCGGGCAGGCCACCGCGGCCTCGGGCACCCTGGGCCACGGCCTGGTCAGCCCCATCGCCGCCGACGCCGCGACAGGCGCGACGAGCCTGGAACTCGGCCATCTGATCGGTTTCGCCGGAGTCGGACAGCGGATCACGGTCTTCCGCGGCGACGACCAGCGGACGATCCACACCGCCGCCGTCTCCGCCTACGACCTGACCGCCCGCCGCATCGAGCTGGACTCGGCCCTGCCCGCCGCCGTCCGAACGGCCCGTGGCGACTATGTGCAGGTCGGCGCGCGCAGCACGGAGCAGACCCTGAGCTTCTCCGCGATCAGCCCCGGCTCCTGGGGCGGCGCGGTCCAGGTCCGGATCCTGCCGGTGGCCGCTGCCTCGCTCGCGGTGCTGCCGGATCCCCAGGAGGGCGCGCCGTTCACCACCCGGCTCACCGAGGACGCGGCGGCCGACAGCGGGACGGTCGAGGTCGCGACGGCACCCGGGCTCGACCCCGGCGAACTCCCCGGCGACGTCTGGGTCCAGATCGGCCCCGACCGCTTCAAGGTCCAGGTGGGCGAGCCGGCCGACGGGACGGTCACCCTGACTCTCCCGGCGGGTGCGCGGCATCCGGCCTGGCAGGCCGGGCTGATCGTGCGCCGGGTGCGCCGGGGCAACACCGCGCCGGGCCGGTCGCTGCGGATCGGCGGCGCGAGCCGGCTGTACCCGGGCGCGGTCGTCCAGCTCGACGACGGGACGCGTCTGACCGTCCTGAACGTCGAGTCCGTCGCCGTGGACGTCGTCGCCTTCGGCGGACCCGTCCAGGGGACCTTCTTCGAGACCGACCGGATCCAGCTGATCGAGGCCCAGGTCGGCACCCGCTTCACCGATCCGTCCGGGGCCTCGGTGACCGAGACCTTCGACAACCTCCGGCTCGGCGGCGACACCCCGGCGCATGTGACGACCGCCCTCGCGGCCCGGTCCAAGCTGGTGCGGGCGACCGCCCTGGCCGGCCTCTCCACCGACCCCGCCGCATTCCCCGTGCCCGCGATCGGCTCCTGGCTGACCCTCGCGAACGGGGACGACGCCTACGGCGGACTGAACGTCGGAGACTTCGTCGGCGTCGACGGCGGCAGCGGGCAGCGCACCGGTGTCGTCGCGCTGGAGGACATCGACGAGGTCGCCGTCTGCGCCGTGCCCGGAGTGTGGTCGGACACCGTCGAAGCGGCCCTGATCACCCACTGCGAGCTGCTCAGGGACCGGTTCGCGGTCCTCGACCCGCAGGACGGCCTGGACATCGAGGGGATCCAGACCTTCCGCGAGCGCTTCGACACCAAGTACGCGGCGCTCTACTACCCGTGGCTGGTCACCAGGGACCCGCTGACCAACCGGGACGTGGAGATCCCGCCCTCCGGCCATCTGGCCGGCATCTACGCCCGCGTCGACGTGGAGCGCGGCGTCCACAAGGCCCCCGCCAACACCGTCATCCGGGGCATCCGCTCCGTCGACGGCATCGCCCAGGACATCACCAAACGCCACCAGGACGTGCTGAACCCCAAGGGGATCAACGCACTGCGCTTCTTCCCCGGGCTCGGCCAGCGGGTGTGGGGCGCGCGCACCCTGTCCTCGGACAGCTCGTGGAAGTACATCAACGTCCGCAGGCTCTTCCTCTATCTGGAGGAGTCGATCGACGAGGGCACCCAGTGGGTCGTCTTCGAACCCAACGACGAGGCCCTGTGGGCCCTCGTCCGCCAGACGGTCGCGAACTTCCTCACCACGGTGTGGCGCAGCGGCGCACTCGCCGGGACCACCGCCGACGAAGCGTTCTTCGTCGCCTGCGACCGCACCACGATGACCGAGGACGACCTGGCCAACGGCCGGCTCATCTGCGTCATCGGCGTCGCGCCGGTCTTCCCGGCCGAGTTCGTGATCTTCCGGATCCAGCAGAAGACCCGCGAGACCCAACTCGCCTGAGCAGCTGAGGAGACGCCACCATGCCGCCCGTTACCAGAGACGATCCCTACGCCTCATACAGCTTCCAGATCATCGTGACCAACGTCAGCGACGACGGGGTCGCGGTGAGCGGGTCCTTCACCGAGGCCAGCGGTCTGGAACTGGAGATCCCGCCGATCGAGTACCGCAACGGCAGCGAGGACATCACCGTCCGCAAGATCCCGGGACTCAAGAAGTTCACCAACCTCACCTTCAAGCGCGGCATCACCGGCCATGTCGGCTTCTGGAACTGGGTCGTCGAAGCGCTCAACGGCAAGGTCCGGCGGACCTCCGGCTCGATCGTGCTGCTCGACGAGAACCGCCAGGAGGCCATGCGCTGGAACTTCGACCGGGGCTGGCCCACCAAGTACACCGGCCCGACGCTGAGCGCGACCAAGAACGAGATTGCCATGGAGACCCTGGTGCTCGCGGTCGAGAAACTGGAGATCGACGTCTGATATGGCAGGCGAAGCGCTCCCCGGCGTATCCCTGACGTTCGTGCCGAGCGGCTCCGGCGAGGAACCGCTCCGCACCGACGTGGCCGTCTTCCTCGGCCGGCTCCGCCGCGGCCCGGCGGGCACGCCGGTCCGCGTGGAGAGCTGGAACGACGTCGTGGGCGTCTTCGGGCCGCCGGACGGCTCCAGCGCCACGCCCCACGCGCTGCGCGGCTTCTTCGAGAACGGCGGGCGCACCGCCTGGGTCCTGCGGGTCACCGGGCCCGCCCGCACCGCGAGCGCGCTCTGGACGGTCGGCCGGGTGAGCGGCTTCGCCGCCCAGCGGTACCAGGCGGTCGCCACCAGCCCGGGAGCCTGGGCGAACGGCGGGCGCGTCGCCCTCCGCCACCGGTCCAGCAGCGTCGCCGGACCGCCGACGGTGACCGTGCGGGTCCTGGTGCCGGGCGAACCCCCGGAGATCTTCGCCGGACTGCCGCCGGCGGAGGTCGCCGACCGGCTGACCGCGTCCCGGCTGATCCGGCTGATCCCCGACGGCCCCGCCCCGCCGCCGGGCCCGCCGGGCCCGATCTCGCTCTCCTGGGATCTGACGCTCACCGGCGGCGACGACGCGCCACCGGGGCGGCGCGAGTACGCCGACGCCGTGGCCGGACAGGCCGAGCTGCCGGAACCGGCCCTGGTGGCGCTGCCGGACCTCGGCACGGACCTCACCGGCCCCGACCACGGCGAGCTGGTGCGGGAACTGCTGCGGACCGTGCACCCGCTGCTCGACCGCCTCGTCGTCCTGGACGTGCCGCCGCGGCTGACCGCCGTGGACTCCGCGGTCGACTGGGCCGGCTCCCTCACCGCGGAGGGAGACGCCGAACTGCTGAGCACGGTGGCCGTCCACCACCCGCCGCTGCGGGTCCCCGACGGGACCCGCACCCGGACCGTTCCGGCGTCCGGACACGTCCTGGGCGTCATCGCCCGCCTCGACGGCGAGCGCGGCGCGCACCACACCCCGGCCAACGCGGTGATCCTGGAGGCGGTCGACCTGGCGGCCTCGTTCCCCGAGGCCCAGCAGGTCCGGCTCTTCGACGCGGGCGTCAATCTGCTGCGGTGCACCCGGGGCCGGGGTCTGGTGGTGTGGGGCGGACGCACCCTGTCCGCCGACCCCCGCACCCGCTGGATCGCCCACCGCCGGCTGCTGCACCTGCTGGTGCGGGCCATCCGCCGGGTTGCAGGCCCCCTGGTCTTCGACGTCAACTCGCCCGAGCTGCGGCTGACCCTGGTACGGGCGGTGACCTCCGTGCTGCTGGCGGCCTTCCGCTCCGGGGCGCTCGCCGGCTCACGGCCCGAGCAGGCCTTCCGGGTGGTCTGCGACGACACCAACAATCCGCCGGAGCAGGACCCGGCACAGGTGGTCTGCGAGATCGAGGTCGCCCCCGCCGTCCCCATGGAATTCATCCGGCTGCGCCTGGTCCTCGGCCAGGACCGAGGACTGGAGGTGATCGAGGCATGACACTCGACCCACTGCCCAAGTACCGCTTCCTGGTGACGCTCGACCCCGGAGACGCGTATCTGCCCTCGGCGCAGGCACTCCTGCTGCCGCTGGTCGCCTCCGGAGCGTTCCAGGAGGTCACCGGCTTGGGCGCACAGCTGGAGGTGACCAGCTACCCGGAGGGCGGGCGCAACGACTCGGTGCACCAGCTGCCGCTGCGCCACAGCTGGAACCGGATCGTCCTGAAACGCGGAGTGGTCCGCGACCCCGGGCTCTGGGCCTGGTACCAGGCCGGGCTCGGCGACTCGCTGGGAGCTCGCCGCGACGGCGCGGTGATCGTCCTCGGCCCGGACGGGATCCCCGGCGCGGCATGGGCGTTCCACGGCGGCCTCGCCGCCAAGTGGAGCGGCCCGGACCTGCACGCCGAACAGAACGCCGTCGCCGTCGAGTCGCTGGAGCTGGCCCACGAGGGACTGACCAAGGTCCTCCAGGACCCGGCCGCGAATCCGCTGTCCCCGCTGAACCGAAGGAGGTGACCGACGTGCCGAAACTGACCATCCACCACCTCGAAGTCCGCTTCCAGGTCGAGGGCGACGACGGTGCCGTGTTCACCCGTCTGTTCAACCGGCACATCCAGGCCTGGTCGAGACTGTACGAGGACGCCTGCGCCCGCACCCGCAGGACCGAGGCGGAACGGCGGTTCGGCGACGGGGAGGACCCGTCGTGAGCATCACGCCCGTCTCCTTCGCCGGCCAGGGCGCGGCCCGCGCCCGGCTGGAGATCGTCCGCCCGGTCATCGCCGACGAGCGCAAGCGCCGGATCCCCCTGCGCTTCAACCCCACCGACTACAAACTGAGCAAGACCAACACCTTCGCCGAGATCACCATCCCCGGCCTGGAGACACCGCCGCTCCAGTACGTCCGGGGCGGCACCGAGACGCTCTCCGTCCAGGCCCTCGTCGACACCTCCGACACCCTGGAGAACGTCCGCACCGCCTACGTCGACGCGCTGCGCGACCTGCTGCGCCCCGACAGCCGTGAACACGCGCCGCCGGTCGTCCGCTTCGTCTGGGACCAGTCGGTCTTCACCGGCGTGGTGGAGAAAATGGACGTGCACTACCAGCTGTTCCGCCCGGACGGAGTGCCGCTGCGCGCGATGGTGGACCTGGCGCTCAAGGAGTACCGCCCGGCCGCGGTGCAGGCGGCGCGGAACCCCTTCTCCTCGCCCACCGTGGAGAAGAGCTATGTGGTGCGCCGGGGCGACACCCTCAGCAGCATCTCCGCCGCGGTCTACCGAAGGCCCGACGCCTGGCGGGAACTGGCCCGCGCCAATGGCATCAGCGACCCACGAGACCTGCGGCCGGGCCGGGTGCTGACCGTACCCCGGCTGCCGTGAGGAGCGCGCCATGAGCACCCCCGTACCGGAGGTCGCCTCTCCGGACCGGTACGCGCCCGAGTTCGAGGTGCGGATCGAGGGCCTGGAGATGGACCCGTCCACGAAGAACGACATCATCGACATCAAGGTGAACCGCGACATCGACGAGATGTCCGGCTTCGATCTCACCCTCAACAACTGGGACGACGCCCGGCTGAGGTTCAAGCACAGCGACTCGCCGGACTTCCGGCTCGGCTGCCGGGTCTCGGTGCGGCTCGGCTACGCGGACAAGCTGCTCACCGTCGCCACCGGGACGATCAGCACCCTCAGCCCCAAGTTCTCCGACGGGTCCTCACCGACCGTCGGCGTCAGCGGAGTGGACGGGCTGCTGCGCCTCAAGGACCGCAAACCGGCCGAGAACGAGGTCAAGATCTACCGCGACATGCCCGACTGGCGGATCGCGGAGGAGATCGCCCGGCGCAACCATCTGCGGATCGAGGTCACCCGGGAGGGCCCGACCCACGACCGGGTGGTCCAGAAGAACCAGGACGACGCGAGCTTCCTGATGGAGCGCGCGAAACGGCTGGACTTCGACTGCTACATCCTGCCGGATCCTGCCTCCGGCGAGGACACCCTGTACTTCATCAGACCCACCGACGGCCGCGACGGCCGCCCGATCCGGGTCTACCGCCTCGCCTACGCGCCCGGGCTCACCACCGGACCCAGCGCGCAGCCCGCCGGGCTGATCCCCAATCTGCTCGACTTCACCCCCACCCTGACGGTGTCCAAGCAGGTCAGCAAGGTCACCGTGCGCGGCTGGGACCCCCGCACCAAACAGCCGATCGCCTTCACCGCCACCGCCGAGAACCTGCCGGCCGGACAGAACAGCGCCGGCGGCCAGAGCGGGCCCCAAGCCGCCGAGAGCACCCTCCAGGGCCGTCAGGAAGTCCTCGTCGACGCCCCGGTCAGCAGCGATCAGGAGGCCCGTGAACTGGCGATCAGTCTGCTCAGGGAGCGGGCCTACGAATTCATCACCGCCACCGGCCGGGTGGCCGGCCTCCCCGAGCTGAGGCCCGGCGACAACCTGGAGATCTACGGCCTCGGGAGGCGCTTCTCCGGGACGTACTTCGTCAAAAGGGTCGAGCACACGCTCAACACCGGCGGCTTCTTCACCCAGTTCACCGGCCGGCGGATCCACCAGGGGGACCAGTGACCACCACCAGGAACACACCGCGCGCCCGCAGCACCGACAAGCGGTACTACGGCGTCGTCGAAGCCCTCGTCGTGGAGAACGACGGGGACGACGAGGGCCGCGTCAAGCTCACGTTCCCCTGGTTCGACCAGACCACGGTCACCGACTGGTGCCGGGTCGCCCAGCTCTACGCGGGCAACGGCTACGGCTCGCTGTTCGTCCCGGAGAAGGGCGACGAGGTCCTCGTCGCCTTCGTCCACGGCGACATGCGGTTCCCCATCGTCCTCGGCGGTCTCTACAACGGCGAGGACAAGCCGCCGACCGCCCGGACCGACGGCCGCGACCAGAAGATCATCCGGACCGCGCACGGCCACGAGATCCTGCTCGACGACACCGCCGCCCAGGCCGCCGTGCGCATCACCTCCGCCGCCGGACACACCGTGGAGATGGACGACCGGGGCAAGGCCGTCCGGATCACCGCCGCCCAGGGCGGCAGCGTGACCGTCTCCGCCCAGGGCGACATCACCCTCAAGGCGGCCAAGGTGACCGTCGACTCCGCCGCCATCGACCTCGGCGGCGGCGCCACCGAACCCCTCGTCCTCGGCAACGCCCTGCTCACCGCGTTCAACACCCACACCCACCCGTCCGCCGCCGGACCCACCGGACCGCCCGTGCCGCTGCTCACCCCCGCGGTCCTCGCGAAGAAGGCGAGAACGGCATGAGCGAGGAGTTCCTCGGCACCGGCTGGCGTTTCCCGATCCTGCCCGACGAGGCCGGCCGGCTCGGATACGCCGTCGGGGAGGAGAGCATCGAGCACTGTCTGCGGGCCCTGCTCCTCACCGGCGTCGGCGAACGCGTCATGCGCCCAGACTTCGGCACCCGCGCCCAGGAGTCCGTGTTCGCGCCCGGGAGCGTACAGAGCCTGCGCGACCTGGAGAACTCCATCGCCGACGCGGTCCGCGACCACGAGCCCAGGGTCGAGCTGGACGAGGTCCGCGCCGAGGCCGACCCCGCCGACGAGTCCCGGGTCACCGTCTCGGTCGTCTACCGGATCCGGCGCAGCAACACCAAGGCCAACCTGGTCTTCCCGTTCTACGCAGGCCTCACCGGGAGCACCCCATGACCCTGCCCGCGCCGAAGCTGGACGACCTCACCTGGGACGCGATCATGGCGGAGTCCCGCCGCCGCGTCCCCGCCGAGTCGGACGGCCTCTGGACGCTCCACGCGCCCGCCGACCCCGGCATCACCCTGCTCGAACTCCTCGCCCATCTGCTGGAACAGCGGCTCTACTGGCTCGACCAGGTCCCAGACGCCCTGGTGGTCGCCCTGGTGCGGCTGCTCGGCGTCGACCCGCCGCGCCCCGCCCGCGCCGCCGCCACCGTGCTGCACCTGGCCGTGCCGACCGCCCCCGGCGCACCCGTCCCCGTCGTCCGCGCCGGGACACCCCTGTCCAGGGACCCGCTGGGACGCGTCGTCTTCACCCTCGACGACGACGTGGCCGTCTTCCCCCTCGACCCGGACGGCGAGATCACCGTGGTGACCGACCGGGACCGCACCGCGGACCTGCGGGCCCGCCGGGGCGTACCCCTGCTGGCGAGCGGCGGCGGCCCCTCCTCGGCCCGCCTCACCCTCCCGCTCACCGGCCGACTCCCCGCCCCCGGGCCGCTCTCCCTGCTCGTCGAGGTGGACGCGCCCGCCGCCGTCACACCCGAGTGGCTGCCCGGCGCGACCGACGGCGTACCCCCGCCCGCGGAGCTGGACTGGTTCTGGTTTTGCCCCGGCACCGACCGGGGCGGCGCGTTCGAGAAGGTCGAGGACGGCACCGCCGGACTCCGCAGATCCGGCGTCGTCCGGCTGCACCCGCCGCCCGGCTGGACCACCCGGGACTCGGGGCTGCTGCTGTCGACCCCGGCGGCCAGCTTCACCGCGCCGCCCCGGCTGCTGCGGCTCGCGGTCAACGCGAGCGCCGCCCGCCACCTCCGGCGGCACACCGCCACCGGGGCCGACCTCGCACAGCAGATCGAAGCCTGGCTCAAACTGCCCGGCCAGCGCCTCGTCCTGCCCGAAGCCGCCGAAGGTCTGCTCGACGCGGCCCTCTCCCTCGCCGACGAGGAGTGGAGCGCCGCCCCGGACTTCACCTTCGGCGCGTCCGCCGACCGGATCTTCGTCCTCGACCGGGCCGAGGGCGCGCTCGTCTTCGGCGACGGACTCACCGGACGCGTTCCCCGGCCCGAGGCCCGAAACGCACGAGCCGACTACACCACCGGCGGCGGCCGGGCCGGAAACGGAGGACTGACGGCCAACTGGCTGCCGGCCGACGACTCCGCGCCCGCCGCCCTCACCGCCACCAGCCTCGTCCAGGCATCCGGCGGCCAGGACCCGGAGACGGTCGCCGAGGCCCGCCGACGGGCCGCCGCCACGCTGGGCGAAGTCACCCGCGCGGTCACCGCCGACGACTTCGTCACGCTCGCCCGGACCACCCCCGGCGTCGCCGTCGCCCGCGCGCACCCCGCCGTCGGCGAACACCCCGGCCATCCGTGCGCCACCGTGCCGGGCGCGGTCACCCTCCACATCGTCCCCTTCGCGCCGAGGGACGACCTCACCCGCGAGGACTTCGTCCCCGACCCGCGCCCCGACCCGGGCACGCTGTGCGCCGTCGCCGCCCGGCTGGCCGGGGCACGGCTCCTCACCTCCGAAGTCTTCGTCCGCCCGCCCGACTACCGCGATGTCACCCTCCGCGTCGACCTGTCCGGCGACCCCGCCGACCGCGCCCGCGCCTCCGCCGCAGCCGCCGGGGGACTCCGCCGTCACCTCGACCCGCTCATCGGCGGCGAGGACGGCGAAGGATGGCCGTTCGGCGAACCGCTGCGCCCCTCCGCCCTGCTGCGGGCCGCGCAACGGGCGCTCGGAGACCTCGCGGACGTCCTGGCCGTCGCGATCGGCCTCGACGGCGACGAACCCGACGAGAGCTGCCGCGACGTGCGACTCCGCGCCGGCGATCTGCCGGTCCTGCGGGCGGTCCGGACCCGGGTCGTGCCCGCCGCCGAGCCGGGAGAGGGGCTGACATGAGCGGCGAGGTGTGGTGGGAGCGCGACGCGCGCACCGAGGGCGAGATCGTCCCGGGCCCCGGCCCGACCGGCGTCCAGCCCGAACTGGTCGACGCCACCCCCGAGACGGTCCGCGCCCGCGTACGCGGCCGGATCACCGCGTACACCCCCGACTGGACCGACCCGGACCGCCAGGACGCGGGAGTCGCGCTCGTCCGCGTCTTCGGCGCGCAGCTCGCGTCCGTCCTCACCCGGGTGAACCGGCTCCCCGAGAAGATCCTCGCCGAGCATCTCGCGACGGCGGGGGTACGCAGACGTCCGGCCGGAGCCGCCGCCGCCCTGCTGGAGTTCACCGTGAACCCGCCGGACGGCGCGTCGGTCCTCGTCCCCGCCGGATTCCAGGCCGCCGCCTCCGGCCCGGCGGGACAGGTGATCTTCGAGACGGACGACGATCTGTACGCGACGCCCGCCAAGCTCGCCGCGCTCGCCGTGCGGGAGGCCGGGAAGCTCGAAATCCTCCCGCTGGGGCCCGCCGGGCCGGGCCACCCCTTCGCGCCCTTCGGCCGCGACCCCGAGCCGGGCAACGGCCTGTGGATCGCGCTGGCCGGAACCGCCGCCCCCCACCCCCGGCTCTCCCTGGGATTCGTCGTCGTCGCCGATCCGCCCGCGCCCGCCGCATCCGACGGCCCCGCGCCGCCGCCCCGGCCCGCCGAACCGCTGCTGCGCTGGGACGTCCTGGACGGCACCGGATTCATCCCCGCCGAAGTCGCCAGGGACGGCACGGACGGACTGCGCGCCAGCGGCACCGTCGAGCTCCGCGTCCCGCGCTCCTGGCGGCCGGGGAACGCCCCGGGCCTGCCGGGCCCCCCGCTCCGCTGGCTGCGGCTGCGGCTCGCCCACGGCTCCTTCGACGGGCCCGCGCCGGTCCTCTCCGGAGTCCGCCTGAACACGGCCTCGGCCACGGCCACCCGCACCATCAGGGACGAACCCCTCCAGCCGGTCCAGGGCCCGCCGGGCGCGGGCCGCCGGATGACCCTGAGCCAGGTCCCCATCCTCGAAGGGTCGGTGGTCATCGAAGTCGACGACGATCCGGGCGGCGATGTCTTCGGCACCACGGCCGCCGTCACCGCCCGCTGGCGCGAGACGTCCAGCCTGGCCGGACACGGCCCCGCCGACCGGGTGTTCACCGTCGACCACGAGACGGGCGAGATCGCCTTCGGCGACGGCGTCCACGGAGCCGCCGTCCCGCCCGGCTTCCGCAACGTCCGCGCCGTGCGCTACCGGGTCGGCGGCGGCAGCGCGGGATCCGTCCGGGCGGGAGCCGTCGGCACCGTGGTCACCGCGCTGCCGTTCGTCACCGGCGTCACCAATCCCTTCCCGGCCTCGGGCGGCACCGACCCCGAACCCGACGCCGACGCGATGCGCCGGGGCGTCGGCGAACTGCGCGCCCGGGGACGGGCCGTGGCCCCCGCCGACTACGGACTCCTGGCCACCCGGACGCCCGGCGCGTCCGTGGCGCGCGCCCAGGGCGTGCCGGGCCTCCACCCCGACCACCCGGGAGTGCCCATCCCCGGCGTCGTCGGCGTCCTGGTCGTGCCGCCCGCGGACGACAGCGGCGAACCGCCGGTGCCGTCCGCCGCGACCCTGCGCGCGGTCGCCGACCATCTCGCCCGCACCGCCGCCCCCGCCGGGGTCACGGTCGTCGCCGCCCCCGCCCGCTACCGGCGGGTCGGCGTCGAGGCGCGGGTCACCCTCGACCCCGACCGGGACCGGGCCGTGACGCTGGCCCGCGCGGGCGACGCGATCACCGCCTACCTCGATCCGCTGCGCGGCGGGGAGAACGGCGCGGGCTGGCCGTTCGGTGGCACCCTGCGACACGCCCTCCTGGTCCGGCGGCTGCTGGCCGTCGAAGGAGTGCTGGCCGTCTCCGGCCTCACCCTCGTGGTCGACGGACAGCGCAAGCGGCCCTGCACCGACCACGCCCTCGCGCCCCACACCCTCGCCTGGCCGGAACGCCCGCTGCTGATCCCCGGGAGGGACCGCCCATGACCTGCGCGTCAGGACCCGCCACCTTCCGTCTGCTCGACGCCCATGTCGGCTGGGACCAGCGGGAGGTCCACGACCTCGTCGGCTTCGACGACCCGGCCGGAGTGCGGCTCGCCCACCCCGGCTCCGCACCCGAGGGGCCCACCAGGCGCGCACTGCTGCCCTGGTTCCCCGACCGCCGCCTCACCCCGGGCGAAGGGCCCTGCGACTGGTATCTGCTCACCCCCGACCGGCCCCGGCTGCTGCGCCGGGACGCCTGCTCCGGGGGCTGGACGCCCGTCTGGCCGCCCGGCTGCGAACCCGGCCCCCTGTGCGACCCGGTCTCCGTCGCCGCACGGGGAAACCGGCTGGCCGTGGTCGAGAACGACCGGGTACGGGTCTGGCGGCACCAGGGCGAACACCTCGCGGGCGTGATCCCGGTCGACCGGCCCGCCTGGGCCGCCCCGGCGGCGGGCGACGAGATCCTCGTGGCCCGCGAACCCGACACCGACCTGCGGCGCTACAGCACGGCGGGGGAGTTCCTCGGCCTGCTGCGCACCGGAGCCCCGGGCCGGATCGCCGGACTGCGGACCGGACCGGGCCGGACGATCTGGCTGCTCAGCGACGACGGCGTACGGCTGCGGATCCACCGAGGCGGCCGGAAGCGCCCGTTCCGGACGGTCACCGCGGCCGAGCTGGCCGCGACCCTGCCGCCGAGCAGCCTCGTCTCGGCGGCCGAGGAGGGCTTCTGTCTGCGGGAGCCCGGCCCGGACACCACGGTGACCAGCTGCTTCGACTGGCGGGGCGAACCACGCGAGGCCCCTTCGCCGCCGACCGACGAGTACGTCACCTCCGGATCCTGCCTCACCACCCTGATCGACAGCGGCGTCTCGCGCTGCCGCTGGCACCGCGTCAGGGTGGACGCCGACCTCCCCACGGGCACGGCGGTCACCGTCTCGATCGTGGTCTCCGAGGACGGACGGTACGAGACCACCGACTGGCAGACGGCGGCCCCCGGAGCCACCGACTTCCTCGTCGACCAGCCGCCGGGCCGCTTTCTGCGGCTGCGGCTGCGGCTGACCGGCGACGGCGGCGCGACCCCGGTCGTACGCCGGATCCGGCTGGATCTGCCCCGGTCCACCAGCGCGGACCTGCTCCCCGCCGCGTTCCGCCAGGATCCGGCGGCGGACGACTTCACCGAGCGCTTCCTGTCGCTGTTCGACGCCTCGCTCGGCGAACTCGACCGGGTGATCGAGCGGTATCCCGCCCTGCTGGACCCGGCCGGCGTCCCGGACCGGGTGCTGCCCTGGCTCGCCGGGCTGCTGGGCCTGTCGTTCGAGGCGGGCTGGGACGCGAGCACCCGGCGCGCGCTGCTGGCCGCCGCACCGGAGCTGTACCGGCGCAGGGGCACCCCCTGGGCGCTGCGCGAAGCGGTCCGCATCGTGTTCGGCGCGACGCCGGTGATCGACGAACTGGCTGCCGACCGCCGCTGGGCCCTGATCCGGCGGACGGCGGACGGAACCGGGACGGAGGCCGGGGCCGGGGCCGGAACCACCGGCCCGGGGCTGGGCGGCGTCCGGCTGTTCGGCCGCTCGGCGAGCAGATTCCGGCTGGACGGATCGGCCCTCGGCGCGGGCCCCCTGCGGGCCTTCGGCGACCCGGACACCGACCCGCTCACCGCCCACGCCCACCGGTTCCGGGTCCTGCTGCCGGCCGGCTCGGCGGACGAGAAGGCGCTGCGGCGGCTGGTCGGCCGGCAGGCCCCCGCGCACACCGCCGGATCGGTTCGCACCGGCGGCGCGGGGTTCGTGGTCGGCTCACGGTCCACGGTCGGCGTGGACACCTCCTTCGTTCCACTGCCGCCGCCGGTGCTGGGCGGCGAACACTCCCCGCGGCTCAACCGCGACGCGGTGCTCCGGCCGGGGCCGCGAGGAGCGCGCCACGGGGTGATCGTCGGGGCGGTCTCCGGCGTCGGCGTGCACACACAGGTCTGGTGAGAGGACAGTGCGATGACAGAACCAGCGTCAGAGACGGCATCGGGATCAGGACCGGGACCGGGAACGGGAACGGGAACGGGCGCGGCGCACACGGGGGGCTTCGACGAGCCCCCGCTGCGCAGACTGCGCTACTTCCACGGCCAGATGCTGGGAGCCAGGGACTTCCAGCGGGAACAGGACTACTACCGGCAGAAACTGAAGCTGCGGCTGCGCGCCCTGCTGGGCTACGGCGTGGTGTGCGGACTCTTCGTGACCCCGGTGCCGCCCGACCGGGACGACTGTCACGACGAGGCCGGCGGCCCCGGGGAGGACGGGGTCCCCGAGCCGGCCGGCGGCCCCGGGCCGGACGGCGGCGAGCACTTCCGCCGCCGTCCCCGAGTGCGGATCACCCCCGGGCTCGCCGTCGACTGCGACGGCAACGAGGTCGTGGTGCGCGGCGGCTGCGTCGTCGACCTGTGGAAGGCGCTGCCCCCCGACGAACGCCACACGGACACCGTCTGGGTGGGCGTCCAGTACGGCGAGCGCCCCGTCGAACCCACCCGCGCCGTGTACAACGACGGCTGCGCGGACACCTCCGACTGCGAGTTCGGCTGGACCGAGGAGTGCTACACCGTCAAGGTGACCGGCTGCGAGCCGCCCGAGGACGAGCGCTGCGACACCTGCCGCTCCCGCTGCGAGCACACCGTGCTCTGGCTGGCCAGGATCGAGGGGATCGACTGGCACCGGCCGGTCCGCCCGGACCGGATCCACATGAACGTCCGACGGCCCTTCGGCCGCCATCTGCCCGTCGTGATCACCGGAGTGAACTGGATCCACGGCCACACCTACACCGTCGACGAGGCCAGGGCACTCCTCGGCACCCAGGACGAGGACGGCGGACTCGTCGTCCGGTTCTCCGACGGCGTCCGCGCCGACACCCTCCAACCCGGCGTGGTGGAGATCCAGGTCATCGAGGGCGGCGCGGGCCGCAACGCCTCCACCTGGTACATGGGCGGCGCGTTCGCCGAACCCACCGGCGACGAGGAGTTCACCGACCGCTTCCGCTACCGGCAGACGACGCGCGAGACGCTCCAGGACGGCGACCGCGTCCTGATCACCGTGCGCGCCGCCTTCCTCCTCGACCGCTGCTGCCGCCCGGTCGACGGCACCCATGTCGGCGGGCGCGTGCCGACGATCGACGCCGGACCGCACCCGACCGCGGCCCCCACCGGACCGTCCGGCGTCTGTGTCCTGCCCCCCTCCGGCGTCGGCCCCTGGACCTCGGGCACCGGCGCGGGCGGGGACGTGTTCGAGAGCTGGTTCTTTGTGAAGGAGCGCTGATCATGGGAACAGGATGCGGATGCGGCTGCGGGGGCGCGTCGCCCCGGCCGTCCGCCTTCGTCCGGCCGCGCTTCTTCGCCGGACAGCTGCTGACCGAGGACGATCTCGGTCTGCTGGTCGACTACACCACCGCGAAGAACCGGCTCCACAACCGCTCGCTGTACGGCCCCGGAGTGGTCCGCGGCCTCGAAGTCGCCTGCGCCCCCTGCGGCGGCGGCACCGTCGTGGTCCGGCCCGGCCACGCGCTCGACCCCGAGGGCCACGACATCGTGGTGCCCTGCGCCGAGAGCGTCGACGTACGCGCCCTCGTCCAGGAACAGAGGGTCGCCTCGCTCGGCGCGGACTGCGGCGAACCGTGCGACGACGGCGGACCGCGCCGGTACGGCCTCTTCGTACGGTACGAGGAGACCCAGGTCGAACCGGTCGCCCCGTACGCCACCGAGGAACCCTGCCCCTCACCGGGATGCGTGCCCTCCCGGCTCAGGGAAGGATTCCGGTTCGTCATCGGACGGGCCGATGCCGACGACCACCGCCACAACCCCGGCACCCTGCTGCTCGCCGCCCTGGGCGATCTGACCAGGGCAGAGGATGTACGCAGCCGTGACCGAAGGCTCGGGCGCTATCTCGACGCCCTGTTCGCCGCCTCACTCGCCCCGGGCCGCACCTTCCGCTTCGACGCCGCCGACGGAAAGCGGTACACCGACGGACTCGCCTGGCTGCGCGAGAACGGCGACGGCGGGACCCCGACGCCGCAGGCGGCCCGCACGACGACCGAGCACGTCCGCGCGGTGGCCGCCGCCATCGCCAGATACGACACCTACGACCGGGCGGGACAGGAACAGCTCGTCCGGGACCACCCCGGTCTCGCCGGAGTCCCCGACGCCCGGGGCGTCCTCGGGGCGGCCTGCGAGCGGCTCGCCGGCACCGACACGGAAGCCGTCTGGCCGAACCCGCTGACCCGCTCGATCGCCCGCGCGGTGGTCACCGAGACCCGGGCCAGGATCGTCCCCGCCCAGGGCGACCCCGACGCACCGCTGGAAGTACGGCTGCTGGCCCAGGGCACCCCGCTCAGCCACGCGCTCCAGGCCGAGTTCCGCACCGACCTCCACCTCGTCCGGGACTGGCTGCTGGGCCGCCTCGACCTCTCGACCGTAGACACCGACTGCGCACTGCGCTCCGACACCGTCCGCGTCGACCTGCCCCCGCCGCTGCCGGCCCCGCCACCGGACAGCGTCGAGAAGGTGACCGCCGCCGACCTGCGGCAGATCGCCGAGGCGACCGCCGCGCTCACCACCGCCGTACGCCGATTCCTCACCGAGGCCGCCTGCGCCACCCTCAGCCCGCCGCACTCCGACACCACCGACACCGATGTGCTGCTCGCCCGGGTCGAACTGGACGGCTGCGACGTCGTACGCGTCTGCTTCGCGACCCGAGAACAGGTACTGCCCGGCGGCTCGGCCTACGGCGAATGGCTGCCGAAGCTCTACCGGCTGCGTGAACTGGCCGGCCGGCTCTGCTGCGGACCGGTGCCCCGGTACCGGCAGCCGGACATCCCCGCCGAGGGCCCGGTGCCCCGGCCGTACGCCGAAGCCCTGCTCGACGACACGCCGCCCACCGGGGACCTCGAAGAGATGCTGCGCGTGCTGCTCACCCCCGCCCCGGGCGAGACACCGCCGAAAGCACTGCACGAACAGCTCCGCACCACACCCGGCGAAGTGACGGACGGCCACCGGGAACTGGCCCTGCTCAGAACCAGGGTGACCGAACTGACCAGTGCCCTGGACGGGCTGCGGGCGGAGCTGGAGGGAGTACGCGAACAGGCCGGACGGGCCCCCGACCGGCCGCCGGAGCGGCCCGGCCGACGGCGCAAGGAACCGGAGGGCACGCCGCCGAGCGCCCCCGCCGGACCGCCCGCCGGAAAGCCCCGCACCCCCCGCACCCCGAAATCGGGTGAGACGACATGACCGCCCCGCTGCGCCCCGTGTTCCACGAGGGCCAGATCCTGTCCGCCGCGGATCTGACGGCCGCGGTGGAGTACGGACGCGCGGTGGCCGCACGGCACGCGCTCCACCTCCACGAGTGGGGAATCGCCGAAGGCCTCGGGCTGACCACCGAGCCGCGCACCGATCCGCTGACCGGCGCCCGCCATGTGGGCGTGAGCGTGTCGGCGGGGACCGCCGTCGACGGAACCGGCCGGGAGATCGTCCTCACCGAGCCGGCCGCCCTCCGCGAGAGCGACTTCGACGAGGTCAATGGCGCTGACGAGCCCACCGACGAGCCCTATCCCGTCTTCCTCACCTCGGCCGACTGGGAGCCGGACGCCGCCGCCCGGGCCGACTCCTGCTCCGCCGCCACCGCCCCGACCCGGGTCGAGGAGTCGTACCAGATCCTCTTCGGACGCCTCGGCGACGAGCGGCTGGTCGCCGAACAGCGACCGCCCGCGATCGGCGCGCCCCCGGCCGATCCGCCGATCCGCTGGCTCGTCCTGCTCGGCTATGTGCGCTGGACGGACGGCCACTTCAGCGGTGTCGAGACCCGGGCGCGCGGCGTCGGACCCCAGTACGCGGGCGTCCGGGCCGACACCGTGACGGCCCGCTCCAGCGAACTGACCCTGCGCACCGGCCGGACGCCCCAGGAGGGCGAGCCCGCCGTGGTGCTCTCCGGCGGCGAAGCGCCCAGCCTGGTCTTCGGCCTGTACCGGGGCAGCGGCACGGTCGCCCCGCTGATGACCCTGGCCGCCAATGGAAACCTGACGATCCAGGGCAGCTTCACCGGCCGGATGTCCACCGGCAGCACCCTGATCGCCTCCGGCGCCGCCACCGACGGAATGCTCCTTCCGCTCCCGTCCGGGGTCACCGCCGAGCAGATCGCCGACGGCCGGGTCGTGCTCCACACCCGGCTGACCCCCCGCCCCCCGTCGACCACGACGGACTCGACCCTGCACAGCCCGGTGGAGGCCACCGTGGACGCCGACCGCCGAGTACGGTGCCGAATCAGGCTGTTCGACCCGCTGGCCGCCGAACCGGCCGTGACCGAACAGCCCGGTGCCGTCGACTACCTCGTCCTGGCGACCACCGCCGCGACCGAAGGCGGTGGCTGACGATGAGCCTGACCGCCGTGTACGTCGCCGACACCGGCCATGTGGTGGGCGCGCTGACCCTGACCGGCGCGACCGCGCCCACCGAGGTGGCCGAACTCGTCGGCCCCGCGCTGCCGGTCCGGGTCTCCCTCGGCGCGGGCCGCACCGCCTCCCTCTCCCTGCCGGACCGGCGGCTGGCCGCCGTGGCCGCCGACGACGAACCCGGTGTCCTCGCCGACCCGCTGGCCTTCGGCGTCGACGCGCCCGACGGCAGACCCCGGCCCACCCTGCTCCGGCTGGCCGCCTGGAGCGAGGGGCTGGCCCTCGCCGCCGACGGCCTCACCGTGACCCTGCCGCTCGCCGCGAACCGCGTCACCCCCGTGCTCGCGCTGATCTCCGACGGCGAGGACACCCATGTGCTCACCGGGGAGATCCCGGCCCAGCAGAGCACCGTCACCCTCCCCGTGACCCTGGAGGCGGGAAGCAGGCACGGTCTGCTGGTCCTGGTCGAGGGCTGGGCGGGCCGGCTCACCGGGGCGGAGGCACAGTGACCGCACCCGTCTCCCGGGCCACCGGGGAGATCACCGTGCGGCGCTGCACGGTGACGGTGGTCCGGCACGGCGGATGGAGCTGGGGACCCGACCCCAGGGGCCTGGTCGACCGGGCCCTCGAAGCCCTCCCGGAGCTGCTCGCCGACCACTTCGCGGATCGGCTGGCCGGCGAGGGACCGGACACGGAGATCACCGAACCGGTCACCGTGACGGTCCGGGCCGGCGCGGACCGGGGCTCCGGGAGCACCGCGCCGCTGCTCGACGTACGGGTCACCGCACCGCCGGAACCCGTACCGGCCGCCGTCCCCCCGGCCGGTACGCCCGGCGGTGGCCCCATGCCGTTCGAGGAGTCCCTCGCGGCGGGGCTCCCCTGGTTCCCGCCGGCCGTCGCCGCGCTCTTCGCCGAACTCTCCGAACGCCGGGAACTCGACGCGCTGCTGGCGCTGCTGCCGGACACCTCGGTACGGGTCTATCTGCTCGCGCTGCTCCGGGCCCGCGAGCCGGCGGCGGCTCCGCTGCTCGCGGAACTCGCCCGGCGCGCGGCCGGGCACGGGCCCGCCCTCCCGCCGC